>CAJTVD010000004.1:0-45814 GCA_910579495.1 uncultured Lachnospiraceae bacterium
GTGAAGAACTCCAGGCCATATTTGAGGAACATATCCAGTCCGGAACGCTTGCCTTGACCGATGGTCTGCGCAGCTATTCGGTTCTTGAAACACTGGCGGACTGTAAGGTTGAAGATGTAAATGGGCAGAAGTCTGGTTTTTATAATCTGAACACCGTAAACAACCTGCATTCCTTCATAAAGGGTCGTTATATCTTCTACCGTGGGGTAGCAACAAAATACCTTAACAGGTACAATGCATTGTTCCAAATAGCATACCGCTCCATAGAGTCAAAAATCGCACTCCTTGTAGAAAAGCTATTTAGGCCAAGATGCACTATAAATATTCACACGGTAAAGGACATCGCTACACACAATTTGCTGGCGGTATAGATGATGCTATATTTACCAACCCATTTTTTGACTAACACCATATAAATACAGAAAACCAGTTAAAATTTTGTCCTAAGTTACTGGAATATGCACAAGACTTTTGTAAGATAAAGAATAATGGATTTCGCTATCAAGAAGATAATTCTTATTTTGGGATTGGGGATGCAGTTTTACTACATAGTATGATTCGGGAATACCATCCGCATAAAGTGATTGAAGTAGGAAGTGGTTTCTCTACTTGTGTAATGCTGGATACAAGAGAATATTGGCAAGATTGTTCTGATATGAAGATTATGTGTATTGAGCCATATCCAGATAGACTGTATGCTAATATAAAAAATACGGATGAAATAAGTATAAAGCATTCTTTTGTTCAAAATGTAGACTTAAAAGAATTTGAAAGTATGGTGGAAAATGATATTTTATTCATTGATTCTACACACGTAACCAGAACGGGCGGTGATATTCCTTATGAATATTTTCAAATATTGCCAAGGCTAAAGGCTGGCGTGCTTATACATATTCATGATATATTTTATCCTTTTACATATTCAGAAAAATGGGTTTTAGAGGGAAGGGCATATAATGAGGCCTATTTACTGAGGGCATTGCTGATGAATAATCATACTTATGAAATTATATTTTGGAATGATTATATGCGGGAAAAATATAGTAGCCAAATACCTGTAAATTGTGCAATCAAAAATTCTTTTGGAGGTGGCAGCCTGTGGCTTAGAAAACGATGATCTTTATGGAGGATGGGAAATGTGCAATATAAAAAAATATATAGAATTGGCTCAAAGCGGCACATGCACAGTATGCGTATGGGGAGCAGGATATTTAGGGACAAAAATTGGCCTGCCCCTACTTTATAAAAGAGGAATCAAGGTGGATTTTTACTGCGACAATAATTGTGAGTTGTGGGGGAGGGAAGTTATAGATGGAATCCCATGCGTTTCGCCGAAACAGTTACAGGAACAAAAAGATAAGGTAATTTGTTTTGTCCTGGTTGGCACAACTAAGATAGGGCAGGTTTCACAACAAGTAGAAAATATGGGTATTTGCCGAATAGTCCGCTTTGATGATTTGTTCTTAGAAGAAAGAGAAGAGTACTTTCCCTTTATGAAAAGAAAGCAGGTTGTATTTTATACATGTATTGTTGGAGGCTATGATGAC
Organism: uncultured Lachnospiraceae bacterium; assembly: GCA_910579495.1. Classification (GTDB taxonomy): domain Bacteria; phylum Bacillota; class Clostridia; order Lachnospirales; family Lachnospiraceae; genus Suilimivivens. The sequence goes on from CAJTVD010000004.1 coordinate 1,548, forward strand.
TTACAGGAACCTTTGTCGGTTTTGCCTGACTGTGATTATTATTTGATTTCGGATCAAAAACCGAAAAGGGAAACCGTATTTCAATATTTGGATATAAATAGGTATTTGCCAAGAAATGTTATGGATAATACAAGGAAGAACAGATATTGTAAGATAAATGCACATAAGATTTTTCCGCAATATAAATATTCAGTGTACTTTGATGGTCAAATACAAATGAATAGTTCCATAGTGGAATTTATTAAAGAACTGCCTAAAACCCGTATCATAGCCGGTTCCAAAAATAATTGGAATGGTTTATATATGGAAGCAATGCGGGTGCTTATAAATAAACGTGATGCTGAAGAGGTAGTTAAAAGGCAGATTGAGCATTACTGGTTAGAGGGAATGCCAGAGAATTTTGGAAGTATACTCTGTAATATTTTACTTAGGGAACACAATAATCCCATCTGCAGAAAGCTGATGGAAGACTGGTGGGAACAGGTAGAACATTTCTCGAGACGGGATATGATTTCATTTCCCTATGTGCTTTGGAAAAATGGTTATTTCATTGATGATGTAAAAACAATAGAAAGTAAAATCCAGCTTGAAAGCAAATTTTGGAAAGACGCAGGGGGGCATAACCAGCCAAGAGTAGTATATGATGGAAAGAAAATATATTAGCCGAGACAAAGGAAAAGAGAAATAATTAGCCAAGTGTGATTTATGAGGGCGGAGAAATATGTTAAAAACTGGGCTCATAAGGATTAGAAGGATGGATTAGCATGTGTGGAATATGTGGATTTTATTCTAAACAGAAAGAGAGTCTACAGAATTTAATAATAATGAATAATACTATGGTACATAGGGGGCCAAATGATCATGGAGAAATCGTTATGGGCTGTAGAAGAAATGAATACAGCGTGGGCATGGCACATAGGAGACTTTCAATTCAGGATTTGTCCGAGCTGGGACACCAGCCAATGTGTTCAAATAATGGCAGAGTGACAGTGGTTTTCAATGGAGAAATTTATAATTTTAACGATTTAAAAATGAAAATGAAGGATTATTCATTTAAGTCAAATTGTGATACAGAAGTAATTATTGCAGCATATTTGAAATGGGGTATAGGGTTTGTTGATTATTTGCAAGGTATGTTTGCCATTGCATTGTTTGATAAAGAAGAAGATATCCTTTATTTGATTAGGGATCGGATGGGCAAGAAGCCTTTATACTATTATTTGGCGGCAGGAAGCCTGTATTTTTCTTCTGAATTAAAGCCTTTGATGAAAAATCCACATTTCCACAAACAAATAAATGAAAAAGTTGTGGGAAAATTTTTGTATCAGCAATACATAAATGCACCAGACACTATTTTTCAGGATACTTATAAATTAAGCCCGGGGGAAATCTTAAAATTTCAGTATGGAGGAACGGAAAAATGGACATATTGGGATATTGCAGAAATTCATAATCATAAACGGATAAGCAGTTCCTATGAAGAGGCTAAAGAGGAACTTGGGAATCTTATGCGCGATGCAGTAAAAGCCAGAATGGTGGCTGATGTGCCTGTTGGTGGGTTTTTGAGCGGAGGTTATGATTCGGCATTGGTGTGTGCGATTGCACAGTCAGTATCGGATAGCCCAATCAAAACATATTCCATAGGATTTTATGATGAAAAACTAAATGAAGCTCCTTTTGCAAAACAAATAGCACAATATCTAGGAACAAACCATACAGAGCATTATATTTCTGAGAAAGAAATGCTGAATTTGGTAAAAAGCATTCCACAATATTATGATGAACCTTTTGCAGATTCAAGTCAGATATGTACAATGCTGGTATCGAAACTCGCGAAAGAAAACGTTACAGTTGTGCTCACAGGTGATGGCGGCGATGAATTGTTTGGAGGTTATACAATTTATGAAAAACTGGTATCCGCCCAACGGAAAAGAATAGAAGGGGTAGCGTTGCACTATTTGTTAAGGTTGCCTCTTATAAGAACTAAAGTTGATTTCTGTAAAATTCCGTTTGTTTATAGAGTTGCCTCAGAGTCATTGGATTCAAGGATTAAAACGCAGACTGGTTCAAGGCAATATCTGGAAGCATTGGACAGAATATTGCTTTCTAAGGAACATGACACTTATTTAGAATATGTAGAAGGGCGATATAACGAGAATAATTGGGCGTATAGAAGAATGCTTTTTGATATGGATAGTTATTTGCCAGGAGATATATTATGTAAAGTAGATAGGGCAAGCATGAAATATTCTTTGGAAGCAAGATGTCCTTTTTTAGAGAAGAATGTAGTGGAGTTTTCTTTGAGGCTACCATTTGAATACAAAATTGCAGATGGTGAATCAAAAAAAATTATAAAGGATATTACACATAAATATATTCCCAAGAAGCTTCTGTATCGCCCCAAACAGGGTTTTTCTGTTCCCATAGAACAATGGTTAAGAAATGAATTAAAGGAGGAACTGCTATCTTATACAGACGCAGCATTTCTTGCGACGCAACAGATTTTTAATATACATGAAACTCAAAAATTTGTTAACTTATTTCTTCGGCATGGTAATGCCGGAGAGAACTCGGGGAAAAATTATGGGAAGTTTGTGTGGTCGTATTTTATATTTCAACAGTGGTATCAAGCATGGAAAAGTAACAGTGGATGTTATATATAAATGAAGGGAGAAATTGATTTGAATAACTATTCGAAGCTTTGGGGGGGTATATAACGTTTACACATCCTCAAGAAAAATGGATTGTTCTGAAAAAATAATCCTATCACTTATAATGAAAAGTTTTAAGGTTGAAACTATGGTGGATTTTGGATGTGCTGTAGGACGCTGGTGCAGGGAAGGAAAAAATTTGGGCATGGCAGAGGTTCTCGGAATAGACGGGTATTATGTTGATAGTGAAGCACTCGTTATTGATAAAAATGAATTTTTGGCTGCGGATTTAGGGGAATGTATTGAATTGAATAAAAAGTATGATTTAGCTGTTTCATTGGAAGTAGCGGAACATTTGCCGGAGGAAATGAGTGACACATTTGTGGATAATTTAGCCAGAGCATCAAATCTGATTCTTTTCAGCGCAGCAGTTGTAGGGCAAGGAGGTGATTTTCATGTAAATGAACAACCATTATCGTATTGGAAAGAGAAGTTTCGTAAAAGAGGATATCATATGCTTGATTGCCTACGCCCGCTTATTTGGAATAATAATGAAGTTTTACCTATGTATAGACAAAACTGTGTTATCTTCAGTAAATATGGGACAGATGATCATACTACTAATAATAATTGTATAGTGGATTTCATACATCCGAAGATATATGAAATTGTTGCGTTAAAAGGAATTATGCTATTTCCGTTCCATAAAGTATTTAGGGGAGCTAAATTGGTATTATATGGGGCGGGAACAGTAGGTATGCAATATTACAGACAATTGGAAGCGATACAATATTATTCAGAATTGGTTTGGGTAGATAAGGTAAGGAGACAAGCATGTATAAATAATAAAGCTATAAACGTTCAAGCACCGGATATATTGGAAAAGGTAGATGCAGACTATTATATTGTGGCTATAGAAGATGAGTGTATGGCCAAGGAAGCGGTTGAGGTATTGGAATGCGAATATCATGTTGAATCAGATAAAATTATTCATTGCATGACTCCAATAACGAGGTATTGAATGACCTTACTTGGTTTGCATAATTTAGGGTAGAGGAAAAATGGATATAAAAATCAGTGTAATAATACCAGTTTACAATATGGAGAAGTATTTGGGGCAATGTCTGGAAAGTGTGTTGGGCCAAACTTTAAGTGGTATACAAATTATATGTATAGATGATGGGTCAACGGATAATACACATATGATCTTGGAAAACTATAGAAGTAAGTATTTAAACATAAGCGTCCTGTATCAAAATCGAAAAGGCGCAGGGGATGCCAGGAATAAGGGGTTGGAACATGCAAGGGGTGAATTTGTAGCATTCATGGATTCAGATGATTACTATGCTTCAAATGATGTTTTGGAAGTACTCTATAATTATGCAGTATTATATGGCGTTAAGGCCGTGGGGGGAAATTTGCTTAGAGACTTGGAGGGAAAAATCACTAATAGGAAAGGAGAACTTTTTCAAAATTGTGTATTTGAACAGGATGCTGTAATCAATTTTTCAGATTATCAATTTTGCTGGGGATATACATGTTTCATATTTAATAGAGAAATGTTGAGGCAAAATAATATTGTTTTTCCTCCTTATATTAGAGGACAGGATCCTCCTTTTATGTTAATGGCTTTGTCTCATGCGGATAAGATAGGCATAGTTGCTAAAGATATATATGTAGCTCGGGCATTTGATAAGAAGGTAAAATACAATAGTATAAATATCATAAATGATATAGCGAGATGCTTATATGATATTATTACTTTTTCTATAAAGCATAATTACATAAAATTGCTTGAAACAGGGATTCAAGAACTGGAACGATGGAAAATATACTTCTTTTTACATTTGATATGTGGAAATATCAGTTTACAAAATATACTTCAAAAGTTAAATGAAAAAATAGTAAATTCTAAATATAAGAAATCTGATGGATATTATATTGATATGTCTATAAATGATATAAAGATATATATTGAAAAGTACTTACAGAAAATTGATAGTTATATTCGGCGAATGAATGAATATAAAGAAATCATAGTATATGGAGCAGGGCAAGTAGGGAAATCTGTTTATGATATGATAGATTATAGATGTCCGGAGAAATTTCTTGGGTTTGCTGTAAGTGACAGGGCGCCTGGAGGTACGGCGAGAGGAAAAGAAATTTGTTGTATAGATAAATTTTTAGAAAAAAGAAAGAGTGCATTAGTAATTATAGCTGGAATGCCAAACATATCTGGCCAGATGGTGAAAAAAGCAAAAGAATTAGGATTTGAGAACAAATTAGTAATTGATGAAGAAATTATTGATCTAGAAAATTTTAAACAAGTTGATGATAAGTTTGCAGTTTATTAGCTATTTGCAAAGTTAATTAGTTTTACTTTTATGATATCTATAATAGCTTTTTGGAAAGGTGATGTAAATGATTATAATGAAAATCACAGATGGATTGGGGAACCAGATGTTCCAGTATGCGTATGCGAAGGCACTCCAAATTATGTTTTCACAAAAAGTATATTTAGATATCAACGATATAAATAATATTAAAAACAGACAGGTACGAGAAAGCGGATGGATTGAGTTATGTGATCAAAGAAAATATCAACTGGATAATTTTTTAATAACATTACCATCCATAAATGCAGAAAAAATACCCCAAAGGAATGAAGTAATTCTAAGTAAGAATAAATTTTTACGTTATTGTGACGAACTTCGTTTGCTTCCAATTGTCTATATAAAAGAAGCGGATTGTAATGAAGCAGGAATGAAGTTGAAGTATCAAAGATATCGGAAGTATTATTTGGAAGGCAGTTTTTTTGATAAAAACTATTATGGAGCTATAGAGAATATACTGCGGCAGGAATATCAATTAAAAAATAAGCTTTGCATACCAAATGTAATTGGGAGAAATTTGAAAAATAGGAATACTGTGTCAGTACATATAAGAAGAAAAGATTTCCTAAGGGTTGGGAGAAATATAAGCGAAGGCGATTATTATAAAAAAGCAATTGCGTATATAGGACAAAGAATAGAAAAGCCTGTACTGTTTATTTTTTCAGATGATATAGAATGGGTTAAGAGCCAGATGACGTTTGATTGGGAATACATATTGATAAGTGAGTATGGTTTTTCTGATTGTGAAGAAATGATTTTAATGAGCATGTGCAAAAATAATATTATAGCAAACAGTACATTTAGTTATTGGGGGGCATGGTTGAATCCCAACATAGAAAAAACAGTAATTGCGCCTAGAGGATGGAGACAAAAGATTATTCCAGATTCATGGGTATTGTTGTAAGTGGGGGATATGATGAAAGATATATTACGCAGATTATTTACAGCAGTAATAGGATTTACTGGTGGAGTTATTTTTATGATATATCGATGTGGATATATTTTGGAGGGTAAGCAAAAGAAATTAAATAAATATTTTACATATTATAAGTTTTTAGATTCTTGGTTAAGCTGGAAAGAAAATAATAACAATTATGCAGAATATTTTAATGAAAACAGCATAGAAACTGTAGCAATCTATGGGATGGGAAGGATAGGAAAGCGCTTGAAAAATGAGTTAGAAAATGCTGGAATAAAGATTGCTTATGTGATAGATGAAGGGGAAACTATAATTTATAGTAAAGAAATTCATTATAATTTGCGGGATATTTTGCCTGCAGTAGATTTGATTATTGTTACACCGATTGATGAATTTGAAGAAATAAGGAATAGGATCCTTGATAATAATAAAACGATGAATGTGATTTCAGTGGATAAAATTATAGGATGGAATAAGTCCGGTATAGAAAAGGGAGCTGCTATATGAAAAAAGTTTTAATCTGGGGGACTGGAAAAATTGCAAGTAGATTTATAGAAAATGGCTGTAATGGAGAAATTATAGGGTTTATAGAAACAAATAAATCAATAGATTCATACATGGATAAGCCGGTATATGACAGCAGGCAAATCCCATCTCAATATGATTATATCATTGTGGCAAGTTCGTATGCAACAGAGATATATAATTTAATAATAAGACTTGGTATTGATTGTTCCAGAATTATTTTTTTGTATGGTATAAAGCAGAGGGTTGGCTGTACAGATAATAATGTGATAAAGGAGATATTGCTTGAGAAAAATTATATGGGCTATTGTGGCGAATTTAGTTTGATAGAAGATTCATTTATAGAAGATGACATCAAGAAATATACGGAAATGAACCAAAGGCCTAATTTTGCAATAAAAAAAGAATATTTGTGGACAGTTATCAAGGATAAATATTCTTTGGCAGGAACAGTAAACAATTATTTCTGGCAGGACTTATGGGCTTCCAGATTGGTGATTAAATCAGGTGTAAAATGCCACTTTGACATCGGATCAAGATTGGATGGATTTATAGCACATTTACTTGCCTCCGGAATAGATATTGCTATGATAGATGTGCGGAAATTTCCCGAAGAAGTTGAGGGTTTGCATACTATAGTTGATGATGCTACAAGTCTAAAACAGATACCTGACGGTAGTATTGAAAGTCTATCGGCTCTGTGTTCATTGGAACATTTTGGGTTAGGTAGATATGGAGATCCAATAGATCCGGAGGCTTGCTTTAAGTGCTTTGGCAATATACAAAGAAAACTGAAAACTAAGGGAAAATTATATATTTCACTTCCTATAGGAAAAGAAAGGTTAGAATTTAATGCTCATAGAGTGTTTTACCCTAGTACTATAGTAGAGTGTTTTGGATCTTTAATATTAAAAGAATTTTCATGTACATCAAATGGAAAGATTGAATATGATATAGATATACATAAGTATGATAATGATTTACATAATGGGAATTATAGGTATGGTATGTTTTATTTTATAAAGCCATAAGTTCAAATTTTAGAAACTTATAAAAATAAATATTAAATAGAAAAATGGGTTATCAGTTATGAATACTTTTTATAAATTATTGAAGAAAATATTTATGGATTATAAAATAAAAAATTTGGGTGATAAAGAAGTATATTATATTAAAATTGACAATGAGGTAGCTGGATTTTTTGCAATTCTCCGCGAGACATTGGATTATTGCTGCTATGCAGATGAGCAAGGATTTTTGCCTTATATTATATACAGCAAAAGAACATTGTATTCTGAAAATGGATTCTTTTTAGGAACTAAAAATCCATTTGAGTATTATTATGAACAGCCTTTATTATCTATGTCGGACAGTATTTTCAGTGGATTAAATTTAGTAAAAAGTCGGTTAATTCATTTAGAGAAGATTGAGATGAAATATAACTTAAAGCCATTTTCTTATATTGTAGAAGATAAGTATTTTGAAAAAATGGCAGACATTTATAGAAAATACATGCATTTAAATGTTATGACATATAAAAAAATTGAGATAAATATAGAAAAAATAATACGAGGAAAAAGGACATTAGGAGTGCATATCCGAGGCACAGATTTTTACAAGGAATTTAATAATCATCCTGTTCCGGTAACAGTTGATGAATATATTCAGGTGATTAATGAAGAAGCTGAAAGAGAACAGTATGGACAAGTCTTTGTAGCAACAGATGATGTTAGATGCCTGAAAAAATTGAAACAAATATTAAATATCCCGTTAGTTTTTTATAAGAATACGATGAGAGCCAGTGGGAATAAATCTGTGGCATATGAACGTAGTGAACGTAAAAATAATAATTACCTATTAGGATATGAAGTGCTGAAGGATGCGTATACCCTTGCGGCATGTGATGGGTTTATAGGCTGTTTATCTCAGGTTGATATATTTGTACAAATCATTAAGAAGAGTAAAGGGCAGGATTTTGCCTCTTTAAAAATAATTGATAAAGGTGTTTTTACTAATAATAGACAATGCTGGGAACCGTCTAAATAGGAGGGCTGATATGCAATGGGACAAGGAAAAAATTATATTATCTTTTTTAGCGGGAAATCTAAGCCTGTATTTGTATTATAAAATAAAATCCACAAATAAGAATGTAGATGATAAAAATAAAAAATATTTACAGCTATTTGAAAAATGGTTAATTTTGGCTGAAAGAGGAGATTCCATTAGACAGTTTTTTGAAGCGAGAAATATAAAGGAGATTGCAGTATATGGTTATGGAAATATTGGTAAACACTTAGTAGCACAGCTTTCTGGTTCGGATATTAATATAAAATATGTGTTAGATAAAAGAAAAGATTGCATTATAACGGATAACATTCCCTGTTATCCGTTGCTTGGCAAAATACAGAGTGTAGACGCAATAGTTATTACGCCAATTTGTGAGTATATGGAAATAAAAAATACATTAAAAAGGGTTACCTCTGCTGAACTTATATCAATAGAAGACATTATATACGAGTTGTTATAGGAAGTGAATGCTTTATTAGAAAAATGGGATATATTGCCTGAGATTATAAAGGGATTAATGGATATGAAAGTACTGTGGTTATGCGGTATCGTACTGCCGCATCTTTGTGATGAGTTTGGGTTCAAAAAGACAGTGATAAATGGATGGATTAGCGGAATGTTTGAATATATCCATAAGAATTCAGATATAAAAATAGGTCTTTGTTGCCCAATTAGGAATAGTGAAAGAATGAGAGATGGTATATTAGATGGAGAACTGTATTATTCTTTTAAGATGGTATCGGGGGGGACAATTAATTATTACCAGGATAAACGGTTTATTGAAATTATAAATGACTTTTCTCCTGATGTTATACATATTTGGGGAACAGAGTATATACATACATATAATATGCTTTGTGCTGCTGAAGTAATGGGGAAATTAAATAAAACAGTTATAAGTATACAGGGACTAATTTCTTCAGTTGTAGAGCATTATTGTGATGGCATAGAAAGAGACCAAGGTGAAGCGTTTGAAAAAATAAGGGAATTGTCATTAAAAGATAAAACCAGAAGTGAATATGAAATTAAGGCAATTAGGAAGTGTATAAATATTTCAGGACGGACAGAGTGGGACAAGGCATGTATTACACAAATTAATCCGGATGTAAATTATTGGCATATCGGTGAAACTTTAAGGGACATTTTCTATAAACAAAGGGGAAAGTGGGAAGTGCAAAAATGCAACAGGCATACAATATTCTTAAGCCATGTTTATTGTCCAATCAAGGGATTGCACTATTTCTTAAGAGCTTTACCATATGTTTTGAAGGAATATCCTAATGTAGCCGTAAGAATAGCTGGGGACAATATTATGGAATCGGATAATGAATACGGGCAATACATAAAAAAATTAGTGTCCGAGTTTGGGATAGAGAAAAATATATTATTTTTAGGAAAATTAACTGAGGAAAAAATGTGCCAGGAGTATTTAGCTGCACATGTGTTTATTTGTCCCTCAACAGTTGAAAATTCATCTAATTCCGTATGTGAAGCAATGCTTATTGGAACGCCGGCAATATGCTCTTTTGTTGGAGGAATTCCCAGTTTGATTAACCACAAGCAGGATGGTTTTCTGTATCAATGCAATGAACCGGAAATGCTGGCGTATTATATAAAAATTTTATTTGAGGATGATATGTTGGCAGCTGAAATATCAAGAAACGCAATTTGCTCAATTTCAGAGAAAGTTTGCAGGCAAAGGAATGGTAATGAGTTGATAAGCCTGTATCAAAAGTTGGCAGATGCATGATTTTATATTAACAGTATGGAGGTTTAGATGAATATAGGTATCACTATATTTGCATATAACAGAAGTAAGCATTTACAGAGGGTATTAGATGGTTTAAGAAAAAACGAAGGAGTATCGAAGATTTACGTTTTTCAGGATGGGCTGAAACGGGAAGAACATCGTCAAGAGTGGGAGAAGACAAAACAGGTTATTCAAAATATTAAATGGTGTGAGGTAGTTTACAAACAATCATCATATAATAAAGGGTTAGCAACATCTATAATTAGTGGCATTAATGTTGTATTTGCGGATCATAATGCGGTGGTTGTATTGGAGGATGACTGTGTACCGCATCCTCAATTTATGGAATATATGACGAAGGCATTGGAAAAGTACGAGGCATATAAAGAAGTATATCATATAAGCGCTACGTCAGAGCCTGTAGATGTTGTGGCAAACGGTACTGATGCTTATTTTTTAGGCCGCATTAATTCTTGTGGCTGGGGGACATGGAAAGACAGATGGGTACAGTTTAGCCGGGATTACAAAATGCTGGGCAGAGTTAAAACAGACGCAGCGCTAAATGAACGGTTTAACTTGTGGGGCCAGGATTTGGAAGCGCATATTTTAGGGGATATATATGGCACAACCGATACATGGGCAGCATTTTGGGCGCTTACAGTAATAATGAAAAAAGGGTATTGTATATCGCCGTATGAGTCTTTGATAGATAATATAGGTTTTGATGGGAGTGGAGTTCATTGCGGAGTATCTGAAAATAAATTAAAGCTTCGGGCAATTGAAAAACAAACTGAAATGATTCTGCCAGATAAGATAGAATTTGTTAAAGATTATAGAAAATCCTTTGCAATTCATCACTTATGGACAAACCCGGCAGTCAGGGATAAATATTATAAGAATGTTGCAATAGATATGCTGGAACTGCAATATAGAAATATAAAAATAGCACATATAATAAAAGCAATGGGAAGCACTGATATATGTATATGGGGCAAGGGAAGGATTTGCGATTACCTGATACGCGACCTTGATGAGGAAATTAATTTAAGGGCAATTGTTGAGACAACCCCAAATACTACGATGTATCAAGATATACCGGTAATACAATACGAAGATATTCCGCAAGACATCTCTCTTGTTATTGTCATACCAGGATATGATTTAGTGAGAATACAAAATATGATTAGCGAAGAATTAAAGTGTAAGCTGATTCCCTTAGATAAGTTGATTTGTGCCTGCTTGACAAACATATCTAAAGGATGAATGTGAGGTTTAAAATGAGCAGAATAATAGTTTCCCTAACATCTTATCCGTCCAGAATAAGGGATATTTCCAAAGTGCTTGACAGTATTATGGTGCAGACATATCTGCCAGATAAAGTGGTTTTATATTTGTCTGAAAAGCAGTTTCCGAAAAGAAAGTTGCCTGTTGATTTATCTGCATATTTTACGTTGGGATTAGAAATACATTGGTGTCAGGATGACATGAAATCGCATAAGAAATATCTATATGCTTTTAAGGAATATCCTAAAGACAGCATTATTACAATAGATGATGACGTTTATTATGAAAAACATATGATAGAGGAATTTGTTCAATGTATAGATAAATATCCTCAGTGTATATTGGCGAGAAGGACGCATTTGATCACAATAGAAAACGATGGTAGTATTTCACCATACGAAAGATGGTGGGGGGAATGTTTGCATTATATTGGGATACCGCGTATGGATTTATTTGCTGTGGGATGTGGCGGAATCCTTTACCCGCCCAATTTACTTACCCAAGAGGTACTAAATACGGACAGCATAAAGAAGCATTGCATGTATGCAGATGATATATGGCTTAAAGTGATGGAACTTATCAGTGGAATACCAGTAGTCCAAGTGCAAACAAGGATTTTGGACAGGTTTAATAAAGAATTTGCTCAGGATGGTTTATACCAGCATTATAATGGAAATGGCGGAAATGACAGAAGTTTTCATCATATTTTAGGGATATATGATTATTCTGTTGGTCCAAGAAAAGAATTAGTCCGGAAATTATTCTCAACGGGTATTGTTCATGAAAATGAGATTATACAAGGAAGAAAAAACGATAACATCAGGTTGGTAGAGGAATGTATTGGCAGCATAGGGCGGGATACAGGCATTGTCATATACGGTGCAGGTACTGTGGCAAGACGCGTTTACAATGCTTTAGATAAATATAAAAGAACTAATAAAATCAGGGCATTTTTGGTGGAAGATACAAACAAAAATGCTTCTAATTTTAAAGATATAAAAGTAGTACAGTATAAGGATGCAGATTATGAAAATGTGGTGTGTATTATAGCTGTGGCTGATTTAGAAGAGCAATATCGTATTAGCTTGCAACTGGTAGCGGTTGGGGTAAGGGAGAGCCAAATACGTTTTTTGAACTATTGGATGCTGGGCGGATTACAGGATCTTATGGATGCTGGATAATATGATGAATGAGGGCGTAACCAAAAAAGGGAAGATATATGGAAACAAATATTATAGGACAAACAGATTTTTGGGAAAAATGTGCCTTACCACGGATGTCCGATGAATTTATTAGACATCTTATCCATGATGAATTAGACACTCAGGAACTATATTTGGTGGAAAGGCATCGCCTTTATGACTGGCTTTTTCCGGAATATTATACGAAGGAAGAGAAAGAAATTTTGGATTTATTTTCGCAAATGGTATCTGAAAGAAAAACGGCAATTTATGGAACAGGCATAGCCGCAAGGATTTTGCTAAATTGTGGATTTTATAATCAGATTGCAGGAGTGATGGATAAAAAAAGGCCGGGAACTCTTTTTTATAAAAAGGTGATTATGAATGAAGAACAAGCAGTGGAAGCAGGGATAACACAGATTGTTGTGGCAGCGAAAGTAGGAAATTACCGGATTGTTGCAGGGAAAATTGTGGATTTCTGCGAAAAGAATGGGATATTGTTAAGGGGATTAAATGGGAGAAATTTATTACAATGGTGTGGGGCAGGCGTTTTAAAGTATAACTGGATGGATAGGCAGTACATAGCTTTAAATTCTGATATATTAAAGACGCAAATTGATAACCATGAAGCTATCAGTTTTGATGTTTTTGATACGCTAATCATGAGGAAGGTGATGCAGCCGACGGATTTATTTTACCTGGTGGGACAAAAGGCAAAGATAAGCGGTATATCGCCAGCTATATATGCAGAAAAAAGAAGGTATGCAGATAAGTATAATAAGTACGAAAAAAATATTTTTGGTATTTATCACACCCTGCAGGAGATATTGATGCTTACAGATGAGGAACGGGATCGGCTGGTAGCGCTTGAAGTGGAAACAGAAATGCAGATGGCGGTTTGCAGGAACGAGATGGTTGATATTTTCCGGTATGCACTTTCATGTGGCAAAAGAGTATTTTTGATTTCCGATATGCATCTGACGGAATCAATGATAAGTAAGATTTTATCTGGCCTGGGAATTGAGGGTTATGAAAAGCTCTTGGTTTCCTGTGATTATCATTGTGGAAAGACATCGGGACTTTTTCATATATATAAGGGATTGATACAAAAAGGTAGGTGCCTGCACATTGGAGACAATGAGATATCAGATGGTGCAGCTTCTAAGGAAGGTATTGATGTTTTTCTGGTACGTTCTGCAATGACGATGTTAAAGGCTTCTAATCTAAATACATTGAAAGGATATGCCTGTTCTATGAAAGAGCAGAATGCATTGGGGCTGCTCTTGGCTGAAATCTTTAATAATCCCTTTGGGTTTCATGCAGGGCATGGGATAATGCAGGTTGGGACATATAAGGAATGGGGATATCGTTTCCTGGGCGTTTATGTGGTGGCGTATATTGACTGGCTGGCCAGACAGCTAAAGGAAAGCCAGGTCGATAAGATGCTTTTTTCAACCAGGGATGGATATTTGTTTTATGATTTATATCAGTGGTACCGGAAAAATGTAGATGGTGCCATACCGGAGGCTATTTATTTTAAGACTTCCAGAAAATTGTGTTATCTGGCCTCAATGTCAGATGAGGAGAGTATTGAATTTTTCTTGAATTATGATGATGTTTATGCGCCGGAAGAGCTGCTGGAAAAGAGATTTCTTCTGGAAAAGGACGATATTTTGCCATATTCTGATGAGGGCAGATGGGAATATGTGAAAAAACATAAAGAGAAGATATTCCAAAAAGCAGCTGTTATCCGTGAAAAGTATTTTTCCTACATGGATAGTATTGGATTACAGGAAGACAGAGAGTATGGGTTCTTCGACTCATATTGCCGTGGGACAGTCCAATATCTTATGGAACGGTTTGTTCCGTTTGGGCTTCATGGGTTTTATCTGGGAAAAATACACAATGCACGCAGGCTAAAGAGTGTAAGGTCATTTTACGTAGATAAAGGGGACTATATGAAATTGGATGATATTAATGTGAAAAGGACATTAATGGAGTACTGTTTTTCTTCCCCCGAAACAAATATCATAGGTATGGATGAAGATGGAAATTTTATTTATGCGGAAGAATACAGAACAGACAGGGATATAAAACACATGTTAGACATCCAGGAAGGGATAAGAGAATTCTTTGTGGGATATTATAGTAGTTTTCCGGTGGGAGAAGAAAGTTTTTCCGGCAGCCTGCCCAACGCTGTAATTAATACAATGGATTTTGTAGAACTTACGGGTGAATGCAGTGATATGGATACGATCAGAAGCATTGATGATATGGTCAACAAAGGCTATGCTGTCTGGAATATATAAGAATTAAGGGTAAGGGGAAATTTAAAGCAATGTGGAAAATTTATTTTTTTGGTGCAGGGAAAAAGGGAAAATATTGGGTTAAGTTTTTAAAAGAATTTAATATGGCACCAGAGGGATTTATAGATAACAACCAATTGCTGTGGGGGAGCAGTTATGAGGGGGTTCCGGTTTATGCTCCTGATAGATTAAATGCTGGGGTATTTGATTATGTAGCTGTTACATGTAATGCTGGGGAAGTTATCTTCTGGCAGTTATTGGAGATGGGGATTGAAGAAGATAGAATTCTTTTTGGATATCATAGATTAAAAAATTATCTCTTCTATTTTGTTGCAAAAAGTTCTATGCCAGGAGGCTTTATTATACCAGAAAGTGCGGTAAGGCCAAAGCCCAGAGTACTATTTGATTTGCAGAACGGCATGGTTCTTGGGGGTGTGGAGGCTTGGGTATATGGACTGGCAGGGCAGTTAAAACAACAGGGGGTTGAAGGAGCATACCTTACCACAGACAATACAGTGGAAGCCTTTGTGGATAAAACTTATCCGTCCCATTTATTTCGGTACCTGGAGTATATGGGAGAAAAGGAAATAATTGAGTCAAGTGTACGTGTGATTGCAGAAAATCTTCCTTGCACAATTATCTGCAATTTTCCACAATATATATTTTGGTCAGCCTGTATAGCAAAGATGAGATATCCAGGACAGGTGCGGATTATCGCTGTACAGCATAACGATGATAAGGCTTATTATGAGGCATATGCTTTGTGGTGTAAATATATTGACAGATGTCTTGCTATTAGCATGGACATAGAAGAGAAGTTGGCTGCATATGGTGTGGACAGGGACAAAATGATGTCTATCGGATGGTATGTATCCTGTGATAAAACCCTGTGCAGATCATGGAGTAAAGAAGGGTTCCCAATACAAATTGGATATGCGGGAAGAGTGACAGTGACGCAGAAAAGGGTGGATTTATTGCTGGAGATAGCATTAAAGTTAAAGGAAAAGAATATCCGGTTCTGCCTGAATATTGCAGGGACAGGAAACTATGCGGAAATAATGGATAGACGTGTACAGGAGGAGGGTCTCTGTAGTTATGTAAATATGATAGGATGTATAGCCCGGGGTAAGATACCTGATTTTTGGAAGAAGCAGGATATTATGGTTAGCTGTTCAGAGTGGGAAGGCCATAGTATTTCACAGTCAGAAGCAATGGCAGCCGGGGCAGTGCCGGTTGTCACAGACGTATCGGGGGCACGGGATGATGTGGCGGATAGATATAACGGTTTTGTGGTGCCAGTTGGTGATCTGGATGCTTTTACAGACACAATATGCTTTCTATATCATAATCGCGGCAAGATGGAGCAAATGGGGAAACATGCCCATGAGACTGTTTATAAACGGCAAAAAGAGATGGATGAAAAAGCCTTTTGGGACAGGCTGTTAGGTGAGATGTGGAATCATTAAACGATAGGAGAAAGCACATATGTATAATCAGATTGAATTATATATGGAACCGGAGATGGTTTTAGATAAAATGGAGGATGCCTACTGTTGCAATGAATGCTAAAGTATCTGTTATTTTACCTTCACTAAATGTGGCAAATTATATTAGAGAGTGCCTGAATAGTGTTATTAACCAAACACTATATGAATTGGAAATTATCTGCGTTGATGCATGTTCTACAGATGGGACGGAAGAAATATTGCGGGAGTACGCAAAAAGAGATGAAAGAATTGTTATCTTGCACAGTGAAATAAAAAGTTATGGTAAGCAGGTTAACATGGGGTTGGAATTTGCAGGCGGGGAATATATTGCGGTATTAGAGACCGATGACTGGATTGTACCGGATATGTATCAATGTCTGTATGAGTATGCGGTGGCGGATAAATTGGATTATGTAGCCGCAGACTTTGATGTGTTTTATGAATTACAAAATGGCTGCAATTATTACTCTAGGAGGGCTCTTTTTCCGCCAAATAAACAGGATTGGTATGGAAAAATATTATACTCTGAACAAATTGCTACGTTGCGGGCCTCCGATTATGTGCTATGGAGAGGAATTTATGATAGAAAATTTTTAAACGGTAATCACATAAGGATGCATGAATCGGCAGGGGCAGCCTTTCAGGACATGGGTTTTTTACAGCAGGTTAAGACTTTTGCAGAGAAGGCAAAATATATTAATGAAAGTTTTTATAGATACAGGCAGGGGAGAGAGGCTGCTTCTTCTGTAAGCCTGGAAGGGCTTAGGTATTATGCAGGGGAATTTGATTGGCTGAATGGACGGGAAGCATTTTATTCTAATCTAAAGGGGATTCATAAGAAATACTATTATTTTACCATGAGTATTTCCTTTATCACTAAATATGAACAGGTATTAGAGTGTTTGGAGGGGAATTGGCAAGATATAAGGCTTGCAGAACCTTATAAATGGTTCAGAAAACAGATGGTGGCAGCCATTAACAAAAGACTTATAGAAGAAACAATGTATAAAAAAGAGGTGTGGGAACGGTTCATGATTTTGCTTGCATCTCCCAGAACCCATGCAGTGCAGGCTGTCCGTAAAAAAATAGAAAAAGAAGAAATCATGAAGTTATTGCTTCATCTTACGAAAAGGCGCCCAGTGGCCATATTTGGGTGTGGTAATAGGGGAGAAAGGCTTATGCATTTCTGCAATAGTAATAATATTCCTATTGCGTCATTTTGTGATAATAATGCAGCACTTCATGGTGAAAGGAAATTGGGAATTCGGATTATTTCACCCAAAGAATTAAAAGATGAATTATATAATAAAAATGAGGTAGTGATATTATCTATGAAAGAAGGCAAGGAGCAGGTAAAGGAGCAGTTATTAAATTTGGGAATTGAAATTGACAGAATAATAGATGAAATACCTGAAGGGATTTTATAAATAGCAATAGAAAATTTTTAAGTGAGGTGCATCATGCCCAAAGTATCAATTATCCTTCCGTCCCTCAATGTGGCGGCCTATATCCGTGAGTGTATGGAGAGCGTAATAAACCAAACCCTATTGGATATCGAAATTCTATGCATTGATGCAGGTTCTACAGATGGTACCTGCGAAATCATACAGGAATATACTGCAAAAGACAGCCGGGTGCGCTTTATTAGTTCTGAGAAGCGAAGCTATGGTTATCAGATGAACTTAGGGATGGAACTGGCACAAGGGGAATACATAGGGATCGTGGAGACAGACGATTCTGTGGAGCCGGATATGTATGAAGTCCTTTATCACAAAGCTGTGGGGCAAAATCTGGATTATGTGAAAGCGGGTTTTTATACTATGGTTACTCCTTATAAGGGGGAGAAATATCTTTTAGAGAATTACCTGGGCGATTCGGGGCAAATTTTGTCATCACAATATTTTATAGAGAAAAATCTCTCTCCGGATGTATATATATGGAACGGTATTTATAAACGTTCGTTTTTACAGGAATTTGATATCCGCCTGAATGAGAGCCCGGGTGCCGCCTTCCAGGACTGTGGTTTCCGGTATCTGGTGGACATGCATCTTCGCAGAGGTATGTTTATTAACCGCCTGTTTTATCACTACAGGCGGGATAATGCCGCTGCCTCAACATATAATCCGCATTTTGTCCGCTTCAATCTGGCGGAATGCCGGTATATTCGGGAACGGATGCTGCGTGATGGTGTGACAGACAGGGACAGGCGTGCCTTTATGGCCAGGGAGACAGTGATGATGGCGCTCTCCCCTTATACCACGTTCCGGGAGCACAGCCTGCCGAATAAAGAGATTTTTTCGGATTTGGATGAATTCCGCAGGATTATTATTGCGGATAAGGCGCAAGGGCTTTTAAGACAGGAGGAAATGCTCCCGTCGCACTGGGTCGAGATGCGCCTGTTTACGGAACAGCCCAAAGCCTATGAAGCTTATATAGGTATCAAAGCAAAGGCAAATTACGATGTTTATGGCAATTTTGTGCAGAAAATGGCCAGCAAGGGACAGTTAATCGTGTTTTGTACCGGGAAAGTGGCAAAGTATGCGCTGTGCCTTTGCAGGATGAACTGCCTGGAGAATATCGTTGCCCTGTGTGATAACGATCCGGACAAGTGGGGCACCAGTTATTATGGGCATTTAGTCCTGTCGCCGGAAGATGCCGCCAGCCGCTATCCCAACGCCCATTATCTGGTGGCCAAGAGGGGGGAGGTAAAGGAAATCCTGCAGCAATTGTCGGACCTGGGCGTGAAAAAGGAACAAATATCTGTATACAGGCTTCCGCTCAATGCCTTTGGCAGTACAAATTTGTTTATGCGTGGCTATGGGGCGGAGGATATACTTGGCGGAAAGGCAGGGAAAGAGGATGACGGCTGAGCAGAGGCAGAGGGAATTGCCCAAGGCAATCATAAAATGGTATGAGATAAAAAAGGAAAGCAGGGTTGCCTGTGTGGTATATGAAGAGGGAAACAGTGCCCGGATTGCGGAAGCATTAGAGGAAATGGGGCTGCAGGTGGAGCGCCTGGCGCTTGATGCACTGGAAACCAATGCCGGGTATCAGGGAGATGGCTATGATATTATGGTGGCGGTTGATATTCTGGAATACGCGAAGGATGCGGCAGCTTTACTAACCCATATCAAAAGCCTGCTCAAATCAGACGGCAGGTTTCTGTTAGCGGCGGATAACCGGCTGGGCATCCGGTATTTCTGCGGGGATCAGGATTTCTTTACTAATAAAAACTATGACGGCATTGAAAACTACAGGCATCTGCTTCCCTGGGAACGGGAAGCCGCTAAGGGGAGGGCTTACGCGAAAGCGGAGATAGCCCGTTTTCTGGAAACGGCAGGATTTAAAAGCCGCCGGTTTTTTTCTGTGTTTCCAAGGCTGTCGAACCCGCAGCTGCTTCTTGGGGAGGATTATGAGCCCAATGAGGCACTGGATATCCGGATTTTCCCTGAGTACAATAGTCCGGACACAATATTTTTGATGGAGGAAGAGCTATATCCGTCCCTGATGGAGAATCACCTGCTGCATGGGATGGCAAACGGTTTTTTCGTGGAATGTCCCTTAAACGGAGCCTTTTCCCCAATCAATCAGATCACACTCTCTGGGGAAAGGGGGCCTGAAAATGCCATGGCAACTATTCTGGGGAGCGATGGCATTGTGAAGAAGCGTATCCTGTATCCGGAAGGGAAGGAGAAGCTTCAACGGCTGATTGGCAACAATCAGTATCTGCAAGCACATGGCGTGCATATGATTGAAGCGGAGCTTGTGGGAGGGGACTTGGCCATGCCCTATGTGCCTGGCATTCCGGCAAATGATTATTTCCGGACACTGTTTGTGCAGGATCAGGAAGGTTTTCTCAGAAAACTTGATGCTTTTTGGGATATCATCCTGCATTCATCGGAGCATGCGCGGTTTGAGGAGATTAATTGGGAACAGTTTGAGCCGGGTTGGGAGAAGCGGAAAAAGGATGACCCCAATAAGGATAAGTGGAAAATAGTTGCCTCCGGTACGGAAAAGGAACGGGAGAGCCTGGGGGCAATCTTAAAAAGAGGATATCTGGATTTGGTTTCCCTGAACTGCTTTTACCAGGAGGATGATTTTGTATTTTATGACCAGGAGCTCTACTTGGAGAATGTACCCGCAAAGGCAATTATGCTCCGGACGATAGAATTTATCTACAAATTTAATGACCAGTTAGATGGGCTGATTCCCAGGATAGAACTTTATGGACGGTATGGGCTTAATGAATACCGTAGTTTGTTCTATAAATTTATCAGTGAATTCCTGAATATTCTGCGGGATGATGATGGCCTGTCTGACTATTTTAAGGAAGGAAGGCGGGAGTACGGGCTTGTTCAGGAGAACCGCAGGCGCCTTAATTATTCCGGGGAAGAGTATGCTATGATTTTTAAGGATATTTTCCACCATATTAAGGGGCGGAAGCTGTACCTTTTTGGCTCGGGCAACTATGCGGAACGCTTCCGGGAAAAGTATGGGGAAATCTATCCGGTAGTGGGATTTTTGGACAATGACGAAAACCGCCAGGGGATGGAGGTGGATGGCCTGCCAGTGCTTTCACCCTCAGTCCTTAAGGAGATGAATCCTGTCGAGTATAAGGTATTGATCTGTATCCGTAACTATATGCCGGTGGTGCGGCAGCTTCACAGGGCGGGGATTCCCAATTTCAGCGTATATAATCCTTATTTGGCATATGGGGGATGCCATAAGCCGGAGGCAGAAGTACAGCAAAAAAAATATAACGTGGGCTATATAGCAGGTGTATTCGACCTTTTCCACATAGGGCATCTGAACCTGCTCAGACGGGCAAAGGAGCAGTGTAATTATCTGATTGTGGGAATCGTCACGGATGAGGGGGTAATCAGGCATAAGAAATCGAACCCGGCAATCCCTTTTGTGGAACGCATGGAGATTGTGGGTGCCTGCCGGTATGTGGACCAGGTGGTAGAGATACCTCTTAATAAGGGAGATACAGACGAAGCATACCGTCAGTACAAATTTGACGTGCAGTTTTCGGGCAGCGATTACCAAGATGACCCCAAGTGGAAGGCGAAGCGGGATTTCCTGCAAAGGCACGGGGCAGATCTGGTTTTCTTTCCTTATACGGAGGGAATCAGTACGACCCTGCTTAAGGATGTTGTGGATGGGCGGGAGGAAAGAAAAAATGATTGAGGACAGCCTGAGGAAACTGGCGGAGGAGGGCAGGCTGGATAAGCCAATTGTACTTTGGGGTGTCAATGGCATGACACCGGAAATCATCTCCTGGCTGCGCACCAATGGTTATGGGGAGAAGCTGCTTTTTATCGTGGATAATTTTAAATACACATTCTGCCAGCAATGCCAGGGGCTTCCTGTTTATGAACCGGGCAAACTCAAAGAACTGCAGGAAGGTTCTGTGGCAGCAATGTTTGCGGTGGGGAAAAACCATGTGAATATCCGTAAGCAACTGGAGGCATATGGAATCGGGGAAATTTATAACCTGGTAAATCTTTCGGAGGGAAAGGTACTTGCCAGTTGTGGCCTGCCTTACCATTTTGAGAACCGCAGCAAGGGGAAGAAATATCTGTGCTATATTTTAGCCGGATATGACCCTGCGCTGTGGGACAGCACACTTGCAAGAGTGGAAGCATTTCAGAGTAGCAGCGTGGACTATTGCCTGGTGTCTTCTGGAAAGTATGTGGCTTATTTAGATGAAATGGCCAGAAGGAACGGCTGGTCTTATCTTTATACAGAGACGAATCAGGTATGCTTTATCCAGAATATGGCGATTACTCTGCATCCGCATGCAGAGTATATTTTTAAGATAGATGAGGATATGTTTATCGGGCGGGGATTTTTTGGGAGGATGATAGAGGAATACCATAGGATTGAGCGGGAGGGGGATTATAAGATTGGATTTGTGGTTCCTGTAATTCCGTTAAACTGCACTGGCTATGTGTCCTATCTGAGGATATCTGGGAATAAGGGGGCATATGAGCAGCGCTTTGGCAGGGCATACAGATGTGACTTCAGCGCGGTATTTAATGTGGCAGAGACGGCAGAATTTTTGTGGGACACGATGGAAACCTTTGACGGGATGGCTGAAAAATTTCAGGAAAATCACGGGTATCAGATTCTGGGAAGTTATTTTAATATCGGATGTATCCTGTTTTCCCGGAGCCGGTGGCTGATGATGGGAAAGTGGCCGGAAAAGCCTGGGGAGTCTGGCATGGGGACGGATGAAGCTTATATTTACCAGGATAATATAGAAAACAGTTTGGCTATCTATGAGGTACAGGGAGTATTGGCAGGACATCTGGCATTTGGGCATCAGAAGGGGAGAATGATGGAATATTACCAGGAACATCCGGAAAAATTCCGGATTACATAATTTGCGTAAAGGGGGAGGGTATGAAAAAAATTTGTGCGATGGCAAGCAGTATTTTTTGCTTTGATAAGCCGGCGCAGAGCATCAAAGAGCTGAAAGCAGTGGGCATAGACAGCGTAATGTTTGATTATTCCCTGTTTTGCTCGGCGGAGGGGCTGCTTTATCAGAGGGAATGGGTGAAAGAGGCGGGACTTACAGGAGATGAAAAGCCAAAGTGGAAGCCGGAGAAGATAGAAAGGTATTACCGCAAGGTAACAGAGGCGTTCAGGGAACAGGATTTTCTTCCCTCCATTGCCCGGCTGCCGTTTACCAATGTGCAGATACATTTGGAGGATTTGAGCCAATATGAGGAATTAAACAGGCTGACGCTCAGGGTCGGCAGGGACTGCATTGGCGCTTGTGAAGAATTGGGCTGTAAGTATGTTATTATCCAGCCGTTATTTGCAGGGCTGGCACGGGGGCAGGAGTGGGAAGCCAACAGGGAATTTTACCTGGCCTTAGCGGGCACATGCAGGAAAGCGGATACGAAGCTGCTATTAATTAACCAGTGTAAGGACTGGAACGGCCATTTGGTACGCGGGGTGTGCTCGGACGGTGCCCAGGCTGCGTCCTGGATAGATGAGCTGAACAGGGCAGTGGGGACAGAGCGGTTTGGCTTTTGCCTGGATGTAGGAGAATGTAACCTGTGTGGGCAGAATATGCAGAATATGGTATCAGCGTTGGGAGGGCGGGTCCAGGCAGTCATCCTGGCGGAGAACGACGGGCACAGACAGGCGAAATTGCTTCCCTTCACCAATGCTTACAGACGCAGTTCCACTATGGATTGGCTTAGCGTAATCAGGGGGCTTCGGGAATTGTCTTATGATGGCTACCTGATTTTGGAAACAGTAGATACAACAGTAGCCTTTTCGCCGCTTTTACAGCCTTATCTTTACCCATTATACAAAGCAGTCCTGGATTATTTTGAAATGCAGGTTCATATGGAACGGGATTTAAAGCGTTTTGGGCATATCGCATTGTTTGGTGCAGGCAATATGTGCAGGAATTATTTAAAATGCTATGGGGAAAAGTATCCGCCGCTCTTTACCTGCGACAATAATCCGAAGCTGTGGGGGACGGAGTTTGAGGGGCTTGCAGTGAAAGATCCTGAAGAATTGAGAAACTTGCCGGAAAACAGCGGCGTGATTATCTGTAATATTTTTTACCGGGAGATTGAGGCACAGCTGCGTTCCATGGGCATTACCAATATCGGCTATTTTAATGATGAATATATGCCCTCCTTTTATTTTGACAGGCTGAAGCGGGAAGAGATGGATGAGGAATAAGATAACAGGAGGGAACAGGTGACGGGAGGAAGCAGGATGTTGCATATTGGAGTCCAGACAAAAAATGTGGTAATGGATACAAATCCAGAGGAGGGGTTTGGCATACTGAAATGTGCGGGATTTTCCCATGGGGATTTTAGCCTGAACAGCTATTTAGAAAATACTTCGCTTTACCGGACGGGCCTTCATTCCTTCTTTGGCCAGTCTGTGCCGGAACTGGAGGCATATTTTACGCCCCATAAAAAAGGGGCCCAGATGGCAGGGATCACCATAAACCAGATGCATATGCCTTATCCAATCTATGTTCCCAAGGCTGGCCCAAAGCTCAATGATTATTTGTGGAAAGAGGTTGCGCCCAAAAGTATGGCCGTATGTGCTTTTTTTGGATGTCCCTATATCGTGGTACATGGGTTTAAACTTGCTTATTTTTTGGGCTCTGAGGAAAGAGAATGGCAGCAAACGGCCAAATTTATTGATTTTCTTGCTCCCTATGCGAAAGAAATGGGAATTACCATCTGCATTGAAAATTTATATGAAGCAGTGGGTGGGCATATAGTGGAAGGGCCATGCTGTGATGCAGCAAAGGCAGTAGAACGGATTGAGCACATCAATGATAAATATCATGCAGAGATTCTGGGGTTTTGTTTTGATACCGGGCACGCAAATCTCGTGGGTATTGATATGGAAAGCTTTATCACAACCATGGGAAGCCATTTGAAGGTACTTCATATTCACGATAATGACGGCATATCGGATTTGCACCAGATTCCCTATACCTTTACCAAAACCCGTGGAAATCTGTGCACTACTGACTGGGAGGGATTTATCAGGGGATTGAAAGGGATTGGTTTTCAGGGGACGCTCAACTTTGAGACAGCACCGGTGCTTTCTGCTTTTCCGCAAGCAATGAAGCGGGATGTACTTGCATTTATAGCAAGGATCGGGGAATATATGTCTGGTTGTATCTAAAGAAATGGGAAACCAGGAAGGGGTGGGAAGGAACTGTGGGAAAAGATGTGATGGTAGCAATTTGCATTCCATATTATGAAAAGAGCGGGCTTTTGGTACGGCTGATAGAATCAATAAAAATACAAACGTTCCATGATTTTATCGTGGTGGTGACAGACGATGGCGCGGATGGCCGGATAAAGGAATATATTGATTCTTTAGGGGAATGTTATGTTTACGTGAGAAATAAGAAGAGAAAAGGCCCTACAGCTAATTGTAATTATGCGATGGAACTGGGACGGCACTACAATCCACGGTATATTAAGGTAATGCATCAAGATGACAGTTTTATTTATGATTATAGCCTGGAACGTATGGTAGAGGAATTAGAACGTAATAGGGAAGCGGTTTTTGTCAGTTCGGGATGTACATACATTAGGGAGGGGAAGAAAGTAGCTGAACACCATTTGGATATGGGGCAGTTGGAAAGGCTGAGGCAGGATTTTTATTGTGTAATAGAGGAAAATATTATTGGGCCGCCAAGCCTGCTTCTGGTACGTAATAATGGAATCTATATGGATGAAAACCTTCAGTGGATTGTAGATGAAGAGTGGTATTTTAAGTTATTGGAATATAAAAACCATTTTGCATATGTTGATGAGGCTTTAATCTCCATTGGCATTGATGGAGGAAGGGTAACAGATTCCTGTGTCCAAAACCTGGAGTTATTGGAAAGGGAATTTGCATATGTGTACGTGAAGCATTTTCAGATGCAGGATAGTAAGTTTGACCCGGTTGTCCATAACTCCAGCAGGGTTTATGACGGGGAAAGGCAACAGGGATTTTACCTGTGGGGGGATTTCCGTGCAATCATAAGGGATGCTGTCCGGGATGGCAGGAAGCTGGGGCTTTGGGTAGGGGATGCAGGGTGTGGGGAAGCTGAAACTAACCTATGGAGGGTATTAGGGATCCGGTTTGACTATTATTATTTTGAGGAAGGGTATGTGGAAGAAAAAGAGGGGATATTATCCCTGGACCAGGTTCTGGATACAGGGATGGACGTCATGTGGGTGATCTTTAAAAAGCAGGCCAGAAATACCAGAAAAATACTGAATGACAGTAACATCAGCGCGATTCCATATAATGGACGGCATTTCACAGCAGGAAAATAAATTTATGCGGGGAAATAGCGTTTATGGATATGGGGGCTATAGGAGTGAATTCCGGGAAAGGGGAGGGTACAATGGGTAGGTTTTTAATCTGGGGAACAGGAAGAGTGGCTGAAAGATATGGGATGCTCTTGGAAAAGATGGGATTAGATAAGGTAGAGATTATAGGATTTATTGACCATGATAGCAGAAAACACGGAAAGATGTTTCGGGGAAAAACGATTTTTTCACCAGATGATATCCCTGTGCTGGATTACGATTATATTACCATTTGGAGTTCGGTATACTATGATGAAATTTACCTTCAAATAATAAAGGAATACAATGTCTCTCCCAGCAGGGTAACTGATATATTTTCTCCTTATAAACAGAAATTGAAAGAAAAATATTTGGGGACAAACGATGCAGAGTTACAGGAAATTTTGCACCGCATAGAGGAAGACAGAGGGATTAATGTTTACTACTTTCGGCCGGAGGGGAAACAGGAGCAGTGGGATGAGGTGTTTTATGATGCAAAAGCACAATTGCATTATATTTTTTTCGAAGGGAAAAGGATGTATCTTAAAAGGGATTTCCATGGTATTGAAGAGCGGGATGGGAAGAAGTATGTAAGAAATATGTATGAGGAGCAGGACATAAATTCACCACATAGATATGAGGAAAAGAATGTTATAGTTGGGCAGGGGGATATATTAATTGATGCTGGCGCATGTGAGGGAAATTTTTCGCTTCACCATATTGACAAAGTAAGTAAGGTCTATATGATAGAATGTGATAAGGGATGGATGGAAGCACTGCGTTATACCTTTGGGCCATATAAGGACAAGGTGGTATTTTGTGAAAAGTTTTTGAGCAACACAGATTCGGAAAACACTGCCAGGCTTGATACGCTGGTAAAGGAACCGGTGGATTTTATTAAGATGGACATTGAGGGAGAAGAAATCCGGGCATTAGAGGGCGGAAGAGGTTTGCTGTCAAACAGTGGGCACATGAAGTGTGCCATATGTGCATATCACCGGCATGGAGATGGAGAAAAGATAAAAGAGATGCTGGGTGGTATGGGTTTTGAGACAAGTATTTCCAAGGGCTATATGCTGTTTTTATATTCTGATGATGTATTAAAAGACCCTGAATTGAGGCGGGGAATTATTAGGGGAAGGAAATAAAGGAAGGCCGTGGAAACCCGAAAAATTCCAAGGCAGTCTTTGGCGGGCGTCAGAGGCAAATGGCAGTGAAACACACCCAGGGTAAAGAAAGGATATCAATGGTAAATGGAAAGAAAACGGATACTTCTTATCGGTACAGGAGGTACGATTGCCTCTGAAATGGGGGATAATGGGTTAAAGCCAGAGCTTACAAGCAGCCAGTTATTAAAATACGTTCCGGACATCTCGGGAATCTGTGCGGTAGACTGCCTACAGCTTTTTAGCCTGGACAGCACCAATATCCGTCCGGAACACTGGCTGCGTATTGCGAAGGCGATACAGGAATGTTATGGGCAATATGACGGGTTTGTAGTAAGCCATGGCACGGATACGATGGCATATACAGCCGCGGGCCTTAGCTATCTGGTTCAAAACAGCCAGAAGCCAATTGTACTTACAGGAGCCCAGAAGCCGATCGGGTATGAAACCACGGACAGTAAGCAGAACCTTCGGGACGCATTTACAGTGGCTGCATCTGATATGTCTGGTGTGCTGCTGGTCTTTAACGGTAAGGTCATCATGGGCACCAGGGCCAGAAAGACACGCAGTAAAAGCTTTGAGGCCTTTTCCAGTATTAATTATCCTATTATAGGGATGGTGCAGGATGGGCGGGTTATCCAATATATCAGGCCAAAGAACTGCCTGCCAACCCGGTTTTATGAAGCGCTGGATCCCAAAGTGTCTTTGCTGAAATTAGCGCCAGGGATTGACTGCGGGGCAGCAGAGTATTTTTTGGGGCGCAGCAGCGCACTGATTATTGAGAGTTTTGGCGTAGGCGGATTGCCGGTTTATGAAACCGGGAGTTTTTATGAGGCCATAAAACGGGGGCTGGATGCAGGTAAGACGGTGGTGCTGACTACGCAGGTGGAAAACGAGGGCAGTGACCTGTCTGTTTACCATGTAGGTAACAGTATCAAGCAGAATTTGCCAATACTGGAAGCCTACGATATGACAACGGAAGCGGTGATAGCAAAATTGATGTGGATCCTGGGCCAGACTACAGAACGGGTGCAGGTGGCAGAACTGTTTTACACACCCATTGCCTGGGACATCCTTTCTCTTTTTTAGGGCAGGTAAGAGGGCAGGGATAAGGAAAATGGCATAAAGATTTGAAAATGAATGGTTGACAAAGTCAAAATTTTCTGGTAAGTTAAAGAAAGTAAATGTAAAGGAGATGTGTGGATGTTTATTTTTCTGCAGAATAACTAATTTCATAAGTTGTGTGTAGAAGATAGACATCTGTTTTAATAAAAATATTCCATATATAGCCTTCATACTTTCATAGGCGGATCCATATTAGGGAGGATGCCGTATGGAAGGTTTAGCAGCCGTAGGGGGCTGCTTTGTGGCAGGATATTTCAGGTGCAGAGGTTTTCTTCTGCACCTTTTTTGCGCCCGGCCATGAAACAGGGGACGGCGGGGCAAGTACAGGGAAGGAGTGTTGTTATGTCACAAATAAGTGTAAATAATTTAACTTTTTATTATGAAGGCAGCTATGACAATATTTTTGAAGATGTAACTTTCCAGATAGATACGGATTGGAAATTAGGGTTTATAGCCAGGAATGGGAGGGGAAAGACTACTTTTCTGAAGCTCCTTACAGGGCAGTATGAATACCTGGGAAGTATAAGCGCTTCCGTTGTGTTTGACTATTTTCCTTTTGAAGTTGGGGACAGAAGCCTGGTGGTGGTTGACGCTATCGAAAAAATCTATCCGGATTATGAGTTTTGGAAGGTATGCCGGGAGCTGGGACTGTTAAAAATGGACCCGGAAATTTTATACAGGCCGTTCTCGGAGCTGAGCAACGGCGAGCAGACCAGGGTAATGCTGGCGTTATTATTTTCAAAGGATAATCATTTTCTATTGATTGACGAACCCACAAACCACCTGGACCTGGAAAGCAGGGAAGTGTTAAAGGATTACCTGAACAGCAAAAAAGGCTTTATCCTGGTATCCCATGACAGAAATTTTATGGATGGCTGTGTGGACCATGTCCTGGCTATTAATAAAACAAACATTGAGGTGCAGCAGGGAAATTTCAGTTCCTGGTGGGAAAATAAAAAAAGGCAGGATACCTATGAGCTTTCGGAAAATGAAAGGCTCAAAAAAGATATTAAAAGGCTTACGGAATCCGCAAGGAGGACAAAACAGTGGGCAGATGATGTGGAGGCCGCTAAGATAGGCTTTAGGTCGTTAAAATATGAAAGGTCTGCTGATTTAAGGGCGTATATAGGTGAAAAATCCCGGAGGATGCAGATGCGCCGCAAAAATCTGGAGAGAAGGCAGCAAAGGGAGATTGAAGAAAAATCCAATCTGTTGAAAAATCTGGAGACGGTAGAGGACCTAAAAATCATGCCTCTTAGACACTACAAAGAAAAACTGGCAGTGATGGAAAACTGTACCATCGCCTATGTGGGGAAGCCCTGTGGAAATGGGGTAGCTGCGAATGGCCAAAGAGAAATCGTAAGCGGATTGGACCTTGAGGTGAGGCAGGGGGAGAGGGTTTTTCTAAAAGGAAGCAATGGATGCGGTAAGTCCAGTATTTTGAAAACGATTTTAAAAGAGGTATATGAAAAAGAAAATAAAGACAGTAAATTATGCCTGGCTGAAAGTTCCCTCCCGGTTCTGGTGCAGGGAAGGATTGAAACACCAAACCAGCTTATAGTTTCCTACTGCTCCCAGGATACTTCTATGCTAAAAGGCACGTTAAAGGAATATGCGCAGGAACATGGAATTGATGAAACTTTGTTTTTCACATTGCTGAGAAAACTGGATTTTTCAAGGTTACAGTTGGAAAAAAGAATTGAGGATTATAGCGGGGGGCAGAAGAAAAAGGTATTGCTCGCCGGGAGCCTGTGCACAAAAGCGCACCTTTATATATGGGACGAGCCGCTTAATTTTATTGATGTGTTTTCCAGGTTGCAGATTGAAGAGCTGATATTGAAATTCCAGCCAACCATGCTGCTTGTTGAGCATGATAAGAAATTTATGGAGAATGTGGCTACCCGCATAATAGATATTTAGACAGGATTATTTATGCGGGTATAGTGGGAAAAAGGAGGGGCAATGGGCAAGATAATATTTGATAAGGTTGATTTCCATTATCCGGAGATATATACGCCGGTTTTCAGCAAAGTTTCATTTTCCATAGACACAAAATGGAAACTTGGCCTGATTGGGCGCAACGGGCGTGGGAAGACAACCCTGCTGAAACTTATGGGCGGGGAATTATCCCAAACCGGTGGAAGGATTAAGGCAGATACGGATGTTGACTATTTCCCATATCATTACTCAGGGGAGGATACAGGGACCCTGAATGTGATCAAGGAATGTATTGGCGGCCTGTATGGGCTGGAGCAGCATTTAGAGGATGCCGCTTGCTTAGAAAAATACATGGAGCTGGATGGTTTTGGCATGGAGGGAAAGATCCGCAAGGAAGCAAGGAAAATTGGGCTGAAAGATCATGTGCTTGACAGAAAGTTTGAAACATTATCCGGGGGTGAAAAAACAAAGGCTTTGATTATTTCTTTGTTTTTAAAGCAGAATACTTTTATTTTACTTGACGAACCTACAAATCATCTGGATTCCCATGGAAAAGAGGAACTGGGAAATTACCTGAAAAGAAAACAGGGGTTTATTCTTGTATCACATGACAGGGCTTTTTTGGACAGTGTAGCAGACCATATATTATCCATCAACAAAACGGATATCACCATTGAAAAGGGAAACTATACCACATGGGAAAAGAATAAAATGCTTGTTGAAGAATATGAAAGGAGAACAAGCGAGAATCTGCAGCATGAGATTACCAGGATGGAGGGCAATATGGTGCAGAAAAGAAACTGGGCCGATGTATCTAATAAGCAGAAGTATCATTTTGCATCCAATAGCAGGACCAATGGGGTGCAGGCATATTTAGGGCAGGCGAAAAGAAGCGGGATGAGAATAAGAAAAAATATGGAGGAAAAAAAGAAACTGCTGAGGAACTACGAGGAAACCAGGGATCTGGCTTTTGGGCAGGAAGAAAAGGAAGGGTGGTTAATCAAAATAGAAAACCTGGACTTTTCCTATGTAGAGGGAGAGGGGCTGATACAAAACCTGTCCCTGGAAATAAGGGAACACGATGCTGTATGGATACGGGGGAAAAACGGGAGCGGCAAGAGTACGCTGTTAAAGCTGGTCACAGGCGAGATTTCCCATCCGGCTGTTAGCTATCAGGGGGATATTATATTTTCGGCATTGCCCCAGGAAATCAGCCTGGGAGGCTGCCGCAGCGGAAGGGAGTTTCTGGAAACAGGGCTGGAAAATGAAAAGGAGTATCATGGCAGCAGGCAGGTGTGCGGAATGTTTGATATAACGGAGGAACTGCTGAATAAACCATGCAGCACTTACAGCAGCGGGGAAAAGAAAAAAATCTACCTGGCGAAGGTTTTAAGCAGGCGTAACCATGTAATCGTTTTGGACGAACCTTTAAATTATATGGATGTTATGTTCCGTGAACAGTTTATAAGGGCATGTGGGCTGCTCCGGCCAACCGTCCTGCTCATTGAACATGATGATTTCTTTTTATGGGAATTGGCTACAGTGGTGGTGAATTTGGATGAAAATCCCCCAGCCCATGTTCCCTGTACCGGGAAGTGCGGAGAGCTTTAGGCTCTCCGCTTTTTTTGTATTTTACATGAAATCAAACAGGCTCATCTGTGTGGCTTTGGTTTGCCCGTCTGTTTTTCCCACGTTTTCCCACTGGGCGTTTTCTGCCGGGATTTCCTCTATGAAAGGGGAGGCTTCCTGGCTGCAAAGCAGGATCAGCTCTTCCCTGGCGCGGGTCATGCCCACGTAGCAAAGGCGCCGTTCTTCTTCCAGGGAGATTTCTTTGCCGGGGGTGCCGGATTCCAGGGGAAACCGGCCCTTGTCCATCCCATAAAGAAAAACCACAGGAAATTCAAGCCCTTTGGAACCATGAAGCGTCATCAGGGTTACTGTATCCGGGACAAATTTTCTTCCCCCATTGCGCCTTACGTCCCCCTCTTCCCCAAAAGAAAGGGTGTGGAGGAAGGCTTCCATGGAAGGGTACAGTACCGACATATTTGTCAGTTTTTTCAGGGCATCTTCATGGCCGGGGAACAGGATTTCCTCAAACCACTCTTCAAGAAGCTTCATAGGGCGGGTTTTGTTGGTTTTTTTGCTGAATATATCAGCCAGGTGTGCAAGCTTTGCCTCTGGGGCGTCACCCAGAAAAGGGATGAGCAGCTTTTGGCACAGCTTCTGTGTGGCTTCTTCCTGGGGATACAGCATATGGCGGAAAAAATATAATGTTGCCCTAACTTCCTGCCCTGTGAGGAAGTCTTCCCGCCCTGCTACCTGGTAGGGAATGCCTTCCTGCCTGAGGCACATTTCAAGGAGGGCCGCCTGGCGGTGGGTCCGGTAGAGTATGGCAATATCCGAAAAGCCCCGGATGGGGTGCCCGGGCCCAGCCCCGTTTTCCTGTGTATCCAGCATATCAATACCGCCAATCTGCCGGTTAATTTCTTTGGCGATAAAGATGGCTTCCCGGCGTTCATCCTCCGCAGATACAATGCGGACAGGATATGACTTTTCCCTTTTGGGCTCCATCCGGCGTTGCTGCCCGGGATTATGGGAAACCACTCCAAGGGCTGCCTGGAGGATATCCGGGGAGGAGCGGTAATTTTCCTCCAGCCGGATGGACTGGAGACGGGGATATTCCCTGTGCAGGCGCAGGAAGATGCCAGGGTCACAGCCGCGGAACCCATAGATGGACTGGTCCGGGTCGCCAATGACGAACAGCTCCTGCCCGCCCCGCCTCCATTCTTTTACCAACTGGTACTGAAGGGGATTGATATCCTGGAACTCGTCTATGAGCAAATAGGAAAAACATTTCCGCTGGGGTGTGCCCTCTTTAATGCCTTCCAGTATTTTTAATGTTTCCAGAAGAAGGTCGTCATAATCCAGGGCTCCTGCTTCCCTTAGGAGCTTCTGGTAAAGCCCGTACACCGGGCTGTCTTCTATCCCTGCCAGGGTGTTTTTGGCCCTGGAGAGTTCCTGGAGGAATTTGGCAGGGGGCTCTTTTTGCTGGAATTCCCGCAGGGCTTTTTCCGCCAGTTCTGCCTGGAGCCCTGTATCTGCTATCAGGAAGGAGAGCCCGGCGTCTTGCAGGAGGCGGCTGCAGATGGCATGGAAGGTGCCAATTTGTACTTCAGGCTTCCGCTTTTTCCTTTCTTTTCCCTGCTTTCCGGGAGCGGCTCCCAGGGCCATCCTGGTGCGCATTTCTTCTGCCGCTTTGTTGGTGAAAGTCACTGCTGTGATTTCTTCCGGGGGGATCTTCCTCACTTCCAGAAGGTGGTGCAGCCTGGCGATAAGCGTTTTCGTCTTTCCGGCCCCAGGGCCGGCAATCACCGCAATGGTATCCCCTGCCCGTCCTGCCGCTTCTTGCTGGCGTTGGCTGAGATTCTGGTTGGGCAGGAGTGGCAGGCTGGTGTTGGGGGCCTTTTCTATTTTTGTTTTTGGCCGGGAGCTTGTCCTTTGGCTGCCTGCTGCCCTGGGAGCCTGCCCCTTTGCCGGTTTTTGCAGCTCCCCGGTTGGAAAAAGGGACATTTGCCCTTCCAGGCTGCTGATGTCTTCCGGGGACAGGAGGCCAATTTTCCCATATTTCCCGTCATAGCCCGGGGTGCGTTCCACCACTCCCTGGCGCAGCCGGCGGATTCCCTCTGCAATAAGCGGCCCGGCGGCTTTCCGGATATCCTCAATGGGAACCTGGCGCAAAACAGCAAATTCCGGCCCCAGGGCTTGGGTGATTTCCTGGTATTGCCCTGCCGCCTTTTTACTGGCAGGGGAAATTCCGGTGGAGGCGGCGATGACCTCCAAAAGGGGAACCAGGCTTTCAAAGGGCCGCCCTTTGGGAAGGACAAAACCTTCCTCCCGGCCTGCAAGCTGCTCTATCCGGTTGAGCACTCCTATGGTGATCTTTTTACCGCACACAGGGCACATGTTTCCATATTTTTCCGTCTCCCCAGGGCTGATGCACAGCCCGCATTTTCTGTGCCCATCGAAATGATATTTCCCTTCCTCGGGGAAAAATTCAATGGTGCCCGCCAGCCCCTTCCCTTCCTGTATGGCTTCTGCCAGCCCCTGGTAAGACATGGTTATGTCAAACAGGTTGGCTTCCCTTCCCAGTTTCCCGGGTGAGTGGGCGTCAGAATTGGAAATCAGGTTGAAGGGATCTAATGCCCCCACCCGCCAGTTCATAGGAGGGTCGGAGGAAAGCCCTGTTTCCAGGGCGTGGATATGGGGTGTCAGGTCTTCAAAGCAATCCTCAATTCTGTCAAAACCGGAAAAAGCGCCGAAAAGGGAAAAGTGGGGCGTCCAGATATGGGCAGGCACATAAATCCCCGACGGGACAGTTTCCAGCATAATTTCCAGTAAATCCCGGCAGGGAAGGCCGAGGATGGGGCGCCCGTCTGAATGGATATTTCCAATCAGCTCCAGCCGCCTTGCCAGGGCTTCCGCTTCCGCCAGCCCTGGCAGGAGCAGGAGGCTGTGGACTTTTCGTACCCGCTCCCCTTTTTTGTAGATAGAGCTGATTTCCCCGGTTACAACGAAACGGGGCTTAGAGCCTGGTGCGCCCGGGAGCCTGTATTCTTCCTTCAGCGTATACAGGCCGTCTTCCGCAGGCTCCAGCTTTTCCGCCAGCTCCGCCCGCCAGGCGGGATGGGTGAAATCTCCTGTGCCAACAATATCGATTCCCTTTTTTCTGGCCCAGAAGTCCAGGGATTCGGGGGTACAGTCCCTGCTGGTTGCCCGGGAATACCTGGAATGAATATGTAAATCTCCTATGTACATTTTAACCTCCATGCCGCCAGCCGATAGTTGTTTGGCTGATATGCGCATACTCTGTGTTACCGTATTATGAGTATATCTGATTTCTCTTTTGAATACAATGTATTTGCCCCCAAGCCGCGGAAATCAATTTCTGTCCTATTGTTTTTCAGGGGTAAAGCGGCTATAATAAGTGGCACGTTGCTTTGCGGCTTTTGGAATATCAGGACAGGGGGTTACAGTTACATATGAAAAAGGACAGGTATCAAATTTCCAACCAAATAACGGAAGGGGTGATATGGAAACAGCTCCTATTTTTCTTTTTCCCAATTTTGTTTGGGACTTTTTTCCAGCAGCTTTATAACACTACAGACGCAGTGATCGTAGGGAAGTTTGTGGGCAAAGAGGCGCTGGCGGCGGTAGGCGGGCCGGCGGCGACACTGATCAATCTGCTGATCGGCTTTTTTACCGGCCTATCTTCCGGCGCGGCAGTAATCATTTCCCAGTATTATGGGGCGGGGAAAAAGGAGGATGTAAAAAGGACGGTACATACGGCGGTTGCCCTTTCTGCGGCAGGGGGCGCGGTTATCATGGCCCTGGGGCTTGCCTTTTCCGGTATGGCGCTTTTGGCGATGCATACGCCGGAGGAAATCCTTTCTTTGTCTGTGGTATACATGCGGGTTTATTTCCTTGGGGTCATCCCCTCCCTTATCTATAATATGGGGTCAGGCATTTTAAGGGCTGTGGGGGATTCCAGGCGGCCCCTTTATTTTCTGATCCTGTCCTGCATCGCCAATATTTTGCTGGATATTCTTTTTGTGAGGGTATTGAAGATGGGGGTAGTAGGCGTAGGGGCGGCTACTGCCCTGTGCCAGGTGGCCAGTGCGCTTATGGTAATGGCATCCCTTATGAAAACGGAGGATTCCTACAGGCTATTTATTAAGGAAATCCGTTTTTCGCCCTATTTTTTGCATAGCATTATACGGATTGGCTTACCGGCCGGGGTTCAGTCAGCCATGTATTCCATCTCCAACCTGATCATACAGTCAAGCATCAATTCCTTTGGCACTGACACTGTGGCGGCATGGACTGCCTATGGGAAGGTGGACGGGATTTTCTGGATGATCATGGGGGCATACGGGGTATCCATTACCACCTTTGTGGGCCAGAATTTTGGGGCGGGAAAATACGGGCGGATCAAAAAAAGCGTGAGGGTCTGCCTGGGGATGGCGGCGTTTACAAGCCTTTTACTAAGCGCCATTGTCCTTGCAGGCGGCCATATTTTCTTCCGCATGTTTACGGACGATTTGGGGGTGGTTTCCATAGGCCTTGGGATGATGCGTGTGATTTCCCCCAGTTATGTGTGCTATATTTGCATTGAAATCCTGGGAGGTGCCACAAGAGGGTGCGGGGACGCCGTGCCCCCTATGCTGATGACCTGCGTGGGTGTCTGCATGCTGCGTGTGATATGGATCCTGGGAGTGGTTCCCTTAAGGCCCGAGGTTTCCACAGTGGCGTTTAGTTATCCCCTTACCTGGACGGTGACTTCGGTCCTGTTTATTACCTATTATATCAGAGGAAAATGGCTGAAACGCTGTAGGGGCGCTTACGGAAAATAGTTATTTTTGAATATTGCATCTTTGGTAATGCGAATATGAATTATAGGTAATTGACTTGATTATCCCTGATTAGATATCATTTTAAAAGATGGCAAATTATACCATATTTACAAATGGTAAAACGGTGATTCCGTGTGGTTTGCAATCTGAATATTTTTACAGCCAAGGGGATGAAAATATGATATCTGTACAAAATAATTTGCTTGCCATAGGCGCTAATACACAAATACAGATAAATGGAAAGAAAACCGGAAAGACAATGGAAAAATTATCTTCCGGCTATCGGATTAACCGTGCCGCAGACGATGCGGCAGGGTTAGCCATTTCTGAAAAAATGCGCCGGCAGATTCGTGGGCTAAAGCAGGGAACAGCTAATGCGCAGGATGGTATTTCTTTTGTTCAGGTCGCTGACGGCGCTATGAACGAAGTGCATGATATATTGCAGCGTATGAATGAGCTGACGGTTAAATCCCTCAATGGCACCTGCACGGAAGGCGACCGTGCCGCGCTGGACGCTGAGTTCGACCAGCTAAGGTCAGAAATTGACCGCATTGATTATGGGACCTTTTATAATGAGCAGCCTGTATTTGAGGAGCATGAGGATTCCTTTTACCGGATTGCCGGGAACAGAAAGTGGGATGATAACCAGATGCATACAGTCCCGGCTATGGGGAATGAGATGAATATTCATCTGCCCAGCTACTATACACCCAACAAGTTTACCTTTACAGTCCCGCCGGGCACATATACCACCCAGGAGCTGGTAGACGAAATTGACGATGCATTAGGCAGGATGTCGCCTAGAAACCCAGGGTTTGTTTTCGAGCTTACGAAGGATGGATATTGCAATATCAACTTTGAAAGGCCCAATGGAATGCCTGCGGAAATTTCCACTGTAGACGGTTCCCTTTCTTATCTTATTTATGATTATTATAATGGCAGCGCAACTACCAGTTTGTTAGGGACCACGATGTTTGATTTGACAGAACCGCTGATCATTACTTCAGGGCAAAACGATGAACTGGGCTTTTATGTTGAAAAGTCCAACAATACCAATTTTGTTTCCCTTAAGATCCCGGCAGGGGCATATTCCCGTTCCCAAATGATAGACCTGATCAATAATCAGCTGGCGGGCAACCCCAATGCCAGCGGCGTGAAGGCTATGGAGTATGGCGATTCCTGCATTCAGATCAAGGGGGAGGATAACGCTACCAGCATTACCGGCCTTAAAGGAAATATGTTTAAACTGGAGACAGCAAAGCCTGTCTATTCTTCCGTATTTTATGATAATGTAAATTATGGAAATTCCACCGGCGGCACACATGCCAGCATACAAGGCAGTGCGTATTATGGCTCTGGTTATACAACGAAGGTAGCCATAGACAACACCAATAATATCCTGCGGCTAAAAATAAATGGCGCTGCCAATTTTACAGAGATAACCCTGGATCCAGGCAAAGAGTATACTATCTCTGAGCTTGCATCTGAAATCAACAAGAAGCTGAAGGATAAGGGGCTGGAAAATGAAATTGGGGCAACCACCTATTATTCTTCTCCCTATTATTATTTAGCGCTAACCAGTAAAATAGGGGGCAAAGAAAGCCGGATTGAGTTTGATACCACGGCCAATACAGTTTATGCCAACACTTATGACGCACTTTTTCTCAGTACAAGGTATCTTCCCAGCAGGACCAACGGGTGGGACGCCGTGCTTACAGGGGCGGCAAATTTAAATGGGGAAATAAATCTGGATGCCAATGCCGCCTTATCCTTTAATATCAATGGAAAGCAGTATACCATAGATAGTACGGTCTTAGCGGGAAAACATACTGACGGAAGTGCGCTGGCTGCCAAGATAAATGCCTACATAAAAACTGCAGTTGGATTTATAGGAATCGCTGACAAAATAGAATTCGGTTTTTCCTCAGGCCACCTGAATATAAAAGGGCTGACAAAGGATGTACAGAGTATTGCCTTTGATGCAAGGCAAAAGAATGATACCTATAAAAAGCTTTTTACGGGGACAGTAACCAATATACGTTATGTAAGCTTTTCGGAGAAATCTGGCAGCATAGACCGGCCGCAAGGGTCTACCCAGGTCAATAAGGTAGATGCGTCCTCTTCTGTGGTGATTCCTGCAGACCGGAGAAATATTCCTATAACAATCGATGGGGCGAAAAATAAGATAGGCTTTTTAATGCGGGGGTATAACAAGGAAATCACTTTAAGAAGCAATACTTACAGCAATATGGCGAGCCTGGTGGCGGAAATGAATTATCAGTTCAGGAACAGCGGCGATGCTTATCTTCAGAGTATCAGCGCGTCCTATGACGGCGCTACCGGAAAACTGACCTTTACCTCCACGCCTCCTTCCAGTGTGGCGGATGGCACATGGTATATCCAGCCAAGTTACTATTATAGCAATTCAAACTCTGCATGGTGGGGAATGCTGGGTACCACTACAGACCCTGTGGAGCATTCTTCCCAGACGTCACGTAAAGCAACTTTGACAACCTATCTCCCTGTTCCTGCAAATGTGGCCATTGATGGAAACAATGATAAGCTGACTTTAAATATCGGAAATAGCGATGGGGATGTTGAAATTACCATCCCCAAGGGAAATTATACTGGCAGTACGTTAAAAGACGCTTTGCAGGCCAGCATTGACCAGAGTGTTTTAAAAGGCAAGGTTACGGTAGGGCTTACCTCAGACGGAAAGCTGCAGATGACTGCTGACAGCAATTCCATAACTTCTTCGGGCAGTTTCCATATGGATATACTTTTGTCCAGGACTAAGGCCAAAGATGTGCAAAGTTACACAAAGGAAGGGGATTATAAAGATTCAGATTATACTGACGCCTATATCATAGGGCGGAAGGATTTAAAGGCGGAGCCTATTGAGATTTTTTCCGGTGCCAATGACGTGTTCACCTTTGACTTTACCCATACAAGCCGCAACGGAACCGCCAACAGCTATAAAAAAGAGATGAATATCACCATTCCGGAAGGGGTCTATACAGGGGATGAGATTGCCGCCCTGTTGCAGCAGAAGATACAGGATGAATTTGCTGCGGAAGGCCTGGATGATTTTGATATCAAGGTCACAGTGGGCGGGCTTTCCACAGGGGTTGTTGGCGCCAATGACGACACGGCCCTGCAGATCGTGGTGAAAAGAAAAGCGGACAAGGCGCCGGACGCAGGATCGTATGTCCTGGATGGCATCAGGGGAAGCGCCGCAAGCTTTGTCTTCTATAAGACCAACGGAAAGCCCAAAGAAACTTATATTGTGGGGACCAAGGACATATCCAAGGGTATTACCTTTAAGGAGGGGCAGAATGTGTTTACCTTCTCCGCGGACTCTGTACCCTATCAGTACACTTTCCCGGAAAATTCCAGCTACACAGGGCAGGAATTTGTGGATATGCTGAACGATATGTTTGCCAATGGAGATGATAACGGGAATAAAGCCCCCCTGACGGCTACGCTGGAAAATGGTGCGCTGAAAATTGCCCATAAGGCAGTGGGGACCCATACCTTAACGGATATTGGGGGAAGCGCAAGAGTTGCCATGTTCCTGGAGGAATCGGAAAGAAGGTGGCGGGATCCCCTGAATGTGCTGGTGGGCGCGGAGACAAGGGATTTGGTGGAAATTCCCCGGACACGCATTAATTCCTGTTCCCTGGCAATAAATTCCGTTACTATAAGCAAGCCAAAGTATGCGGAAAAAGCGCTCCGGCGTGTGAAGGAAGCAATAGGCATGGTAAGCGGCAGGAGAAGCACTTATGGCTCCATGCAAAACCGCCTGGAACATACGGTAGATAATAACAACAATGTAATTGAGAACACACAGGCAAGTGAATCCCTTATCCGTGATGCAGATATGGCATCTGAGATGATGGCCCATGCAAAGAACAGTATTATGATGCAGGCCTCCCAGGCCATGCTGGTACAGGCGAATAAATCGGCGGATGTGGTGATGAACCTGCTGCGGTAGAAGTATGAAGGAAAGACGGGGGACTTTAAGTTCCCCCGTTTTTTATGCTTATAATTACGGCTAAGAGGATCTGGGGAAATCACCTGG
Organism: uncultured Lachnospiraceae bacterium; assembly: GCA_910579495.1. GTDB lineage: Bacteria > Bacillota > Clostridia > Lachnospirales > Lachnospiraceae > Suilimivivens. The sequence continues at coordinate 42,676 of CAJTVD010000004.1, forward strand.
GCTGGTGTAGTACTGTGCCTGGGCATTCCAAAGCTGGCAGTATTTCCCGCCCTGGGCCAGCAGGGTATCATGGTCTCCCCGGGCATCTACCCGGCCTTGGGAGAACACCAGGATCTCATCGCAGAACCGGCAGGAGGCCAGCCTGTGGCTGATGTAAATGGCTGTCCGGCCGTCAATAATCTCGTTAAATTTGGTGTAGATTTCATATTCAGCCATGGGGTCAAGGGCGGCAGTAGGTTCATCTAAGATGATAAAGGGAGCCTCCCGGTATAGGGCTCTGGCAATGGCGATTTTCTGGGCTTCCCCGCCGGAAACCTGTATGCCGCTATCATCAAAATCTTTGTAAACCGGGGTGTCAAGGCCTTTAGGCAGGGAAGCGGCCCTGGCGGAAAAGCCGGCTTTTTCCAGGCATTCCAAAGCCCTTTCCCTGTGGTAGTTTTCCCCGGCCCCGACGTTTTCCCCTAAGGGGAAGGATAAAAGCTGGAAATCCTGGAAGACCACGGAAAATATGTCCATGTATTCCTGGTAGTTGTATTTCCGGATGTCAATGCCGTTGAGCAGGATTTTTCCTTCCGTGGGATCATATAGCCGGCACAGGAGCTTGATAAAGGTGGTCTTTCCGGAACCGTTTTCCCCAACCACTGCAAGCCGCATCCCAATCCTGAATTTAATGGAAATATTTTTAAGGGCATCGGTTTTGGCACCGGGATACCGGAAACTGACATTTTGGAATTCCACTTCATAGTTTTTGTCAGAGCGTTTTTCTACTGTAAGGGAGCCGTGGTACATCCGGCTTGGGATATCCAGGAACTGAAAGGTGGTTTTAAGGGAGGGACTGTTAACCTTTGCATCCCCCAGGGCCTTAAGCATGCCGGACAGCCCCTGGGAAAGGGCGGTGATGGCGCCGATATACTGGGTTGCCGAGCCTGCGCCGAAAGCGCCTCCCCAGGCTTTCAGGCATACAAACAGATAACAGATTCCCATAAAAATCCTGGAAAGGGCAGAGGAAAGGGCAAAGCTGGCACCCATTTTCCCCCTGGCGGCTTTGGCTATCCGGGAATGGGTGTCAATAAAGCGGCCGCTTTCCCTGTAATATTTCAGCCCTAAAATCTCCTGCCGGTATATCCGCATATCCAGGGCCTTTTTGGGGTCTTCCAGGGCCTGGATATAGTACAGCCCCAGCAGGTTCCCCACCTTCATGTCATCGTCAATGTTATTCCAGCATTCATTTCCGGCGGCTTCCAGCCAGGGGGAGAGAACCGTGATTCCTGCCATAATAAGGACCAGCAGCAATGGTGCCAGGGGGTGGTTTAGGAATGACAGCCATCCTGGGGCCTCTTTTACCTGTAATGTGAAAAAGGAAAAGGATAACGCCACTGCCCCGGCCATTTTAAAAAGGGCTTCCAGAAAATCCTGATAGTAGTAATAAACCCTCTGGATGCCCCAGCCGCTCCAGCTTTCTGTCTGGAAAATACGGTTCCGCATTTCGTGGGTGGCGGTATCATCTGCCGCCGAAAAATCCAACGACAGAAGCTTGGCCGCCGTCCTGCGCTGGTTGCAGGCAAACAGGTTGGCGGCCAGGGCAGTTTTCCATCTGAAGATGGCTGCCTTTAAGGCCTGGGCGGCAGTACCGGCCAATAGAAGCGTTATCACCTGCCGGAAAAGAATTTCAGCCCTTCTTCCACCGGCAAGCTCATTGAGGATCCGGGCGGAGAAGTAGAGGGTAAGGTAAGGGGACAGCCCCTGGGCAAGGGAGAAAAGCCCTGCCGACAAAAAGAGCATGGGGCAATCTTTATGCCAGGTACGCACTGCCCGCAGGTTTAGCCCCAGGGTTTCCTGCCAGGATATTTTTTCATTCATTCCCGTCATTTTTCTTCATTCCTTCCCGATAATATTTGCTTTGGATTTCAAAGAGCCGGGCATAAGCGCCCTTTTGCCCCAGGAGTTCTTGGTGGGTTCCCTGCTCTACAATGCCGCCCTGGCCCAGCAACAGGATGCGGTCGCAGAAACGGGTGGAAGCAAGCCTGTGGGAGATAAAAACCGCAGTCCGCCCCTTTGCCAGGCTGCAATATTTTTGGTAAATATCGCTTTCCGCGATGGCGTCCAGGGCCGCCGTAGGCTCATCCAGTATGATAATGGGGCTGTTTTTATAAAGCAGCCTTGCCAGCATGAGCCTTTGCAGCTCTCCCCCGGAAAACTCCAGGGCGTCTTCGTAAACATCCCTTACCAGGTGCGTGGAAATCCCCTGGGGGAGCCGGGATATTTTTTCTTTCATCCCGGCTTTTTCCAGGCAGTCCCATACCCTGGCATAGTCAATGTTTTCGTCGGCCTGCGCCACATTTTCCCCAATCCCGGCGGCATGGAGGGAGAAGTCCTGGAAGACCGCCGCAAAAAGCTGGTAGTAATCCCTTCGCCTGTAGTCTTTGATATTTACCCCGTTTAGCAGCACTTCCCCCTGGCCGGGGTCGTAAAAACCGCAGGCCAGTTTGATAAGGGTGGTCTTGCCTGCACCGTTTAAGCCTACCACCGCCAGCTTTTCCCCGGGGTGGATTGTCAGGTTTAAGTGGGAGAAAACAGGTTCCTCTGCCCCCGGATATTGGAAGGTTACATCCTTCAATTCAATAGTGTAAGGAAACCCTGCTTCCGGCACCAGGGGGATGCCTTCTTCCAGGGAAAAGGTTTCCGGGTAGTCAAGCAGTTCCCGTATGGAGGCCAGGGTGATGCTTTGCTTGTGGAGGGTGGAAAAACCTTCCATAATACCGCTAATCCATGCGGTAAAGCCGCTTACCGCTGAAAAGTACAGCAGGAATTCCGCCGCCCCCAGTTTCCCGGAAAGAGCCATGTGGAGCAGGTAGGAATAGGCGATACCGTTGCGCAAAACACCAAGGAAAAGGTCTGTGAAATCTGCAAGCAGGTAGACCCGTTCTCTTTTCATATAAAAATCCTGCCGGAGCCTTAAGTATTTGTCCAAAAGTCCCCCAAGCCAGCTTTCCATGCCAAAAATCCGGACATCTTTTGCCAGGCTGCGGTCCCCTGCCTTTTTTTCCACATAACTGAACTGGCTGGCCAGGGCCGCTTCCTCCTGCCTGTGCCGGTAGCCCCATTGATTTAAATGGCGGCCGGCCAGGTACCCGGCAAT
>CAJTVD010000004.1:45824-52452 GCA_910579495.1 uncultured Lachnospiraceae bacterium
GCGGCGGCTGTGGCCACTGCTATAATGATGGCGTCTGCATGGGACAGGAGATAAAGATAGATCAAAAACCCCAACAGATTTTGGAGGATGGCGGCGTAAGTATTCCAGATATCTTCTGCCGGGGAGCTGTTGGATAAAACGGCGTCCATGGATTTGGACAGGGTTTGGGAAAAATCTTTTCCCTCCAGCAGGGGGTAGGAACAGGTGCTGGATTTTTTCATAATGCACTGGATAATGCATTCCCGCACCTGGCATCTGCCGAACATGAGATTTTGGTTTACGTAGGCGGTAAGGGCATCCAGGCCCGTAATACAAAGGGTAAAAATAAGGATGGTGGGAAGCAGTTTTTCAAGGGGGGCATGGGTTTCCAGATTTTTTAACACTGCAGGCCCGGCGTAAAGCTCCGCCACAGAAAGCCCTACTGCCAGCAAGGCCTGGGCCAGTGTCAGATATAGGACGCTGGGGACATTTTTCCAGGCGGTTCCTGCCATGAACAGGGAGTTATTGAGGATGCCATATTTAGAAGGCTGGTTCTTTTTCATAATTTCCCTCCTGCGCACCCCAGGCTGTGCCTGGGGTACTATATTCAGAATCATTTTCCGCAAAACCTGCCTGGCGGACGCAGGATAACCGCCCTGGTGGTTTCCTGTAAAACAGTATAGCATGGGAATTTCCCGGGAACTCAGTGAAGGGATGAAATGCCTGATCCGGGGGACGGAATTTTCAGAAGTAAGCAATCATAGCGCGGTTAAGCCCTTCATATAGCTTCCGGGAAAGAGGCACAGCCGTGCCGTCTTTTAGAAATACCTGGGATTTGGTTATTTTGCTTACGCATTTTAAATTAATGATGAAAGACCTCCCGGTGCGGAAAAAACTTTCGCCCAGTTGTGCTTCCAGTTCATTAAGGGGTTTTTTGGTGACAAAATCTTCCCTGGCATGGATGGTCACGTAGTTTTTGCGCACTTCAAGGTAGCGGATTTCATACACAGGAATCCGTACCATGGCGATTTCCCCCTCCCCAAGGGCAGGGCTTTTGGCGGGCAGGTACAATTCCTGTTCTTTGTAGGCACACCGCTGTATTGCCCGGGAGAGGACGCTTTTTAGCTTTTCTTCCGTTACAGGCTTTAAAAGGTAGTGAAGGGCTTCCACATCATAACCCTGGGATATATACTCCATATACCCGGTGATGAAGATGATCTGGAGGGAGCGGTCTTCCCGGCGTATCTGCCATGCCAGCTCCATGCCGCTCATCTGTTTCATCTCAATATCCAGAAGGAGGATATCATACCCCTTCTCCTCCTGGTATTGGAAGAGGAAAGCTTCCGCAGAAGGAAAGCTTTCCAGACGGATGGGAATGGAATTATCCTGTGCCCATTGTTTCAGTATGGCGGAAAGATAGGCAATATCTGCCGGGTTATCGTCACAGATGGCAAGCCTGTACATATAGAGATCCTCCTGTTTTTATTCCAGTCCCGCATCAGCCCTTCTGGCGTTTCCAGAGGGCGCGTTTGTCTGCTGATATTGTATCACTTTGTACAAATTCCGTATAGATTATTCTGGGGTTAGCAGGCACCCATGGAACAAAATATTGCAGGTAAGGGGCGGCTGGGAGCTATTTCCAGGACTTTTGCATAGAAGAAATTCTTGTTGTAATGAGTTTTGCAATCAGCTATACTGAAACCAAGAAAATGTATCTGCAGGAAATAGCCAGAAAGGGGGCAGGTATGCCAAGGACAGTGAGCATCGGATGTCAGGATTTCGAGACCATCAGAAGGGAGGGCTATTTTTATATAGATAAATCATGTTTCATCAAGGAATGGTGGGAAGAGGGGGACAGTGTGACCCTGATTACCCGCCCCAGACGTTTCGGGAAGACACTGGCCATGAGCATGGTAGAGAAGTTTTTTTCAGTGGAGTATGCGGCCAGGGGCGATTTGTTTGCAGGCCTGGATGTCTGGAGGGAGGAGAAATTCCGTAAACTGCAGGGGACGTATCCAGTGCTTATGCTCAGCTTTGCGGATATTAAGGAGACATCCTTTGTGCAGGCCAGGAAAGCCATATGCCGTGTGATTAAGGCGCTTTACGACAGGTTTGGCTTCCTGCTGGAGGATGGGCTGCTAAGCGAGAGCGAAAAAAAGGATTTCAGGGAGATATCGGCGGATATGGAGGATAGTGCAGCGTCCTTTTCACTTAAGATGCTGTGCTGCTATCTGTCCCGTTATTATGGGAAAAGGGTGGTCATCTTGCTGGACGAATATGATACGCCCATGCAGGAGGCTTATGTGAACGGATTCTGGAAAGAGATGGCGGCCTTTACCAGAAGCCTGTTCAATGCTACCTTTAAGACGAATCCATATATGGAACGTGCCATTATGACAGGAATTACCAGGGTGGGCAGGGAGTCTATGTTTTCGGATTTGAATAACTTAAAGGTGGTAACGGTGACTTCGGCGGAATATGGGGACTGCTTTGGTTTCACAGAAGAGGAAGTGTTTGCCGCTATGGATGAATTTGGGATGGGGGAAATGGAAGAGGGACATCCCAAAGAAAAAGTCCGTGCGTGGTACGATGGCTTTACGTTTGGAAATACACGGAATATCTATAATCCCTGGTCGATTATCAATTACCTGGACAAACGGCAGTTCAGGCCTTACTGGGCGAACACCAGCTCCAACAGCCTGGTTGGCAAGCTGGTCCAAGGGGGGATACCGGATATAAAAATCATCATGGAAGATTTGCTGCAGGGAAAGTCCTTCCATACAACAATCGATGAACAGGTCATATTCGACCAGCTTGGCCATAACATAAACGCTATCTGGGGCCTGCTCCTGGCTGGCGGTTATCTAAAGGCAGAGCATGTGGCGTATGATGAACGCGGGAAAGCGGATTATGAGCTGCGGCTGACCAACCAGGAAGTGCGGATGATGTTCGAACGTATGATTGAGGGCTGGTTTTCTGAATATACCCCGGATTATAATGCCTTTGTCAAGGCTCTGCTGATGGGTGACAAAAAGGCGATGAACATCTATATGAATAGGACAGCCCTGGCCACTTTCAGTTGCTTTGACTCGGGTAACAGGCCTTCAGAGGCTTCGGAGCCTGAACGGTTTTACCATGGTTTCGTGCTGGGCCTGATGGTAGGCCTGGCGGACAGGTACAGCATAACATCTAACAGGGAGAGTGGGTTCGGGCGCTATGATGTCATGCTGGAGCCCAGGCACAGGGAGGATGATGCATTCATCCTTGAATTCAAGGTGCGTGACCCGGAGGATGAGCGAAGCCTTGAGGATACTGTGGATGCAGCCTTGAAGCAAATTGAGGAAAAGCGGTATGCCTGCACTTTGGAAGAGAAAGGAGTCCCGGCAGATAAAATCCGGAAATATGGGTTTGCTTTTGAGGGGAAGAGGGTGCTGATCGGTTAGGTGGCGGGCTGTTGATCAAAGGTACTTAAAAAACCACAGGAAGGTGCGGCGGAAATGAAATTTTTTCATTTATCGGATTTACATATTGGCCTGAGGCTAATGGACAGGGATCTTTGTGAAGACCAGAAATATATTTTAAAGCAGGTGGTTTTGGCAGCACAAAGGGAAAAGCCGGATGGGATAGTGATTGCAGGGGATATTTACGATAAGCCAGTGCCCTCCGCGGAGGCGGTGGAGATATTTGACAGTTTTATCACGGGCCTGGCGGGCATTCCCGGTATGGCCATTATGTCCGTTGGCGGGAACCATGACAGCGGCCAGCGGGTAAACTGTTTCAGGAATGTGCTTTCCAGGCAGGGAATGTATATGGTCGGCATGCCGCCCCAAAGGGAGGGGGAGTACATAGAAAAGGTTACCTTAGAGGACGCCTTTGGCAGGGTGAATTTTTATCTGCTCCCTTTTGTGAGGCCTTCTATGGTGCGCCAGATTGTGGGGACAGACGGGGATGGAAACAGCCTTTCCTATAACGATACCATACAGAAACTGATTGCAAGGGAAAAGATAGACTCCAGGGAGCGGAATGTCCTTGTGAGCCATCAGTTCTATCTGCCTGTAGGGAAAGTGGCGGAGGAAGTGGAGAGGATGGATTCGGAAATCAGGACAGTGGGAAATATCGACCAGGTTTCTGCAGAGGTGCTGGCGTGTTTTGACTATGCCGCTTTAGGCCATATCCATAAGCCCATGAAAGCAGGCAGGGAGAACTGGCGCTACTGCGGTACCCCCCTGGCCTGTTCAGTCAGTGAAGCGGGGCAGCAAAAAGGGATCCTTATGGTGGAGATGGGGGAAAAGGGGGAGGCTGTTAAAACCACAGCGCTGCCCTTAGAGCCCCTCCGCCGGGTCTGTGTAGTCAAAGGAAAGCTGGAAGAAGTGCTCAGGCAGCCCTCTGGGGATTACGTTACCGTTATTTTGACAGACAAGGTGGATTTGGATGTGGCTGATATGCAGGACCGCCTCCGGGCAGCATTCCCTTACCTGCTGGAAATCAGAAGGGAAAATGCCAGAAGGGCGGATTATGGCAGGAAAGCAAAAAGGGAGGCTTTGCTGGATCCCTTTGCCCTGTGCTGTTCTTTTTTAAAGGAGACAGACAGCAGGGAAAGGGAGATTCTAAAGGATGTGATCAATACGGTCCGGGAGGCGAAATAGGATGAAACCACTAACATTGACAATGCAGGCGTTTGGTTCCTATGGCAGGCAGGCCACCATCAGCTTCCAGGAGCCTGGCCAGAACCTGTTCCTTATTACCGGGGATACCGGGGCAGGGAAGACCACAATTTTTGATGCCATTGTTTTCGCCCTTTACGGGGAAGCCAGCTCCGGGCTGGACAAAAAGGACGGTGTGGAGCTGCAAAGCCATTTTGCGGAGCTTTCAGTGGAGCCTTTTGTGGAACTGTCCTTTTCCCAGGGCGGCGAGGTATATACGGTGCGCAGGGTTCCCAGGCATCTGCGGCCTATGAAGAGAAAAGAGGGGGTGCGGGAGGAGAGCGAAACCGTATCCCTATTCATGCCGAATGGCACGGTGTATCCCCAGAAGGAAACCGACAGGAAGCTGGAAGAGATTGTGGGCCTGGCTAAGGGGCAGTTTATGCAGGTTGCCATGATTGCCCAGGGGGAGTTTATGGAGCTGCTAAGGGCCAGGTCGGACGATAAGAAGGTTATTTTCCGCAAGCTGTTTAAAACGGAGCTGTACCAGGACATTACCGAGGAACTGGGCAGGAGAAGGAAGGAGAAAGAAAAGGAGCTTGCCAGAAGCAGGGCTGTGTGCCAGACAGAGATTTCCCATATCCGTATCCCGTCCTATGGGCGCACCGGGATCCTGGAGGAGCTAAAGGGCAGGCTTACCGGCGAAGGCAAATTTTCAGCGGCGGATATGGAGCTGCTGCTGGAGGAACTGGCACTTTTATGCGGCTGGCTGAAAGAAAGAAGGGACCAGGCCCAGGCATGCTGCCAGGCGGCAGGCAGGCTCCGGGATGAAAAACGGGACGCTTATGCCAGCGGGACCCATTTGCAGAAGTTTTTTGCCCAGCTAACCCAGGCCGGGGAAGAGCTTGCACAGTGCCGGGCGGCGGAGGCGGGGATCAGGGATAAACAGGTTCTTATCAGGCAGATCCGGGCAGCCTATGAAATTGAGGCGGAGTTCCGTAGATATGAGGATGCCGCCAGGCTGGCAGGGGATACAAAGGGCAGGTTAGAAAGGCAGCAGGAGGAGCTTCCCGGCCTGCAGGAACTGGCAGAAAATGCCGCCCGCAGGGAAGAGGGGGCAAAGGCGCTTTTGGATAAGGCACTGGAGAACTATAATAGAGTATCGGAAAGGGTTTCCCGGGCGCTGTCCCTGTTTGCCCAGATAGAAAAGGCCCAAAAGGAGCTGCTGGCAAGGGAGAAGGCAGCCCGGCAGGCGCAAGGGGAGGCCCTGGAGGCGCAAAAGAGGCTGGAAGGGCAGGAGGGGCGGGAGCTCTCTTGCAGGGAACAGGCTCTGGCCCTGGCGGGTGCAGAAAATCTGCTGGCTTTATGGGAGATAAAAAAGCAGGAGGCGGAGAACCTGGCAGAGGAAATGGCGGGGGTGGACCTTCTTCTGGAGGAATTGGAGCGCCGCCGCCAGGGCGCCCAAAAGGCCAAAGAAGCTTATACTGCCGCCAGTTCTGCCTATGAGAAGGAGAACAGGCGGTATGGGCAGGCAAGGCGGGTGTTCCTGGATGCCCAGGCAGGGATTCTGGCCAGGGAGCTGCGCCAGGGAGAACCTTGCCCTGTGTGCGGTTCCAGGGAGCATCCCCTGCCCTGCCAGTTACAGGCCGGGGAAGGGGTGCTTTCCAGGGAAGCCCTGGAGGCTTTAGGCCGGGAGACGGAAGTTTTGCAAAAAAGGCAGGTACAGTTGGCGGCTGCATCGGAAGCAGCCGCAGGGCTGGCGGATGAAAAAGAAAAGGCGGTAAAGGAAGCCTTTGGGAAGCTGTGCGCCCATCTGGGGAAAGGCGGGGGGCAGGCAGGCGGGGAGATCCCTTACCCCCAGGCCAGGGAAATGGTTTCCAGGAAATACCAGTCTGTGGCCCGGGAAGGGGTGCAGCTTAAGAAAAATGCGGAGCTCCTTTGGGAAACCCAGGAGCAGCTTGCCCAGATAGCCCAAAGCCTGGGGGAACTGCGCAAAGCGGCAGGGG
>CAJTVD010000004.1:52462-102217 GCA_910579495.1 uncultured Lachnospiraceae bacterium
CCACAGCCTGGGCGGCCTGGGAGGGGAGCCGGGCCGCCCTTGGCAGCCTGGAGGGAGCCAGGGACTATGAAAATGCCCAGGCCGCCAGGGATGCCGGGCAGGCTGCCCTGGAAGGGAAAGAGAGGGAAGCCGCTGCTTATGGGCAGGCACGGGGAGCCGCCAGGGCGGCGGAGGCGGCAAAGGAGCAGGCCAAAACATTGCTCCAGGAATATGCCCAGGAGCTTCCGGTAAAGGAAGGGCAGGCGCGGCAGCGCAAGGCCTCCTATGAGAAAATGATGGCGGAAAAAGCCCTGGAAGAAAACCGCTGGCGGGAGTTGGCGGAGAAGTACCAAAAAGAAGATGCGGACAGGCTGCAGGCGGAAGTTGACAGCCACAGCAGGAAGAAGGCTTCTGCGGAAAAAATGTATGCTGCCGCCAGGGAGGCCATCGGGGAGCAGGAGTGCCCGGACATGGAAAAGGTAAAGGGGCAGATGGAGGAGGCGGAAAAAGGGCTCAGGGAAGCGGAAGGGATTCTGGAAAGATATCAACAGGAATATAGGGCCAACTGGGAAGTTTACGCCGTTCTTGCACCGGAAATGGACAAGCGCGGGAAAATCCTGGAAGAGCATACAAGGCTGGATGCCCTCTACAGGCTGGTGTCAGGTAATGTCCCGGGCTCCCGGATGGATTTGGAGACCTATGTGCAGCGGTGTTATCTGGAGGGGATCCTTTACGGGGCAAACCGGAGATTCCGGGAAATGTCTGCCGGGCAGTTTGAGCTTCGGATGTATGGGCTGGACAAGGCGGGGGAGGGCAGGAACCGGGGGCTGGACCTTATGGTGTATTCCAGCGTTACCGGAAAGGAGCGGGAAATCCGCACCCTTTCCGGCGGGGAATCCTTTATGGCGGCGCTGTCCCTTGCCCTTGGCATGGCGGACCAGATACAGGAAACCTCATCCGCCGTCCATCTGGACATGATGTTTATTGACGAAGGGTTTGGCTCCCTGGACGGACATGCCAGGAACCAGGCGGTGAGGGTACTAAAGAGGATGGCCGAGGGTTCCCGGCTCATTGGCATCATTTCCCATGTGGCAGAGCTGAAACAGGAAATTGAAGACCAGCTTGTGGTGGGCAGGGATGAAAAGGGAAGCCATGTAAGATGGCAGGCCGGTTAACCGCCCAGGCCTAATGGAAAGTATCCACGCTGTAGTCCCTGTAATGGAACCCAAACCACCTGCCGGGCATATCTCCCGGGAAGCGGGGGGCGTCATAGGCCTTGAAATTCCCCTGGCCATCCAGTGCCTGGGGGGTATGGGCAGCAGTATGGGAGCGCAGCAGTTCTTCAAGGTGTGCCCGGACAGAAGAAAATTCCGCAATTTCCCCCAGGTTGTGCTGTTCCATAGGGTCTTTTTCCAAATCAAAAAGAAGGGTATGGTTTCCCACAGCAGAGTAGACCAGTTTATAATTTTTTTCCATCACACAGAAGTTCCGGTCCAGGCTGTTGCCGTAGAATACCCGGCCTGTGGGCAGGGGCTTTAGCAGATCCTGGCCCGAAACCTTTACTTTGGGTGCCGCGCCCGCCATGGAAAGTATGGTGGGGTAGATATCCCCCAGGTCTGCGTATGCGGGGACAGAGATATTGTGGGCAATCCCCCGTCCCTGGGGCGGCATGATAATAAGAGGCACATGGGCACTGCCTTCGAAGAAAAGGTTTTTCTGGGACATATGGTGGTCCCCCAGCATTTCCCCATGGTCGGAGGTAAAAATTACCCAGGTATTTTCAAAAAGCCCCTGTTCCCGCAGGGCGCCGAAGATTCTGCCCAGGGAATAATCCACCTGTGTAATGCAGGCGTAATAAGCCCGCCGTACCGCCTGCTTCTGCCAGGGGCTTAAAAGGTGCATATTGGTGTTTTCGTATGCGCCTGCAAGGAATCCCTGGGGGGTTTCTTCTAAAGTGGCGGACCAGTCCCCGGTTACGGGCAAGGGAAGCGGGGCACCCTCATAAAGTGCCCAGAAATCCCGGCAGGGGTCAAAGGGCGGGTGGGGTTTTGTAAAGCTGGCCCATAAAAAGAAGGGGCGGGTGGCGTCCCGGGTTTCCAGGAAATCTATTGCCTCATCAGCAATCCAGGTGGTGATGCTGTCTTTGGTTTCTACCGTGGAAAGGGCAGGCTCCATTTCACATTCGCCAACGCCGTGGGCTTTGGGGCGGGTTTCCCCCCACAGGCCGTCATGGCGGCGCATATAATCCAGGGGCAGGCGCATTTCTTCAAAACCGTAGTGGGCCCTTGCGGGCTCAAAATGCATTTTTCCCTTTGCGCAGGTCTGGTAGCCTGCATCAGTAAGGATGGCGGGCAGGGTGGAGCGTTCTTTCATGCATTCTGCCATAAAGCCGGCGTGGGTGGCGTTGGAGGTCACGCCGCTTTCATACCCCTGCCTGCCAGTCATAATAGTGGTGCGGGAGGGCACGCAGATGGGGCAGGAGGCGTAACAGTTTTTGTAGCTCACCCCCATAGCCGCCATATAATTAAGATGGGGGGTAAAAATACTCTGGTTCCCCCAGGCGTTAATGGTGTCAAAACGCTGCTGGTCTGTGGTGATCAGCAAAATATTGTCTTTCATAACATTCCGTTCCTCGCTTTCCGTGTCTGTAACATATCCTGAAAGCAAGTATAACAGTCTTTTGCCCCGGGGTCTATCCGGGAAATGCCAGATATCCTGGGAAAATACCATAAAAATGTGAGAACTTGATAAGAAAAAGAAAAAAGATGTCAAATATAAAGGAAATATGTGTTAATTGTGCACAAAATTAACAACGGAAGTTATAAATATAAACTAATGTTTTTATACTAATATCTAAAGAAATATAGATATCGGTAGCAAAATAACTAAGTTATAATATTAAGGAGCCGTTCCGGGGAACGGGGCGGGAGAGAGGAGGAGACGGTATGGCCAAAGAGAAAGGTAAAGTGAAATCAAAAAAAAGGCGCTGGAACAGGGATGATACAGAGCTTACCCTGCTTGCGCTGCCCACTACGATCTGGTATTTCCTGTTTTGCTTTATGCCAATGTTCGGTATTGTCATTGCATTTAAGGAATTTAAGATTAATGGGGGGTTTTTGAAAAGCTTTCTTACCAGCCGGTGGGTTGGGTTTGATAATTTTAAATTTCTGTTTTCTACAAAAGATATCTGGATGATTATTAAAAATACGCTGGCTTACAACATTGTATTTATTATTTTAGGCATTGTGGTGCCGGTAGCTGCCGCCATTGCTATTGGGCAGCTCCATTCCAAAAAGCTGATGAAGATTTACCAGACAGCGATGTTTATGCCGTACTTCCTGTCATGGGTGGTGGTTACTGCGCTGGTGTGGGCGTTTTTAAGCTATGATAAAGGGCTTGTCAATAATATGCTGGAAGCCTGGGGGATGGACAGGCAGCAATGGTATATGAAGCCGGAAATGTGGCCGCCTTTCCTGGTATTTATGAATCTCTGGAAAGGGGTAGGCTATGGAATGGTGGTATACCTTGCCACCATCACGGGTATTGACAAGAGCTACTACGAGGCGGCAGGGATCGACGGCGCAACCATATGGCAGCAGATCCGGTACATTACCCTCCCGCTGATGAAAACAGTGATCATCCTGATGTTTATCATGAGTGTAGGGCGTATTTTCTATTCGGATTTCGGCCTGTTCTATCAGGTGCCAAGGGATTCCAATTCCCTGTACGATGTAGTATATACTCTTGATGTGTATGTGTATAAACAGCTTAGGACTTCCACTACAGGTATGTCGGCGGCAGCAGCATTTATCCAGTCTGTGGCAGGATGTATTACCATTCTCTCAGCCAATGCCCTTGTAAGGAAGTTTGACAAAGAGAGCGCAATGATTTAGTCCGGGGAGGAGGGAAAGTATGGATAATGTAACACAGGTACGGAAGATCAGGAAAGATGAGCCGGATGGTTTTGACCGCTTTAACCGGGTTTCCAAACCGGCCAACCTGATCCTGAATATCATATTTTTACTGATGGCGCTGGCGTGTGTGATACCGGTGCTTCTGGTGGTGGCCATTTCCTTTTCTGCTGAGGCTTCTATCACAGAATATGGCTACCGGTTTATACCGAAGATTTTCTCCCTGGAGGGCTATACGTTCCTGGTTTCCCAGGGGAAGATGATTGTACGTGCCCTGGGGGTATCGCTGTTTGTGACGGTTGTGGGGACAGCCCTTGGGGTTCTTCTCACCACTCTTATGGGATACGTGCTGTCCAGGCCGGGCTATAAGCTGAATGGTTTTCTTACGATGGTTGTGTTTATCCCCATGGTATTTAACGGGGGCCTGGTTTCTACCTATTATGTGGTAAGCCAGCTTCTGGAGCTGAAAAATTCTGTATGGGCGCTGATTTTGCCCCTTAGCGTATCGTCCTTTAACGTAGTGGTCTGCCGTACTTTCTTTAAGACCACGGTGCCGGAATCGCTGATTGAATCGGCGAAAATGGATGGGGCAAGCCAGTTTACGATTTTTGCCAGGATTGTGCTCCCCATATCCCAGCCGGTGCTGGCAACCATAGGGCTGTTCCTGTGCTTTGCTTATTGGAATGACTGGTACCAGTCCATGCTCTATATTGAGGACTCTAAATTATATTCACTGCAGGCGCTGCTGAATACCATTTTGACAAATATTCAGATGTTGGCAAAGAACGCTGCCACTGTGGGGCTGGGGGCTGCCGAAATGCTGGCTAAGATGCCCCAGGAAGCGGCCCGGATGGCGATTGTGGTAATCATCGTGGCACCAATTGCCTGTGCCTATCCCTTTTTCCAGAAATACTTTATTTCCGGGCTCACATTGGGAGCGGTGAAAGGCTGATGGAAGGATATCTGCCCGGCGCAGGCTATGCGCCGGAGGATATAGAGCGGCTGTTAAGCTGGCCGCAATCTCATAAAAATAAGGAGGATTTCTATGAAAAAGAAAAGCTTAAGCAAATTACTTGCATTAGGGATGGCCGCTGTAATGACTGCCGGAATGCTGGCAGGCTGCGGTTCAGACAAAGGGGGCAGTGATTCCGCTCCGGCCAATGAGGGTGCTTCCCAGCCCGCAGACAGTGGGACGGAAGAAAAGACTCCTGAAGAGACAGGGAATGCAGATGCAGAAAAAGAGGATGCCGGTACAGAAGACGCCGGGACAGCTTCAGGGGAAGTCCCCACTTTGGTCTGGTGGACGGTAGGGGGGACACCGGCAGATGATTTTGAAGAGGCAGTTGCACAGATCAGCGATTACACGGAAGAAAAAATCGGTGTAAGGCTGGATGTGAAAATAGCAGGATGGAATGATTACGATTCTAAAATGAACACCATTGTCAATGCCGGGGAGTATTTTGACATTATGTTCACCAACAACACCAATTACAGCAAATTTGTAAACTTGGGCGCATTTGAGAATATCAGCGACCTGGTACAGAGTGCTGCGCCGGAGCTGTACAGCTTTGTTCCTGAAAAACTCTGGAGCGGTGTCCAGATCCATGGAAATGTATACGCAGTACCTACTTATAAAGATTCATCCCTGACACAGTTCTACTATTTTGATGACCAGTATGTACAGAAGTACAATGTAGATATGGGGACTGTTAAGGATATGGCGTCTATTGACCCTATTGTACGTGCTATGAAAGAGGGGGAAGGAAAGTCCTTCTATCCCATTAAGCTGAACCAGGGCGCTTTGTGGAATGGTTTCTTCAATGAATATGATGGGCTGGCAAGCGGTATCCAGGCTATCGGGGTTAAAATTGACGATGCTGAACGTAAAGTAGTCTGCACCCTGGAGCAGGAAGATATCTTGGCAAACCTGGAACTGCTACATGCATGGTATGCTGACGGTATCATCAATCCTGACGCAAACGTAGTGTCAGAGGACAGCAAAGGCAATGCTTTCGGTAATGCACAGGGATGGCCCAGCGCAGTTGCCCAGTGGCAGATTTTACAGGGTGTAGAAAAGTACGATGCAGCTAAAGTATTTGGCCCTCTTTACACAACGGAAACCATCCAGGGTTCCATGAATGCAATTTCCGTAAATTCTAACTACAAAGAAGAAGCTTTGAAGGTGCTGGAGTTGATGAATACAGACTCCAAATTCCGTGATATGTGTGCATACGGCGTTGAAGGAAACCACTTTGAGTATCTGGATGACGGCACTGTTAAGAGGCTGCGTGACGACTGGACATGGCCTGCTTACACACAGGGGACCTTCTTTATTATGAGCAACCAGGAAGGGGCTGACCCTAACCAGTGGGATGAAGTAAAGAAGCAGAACGAAGAAGCAACCGCTTCTACCTGCCTTGGCTTTGCATTGGATGTATCAAATATCCAGAATGAAGTTTCTAACGTTAATACTGTTTGGGATAAGTATAAATTTGATATGCTTACCGGTGCGTCAGACCCCGCTACGGCAGTGCCTAAGTGCGTAGAAGAGCTGAAAGCAGCAGGCCTTGATACCATTATTACTGAGGCACAGAAGCAGATTGATGAGTTCTTCAAATAAGTGACAGGTAAACGGTAACGGATGCCTGTTGCAGAAACAGCATAGATATTTTACAGGTTCCCGGGCAGGATTGCCCGGGAACCTTTTATACCCAGGGGCAGGGAAAGCCTTCCCTGCCTGATTTTACGGATTGTTGGGGAAAATAACCTCCGCAATCTTGCAACTGTTATTTGAAACGGATATAATGAAGCTATCAGACCTGTAGCATTACTGGCAGAAGGGACAGGGAGTGCAGAATGGATAAAGTCCGCACCAGATTTCTTGGATATCGTCTTTACAGGATAAAATTCATTAAAATTGTGGGGTTTGTTTTTCTGATAACTACTATAGTCTTTTTGGGGGTACTGGCGTTTCTTTTCAATACCTGGATGAACGACTTGCGCCAGCAGGCGCAGGATGTATTTATGGAACGGGAGAGAAGGCTGGCGAATATCCGGGTGTGGGCGCTGGATTATACCAATGGCATGTATGAGGATGCAAAGCTGATGGAGGATGCTGCTGCGCTTTTTTCGGCACGTAACATGGAAGAATACATCCAGGCCCGCAGGAATAACAGCTTAAACAGCCGCCAGCAGATTGGTTATCTGCCGGGAAATATTAAGAAGCTGCTTTTCTGGGACAGCCGGAAGCAGATCACAGGAGTGAGCCTGAGTTCCCATGCGGGGGTGAAAGCCATCTGGCAGGAATTAGGGGATGTGAGGCTGCAATTCGGCATTACGGATGTGGAATCCTCCATGGCATTTCACGAAGCAGGGGATATGCTGGTGGCCTCTTATCCGGTCCGGAATACGGAGCATATGGACCAGACCCTGGGCAAGTTAAGTTTTTGGGCAGACAGCCGGGAAATCTATGAGTGCGGCGCCGTTCCTGCCCAATGGGCTCTTTGGGATGCCCAGGGAAGGGTATTAAGGGATGGGGGGCTTGCCCAGGAGGGAGGGCGTTTTCTGTCACAGCTTGCAGAAAAAGAAGGACAGTCGGGGTGGCTCTTTCCAGGGGAAGGGATGCCGGTGTTTTTTATCCTCCAGGTTTCCGGGGAAAGTGGGTATTCCTTTCTGGTTTTCAAGGATGTGGGGGCGGTTTTGGCTGACAACAAGCATACAGTGTCTGTCATTGTATTCGCCTTTGTGCTGGTAGCAATGGGCGTTCTTGCCTGTTATTATGGAGGGATACGCTCTGATGCCGCTTTTCTGGCAATGATCATGGACATGCTCTCCGCCATGGAGGGCGGTAATTTTGCCAGGATGCAGTCCCTTGCCCTGCCCGCCAGCGCCAGGCACAGGGAGAATGAATATGGGATGATAGCGGCGGCGCTGAAGGATGTGGGGATGAAGCTGAAGGGCTACATTGAAACGGAGTATATTTTGAAGCTAAAGGAGCAGGAAAGCCAGATGCGTGCACTGCAGCATCAGATTAACCCCCATTTTCTGTATAATACCCTGGAAATGCTCCGTTCGAAAGCGCTGGTACATGAAGACAGGGATATGGCGGAAGCGATTGCCATGCTGGGGGCGCTCTACCGTGCCCGGATGCGCAAGAAGGATACCATTACCCTGAAGGAGGAGTTTGCCTTTCTTGAAATGTACCTGAAAATCATGGCCCTGCGCTTTGGGGATAATTTTGTCTACCAGGCGGAGCTGGAGGAGGGGATTGGGGAAATTCCCACAGTGAATTTCTGGCTGCAGCCCCTGGCGGAAAATTTTTTCGCCCATGGCTTTGGCCAGGAAAGCGAATATAATCTCCTGACTGTGAACGGATACGCCAGGGAAGGGGGCGGGGAAATTTTAATCATTGACAACGGCTGCGGGGCCGCGCCTTCAAAGCTTGCGGGCATCCGGCGTAACATGCGGGAAGGGAATGACCAGGCAGAAGGGGACATCGGCCTGCGCAATGTGTATATGCGGCTTGCATATTTTTATGGGGACGGATTTAGGATGGATGTGGGAAACAATGCAGAGGGCGGTTTCCGGGTTTCCATTTTTATTCCGGGAAGGGTGGAAGATGTACACACTGATGATCGTGGACGATGAGCCGGCAGTGCTGGAAGGGACGGCGAGGCTGCTGGATTGGAAAGCTCTTGGGTTTGGCCATATAAGGACGGCACGCAGTTGCTTCGAAGTCATTTCCCATGTGGTGGACTGGAAGCCGGACATCTGCCTGGTGGATGTATGCATTGGCAATGATTATGGCTATGAGCTGATCAACCGCCTGGGGGAGATGGGCGTCCGGTCAAATTATATTATGATGAGCGGCTATGATGAATTTACCTATGCCTGCGAGGCTTTGCGCTGCGGCGCGCTGGACTATCTGCTGAAACCTGTTGACGGCGGGAAGCTGCAAAGAAGGATCCGCCAGGTAATCGTGGAAAAACTCCATGGCACGGCACCGGAGGAGCCTCCCCAGGAGGAAGACCCGGTTTTAAGGCGTCCCTATCTGGAACTATCCCCTCTCATAAGGAAAATTGTGATGATTGTCGGGATGGAGTATGGGCAGCATATTTCCTTAAAGAGCATTGCCGACAGGTTCCGGATGAATCCCACTTATCTGGGGCAGATTTTTATCAGGGAAACAGGGACGAAGTTTTCAGAATACCTGATGGCCTACCGGATGTATGTGGCACGCTGCCGGATACTGGACACGGATAAGAAAATAACGGAAGTGGCGGATGAGGTTGGCTACTCCAATATGAATTATTTCTACCAGCATTTCCATAATTATTATGGGATTGCGCCCCTAAAGATGCGCATGGGCGAAGCAGGGGAATGCGGGGATGGCAGGGCAGGGGCGGTATTGGAATGATGCACTGAAAAATACAGGCCGCCAGACGGTCATTGTTATGGCAGCCGGGGAACTTGGACAGGAGGTTTAAGATGAGAGTTATAATGTTTGATATTGATACTTTGAGGGCGGACCATATGGGCTGCTATGGCTATGGCAGGAATACCACCCCTGTGATGGATGAGATTGCCAGGGAGGGCGTGCGTTTTGATAATTACTATTGCCCCAATGCCCCCTGCCTGCCCTCCCGGGCATCCCTGGTCAGCGGGCAGTACGGGGTACATAACGGGATTCTGGGCCATGGCGGCACAGCGGCGGACCTAAGGCTCCAGGGCAGGAGCCGGAGCTTTACCGATGAATGTTCCGAAAACGGGCTGTTTATGCAGTTTCGCCGGGCAGGGATGCATACGGTTTCCTTTTCCACCTTCGCGGAGCGCCATAGCGCCTGGTGGTTTAACGCAGGCTTCCATGAATGCTTCAATGTAGGCAGGCGGGGCGGGGAATCGGCGGAGATGGTAACCCCCCATGTGCTTGACTGGCTGGAACGGAAAGGCAGGGAGGATAACTGGATGCTGCATGTGCATTATTGGGATCCCCATACCCCTTACCGTACTCCTTTAGATTATGAGAATTCTTTTGAAAACCAGCCTTTGCCGGACGATTGGATTACACCGGAAATCTGGGAAGAGCACCGGCTGCATATCGGCCCTCATTGTGCCAATGAGATAAATATGTGGAATGATTCTTCCTTTAAGCAGTGGCCAAAGCACCCCGGGAAGCTGGAGAGCCTGGAGGAGGCAAAGAAGTTCCTGAATTCTTACGATGATGGCATCCGCTACACAGACGACCATATCGGCCAGGTGGTTGGCTGGCTGAAAGAAAACGGCCTGTATAATGAGGACCTGGCAATCATCATTACAGCGGACCATGGGGAAGATCTGGGAGAATTCGGCGTATATGCAGAGCATGGCATGGCGGATGAACCTGTATGCCGTATCCCGATGATTATCCGCTGGCCGGGGATGCGCAAGGGGGCGGTAGTGGAGGGCTTCCACGACAATGTGGACCTGGTCCCTACGATACAGGAGCTTTTGGGCACTTCCATGGTCACCTGGGACGGCTATCGGTATGACGGTGTATCTTATGCCAAAACCCTGCAGGACGGGACAGACTGTTCCAAGCCTTATGTGGTACTGTCCCAGTGCGCCCATGTGTGCCAGCGCAGTGTCCGGTTTGAAGACTATGTATATATCCGCACGGTACATGGGGGGTATCATCTGCTGCCTGATGAGATGCTCTTTGACGTTAAAAAGGATCCCCACCAGCTGCATGACCTGGTAAAGGAGCGCCCGGATTTGTGTGCAAAGGGTGCGAAAATGATACTGGACTGGAATGATGGGATGATGAAGACCTCCCGCTATGACGCAGACCCAATGTGGACAGTGATGCGGGAAGGGGGCCCGGAACATTGCCGGGGAGAGCTACAGCCTTATATGGAACGGCTCAAAGGAACGCCAAGGGAGTTTGGTATTGCCCTCCTGAAAGAAAAATATGGGGATGAGAAGTAAGCATCAGGGAAAAACGGGCACTAAGGAATCTCTAAAAAGGCATAGATAACTATTGCTTCGTCTAAAGGGCGGTAAAGATGCAGACTCCAAAATGGCTTTTAAAAGCACCCGCATTTTTCCTCTTGCACTAAACTATCGGATATGCTATATTATGAGTAGAAAAGGGAAAGCCACAGAAGCGGTTCTACCCCGAACAATAACTTTTTACCTCAAAAGAGGCAAGCCGTCACTATTGTGAGTAGTGGCGGCTATTTCTTTTTTCCCTTGTAAATCTGATAAATCAAATTAGCAAGGGCAACAATGAGTATTCCAATCTGAATTAAATCAGCATATGTAACATACATTGTATCGCCCTCCTTTCTTTCTTCTGGAGGGCTGTTATACCCTCCGAAAATACAAGAGGGGTAAAGCCGCCATTTAAAAAATGTCATTACCCGATAGCCCCTTGGCAATAGCGAATGCCGCCTATAATAGCTTTTGGGATACCGCTTCTGAGGTAGCTACACGGGCGGCATTGGTTTCAGAATTTTTACAGCAATAAGTATAGAAGAGGCAGTCGATCAAAAGGAGTTGCCCCATTTTGGCGGCAATGGAACCGGACTGGATGGGGCTTTCATTATATCCGCAGATTAGGACCACATCTGCAAGTTCCGCGGCAAGGGAGTTGCGGAAATGGGTGATAAGGATTATTGGGACAGAGCGTTCCTTTGCGACGGTGAAGAGTTCCTGCAAGTCCTTGGTGGAACCGGAATAGGAAAAAAACAGGATCACATCTTCCGGCGTGGCCAGGGATGCGGCGATAATCTGCATGTGGGAGTCTGCAATATGGGTGAAAGTGGGAGTTACAACAGAAAAGCATGCCCAGGCTTCCATTGCCATGATGCTGCTGGCCCCCTGGCCGAAGCAGTAAACATGCCTGGCATCAGAAAGCATGTCCACAGCCTGCATGAAAGCGGCTTCGTCAAGCTGTTCCTTGGTTTCCTTGAAAGCAGTCAGGTAAGAATCTCCCAGCTTTTTACAAATAACGGACAGGTCATCATCGGAATGGATGGTGTCCAGGGAATCATAGGAGTCTGCAGTGGTACGTTCAGACTTGGCAAGGGCGATTTTAAGGTCATTGTAGCCTGTTAAGCCCAGTTGGCGGCAGAAGCGTGTAATGGTAGCTTCGGAAACGCCGCTGCTTTCAGCCAGGGAATTGATAGACAGGTACTGCACTTCTATTGTGTTGGATAGAATGTAATTTGCCAGCTTTTTGCCGGAGCGTGTTAAGGAATTGTAGCGTTCTGTCATGGAATCTAGTATGGATACAGCCACTGTTTGCGTCTCCTTTTAATTTTTGTTATATTATAAACGTTTTTGACTGCGATAGCAATAGTGTAACAGGGCAATTATGGCAATCGCTTCCGGGTTTGGTGCCTTGGGCATGGCGGAGGGCAGGCTTTAGGCAACGCCTGCCCTGGCCAGTCCCGTTGGCCTGGCAATGGATATCTTTCAGCTTACGGGAATTTTCAGGACCTGCCCGATATTCAGGATATCGCTGGTAAGCCCATTGAGCTTCCGGAGTGCTTCCACAGTTGTGTCATATCTTTGGGCAAGCAGCCAGAGGGTGTCTCCCGGGCGCACTGTATACTCAATATATGGCAGGGGCTGGGCAGAGGGAATTTTCAGGACCTGGCCGATATTCAGGATATCACTGGTAAGCCCGTTAAGTTTTTTGATGGCTTCCACGGTTGTGTTGTATCTTTGGGCGATCAGCCAGAGGCTGTCGCCAGGGCGGACCACATAGGTAATAGTTTCCCCGCCGTCTCCGGTATCAGGACCCGGGGATGGGATATTCTGCTGGATGCCCTGGTAAACATCGTACAGGGCTTTCCACGTCAGTGCCCCTACAATGCCGTCGGCGTTAAGCCCCATTACCTGTTGGAAAGCGGTTACTGACTGCCTGGTCCCGTTGCCGAAAATCCCGTCCTGGGCAGTGGCAGGTACACCGGGGTAATATTCGGAGATGACATCTAAAAGATACTGCAGGGTGGTCACATCCTGTCCCCGGGCTCCCTGGCGCAGTACGGCGGAAGGGGGGACGGTCCCTATTCCCAGGGTATTTCCCTCGCTGTCCAGCTCTGCAAGCCTTGCTACGGCTGTATAAAGGCTTGAAATTTTATACCAGGTAGCTTTGCCTACAATGCCATCAGGGGCAAGGTTAAAGACGTTCTGGAATTTCGTTACCGCGGCTTTGGTGCTCTCCCGGAAGACGCCCGGTTCATCGGTGATGGCAGGGATAGCGGGATAATTACGCCGTATCCGGTTTAGATAGGCCTGGATGGTCTCTACATCAAGCCCGGTGCTTCCTGTTTTCAGGGGAGTCCCGGGATAGGAGGAGATTGACCCGGTGATAATGTTGGTCTCGGCGATTTCAATATCCTTGGGATAATAAGAGCGCAGGATTTGCAAAGGGGAAAGCCCCTGGTTGGCAAGGGTGACGGTTCCCCATTGGGAAAGTCCCTGGCAGGTGGCGGTAGTCCCATTGCAGAAGGAGGTAAAATAAGGGGCTTTCTGCCCTTGCCTGCGGACATACTGGTTAAAGATTTCATCCACGGCCCGGCTGATGGATTCATATATGGGACGTCCGTACACAAAGTATTGGTCATAGGCGGTGCTGTTGGTGATATCGAAACTGTAGCCCCGGCTCCGGTACCCCGGAAGCGCTGCCTGTTCACAGGCAAGGAGTATCTGCAAAGTATTGGCCAGGAATTCCAAGTCAGCCAGGATGGACTGTAAAACGTACCAGAAGCTCCCCCTTTTTGATGTGGATTTGGTCTATCAGTTTCATGGCCAGAACCCGTTTGGTGTGGATATCAGTGTTTTGGAACACCCTCTGCCAGGTGGGAAGCGCACTGTCCGGTTCCTGCCCGGGCAAAGGGAAGGTATCGGCACGTTTTAAAAGTGCCTCTTTCTGGAGGATAATTTCCTCCTGTTTTTCCAGTTGCTTTTTCCGCCTGTTGATTAACAGGGTAAGTTCTTCCAGTGACAGGGGGTAATTTCCGGTCATGGCATTGGGGATGTGATTTTCCAGAACTTCTATTTCTTTTTTTAATTTCCACAGTTCCTGCTGTTCCCTTTGGGCGGTTTTTTCCAGGGTCTTTTTTTCTGCATCCCGGCAGGCGTTTATCTGTGCCTGTATGTCCTCTTTTTCAAGAAGCCTGGAAACGTATTGGGAGAGGGCTTCCAGCAAAACAGAATCTGTCAGGTCGGCCCGGTAGAGACAAGGCTGTTCATGGGAAACGTCCCGGCCAGCGCAGGGGCATTTATAGAAGGGGATTTTCCGGGCTTTCCGCTCACCGGTGCTTTTCAGCGTCCAATAGCTGTACTTGCTCCCGTTAACCATTTTGCTGCCGCAATAACCGCAGTATAACAGGCCGGCCAGGGGCAGTATCCCGTCGTTGCACCCGATGACATTTAGCTTTGGGCGTGCCGGTTTTCCCTGGAACTTTTCTCCCCGCTGGCGGCGCTGCTCCTGGACCCTGTCCCAGGTGTCCCTGTCAATGATTGTGATGGCTTCGTTGGGCTCTTGGGAGATGACCCAGTCTTTGCTGTCCAGCCTGTGATAGCTGCCGTTGACCCGTTCCCGTCTTTTGTAGGCGGTATGGCCTGCATAAATGGGATTGGTGAGGATGCTGGTAATGGCACTGCTTTTCCATGTGCCGTTGGGGGCAAGGTGTTTGTAGTATTCATTTTTGTTCATCTGTTGGGCTATTTTGGCGGAACCAAATTCCCTGGTAAGGGATAGACGATAGATTTCTTTCACAGCCTCTGCCTGTTCCGGCAGGATCACCAGATGCTTTAAGGCCCTGCCATGCTTGCTGATTTCGCCGGAGTATTCCAGGGCATAACCAAAAGGGGCACATCCGCCCATGAATTTCCCCTTTTGCACCAGCTTCTGGGCAGTATCCTTTACCCGCAGCCCGGTGTCCTTACTGCTTTTCTGGGCATTGGCATAGCGGAAGACCAGCATCATCATACCTTCAATGTCATCGGCGGACTTAGGGGAGATACATCCGTCTTTGACAGAATAGACATCCACATGGTACTTTTTCAATTCTACAATATATAAGGTGGTGTCTAGCATCAGCCGCCCTACCCTGTCATCCTTATAGGGCACAAGGATATCAAAAGCATTGTCCCTGGCGTCGGCCAGGATTTCCTGTAACACATCCCTTTCTTCAGCAGTATTTTTGTAGGCGCTGATACTGCCTTCAAAATATTCCTTTTCATCTAAAAGCCAGCCCTGTTGGCGGGCAATGTATTCCTTCAATATGGCTCTTTGGATAGATAAGTCCCCGTCAGCTTCCAATTGCTGGCTGGAGCTTACCCGCAATAACATCCGTACCCGTTTCATAAGGCTCCTCCTGGTTTATGGTTCCCCTCCGCTTTTTGCAGCTGTTCCTGTAAAGAGAGGCGCAAAATTTCCACCACCTCTTTCTTTATCCGGAGGCCGTCTGCAGAAGGGGCAGGAAATTGGGCATCTATTTTTATTTTATTTGGCTGGGGGATCGCTGGTTTTGCCATGAAAATACTCCATAGGGTTTTCTATAATAGTATTATCAGGGGGGCTTGCCATATGCCGCCGGGCTTTAACAATGCAGGTATTCCTCTTATTGCTTCCTGGGCAGGGAAGCAGCGTTGGTCCCGGTACCATTCGGTATACAGTTTCGGGTAGAATCAGAAAAGTTATGGGTACTATGAAAGAGCCGCTTGCAATACAAGCGGCCCTAGTGTATAATCTAACCAGAAAGGTTTATCGGACACGAAGTTCCGATTTGCCCTCAGTAAAATTTTAGCTAATTAAAGAAATAAGCGTCTAACTTTCTCAGGGTCGGGATGCTTATTTCTTTTTATGATTGTCTATGTAAGACAGAGCCGCAAAAATAACAAGCAATAATGTCAAAACTTCCATCACGCTCATGGGCATCACCCTCTTCTCCGTAAGACTAGAGGGCATCTATCAGAAAATCGCATCCTGCTTTCTGCTCAATATACAACCCCATTATAACATGAATACACATATTTCTCAATTAAAAATCAATATAAAGTGGATACCGCATGGCCTTTTATAATTCTGAATCTATATATAATGTCATATGCTGGAATAAGGATACAGAGGTAGGAAGATATATGGAAAGTGATAAATGCATACATATTGAAACTGCCTACAAAAAGAAAAAAGTGAAAGTCCATCTGAGATTTTCAGAAGAGCCGGATGATAGAAACGCTAAGTTGTTTTATGACGGCTTAAAGAAAACCTATATTGGAAAAAACGGATTATGGGATTTCCCTATAAAAGATTCAGCGTTAAAATGTAATAGCTAGGAACTGTCAATACATGATAAGAATGTGCCCATGGGATATCGGAACCATGGGCACAATGTTTAAGGAAGGCAGGGGTATGGGAGTTAAAAGAATAAGGACACTATTGAGGGTATCTTCAAAACAACAGCTGCATGAAGATGATATTCCGCTGCAAAGAGAGGAGACGAAAAATTATATAGCGAAACACCAGGACTGGGTATTTGATAAAGAGTATCTTGAGAAAGCTGTATCAGCATATAAGAACGGAGTTGAGGACAGGGAGATCCTTATGCAGATCAAGGAGGATGCCGAAAATAAAGAATTTGATATCCTCCTTACCTATATGACCGACAGGATAGGCCGAAGGGAGGAATACATATTTTACATCAACGCATTATATGAAGCCGGAATAGAGGTCTGGACTGTTAAGGATGGTAAAATAAAAAATGATGAGCATACAGATAGCCTGATTACATTTATCCGGTTCTGGCAAAATGAAGAAGAAAGCCGGAAGTTAGGCAAAAGGGTAAAAGATGCCTTGATTGGACAGGTGGAAAAAGGGAATTTTGTAGGAGGAAGGGCTCCCTACGGATACCGGCTTGTGGAGATATCTGAAAAAGATTCACACAAACGGAACCGGCACAAAATGGAGATCATAGAGCACCAGGCAGAAGTTGTACGGAAAATATATGGCCTGTACATACATCAGGGATATGGATATGAGAAGATAGCAAAAGAGTTGGACAAAGCAGGAATACAGGCTATTTCAACGGGCAAATGGAAAAAAGGTACCATATGCAGCATATTAAAAAATCCTATTTACATGGGATATTATTCCATACACCGCAGAGAGAGGGGGAAAAACTTTAAAAGGCTGGACCGTAAAGAGTGGATATTGTCAAAAGAACAGGTCAGGGACATTGTGATTGTTTCACAAGCTGACTGGGAGAAAGCACAGGAAATAAGGGAATCAAGGAAGTCACATTTAGAAGAAAGGAAGAACCATTCGCTTGCTTTATACGGACAACAATATTCTGCGTCTTTCAATCCAAGAGGCAGACTTTCATTGCTGGGAATAGCATATTGCGGCTATTGCGGGAAGCGGCTAAAAAGTGCCGGATATAACAATCATTGGATTACAAAGGACGGAACAGAAAAAGTTTCATGCATAGGCAGATACGGCTGCCAGGAAAAATGCGCGGAAAGAAGTTATTATTCACAGGATTTTTTAGAGAGTGCCGTGTTTGGGGTGGTTGAGGGCTATTTGGAAAACCTAAAAGAAGTAGACATAGCCAAAGAACTGGACGAAATGAAAAGGCAGAAGATGTTGGGCGTTGATAAGGAGCAAAAGAGAATATCTAAAAAAATAGATAAAGCAGTAAAGGATATTAAGACGTTAGAGGATACTTTGCCGGAGGCGCTTAGAGGGGAAAGCAGTATCCCTATAGAAAGGCTGACACGGCTGATAGACGAAAAAGAAAAAGAATTGACACAGTTAAGGCAAGACAGGGTAAGCTTGCAAAAGCAGATAGGGCAGGCTAATACCTATGACGGATTTTCAAAATTTATTGATATTGCGCCTAACTGGAGACAGGTATTTAAAGAGTCAGACATACCCACAAAAAGAATGTTACTGGCTTCACTGATAGAAAGGATTGACGTAAAGGACGGGGATATCAGCATCAAATTCAGGATTAGGGCCGAGGATTTTTTGAAGGATTCCAATATTGGAAAAATACTTGATACTATTGGCCCTGATACCATTCTGTATACACCCGGTTCAGTGCAAAAGTGATGATAGCGTAAATGTTGGCTCTCAGGGATGCCTCCGGCCAGGTAGCATATATTTCACTGCTGGCTACATTTTTCACATAATCAGGGAACGCTACCTGTACATTGGAAGCGGCGGCGTCCGGCATGCCAAGGTGTACTGTGATTGGGTTTGGGATCACCACCTGGCGCAAAACATATGGTTCAGCAACAGTCCCGTCCTGGCTGCGCCCTCCTGCCATGGCGACCGCAGGCTTGCCTATATGGATTTCAGTCTGGACGGGGCTTCTTTGCTTATCCTGCATGGGGACAAGGGCAAGGGGGAGAAGGGCAGTTTCCCCATCCAGGATGGGAATGTCTGTGACGTAGAGGGTGTTAAAACCGGACATTTGTGCCAGCACATTGTAGCTTATATAGGGAATCCCGGTAAAATACTGATTCTGGGAGAAGCTTCTCTCCAATGTCTCCAAAGGAAGCTTTTGGGTTTCGCCATTATCGTCTGTTTTCAGTTCATAGATCATGTTTTCGCGGTTATCCAGTATTTTAATAGTAACGTCCTTTAGGGGGACGGCTTCATGGGCGGTACGCGCCTGTATGGTAATATAACCAATTGCCATAAGTTTTCAGTTCTCCTTTTTCCTATATCACTAAAATATGAAGAAATGGAAGAACAGTTACCGGCTGTGGCTGAAACAAATGCCGGTTGCCATTGCCTGATGTTTTATGGTATATTTTCTTTAATGACAGCCACGGCGGATAACTGTGGGATAAAGGCGGGGGAAATGAAAGGGGAAGAAGAGGCGGTGATAGAAAAGGTTTTCAATGTCAGCGGCAGCTGTATGCCGGAGAGACATTACATGGTGGATATAGAAGAACGGCTGAAACATATAAAGAGGATGGTGGAAAAGGGGGATTATTTTACAATAAACCGCGCGCGCCAATATGGGAAGACAACAATCCTGAAAGCCCTGGGACGTTATCTGAAGGATGAGTATACAGTGATCAGCCTGGATTTCCAGAAACTGAGCCGAAGAGACTTTGAAACGGAAGAATCCTTTGTACAGGCAGTGGCAAGGGAAATCCTGAAAAAAACTGCCCTGAAAAAAGAGATGCCTGACAAGATCCGGGAGGGGCTTTGTGGCCTCCTTGGCAGGAAGGACAGCAGTATTGGGCTTGCAGAATTGTTTGGCTGTTTTGGGAGCTGGTGCAAGGAGGCGGAAAAACCGGTGGTTCTGGCCATTGACGAAATTGACAATGCGGCCAACAACCAGGTTTTCCTGGATTTTTTATCCCAACTTAGAAGCGGCTATATTGACAGGGACGAAGAGGCGGCTTTTTGGTCTGTGATCCTGGCAGGGGTATACGATATTAAAAATTTAAAGAGAAAGTTTGTTGGGGAACAGGAGCACAAAATGAACAGCCCCTGGAATATTGCGGCGGATTTTCTGGTGGATATGAGTTTTTCAGAAGAAGATATTGCAGGGATGCTCCGCTGCTATGAAGAGGACCGCAAAACTGGAATGGATATAATGGCCATGTCAAAGCTGATTTTTAGCTATACCTCCGGCTATCCCTTCTTAGTGTCCCGTATCTGCAAGACGGTTGACGAGAGGATTGCGGGCAGCGGAGAATATACAGGCAGGGGGCAGGCATGGACAAAAGCGGGTATTTTGGAAGCGGTGAAGCTTCTGCTTACAGAGAAGAATACGTTGTTTGAATCATTGTCAGGCAAATTACTGGAGTACCCGGAGCTGAAGGCTTCTATTTATTCCCTGCTGTTTAACGGGAACGTAATTCCATATAATCCCCTGAGTGAATCCATTGATATGGCGGAAATGTTTGGGCTTATTAAAAAATACCAAGGGAATGCGGTGGTTTCCAACCGGATTTTTGAAACCCTTTTGTATAATTATTTCCTTGGGGAGGAGATAATGGGCAGCGGCATATATAAAGCAGCCTTATGGGATAAAAACCAGTATATTCAAAATGGGCATTTAAATATGGAACTGATATTAAGGAAATTTGTGCAGCATTTTGAAGAGCTGTATGGCGGATTAGAAGAAGGGTTTTTGGAGGAGGCTGGCTGGAGGTATTTCTTGCTTTATCTAAAGCCGATTATCAACGGCGTGGGGAATTATTATATTGAGGCCCGGACACGCAATATGGAGCGTACAGATGTCATTGTAGATTACCGCGGGGAACAGTTTGTGGTAGAATTAAAAATATGGAGGGGAAATGCCTATAAGGAGCGGGGAGAAAGGCAGTTGTCTGATTACCTGGATTATTATCATTTGCGGAAAGGATATATGCTCAGCTTCAACTTTAACAAAAACAAGCTGCCAGGCGTAAAAGAAATCAGGTTGGGGGATAAAGTTTTAGTTGAAGCTGTTGTCTGAAGTGGCGGCAGGCATATAGTGGATGGAGGAGAGTATCATATGAAGCGATATATATTAGAATGCTGCGTTGACAGCACAGAATCAGCCATTGCAGCGGCGGAGGGCGGGGCCGACCGCCTGGAGCTGTGCGCCTCTTTGGTGATCGGCGGGACATCGCCGGGGCTTGCTTTATTTGAGCAGGTGAGAAAGCACAGCAATATTCCGGTCCGGGTGCTGCTGCGCCCACGGTTTGGGGATTTTCTTTACTCAGGCCATGAATTTGAAATTATCAAAAGGGAAGTGGCGCTGTTTAAAGAAGCAGGCGCTGAGGGGGTCGTGATTGGGTGCCTTAGGGAGGATGGCCGCCTGCACATGGAACAGATGAGGGAGCTGGTAAAGGCAGCGGGAAGCATGAAGGTGACCCTCCACCGTGCCTTTGACGTGTGCGCAGACCCCATAGAGGCGTACCGCCAGGCGGGGGAGCTTGGCGTGGATACGGTCCTTACTTCGGGGCAGGAGGAAAACTGCCTGGAAGGGATGCCTTTGATCAGCCGCCTGTGCCGCCTGCAAAAGGAGATACAGGGGCCGGAGATTATGGCAGGGGCGGGAGTGTGCCCAGGTGCCATCAGGCGGTTCCTGGAAGATACGGAGGTTACCTGCTACCATTTATCCGCAAAAAAAATACTGGAAAGCGGCATGAAGTACCGTAAAGAAGGGGTGCCGATGGGATTGCCGGTGATGAGCGAGTTCAGCGTTTACAGGACGGACCAGGAAGTGGTGGCGGAGGCGAAAGCGCTGCTGCAACAATGGGAAAGCAGCCAGGCAGGCAGGAAGCTGCACCCGGAGGAGGGGTAATGCCGAACACAACCAAACTGGCGCTGGAAGCGTCCCTGAAAAAGCTCCTGCTGCAAAAGCCCCTGGATAAGATAACCATAAACGATTTGGCCATGGACTGCGGCATCAGCCGGATGGCCTTTTACTATCACTTCAAAGATATTTACGATCTGGCGGAGTGGGTGTGCGTGGAAGATGGTACCCGGGCCCTTGCGGGCAAAAAAACTTATGATACCTGGCAGGAAGGGATGGGGCAGGTATTTGAGGCGGTTTTGGAGAATAAACCCTTTATCCTGAATATTTACCGTTGTGTCAGCAGGGAAAAGATTGAAAATTACTTATATAAGCTTACCTTTGGGCTGGTTGCCCAGGTAGTGGAAGAAAAGTGCCTGGAAAGCGGCCTTGCCAAAGAGGACAAGGCTTTTATTGCAGAATTTTATAAATACGCTTTTGTGGGCATTATGCTGGACTGGATTGGCGGCGGCATGAAGGAGGATTACAGGGAGATTGTAAGGAAGATGGGCGTTACCCTTTATGGGAATATTGCCAATTCCATCCATAATTTTGAGCAGGCAAAGGGCTGCAAGCCTGTTTCTTAACATAGGATTTTTATCAAAACAGGCGGAATGATTAAAAATTGATCATTCCGCCTGTTTTGTAAATAGAATTCTGGGGGTTTTTGGAATAATATAAAGGCATCAAAACAAAAACAAAGCGGTGAGCCGCAGGAATAAAAGAAAGGTGGTAATTTAAAATGGCAGGAAAAAAGAATATTGGAATTGGTGTTGCAGCCCTGGCGGCAGGTGCGGGCGCAGTAGCGGTAGCGGCAAAGAAGCACAAAAACGGGGGAAGGGTGGCATCCAAAAAATCAGCGCCCGCACCCGGGGGGCAGCAGGAATACCGTAATACGGAAAGAGGGAAAAACCAGAAAAACAGCAAGGGGATTTATTATTCCAACGGCAATTATGAGGCTTTTGCAAGGCCCAAAAAGCCGGAGGGTGTGGACGGGAAAAACGCCTATCTGGTAGGCAGCGGGCTGGCCTCCCTGGCGGCAGCGTGTTTCCTGGTCCGCGACGGGCAGATGCCTGGTTCCCACATTCATATTCTTGAGGCTATGGATGTGGCTGGGGGCGCCTGTGATGGCATCAACGACCCTGTGAGGGGGTATGTGATGAGAGGCGGGCGGGAAATGGAAGACCATTTTGAATGCCTGTGGGACCTGTTCCGCAGTATCCCATCCCTGGAAACGCCGGGCGTATCGGTCCTGGATGAGTTTTACTGGCTGAACAAGGAAGACCCTAACTATTCCCTGTGCCGTGCTACGGTCAAACGGGGAGCGGACGCCCACACAGACGGCAAGTTCCATCTGAGCCAGAAGGGCTGTATGGAAATTATGAAGCTGTTCATGACTAAGGATGAGGATTTGTATGACAAAACCATAGAGGACGTATTTGACGAAGAGGTATTTGGCTCTACCTTCTGGCTGTACTGGAGGACGATGTTTGCCTTTGAGAACTGGCACAGCGCCCTGGAGATGAAGCTTTACTTCCAGCGTTTTATCCATCATATTGCCGGGCTCCCGGATTTCAGCGCACTGAAATTTACTAAGTACAACCAGTATGAGTCATTGATCCTCCCTATGCAGAAGTATTTGGAGGCAGCAGGGGTTGACTTCCAGTACCAAACGGAAGTGACCAATGTGATTTTTGACATCAAAGACGGCAAAAAGACGGCCACAGCCATTGAATGCAAGGTAAAGGGCGTGGAAAAAGGAATCGTGCTCACGGAAAATGACCTTGTGTTTGTGACCAACGGAAGCTGTACGGAAGGCACCATCTATGGGGACCAGGACCATGCGCCTAACGGCGATGCAGAGGTAAGGACCAGCGGCTGCTGGAGCCTGTGGAAAAATATTGCAAAGCAGGACCCGTCCTTCGGGCATCCGGAAAAGTTCTGCTCTGATGTGGCGAAGACCAACTGGGAGTCCGCAACGGTCACCACTTTGGATGACAAGATCCTTCCTTATATTACCAATATCTGTAAACGGGATCCCTTAAGCGGAAAGGTGGTTACAGGGGGGATTGTAAGCTGCAAGGATTCCAAGTGGCTGATGAGCTGGACGATTAACAGGCAGGGTCAGTTCAGGGAACAGGATAAGGATAAAGTGTGTGTATGGGTATATGGGCTGTTTACGGATGTACCGGGAGATTTTGTGAAAAAGCCCATGAAGGAATGCACCGGAAAGGAAATCACACAGGAATGGCTCTACCATCTGGGCGTGCCGGAGGAGGAGATTTTGGGCCTGGCGGAAAACAGCGCGGTATGTGTCCCCACTATGATGCCTTATATTACTGCTTTCTTCATGCCCAGGGCAAAGGGGGACCGCCCGGATGTGATTCCTGATGGCAGTGTAAATTTTGCTTTCCTGGGACAATTTGCGGAAACCCCCAGAGATACGGTGTTTACCACGGAGTATTCGGTAAGGACTGCGATGGAAGCAGTGTACGGCCTGCTTGGGGTAGACCGGGGAGTGCCGGAGGTCTGGGGCAGCGTTTACGATATCCGGGATCTGTTAGAAAGCAGCGTGAAGCTGATGGACGGCAAATCCCCTCTGGAAATCCAACTGCCAGGGCCGCTGAACGTTTTGAAAAAGCCTGTGCTCCGGGTGGTGAAGGGGACGGTGGTTGAAAAGCTGCTGCTGGACCACGGAATATTAAAGGAAGGCATGAGGCAGGAAAGATAAATTGCCATATTATTTTTGGCATGTACAGAGAAAAAGGCTTCGGGAATAACACCTTGAAGCCTTTTACCGTTTGAAAATAAATCTTATAACGGGAAAAACAGAAAACCTATTGACGCGGCATATAAAAGGTGATAATAATTATCATTATGTATAAAAATAATACGGAGAGGGATGTCGTTATGTTGGAAAGATTGAATCACATGAAGATGAAAAACAAGCTTAATTTCGGTTACAGGGTAGTCATTGGATTAATGATAATATCAGCGATATTCAGCATGATAGGCATGGGGATTATATACGGAAGTCTCCAAAATTATGCCAATGGCGCCCAGAGGGCGGATACTGCAGTAAGGAACTGCAGGATTAACATTAATATTGCCGCCAGGAACATCCGCGAAATGCTGCTGAATGAGGACGAAAGTACATATAACAACTACAAGGCAGTAGTTGAGCAGCGCTTGCTGGATGTAAGTGTTGAACTGCAGGCCATAAGGGATACAGGGCTGGTGGACCAGGGGCTTTGCCAGCAGTATGCCGACGCCCTGGATAAATGGGGGAATATTGGGTATAAAATCATCAACGAAGTGGAAGCTGGGAATAAGGACAAAGCTTTCGAAGAAATTATGAGGGAATGTGTCCCTGCCCTTGAAGAAGTAGTAAACGTTTCGGAGAAGATTAACCAGATTACGGATGGGCTGAAAGAGGATGCCTTAAGGATCAGCAGGAATACTTTTGCCGGCGGTGTCATATTAATGGTGGTGTTTATCATAGCAGCCTCCCTGATGTCGGCGAAAATCAGCAGTTATATTATCAAATCCATTACAGTGCCTCTCCGGCAGCTGGAATCCGCGGCAGCGGAACTGGCAGCGGGAAACCTCCACAGCTCATTGGATTATCGTTCCAGGGATGAAATCGGGAGCCTGGCCCATAATCTCAGGGCATCTATTGATATCTTAAGCACTTATGTGGACGATATTGCAAGGGCTATGAATGAATTTTCAAGCGGCAATTTTGACGTAAAGCCTGCAGTTGAGTGGAAGGGGGATTTTGTAGGGATCTTAAAATCCTTTATGGAATTTGAAAAGAGCATGGCGACTACGGTTAAAGGGATACAGAAGGTGGCGGACAGCGTAAAGGATGGTGCATTGCAGGTATCTGAAAGCTCTACCGACCTGGCGGACGGCGCTTCCGAGCAGGCAGGGGTAGTGGAGGAATTGTCTACTGCTATAGACAACATTTCCGGCCAGGTATCCAAGAATGCGGAAAATGCAAAGCATATCAGCCAGAGAGTGGAGAAGCTTGGGGAAGAAATCGTTACCAGCAACGGAAAAATGGGAGAAATGGTGGAGTCTATGAGTGAAATCAACGAGTCCTCCAAGGAAATCAGCAAGATTATTGCTACCATCAACGACATTGCCTCCCAGACAAACCTGCTTGCATTAAATGCCTCTATTGAAGCCGCAAGGGCAGGGGAAGCGGGAAAAGGCTTTGCCGTGGTGGCAGACCAGGTATCTGTCCTTGCCGCACAGAGCGCGGATGCAGCAAAAGATTCTACCAGATTGATTGAGTCTTCTGTAAGGGCTGTGGGCAAAGGGATGGTTATTGCGGATGAAACCGCCCAGCAGCTACAGCAGGTGGTGGAAGGCTCCAAGTTAATTACAGAGGAAGTCAACGGCGTGGCAGAGGCGCTGGAAGCCCAGGCAGAATCCTTTGTGCAGATTAATGAGGGCGTAAATAATATCAGCAGCGTGGTCCAGACAAACTCCGCTACTTCACAGGAATGTGCAGCGGCAAGCCAGGAAATGAGCAGCCAGGCGTCTACCCTGGAAGGGCTGATCAGAAGGTTTAAAGTGGCGAAATTTAAAAAATAATCACAAGGACACAGAGAGGCGGTGGAAAACCGCCTTTTGTGCATGGAGGAAAAATGGAAGCAGAATTTTTAAAAGAAATTAAAGAAAAAGCCGGGCAGGCGGCGGAGGAACTGCTGGCCCAGGCACGCCTGGCCAGGGGAGATATCCTGGTAGTAGGCTGCTCTTCCAGTGAGATTATAGGGGAGCGGATTGGGACTGCTTCAAGCCTGGGAGTGGCGGAGGCGGTATTTGAGGGGATTTACGGAATCCTATCGAAGCAGGGGATTTACTTAGCGGCACAGTGCTGTGAGCATTTGAACCGGGCGCTGATTGTGGAGGGAGAGCTTGCGGAAAGGGAAAAGATCCCGGTGGTAAATGTGGTTCCCCAGCCCAAGGCAGGAGGCTCCTTTGGGACGGCTGCCTACAAAAGATTTGCACACCCGGCGGCGGTGGAGTTTATTACAGCCCAGGCAGGCATGGATATTGGGGATACGCTCATAGGCATGCACCTGGCGGCGGTGGCGGTCCCTGTACGCACCCAGACCAGGCAGATTGGCAGCGCCCATGTGGTATGCGCAAGGACAAGGGGGAAATTTATCGGGGGGGAGAGAGCCATTTACAATAAAGAGATGTTATAATGAAAAAGCAGTATGTATGTGAAGGAGGGGGATTATGGAAAAGGAATATCAGGAATACAATGAGAACCAGGATCCTTTTGCGGGACTGGATGAGGGGCTTTGCCAAAGGTGCAGGCGAAGGTCCATAGACCGCAGTGAAAACCCGGAATCCCAATTGTGCAGGGACTGCCGGGAGGAGCTGATCAAGCTCAGGATACCGCCTTATTTTTATATCATAGGGGCGGTGGCCTTGCTGCTTATGGTATTTACTTTTAGTATGTCGGCAGGAAGCTTTAAAAACCTGGAGTCCTATGCCAATTCAGGGGATTTGGCGGAAGAAGGGTATGTAATTTCGGCTATGGATAACCTGCTTTCCCTTTTGGAAGAAAACCCTGATAACAAACAGGCGGCGATCAAGCTGGCGGATATCGGGATGAAATACGGGTATTATGATTATGCAGCCTTTGCAATAGACGAATACCTTGCGGGGAAAGAGGTTTCAGACGGGCAGTACGAAAAGCTTTCCGGATACATAAGGAAGCTGGATATTTATTATGATACCCAGGAATTAAATGATGAGATTTGGGAAAGCGTGTATTCTCTTGTGGGGGACGAGGAGGATGTGGAGGCAATTTTAGAAACATACAGTCAGGAAATGTCGTCATATATCGGCAACACCGCCTATGACCAGGCGCTGCTGTACTATTATATGGGGTATATGTCCCTGGACGAGGAAACGGGAAATGCCTGTTTTGAGGAGTGCTTAAAAGCCAATCCCCATTATTATGACGCGTATGCCCAGATTGCTAATTCCTATAGACGGAGTGGGGATTTTGAAACGGCCCGCAGGAAGCTGGAGGAAGCTTACCGGATGAATAAAGAGGATTATTCGGTTTTAAGGGCATTGGCCACCCTGGCCCTGGCGGAAGGCAGACTGGATGAGGGATTGGATTTTGCCGGGCAGGCTTATGGGATTTATCCGGAGGGGGATTATGTAATAGATACCTATATTGTAGCCCTGGCGGCAAACGGCAGCATGGAGCAGGCTAAGGCCCTGGTGGAGGCTTATGAGGAGACAGGCATTTTTGACGAGGGCCTGTATGCTTTTCTGGACGGGAAGATAACGCTGGAAGATTATTATGTAGGGGAATAAGGGGGATAAAATTATGATAATACCGGGAATACTGATATCCATTGTGACTTTTCCGGGGGTTGCGGTACACGAACTGGCACACCAGATTTTCTGCAGGGCCAGCAGGATACCTGTTTACGAGGTCAAATATTTTCAGGTGCAGAACCCATGTGGCTATGTACTCCATGAACCCACATCGAATCCCTGGAAAAACCTGCTTACAGGGCTGGGCCCGTTT
Source organism: uncultured Lachnospiraceae bacterium (assembly GCA_910579495.1). Classification (GTDB taxonomy): domain Bacteria; phylum Bacillota; class Clostridia; order Lachnospirales; family Lachnospiraceae; genus Suilimivivens. The sequence goes on from CAJTVD010000004.1 coordinate 80,221, forward strand.
TTCGTAAATACGGTTTTGGGGATGCTGGTGACCCTGCCCGCTTACGCCAATGTTTTTGGATACAGCTCTGCCGGCGGGACTTTGGGAATGCTGGTGAAGCTAAGCAGCTATATCCTTTACTGGCTTGGGGTGTCCATCCTGATGCATGCCTTTCCCAGCACAGGGGATGCCAAAGCGTTGGTGGGAAGCGTACTGAAAAACAAAGAGGTGAACATCCTGGCTAAAATGATAACAGCGCCTTTTATCGGGCTGATTTATCTGGGGGCGCTGGGGTCTATGTTTTGGCTGGATTTGGCTTATGGTGTGGGGATGTCCATGCTTTTGCCCAAACTGATCAGTATCTGGTTATTTTAGTCAGCGTTCCGGAGGGTGGTTTGGCTGCAGGCGGTACAGGGATAAGAAAGATGCCCGGAGGTTTTGCTTCCGGGCATTTTGTGTATCTGCCAATGGGGATGGCCAGAATTCAATTGTTATTTGGTGCCGAAAATCCTGTCCCCGGCATCTCCCAGCCCAGGGACGATGTAGCCCTGTTCATTTAATTTCTCATCCAAAGCGCCGATATACAGGTCTACGTCTGGGTGCTCCGCCTGCATTCTGGCAACGCCCTCCGGTGCGGCAAGGATACACAGGAAGTGGATTTTCTGGCAGCCTTTTTCTTTCAGCATGCGGATGGCGGCAACGGAGGAACCGCCGGTAGCTAACATAGGGTCTATAACGAAGATCTCCCTTTCAGCGCAATCTGCCGGAAGCTTGCAGTAATACTCCACAGGGTCTAACGTTTCCGGGTCACGGTAAAGCCCGATATGCCCTACCTTGGCAGCCGGTATCAGTTCCAGGATACCGTCCGCCATGCCGATGCCTGCCCGGAGGATAGGGACCACAGCCATCTTTTTTCCTTTTAGTTCCTTTGCTTTGGCGGTACAGATGGGGGTGGTGATTTCCACATCCGCAAGGGGCAGGTTCCTTGTTGCCTCATAGCAGATGAGCATGGCAATTTCTTTGATGGTCTGCCGGAAATCCTTGGTGCCTGTTTCAATACGCCTGATGTAACCAATCTTGTGCTGTATCAGTGGGTGGTCCATAATAAAAGTTTTAGCCATAAGTGCGCTCCTTTACTTATTGTCAATTAGGATTAGGCATAATTATAACATCCCAATCTGACTTTTTCTACAATTTTCGGGGGAACAGCGGCAAAAACAAGGTTTTAAATATCCAGCTTCGGGGGGATATCAAATTCATCAGGCGTTGGTTTCCCGTTCTTTTTTCTTTGTCTGACGCATTCCGTCAATAAATATTCTATCTGTCCATTAACGGAACGGAAATCGTCCTCTGCCCATGAAGCGATTGCGTCATAAAGCTTTGGGGAAAGACGCAGGGGGATTTGTTTCTTGGTATTATCTGCCATAAGCTAATATAAGCTTCCCGAGTTTACGATAGGCTGGGCATCCCGGTTTCCGCACAGTACCACCAGGAGATTGGATACCATGGCGGCTTTGCGCTCTTCGTCTAATGTCACAACTTCATTTTCGCTAAGGCGTTCTAATGCCATCTCTACCATTCCAACGGCGCCGTCCACGATCATTTTCCTGGCGTCGATAATAGCGGCAGCCTGCTGTCTTTGCAGCATAACGGCGGCAATTTCCGGCGCGTAGGCAAGATAAGTGATCCGCGCTTCCATGATCTCCAGCCCTGCGTCTTCTACCTTGCCCTGTATTTCGGCACGGATTCTTTCCGCCACAACTTCACTGGAGCCCCGGAGGCTTCCCTCGTCAGCGATACCGTCCCCTGTGGTATCCACATTGGGGGCTGTGTCATAGGGATACAGGCGGACGATATTCCGGAGGGCGCTGTCACACTGGAGGGACAGGTATTCCTTGTAATTATCCACATTGAAAACAGCCTTTGCCGTGTTGGTAACCCGCCACATGACCGCGATACCGATTTCCACAGGCGTACCCAGGCAGTCGTTGATTTTCTGGCGGTTGTTGTTCAGGGTCATTACCTTGAGGGAAATTTTGTTACTGGGCGTTCCCTGCTGGTATGCGTTGTTGGCAACAGCGCCAGCGCCGCCATCCACATCCCCGCTTTGTTTCAGCTTTGTTTTGGCCGCCGGGTTAAAGCTGGTGCAGAAAGGGTTAACGAAATAATAGCCTGCGTCCTTAAGGGTTCCCACATATTCCCCGAAAAGAGTCAGTACCAGCGCTTCCTGGGGCTTAACCGCTTTCAGGCCCATATAAGGAATCCAGCCCAACGCAGTATAGCCGAACCCGATAATGAACAGCACAGGGCTTTGGCCAGCCTCTATACTGATAACGCCAAGGATAAAGCAGGCGATCCCGGCAGCGGACAGGCACAGAAAAAGCAGCAGCATAGGGATCCCGTTCTTTTTATAATTCAGTACTTTTTCTTCCATAATCAATTCCTCCTGTTTGATTTTTTATGATGCTTAAATGATATCATTATGATATCAAAATGTCAATAGGATATCCCGCATATGGAAAGGGTTTTTTAAAATCTTCCATCTGCCATCTGTCCAAAACGGATAGAATTATGTATAATATAACTGGAAGCGTGTGTAAAACAGCAGGAGCCCGTAAAGCCGCCAGGAAAACCGTGTATGGGAAGCAGGCAGGATTTTTTCTGCCGGAAAGAGCGGCAGATGGGGCGTATGCGGGACTGGAATTAAGAAACTGGAATAGGAGATTTGGGTTAAATGAAGATTGTTGTTTTGGAAAGGAACAGCGTAGGGCTTGATGTATCTGTAGAAGGCCTTAGCGCCTTCGGGGATGTTACGGTTTACCCCAACACCACGGCGGCAGATGTGAAAGAGAAGATCCGGGATGCGGAAATTATCGTTGCAAACAAAGCGCCGCTGGGGGAAGAGGCATTAAAAGAGGCACCCAGGGTGAAGCTGATCTGTGAATTTGCCACCGGGTATGACAACGTGGATATTGCTTATTGTAAAAGCCGGGGGATCAAGGTGGCGAATGTGGTGAATTATTCCACGGACGCAGTTGCCCAGCATACCTTTGCCCTGTGTTTTTATGTGCTGGAAAAGCTGCGGCACTACGATGAGTATGTAAAGTCCGGCGCCTATGCAGCCCAGGACCGTTTTTCCAACTTTGACCTTTCCTTTACGGAGCTTTCGGGGAAGACCTGGGGGATTGTGGGGATGGGAAACATTGGCAAGAAGGTGGCATCCATTGCCCGGGCATTTGGCTGTAAGGTTATTTTTTATTCCGCTTCCGGGCAGAGTACCTGTACAGAATACGAGAGGGTAGATTTTGCCAGGCTTTTGGCGGAGTCGGATTTCCTGTCCCTTCATTGTCCCCTTAGTGACAGGACAAGGAACCTTATAGACCTTAAAGCGCTGAAAATGATGAAAAAGAGCGCTGTACTGATTAACGTGGCAAGGGGGCCTGTGGTAAATGATGAGGACTTATACACAGCCCTTACGGAAAACCTGATTGCGGGTGCCGGGCTGGACGTGACAGGCACAGAGCCTATGAGGGAGAGCAACCCATTGGGCAAAATCATGGACAGCAATAAACTGATCATTACCCCCCACCTGGCATGGGCGAGCATTGAGGCGAGGGGCAGATGCGTATCCGAAACCTGTAAGAATATAGAAGCTTTCCTTAAAGGGGAAGAACGGAATATTGTTAATTTATAAAAGCAAGCAGTATTTTGTGCTGCCAGCCGTGGAGGATGGCAAAGGGCATTGCAGGCGAAGGATGGCAGATTCAGCAAAGAAGGGAGAAGCAATGAAAATTTTGTTAAAAAACATTCTGGCGGTATTGCCGGAAGGGGAAAAGGATACAGTAAAGGAGACGGATATTTATATTGAAGGCAGCAGGATTGCCGCCATCGGCGCAAAGCCTGAGGGGTTTATGCCTGAGAAAGTGATTGACGGGAAGGACAGGCTTGCCATTCCCGGGCTGGTCAACTGCCACACCCATTCTTATATGTCTTTTATGAGGAATGTGGCGGATGATTTAAGTTTTATGGACTGGCTTTTCGGCTCCATTGACCCCATTGAGCAGAAAATGACGGATGAGGACACTTATTGGGGGGCATGCCTTGCCATTATTGAGATGATGAAAAGCGGCACCACCTGCTTTAACGATATGCAGATGAATATCCACCAGACCACCAGGGCAGTGAAAGAGTCCGGCATGCGCGGTGTGGTCAGCCGGGGGCTGGTGGGGAACGGGAACGATGAAGGCGGGCAGATGCGGCTCCGCCAGGCGTATGAGGAAAGGGACGCGGCCAGGGACTGCAGCAGGCTGTCCTTTATGTTAGGCCCCCATGCCCCCTATACCTGTGACGAGGCTTATATGCGCATTGTATCCCAGGAGGCCCAGAAGAACCACATGGGCATCCATGTGCATTTGTCGGAAAGTGAAAGCGAGATTGCGCAGATCAAGGAAAAGTATGGCTGTTCCCCCATTGAGATGGCGGAGAGGAACGGCCTCTTTGAGGGGAGGGCAATCGCTGCCCATTGCGTGCAAGTCACAGATAGGGATTTGGATATTTTAAAGGCAAAGAATGTCAGTGTGGTGACAAACCCTGCCAGCAATATGAAGCTGGGCAATGGTTTTGCCCCGGTCCCTGCCATGTTAGAGAAGGGGATCAATGTCTGCCTGGGAACAGACGGGGCGGCAAGCAATAACAGCCTGAACATGTTCCATGAGCTTAGCCTGCTGACTTTGGTCCACAAGGGAGTTAAGAGGACACCTCAATGTATCAGTGCGCAGGAGGGCTTGCGCATTGCCACCATAAACGGTGCCAAGGCATTAGGGCTTGGGGAGGAAATCGGTTCCCTGGAAGTTGGGAAAAAGGCAGATATCGCAATCCTTAACCTGAACACCCCTTCCCTGACGCCAAGGAACAACCTGATAGCGGGGCTGTGCTATTCGGCCAACGGCTCGGAGGTGGAGACGGTGATCATTGACGGAAAGATTACCATGGAAGGCCGGAAGGTCCTTACGCTGGATGAAGAACTGGTGTATAAGAAGGTAAATGAAACCATCACCCGGATGGGCCTGGATAAGAAGGAATATTAAACGGGAAAATGCCCGCTTAATATACAGGCGATTGCCAGCGCAGGTTTTGGCTGTGTGCAGCCCAGTATCTGTCTTACAAGGCCGTGCGCATTCGCTTAAGTGATGATAGGGCAGACGACCATCACTATAATAAAAATTCGGCTGAAGAATCTTATAATTTTACAGGAGGGACTTTAAAATGAACAGTGAAATCAGAGACATGAATTTAGCCGAATCCGGCGAGCGCAAGATTGAGTGGGTAAAAAGGAACTGCGACCTGCTCCGTACCCTGGAGGAAGAATTTGGAAAAACCAAACCCTTTGAGGGAAAGAAAATCGCACTTTCTGTCCATCTGGAAGCAAAGACAGCGTATCTATGCCTGGTGCTGAAAGCCGGGGGAGCGCAGATGTTTGTAACCGGCTCCAATCCCCTGTCCACCCAGGATGACGTGGCGGCGGCGCTGGTCAAGGCAGGGCTTGAAGTCCATGCATGGTATGGCTGCACCCCGGAGGAATATGAATCCCATATCCGCCATGTGCTGGAGGCAGGGCCGAATATTATTATTGACGATGGGGGCGACCTGGTAAATATGGTGCACACCCAGATGCCGGAGCTGATTCCCAAAATTATCGGCGGGTGTGAAGAGACCACTACCGGTATTATCCGCCTGGAGGCCATGAACCGTGCGGGAGAGCTGAAATTCCCTATGGTGCGGGTGAACAATGCAGACTGTAAGCACTTATTTGACAACCGTTATGGGACCGGGCAGTCGGTATGGGACGGCATTAACCGTACCACCAACCTGATTGTAGCGGGAAAGATCGTGGTGGTAGCAGGCTACGGCTGGTGCGGCAAGGGAACTGCCATGAGGGCCAAAGGGCTTGGTGCAAGGGTGATCGTGACGGAAATTGACCCGATCAAGGCTATTGAGGCGGTGATGGACGGCTTTGACGTGATGCCTATGAATGAGGCGGCGAAGGTAGGGGATTTCTTTGTCACAGTTACCGGGTGCGACAAGGTTATCGACGAGGAAGACTTTAAGGTGATGAAGGACGGCGCAATCCTTTGCAATGCGGGACACTTTGACTGTGAAATCGACATGGCAAGGCTCCGGGAGATTGCAGTGGAAACCAGGGAACAGAGAAAGAATATCATGGGCTATAAGCTTCCCACCGGACAGTGGATTTTTATCCTGGCGGAAGGGCGGCTGGTAAACCTGGCGGCAGGGGACGGGCACCCGGCGGAGATTATGGATATGAGCTTTGCCATCCAGGCATTGTCCGCCAAGTATCTGGTGGAGCATGGCAGCGAGCTTACAGAAAAGCTTATTGATGTGCCCAGGGCTGTGGATATGGATGTGGCGAAGAGAAAACTGGCATTTTTAGGGAAAGAGATTGATGTCCTGACACCGGAACAGGAAAAGTATTTAAACAGCTACACATTGGTATAAAAGGGGAATTGAGTTTTACAGGAGAGTAGCATATGGGGATAGTTGACAAAGAGGAAGGGTGGTTTGGCAGGGAGGATGAGGTTGGAAACAGGGGAAGGAAGCTGCTGGCCATTATTATGGTGGCAGTGGCGGCGCTTGGTTTCTTTATCCTTGCCAATTTGCTGGACGGGAAAGCCCTGCTCATGGGAGACCCTTATGTGATACGCTTTGGCAATGTGGAGGTACGCCCGGGGAGGACCCGGGTGAGGAACCTGGCGGCGGCAGGCTATGATTTTTCCGACTTAAGCCTTGGGCGGCCGTCAGGGGATGGGGATGAAGCTTCCTGCGTGTATTCAGAGGTTTACGACCTGGACGCCCAGGCGGACAAGAAGACGGTCTATACCTCCATTATCCTTGTAAAAGACGGGCAATGCGTGGCGCTGATTTCCGTGGTCAATGAAAAAAACACGGAGATACCGCTGTCAGAGTGCAAAATAAACAGTGTTGCCGTATGCCCTGATTACTATGAAAGCGAAACAGTTTCGCTGGAAGGTGCCAGCTTTGGCCAGCTATCTGCCAATACCCTCACAAAGATACTGGGAAAGCCCCGGAAGGTATCGGAGGAGGGGAGAACTTATACCTGGGAGAGAGGCGTCCACCGGGTTATCCTTACATACAACGAGGACGGCTTCCCGGAAAGCCTTAAGACAGAATATCATAACTTTTGACGGCAAAAAGATATATGGGGCAGCCCGGAAAACTTTTACCCCTTTGGGCAAAAGAAAATATTGCATAATATTGCCGTATGATTTACTATAGAAGTAGCAGTTGTTGTAAAATTTTGTAAAGTATGAGGAGGTATGCCAATGCAAGAAACAATTAAGATCAAATCAAAAGTGCATCCGAATGTTGTACTGAAAGCAATACCTGGGCATTTCGTGACGCCCAATTCCCATGTAAATTATTTTCTGGATATGACTACCTTGAAGTCCAGGCTCAGCGAGGCTTCCGCAGCGGCAAAGGCACTCAGCGAACAGATTTCTGCAACAACGGTGGTTGACACGATCGTCTGCATTGACGGCTGTGAAATTATCGGCGCTTTCCTTGCGGAGGATCTGACCCGTGCAGGGGTTTACTCCATGAACGCCCACAGCACCATATACATAGTTACCCCTGAATATGTGAATTCCGGGCAGCTTGTTTTCAGGGAAAATATGCTTCCTATGATTAAGGGAAAGAATGTGCTCCTTCTGCTCACTTCCGCCACAACAGGGCAGACCATTGTGAAGGCTTCCCAGGCGCTTTGCTATTATGGGGCGAAGATCAGCGGGATCAGCGCGGTTTTCAGCGCTGCCAACAGTGTTATGGGCATTCCCATTAAATCCCTGTTTACCATAGCGGACATTCCTGACTATAAGGCGTATGAACCGGAAGGGTGCTCCTTCTGCAAAGAGGGGAAAAAGATAGACGCTTTCGCCAATGGATTTGGCTATTCCAAGATAAACTGATACCGGATAAATACTTTAGGTTAAAAAAGAGGACAGGCTGTAGATGCCTGTCCTTTTAAATTCGTCTTAATTGTAGTTATCTATGCAGGGCTGGAACATACTCTTGCTTACGCCGCACAGAGGGCAGCACCAGTCATCAGGAATATCCTCAAAAGCTGTGCCGGGAGCGATTCCATGCTCAGGGTCTCCTTTTTCGGGATCATAGGTGTAACCACAGGGGTTGCAGAAATATTTCTTCATTTTTGTATCTCCTTCCTATCATAATTTTAAGATATAAATATTTTATCATTCGCATAAGAGGCCGTCAAGGACTTCTTTTACCTGCCCACAGGCCCAAAGGCAACAATATTTGCCTTTGCCGTATTTTAAAAACCTGCAGCGAACCTGGCAAAATCGATAAACCAATGCATACCTATGGCCATTTGTAAATTTTTCTTTTTCATTAATAATGCCATGGGTAAATTAAAAAGCACACCATTTAATATACACATCAAAACCGCCAGGCCAGGTGATTTTATAAATAAGTCAGGATAATGGAGCAGCTCATGTGGGATTATCAATAAAATATATATTAATACATTTTTAAAACGCGTTTCTGCTTTGCCATTAAATAAATAGTAAGCATATGCCAATAAGAAGAAACGGAATACTACTTCCTCGGCTATTGCAGGCTTCAGTGCAAAGATGGCAGAGCTTAATATATTTCTGAGGTTTATCTGGCGGCTTAATGAAAAATATAATATATTAAGGACTGCCAGCGGAATAGAAATAGCTGCGCCCAGGCCGAAAGATCGAATGCTTTTTACAATACCTATATGAATTGAGACATTTTCCATATCCGCCAATTCGTATAGCCTGCATGCTGCATAAAATGAAACCATTACGCAAATGCTGGTAACAATAATGTCTGCCGTCCTGGGGTCACGGAACAACGAAAATAAACATGTTGCCCCAAGAAGCAAAGACATAGCTGCCTGTTTCCACTGAAAAATTCCCGCCTTAATAATGTAATAAACCGCCAATAGCAAAATCAGAATCTCTGTCCAGTTCCAAGCCCTGGACGTAAAATTGTGATAGTGCAAAGTTGCCTCTAATGGAATTATTATTGCAGCTACATAAAGCAATATAAAAATGCACCAAAAAATAAAATATTTCCAGTCAACTAAATGATTTTTAGGAGGTTTGATAATACGGTTCTTCATGATTGGCTCCTTATGCAAATTGGTTTTATTCCTTTATTTTACCATAACATGTGTAAAATACTACTATTTTTTAACTCCCTTTTTGGAATTGTGTACCCATAGAAAGCGGGATTATAAATATACATTGCAGGCATTAAGCACATATTTTATAATCAATTATATCAATTGACATTTAAGGAGGCAGGTATGTTAAATAAAAATGACTTTGACCTGTGGGCAGATGGATATGACATAACGGTGGGGATTTCCGATGAAGAAAATACATATCCGTTTGCCGGTTACCGGGATGTGCTTGGAAACATCTTTCATGCCATTATGGAAAAGCCAAACGCAACAGTGCTTGATATAGGGTTTGGGACGGGTACACTCACGACAAAACTATATGAACATGGTTGTTCCATCTATGGGCAGGATTTCTCGTCAAGAATGATTGAATTAGCATCCGAGAAAATGCCGGGCTCACATCTTTATCAGGGGGATTTCACGAAAGGATTAGTAGAACCGCTGAGGAATCAATGCTATGATTTTATTGTGGCAACATACTCACTGCATCATTTGACTGATGGACAAAAAATATCCTTTCTTCGCACTTTGCGTAATTGCCTGAAAGAGAATGGGAAGATTCTAATTGGTGACGTTGCTTTTAAAAACCGCGATAAATTGAATCAATGCAGACAGGAAGCAGGTGACGGATGGGATGATGAAGAATTATATTTCGTTGCTGATGAACTGAGAAGTGCATTTCCGGGCATTGCATTTAGGCAAATTTCATACTGCGCAGGTATCCTGACATTGACCCGTTGGGAACACTTTTCTGAAAAGGGAGTTTTTTAAAGCGGCTCTAAAGCCTTGTTTCAGCTTGGGCAATATTTAAAGTAAATGCCCAATTAGGGAGGAAATGTAAAATAAATACGGATATTATAGGTGAAAAAGATGGTTTTTTGATACGGCGGGCTAAAGCAGAGGATGTAACAAATTACTACAGACAGAATTATTGCCCTTTAGATGGGGAAGTGGCGCGGTTAACAGGCTGTAAAGAAGAATTTACGGAAGAAGAAGTAACTTCCTTTTTTCTTAAATCCCTTGAGGAAGATGATAGGTACTTCTTTTTAATCATAGCGCCAGATGGAAAAATTATTGGCGAAAGTGTAATCAACGAAATTGATTGGGATTTACGTTGTGCCAATTTCCGCATTGGCCTTTTCCACATGACAGAGCGTGAAAAAGGGATTGGCACTTGGGCAACGGAAGTAACCCGTGATTTTGCATTTGAAGAATTAAAACTACATCGTTTAGGGCTGGATGTGTATTCGTTTAATCCAAGAGCAGAAAAAGCGTATTTAAAGGCTGGCTTTAAGCGGGAAGGTGTTTTGAGGGATGCTGTTATGGATGGAGATAAATATGCAGATGATATTTTGATGTCAATTTTAGAAGGCGAATGGAGAAGGTTGAAGGGAAAGTAAAAAGCTTAACAAGAGAACCGAAAGCTAGTTGGAGCCTAGCCTCCGGCAAATAGGTGTTAAAAAGATTGGACGGGTTCCTCTCTGCTACGCAACCGAAATGGCAAGGTGCATAAGGAAAATGCGCTCATTGAGCGCAAGAAAAAACGGTATAGCCCTTGCAATCGGGGCTATACCGCCTAATCTGAAATTACTTCCTTATAACTTGAAACCCTTCATTTTTGGCATTTATGATTAACCAAAGTACCTCTTTAATAACCCTTCAAATGCCTTGCCGTGTCTTGCCTCATCCCTTGCCATTTCATGGACGGTATCATGGATTGCGTCAAGATTAGCAGCCTTTGCCCTCTTAGCCAGGTCAAATTTACCAGCAGTTGCGCCGTTTTCAGCTTCCACTCTCATCTCAAGGTTTTTCTTGGTAGAATCGGTTACCACTTCGCCTAACAGTTCAGCGAATTTTGCTGCATGCTCAGCCTCTTCGTAAGCAGCCTTTTCCCAGTATAAGCCGATTTCCGGATAACCTTCCCTGTGGGCAACTCTTGCCATAGCCAGATACATACCAACCTCTGTACATTCGCCGTTAAAGTTTGCCCTTAAATCAGCAACGATATCCTCGCTTACACCCTGGGCAACGCCTACCACGTGTTCTGCAGCCCATACTTTCTCTTCGCCCTGGGCGGTGAATTTCTCAGCAGGTGCGTTGCAGACAGGGCACTTTTCCGGTGCTGCATCTCCCTCATGGACATAACCACATACCTGACATACAAATTTCATAATTTTAATCTCCTTTTCTTTATTAAATTAATCCACAGACACGGACTTAAGAATAAATCCGGTTCCTGGATTTATTGACGCATTGACAGCAGAGGCCATAAAAATAAGCCGTATGCCCTTTGATTTCACCATCATAGTTTGCCTGGGCGGCTTCGGTGATTTTTTCTGTGAACGGCAAGTAAAGGTCGGAAACGCTGCCGCACCCCGAACAGACGAAATGGTAATGGGGCGAGGTATCGAAATCAAAACGGTCAACTCCGTCCCCCACCCGGAGCCGGATAATTTCGCCAAGGTCGGCAAGCAGGGTCAGGTTCCGGTAGACAGTTCCAAGGCTGATGTTGGGGAAGGATTTCCGGACATTCATGTAAACCACATCTGCGGTGGGATGGTCTTTCCTGAGAGAAAGGAATTCTTTGATGGAATCCCGCTGTTTGCTATGTTTTAAATTCATAAGCCTTCCTCTAATATAAAAACAATAATTATTACTGTTTTATTATATTAATTTCCCCGGGAATGTCAAGGGAATTTATAAAATTTTTATAGTTTCCCCTATTCTTTAATAACAAGCTTTTTACTGTATGTGCTATAATCGGTATAAAGGTGGAGATTGCTATGAAATTTAAAACCAGGCTGATAGTGACGTTTTTAACGATTGTCCTGCTGCCCTTAGTGCTTGCGTGTACAGCTTTTATATGTATTGGAGGTGCTCTTGGCAAGGAGCAGGAAGAGTATGGGTTCAGGAATAAGGATTACAATATGCTCATCGACCCGGCGCAGGAGTCCAGGTCTATATCGGATGAGGTTTTCCTTAAGGTGAAGAAGATAATAAAAGAGGATCCCGCGGGGCTGGAAGATATTAGTGTCCTTGCGGAGATCAATGAAGAGATTGTAAACAAATCTTCCTATATTATTGTGCGGAAACAGGATGGCCTTTATTATACGGGCAATGAGGTGGCAGCAGGGCAGATTTTTGGCAGCCTGCCCGACTTTGAGGAAGATGATGCGCAAAGGGAGCTGAACCGGAGTTTTTATTATGACGATATGAGGAAGCTGGTACGGCAGATGGACTTCTATTTTTCGGATGGGAGCCAGGGAAGCTTTTTTGTGGTTACTAAGGCAAATTCCCTGATTTCCCGGAGGCTGTTTGTGGATATGGCAATTGCCATTATGGTCATATTGATTTTTACCAGCCTCTTCCTTACCAACTGGATCAGCAAGGGAGTGTTTGTGCCCATCAACCAACTGAATGTTGCCATGCAGAATATTGCAGAGGGGAACCTGGAATATATGCTCCCGGGCAACGAAGAGGGGGAAATCGGCGAACTTTACCGCAATTATGAAGATATGCGCCTGCGGCTGAAAGAATCCACGGATGAGAAGATCCTGGCGGAAAGGCAGAATAAGGAGCTGGTGAGCAATATATCCCATGACCTGAAGACCCCCATTACCGCCATTAAGGGCTATGTGGAAGGGATTATGGACGGTGTTGCCGACACCCCGGAAAAGATGGATAAGTATATCAGGACCATATATAATAAAGCCAATGATATGGACAGGCTGATTAATGAACTGACGGTTTACTCGGGGATTGACTCTAACAGGATCCCCTACCACTTCCACAGGATCAACGTTTCCGATTACTTTGGGGACTGTGTGGAAGAAGTGGGGCTTGACCTGGAATCCAAAAATATTGAGCTGAATTATTCCAACCTGGTAGCGCCGGGAACCATGGTCATTGCGGACCCGGAGCAGCTTAAGCGGGTAGTGAACAATATTATCGGCAACAGCGTGAAGTATCTGGACAAGGAGAGGGGGGAAATTGATATTCGGATTTTGGATGAGCTGGATTCTGTGCGGGTGGAAATTGAGGACAATGGGAAAGGGATTGCCGCCAAAGACCTGCCCAAGATATTTGAACGTTTTTACCGGACTGACACTTCCAGGAACTCGGCTCAGGGGGGGAGCGGGATCGGGCTTTCCATAGTAAAGAAGATTGTGGAGGACCATGGCGGCTATATCTGGGCCACCAGCAGGGAAGGGGAAGGGACCTGTATGCATTTTGTGATCCGTAAGTATCAGGAAGCGGAATGATTGATAAAAATGGGAGGAATTTGAAATGAGCAAAATTTTGATTATTGAAGATGAGGAAGCCATTGCTGATTTGGAGAAGGATTATCTGGAGTTAAGCGGGTTTGAAGTGTCCATCTGCAACAGGGGAGAGGAAGGGCTGCAGGCGGCTTTGTCCCAGGAGTTTGATTTGATTGTACTTGACCTGATGCTTCCCGGGATGGATGGGTTTGAAATCTGCAAACGCATCAGGGAGGGGAAGAATATTCCTATTATAATGGTATCTGCGAAAAAGGATGATATTGACAAGATCAGGGGCCTTGGCCTTGGGGCGGACGATTATATGACCAAGCCTTTCAGCCCCAGCGAGCTGGTGGCCAGGGTGAAAGCCCACATGGCAAGATATGACAGGCTGGTGGGGTCTAACCAGAAAAATAACGATATCATTGAAATCAGGGGCATCCGCATAGATAAGACCGCAAGGAGGGTTAACGTGGACGGGGTGGAGAAAGCCTTTACAGGCAAGGAATTTGACCTGCTGACTTTCCTGGCAGAGCACCCTAACCATGTGTATACCAAGGAGGAGCTGTTCCGGGAAATCTGGGATATGGACTCCATTGGAGATATTGCTACTGTAACGGTGCATATAAAGAAGATACGGGAAAAAATAGAATATGATTCTGCCAAGCCCCAGTATATTGAGACTATCTGGGGTGTGGGGTATCGGTTTAAGGTATAAATGAAAAACATAATTTATGAAGATAAAGATATTATTGTAGCATATAAACCGGCAGGAATTGCAACCCAGACCGCCCGTGCCTGCCAGCGGGATATGGTAAGCGAACTGAAAAACTATCTGGCACATGCCGGGGGAGGGGAGGGGGAGCCTTATCTTGGCCTGGTACACAGGCTGGACCAGCCCGTTTCCGGTATTTTAGTATTTGCAAAGAACCACCAGGCAGCAGCAAAGCTGGGCAGGCAGGCGGCTGATGGCCGCATGGGGAAATATTATTATGCAGTGGTCTGGGGAAGGGCCAAAAGGCAGCAGGGGAGGCTGGAGGATTATCTGTATAAGGACGGGAAGGCCAACCAATCTGTAGTGGCCCAGGCGGGAGCGCCAGGAGCCAAAAAAGCAATTTTGGAATACCGGGCGGTAAAGACGCTTATGGTCCTAGAAGAGGGCATGGGCCAGCCAGAGTACAGCCAGCCTTTTGCAGAAAGGGAAGTTTCCCTTGTGGAGATACGGCTGCTTACAGGCAGGCATCATCAGATCAGGGTACAGATGTCCCATGAGGGGATGCCGCTCCTTGGCGATGGCAAGTATGGCAGCCCCAAATCCAGGGAACTAAGCCGGATAATTGGATGCAGGAATGTGGCTTTGTGCGCCTATAAACTGGTGTTTTCCCATCCTGTGTCAGGGAAGGAGGTTACCTTCGAAAGGCAGCCGGAGGGGGAGATATTCCAGCCTTTTTGCCCGTTCCCCTGAAGGGATAGGGATGATACCCGGCCTGAAAGGAATACCTTAAGAGGCATTGCACGGATTTCTTTGCATTCTTACATATTTCATATGAAATTACCCATACTACCAATGGTATTTGGAAAACAGGTGAAGTGTGGGTGATTTTTTATGGGTAATTTTCATTTGACGGAAAGCGGAAAAAAATATTTGGCGGCAGTGGTAACATGTATCCTGGTATATTTCTTTATGAAATTTATCAGTCCCATTGTCTCGCCGTTTATTTTTGCTTTTTTGGTGGCGGGTATCTTAAATCCTCTGGCACAGTTTTTTCACAGAAAAATGAAAATCCGGAAACCTGTGATTGCGGGAACGATTTTGTTTGTGGCGTGTGTTTTGGCGGCGGTGGTGTTTTGGCTGCTGATTTCTGCGCTGGTTACAGGGGGAAGCAAAATGGCGGTGCAGATGCCTGATTACCAGGAAGAATTGAGCCATTTTCTGGAAGACTGCTGCAATATGATGGAGCAGAGGTTTGGCGTAGACGGCGTCCGGGTTGAAAAATTTATTATGGAGCAGGTGAATGTTTTTGTAGAAAACCTGGAAGTGAAGGTTTTGCCTGCGGTGATGGGAAAATCTGTAGGATACATGAAAAGTATTGTTAATTTTGTCAGTTTTGTTGTGGTTATGGTCATCGGGGTGCTTCTTATTATGAAGGATTACGATGCCCTCATCCAGAAGATCCGGGAAGAGGAGGAGCTTAAAGGGGTAAGGGAAGTGGGGAAAAAGGTACTTCTTTATGTAAAAACCTTTGTGAAGGCCCAGATCATTATCCTTTGCATTATCAGTGCGGTGTGCGCGGTGGTGCTTACCGTATTGGGAATGAAAGGGGGCGCATTCTATGGGCTGCTGACCGGGTTTATGGATATGCTGCCCTTTATCGGCACCGGGATCATGCTGATTCCCCTGGCCATTTTGCGCTTTATAGACGGAAATTACTGGCAGGCTCTTTTGGTTTTTTGCCTGTATGCAGCCTGTGCGCTTATCCGTGAATTTTTAGAGCCAAAGCTGATTGGGGAGCGGGTCGGGGTCTGGCCGGTGGGGATTTTGTTTGCGGTTTTTGCAGGTATCCAACTGTTTGGCGTATGGGGGATTATCAAGGGGCCGCTGGCACTGGTGATTATTTGCGAGACCTGCAAGTATTTGTGGAGGGAAAAAGAACAGGTGGAGCCATAAAAAATGGCGGCTGTAAAAGGCGGGAATCAGTTTTTTTGAAATTGATTTCCGCGATTTGTTTATCCAGAATATTGACAAAAAACGGATTTTTTTCTAAAATTCTATGTTATAGTAAAGGATAAAGAGAAAGAACAGGGCTGGTTTTGGCAGCGCACTGGTGCGGGGGCGCGGGCCCGTTAGGAACATTCATCAGGCCGCACAGAAAAGAGGAGATTATGGCCAAGGAAAAGTTAGTAGAAGCAATCACATCCATGAGCGAAGATTTTGCCCAGTGGTACACGGACGTAGTGACCAAGGCGGAATTGATTGATTATTCCAATGTAAAAGGGTGCATGGTGATCAAGCCTGCAGGCTATGCAATCTGGGAAAATATCCAGAGGCGGCTGGACGAAAGGTTCAAAGCTGTAGGAGTGGAAAACGTATATATGCCTATGTTTATTCCTGAAAGCCTTTTGCAGAAGGAAAAGGACCATGTGGAGGGTTTCGCGCCGGAGGTGGCCTGGGTGACCCATGGCGGGCTTGCCCCTCTTGCAGAGAGAATGTGTGTAAGGCCCACTTCGGAAACCCTGTTTTGCGATTTTTATAAGGGAGATATCCATTCTTACCGGGATCTGCCTAGAGTTTATAATCAGTGGTGCAGTGTGGTTCGCTGGGAAAAGGAGACAAGGCCCTTTTTGCGTTCCAGGGAGTTTTTGTGGCAGGAAGGGCACACCGCCCATGCCACGGCCAAGGAGGCGCAGGAGCGGACAGAGCAGATGCTGGACGTCTATGCGGATTTCTGTGAGGAAGTGCTGGCAATCCCTGTGGTGAAAGGGCGCAAGACGGAGAAGGAGAAATTTGCAGGGGCAGAAGCTACCTATACAATAGAAGCGCTGATGCATGACGGCAAGGCCCTTCAGTCCGGCACCAGCCACAATTTTGGCGACGGCTTTGCCAAAGCCTTTGGCATTCAGTATACAGACAAGGACAACCAGCTTAAATATGTCCATCAGACTTCCTGGGGAGTGTCCACCAGGATCATAGGGGCAATTATTATGGTGCATGGGGATGATTCCGGCCTGGTGCTGCCTCCTGAGATTGCGCCTACCCAGATAATGGTTATCCCTATTCAGCAGAAAAAGGAAGGGGTTCTCCAAAAAGCTTATGAGCTGCGGGATAGGCTGGGGAATTTCAGGGTAAAGGTGGATGATTCGGACAAAAGCCCTGGATGGAAGTTCTCCGAGCAGGAAATGCGGGGGATTCCCATGCGGGTGGAGATTGGCCCTAAGGATATTGAGGCTGGCAAGTGTGTGATCTGCCGGAGGGATACAGGCGAGAAGGCAGAGGTTTCACTGGAAGGGTTAGAAGAGGCAGCAGCGGAAATGCTGGCAAAAATCCAGAGGGAAATGCTGGCCAGGGCCAGGACGCATCTGGAGGAACATACTTACAGGGCTTCCAACAGGGAAGAGTTTGAAAAGATTTTTGCGGAAAAGACAGGATTTGTAAAGGCTATGTGGTGCGGGGAAACCGCCTGCGAGGAGGCAATCAAAGAAAAAATGGCTGTTACCAGCCGGTGTATGCCTTTTGGGCAGGAGTGTATCTCCGATACCTGCGTTTATTGCGGAAAGCCTGCAAAGAAGATGGTTTACTGGGGCAGGGCATATTAACAGGATGGGCAAGATTGTTAGGATTGCATTACCGGAAAAGGTAAAATATATTATTGGCACTATGGCGGAGGCTGGCTACGAAGCCTATGCGGTAGGCGGCTGCGTCCGCGACTGCATCTTGGGCAGGACGCCGGATGACTGGGATATCACTACATCCGCCTCCCCTTACCAGGTGAAAGCGCTTTTTCCCCATACCATTGATACAGGAATCCGCCATGGGACTGTGACGGTGATGGTGGGGCGGGAAGGCTTTGAGGTGACTACCTACCGCATCGACGGCGTATACGAGGACGGCAGGCATCCCAGGGAGGTTGCTTTTACCGCCAGCCTGGGGGAGGACTTAAAGCGCCGGGACTTTACCATAAATGCCATGGCATATAACGGGCAGGCTGGGCTGGTGGATTTATTTGGCGGGATGGAGGATATGGAAAGAAAGGTGATCCGCTGTGTGGGAAACCCGGCGGAGCGGTTCGGGGAGGATGCCTTAAGGATGATGCGGGCGGTGCGTTTTTCCGCCCAGCTGGGATACCGGATTGAAGAGGAAACGGCGGCGGCGATAAAAAAGCTGTCGCCGAATCTGGTTTTGGTCAGCGCTGAGCGCATCCAGGCCGAACTGGTGAAGCTGGCTACCTCCCCCCATCCGGGAAATTTAAGGCTTGCCTATGAAACGGGGATAACAAAGGTGATATTGCCGGAGTTTGATGCCTGTATGGAGACCGGGCAGAAAAATATCCACCATTGCTATAGTGTTGGGGAGCATATTTTGGAATCCATGGAGGCTGTCAGGGCGGATAAGGTGCTGCGTCTTGCCATGCTCTTCCACGATATGGGAAAGCCTGCCGCCTTTACGGTGGATGACGGGGGGGTGGGCCATTTTCACGGGCATCCGGAGGTCTCCCGGGAATTGGCGGAAAAGATTTTAAAGCGGCTGAGATTTGACAACCACACAATCCATATGGTAACGGAGCTTGTAAAATATCACGATTACAATGTGGAACCCCAAATGGGGAGCGTAAGAAGAGCCATAATGAAAATGGGTGAGGATATTTTTCTTCCCCTGCTGGAAGTGAAGCGGGCAGACCTTGCGGCCCAGAGCTCTTATATGCGGGAGGAAAAGGAAGCCAGGCTGGAGGCCCTTTACCAGGTTTATGGGCAGGTGAAAGCCAGGGAGCAGTGTGTTTCCTTAAAGGATCTTGCTGTGACGGGGAAGGATTTGATAAAAGAGACGGGCATGGAGCCGGGGCCGGAAATGGGAGCCATGCTAAGGCGGCTGCTGGATATGGTGGTAGAAGAGCCATCCTTAAATGAAAGGGAAACCCTTCTGGGGAAGGTGAAAGAATTTCTGTAATACTTTATAGCGGTTACTCATATGATAGGATATGACACAAATTGGGGGTAATCGTTGTGAATGACAGAAGCGTAAATCTGCTGGAAAATTATGATATAGAAGTGCTCCGTACATGGAAAGGGCGGGGAGCCATTCTTTGTGAGACGAAGCAGGGGATTTTGATTTTGAAGGAGTATGGCGGGCATAAGGAAAAGGCTGCCTTTCAGGATGCGCTGCTTTCCATGGTGCGGGCGCGGGGGTTCCAGAATGTGGAGTGTATTCTTAAGAACAAAGAGCAGGAGCTTTTGACACAGGATCAGGATGGGACCCTCTATGTCCTTAAGACTTATTTTGAAGGGCGGGAATGCAACGTAAGGGATATGGAAGAGTGCAGGCAGGCGGTAAGGACCCTGGCGAAGCTGCACCTTGCCTCACAGGTGGAAGGGGCGCTGCCCGGCGCATATACGCCCCGTTATGCCCATGTGGAATTTGAAAAACATAACAGAGAGCTGCGGAAGGTGAGGAAATACTTAAAGGACAGAAGCCAGAAAACGGACTTTGAAATTTTCCTTATGAAAAATTATGATTACTTTTTTAACCTGGCATTGCAGGTCACGGAAGAATTGCGGTTTTACCAGGGGACGGGTGAAAAGCAGTTTATCTGCCATGGGGATTATCAGTACCATAATATCCTGCTTTGCGGGGAGGAGATGAACCTGGTCAATTTTGAAAAGTGTACTATGGACAGTCCTGTCAGGGACTTATATTTATTCATGAGGAAGCTGCTGGAGAAGAGCGGGTGGTCCCAGGGAATCGGTTTTGACCTGATGGATGTTTATGATAAAGTAAGGCCCATGGATGGGACGGAATACAGGCAGCTCTATTACCGCCTGGCGTATCCGGAGAAGTTCTGGAAGATTGTAAACTTTTATTATAATTCAGGTAAAGCATGGATTCCCGGCAAAAATCTGGAAAAGCTGATGAAGGTTACGGAGCAGGAGAAAGATAAACAGGCGTTTTTGGAAAAATTTAAGGCACAATATGCGCTGGCTTAATGCTTTTCATAATGGCTGTTACGTGTTATACTCTTTTTAGAATCTTTACATAAGGTATAAATAGTTTCGAGGTATAGGGAATGATAAAAATAAGTAAAATACACAGGATAATCCTTCCGGTGTTGTGTGCTTCCAGCCTTTTGCTTAACGGCTGTACGGCATCCACCATGACCAGGGGATCCTATGGCAGGGCTTATGAAGAGGCCCAGGTGGAGGAAGAGCCCAAAGAAGAGGCCTATACTTCTTCTGCATCAGCGGTAATCGGCTCCATCGACAGCCAGGAGAAGGTAATGGTCCTTCACCTGATTGAGAGGAATGAAAGCCGTGCCCTGCTATATGACGGCACTACCGTGCTGGAGGACCAATATGGAGGCCCAATGTCCATAGCGCAGCTAAAGGAGGGGGACATTGTGGAAATCACCTACAGCAGCGAGCGGGAGAAACTGGGGAGAGTGGCTCTTTCCGGCGAGGCGTGGCGCTATGAGGGTGTGGAGAAATACAATCTGAACGCCGGGGACGGCAGGATTACCATTGGAGAAGAAAGCTACAGCCTCAGCAACAGGCTGGTGGCATATTCCGGCAGTAAGCCTATTGAGGTGGCGCAGATCATACGCAACGATGTGCTTTCCTTCCAGGGAAAAGGGCGCAGTGTTATGAGCATTACGGTTGACAAGGGGCATGGCTACCTTGAACTGGAAAATGAAGAAGCGGTGCTGGGGGGATGGATAGAAATCGGACAGACCCTGATTTCACAGATTGCGCCGGATATGCTCTTTACGGTGCCGGAGGGAAGCTACCGGGTACGGTTTACCGCTGATGGGGTAGAGGAAATCCGGGAGATTACCATAGAAAGGGATAAGGAAATAAAGCTGGACCTGGGGGACATTGAACTGCCCAAGCCGGAAAACGGCACGGTGATTTTTGAAATTGCCCCCAAGACGGCGGATGTCTATGTGGATAATGAAAAGGTGGACACCACCTATCCCCTGAAGCTGTCCCTGGGGCTCCATCAGGTGATGGCAAAGGCTTCCGGATACCAGAGCTTAGCCCAGTATATTAAGGTGGAACCGGATGGGACGCCCATTACTGTGAAAATGGAGCTGAAGGAACAGGAAGAAGAACCGGAGGAAACCAGCAATCCGGAAGAAAAGGACACGGAAAAGGAAGAAGAAGAGAAAACAGAAGCCAAAATCACGATCAGTGCGCCAAGGGATGTGGAGGTATACCAGGACAACCTTTATATGGGAGTAACCCCGGTAACATATATAAAGACGCCGGGAACACATACCATCACCCTAAGAAAATCGGGCTATGTGACCAGGAGCTACGAAATTGTAGTTTCGGATGATAATGAGGATGTGACTTACACCTTTGCGGAACTGGATGTAGACGAATCCATTTACAGGCCAAGGATGACACCTTATGTGACCCCTAGTGTTTCGCCCAGTGCAACGCCTACAGGGACACCAACGCCTACAGGGACGCCAGGGCCTACACAGACACCTGGGCCTACCCCCAGCAGCACACCGGCTCCTACCCCCAGCGGTTTGCCAGGGGCAAGCGGGAGCCCTACCCCCAGCGGCTCGCCAGGGGCAAGCGGGAGCCCGGAGCCCAGCGGCTCGCCGGAAGCAAGCGGGAGCCCGGAGCCCAGCGGCTCGCCGGAAGCAAGCGGTGCCCCGGTACCTAGCAGTTTGCCAGGGGGGAGCAGTGATCCTACCCCCAGCGGCCTGCCAGGGGGGAGCGGTGCCCCGGTACCCAGCAGTTTGCCAGGGGGGAGTGGGGATCCGGTACCCAG
>CAJTVD010000004.1:102286-125062 GCA_910579495.1 uncultured Lachnospiraceae bacterium
GGAACGGACGTAAACCCTGAGCCCGGTGATACACCAGGGAAAACGCCTGTGCCGGACCAAAAGCCAACACCGGATGAGGAAACAGAAGGTTCCGGCGGATCAGGGGAAAATACAGAAGATACCACAAAACCAGGGGAGGGAGGGGGAAACACTGCCCCGCCGGAACCTGGTTCCGGCAATGAGGGAAACTCTGATACGGAACCCACAAAGAAACCTCTAGATGAAGAAGATAAAAACGACGCAGGTGTATAAAAACTAAACTTTTTGGGCACCAACTACATTACAAACTGATTTCAACGGCTGGGTAAATTTGCCTTGACAAATAGAAACAAAGACGATATATATAGATATAGACGTTTCAGAGGAGACATCAAAACACTCATATAAAGAGGAGGAGTTCACATGAACAAAACAGAATTAGTTGCAGCTATGGCTGACCAGGCTGACTTATCCAGGAAGGACGCAGAAGCGGCTTTGAAAGCTTTCACAGATATCGTATCAGAAGAGCTGAAAAATGACGGTAAAGTTCAGTTGGTTGGTTTTGGAACTTTTGAGGTGTCCAAAAGATCAGCCAGAGAAGGCAGGAATCCCCAGACTGGGGAAGTAATGCCGATTGCAGCTTCCAAAGCTCCTAAATTCAAAGCAGGCAAGGCTTTAAAGGATTTAGTTAATGGTTAAGGCAGATGATATGTAAAGGGCCTGCCCTGGCAGGCTCTTTTTGTATACAGGGGAGTGAGGGTATGAGGTTAGATAAATATTTAAAGGTTTCCCGTTTGATCAAAAGAAGGACAGTGGCTAATGAAGCCTGCGATGCAGGCCGGGTTTTGGTCAACGATAAGCCAGCCAAGGCGTCCGCTAATGTAAAGGAAGGGGACGTAATCACCATTGGTTTTGGGAATAAAGAGGTAAAGGTGGAGGTATTAAGCGTACAGGAGACAGTAAGGAAAGAAGAGGCGAAAGAATTGTTCCGTTATCTGTAATTGTGCTTCTATTATGGCAAGTCCCTGAATATAATCTTTTAGAGATGGTTGTATCAGGAGAGTTGTTATGGAAGATTTGAATAATATAAATAAACGTGTGCATAAGCTCATACTGAATAACAGGAGATCCTGCAATTTAACAGGAGTCAATGACGTACTTTCCTTTGACGAAAATGAAATCATACTGGAGACAGAGCAGGGAATGCTGATGATCAAGGGAAATGAACTGCATGTGAACCGGCTTACCCTGGATAAGGGAGAGGTGGATATTGACGGGCGGATTGACAGCTTCACTTATTCGGAGCAGTCCAGCATGGGGGCAAAAGGGGAATCATTGCTTTCCCGCCTGTTTAAGTAAATGCCTATGAGCCAGAACATTATAAATGAAGTAACTTTTCTCTTGCATTCATTTTTACTGGGTGCAGTGATCACGGTTGTATATGATGTTTTTCTGATATTACGCAGGCTGGTCAGGCATAATCTGTTCCTGGTTTCCCTGGAGGATTTGGTTTTCTGGATTTCCTGCGCTATTGGCGTGTTTTATATGCTTTATGAGGAAAATAACGGGATCCTCAGGTGGTTTGCGGTATTTGGCGCTGGGCTGGGAATGGTTGTATATAAAAAATGTGTGGGTAATTTTCTGGTGGACCTGGTAGCGGCGGCCATAGGGCGTATTTTGCGGGCTGCCACCCGGATCCTGGGATTTATATTCCGCCCGGTGAGGTTTGCCGGAAGGAAAGTGAAAGGCGGCGTCAAGGCTTCCGCGCGGAAGGGAAAGAAAGCAGGGAGATGGGCCAAAAATAAAATAAAGGAAAGAATGAAGGTACTTAAAATGACACTATGCAGGCATTGATGGCGGAATGAGGGATGGTTATGGCGAGAAGGGCGGCATACAGGAAAAGGCGCCAGAATAAATTTGGCATGTTTCTTGCTTATACAGTGGTAGTGATGTTGCTTATTGTGGTTGCGTTCAGCAGCGTGGGGCTTATGGCGAAGAAGGAAGCCTATCGGCAGAAGGAAATTGCCCTGGAGCAGCAAATCGCCCAGGAGGAGAAGCGGGCGCAGGAAATTGAAGAATTTGAAAAATACACCCACACCAAGAAATACATTGAGGAGGTTGCACGCGACAGGCTGGGGCTGGTGTATGAGGGAGAAATACTTTTTAAAGATGAAAATTAAGCAGGCTTGTGGGCCTGTTTTTTTGTCAGAAAATTTCCCAAGACCATCCCTTTGTTTTGACAAATTATTTTTTCATTGCAAGGTATAATGGTTCCCCAGGAGGAGACTGTCATATGAAGAAGCAGATATCAGGCGAAAGAGAAGAGTTTAACAGCATACTGCCGGAATATGGAAGGAGAAAACTGCTTACTTATGCGGATTCCATCAGGGAATTGGCAAACAGTTTCAGGGAAAATGATAATGCCAGGGAACCGGCCGAAGGGGAACTTCCCTCTGACAGGCGGGATTATATCTGGCAGAGGCGTTTAAGCGAGAACAAGGACTTGATGGTAGAGCACCTGCAGGAAATGGCACAGATCATGACCCAGCTTGCAGAAGAAGCCAGAAGGTGCGTGCCTATGGGGGAGCGGCGGCTGAAGCAGATTTCCCATGCCCTCAGGGAGGTGGATATCCAGCTAAAGAGCCTTTATTTGATAGAAAATGAAATGGGCCGTATGGAGGTGTCCATTACCATAAGGAATCTGAAAAAGAGCACCCTTTCTGCAGAGGAAATCGGCGATCTGCTGTCGGTTCTTTTAAATATGCGCCTTACCAGCGCCCAGGATAATGCTTTTTTCCTGGGCACGGACTGGCAGACTTTTTATTATGTAAAGGAAGCGAAATACCACGTGCTTACCGGGGTGGCGAAGGCAGTGAAGGAAACAGAGAAAATCTCCGGGGATAATTATACTTTTTTTGAGACCAATACGGGGAACCTTACCGCTGTGCTCTCTGATGGCATGGGATCCGGTGACAAGGCCTGCAGTGACAGCACCCTTGTGGTGGAGCTGATGGAAAAGTTCCTGGAGGCGGGCTTCCAGGTGGAAATTGCCATACAGATGATCAACAGTGCCTTGCTGGCAGGAGGGGAAAATTGCAATATGCCCACCCTGGATCTGTGCAGTTTGGACCTTTATAGCGGGGAGTGCCGTTTCGTGAAGGTGGGGAGCGCCAGTTCCTATATTAAGCGGCAGCATCTGGTGGACCGGATCTCGGCGGGAAACCTCCCCCTGGGAATCTTCCCCAAGCCGGACATGGAGGCTGTGGGAAGGGTTTTGATGGACGGGGATTACATTATCATGGTATCCGACGGTGTATTGGATGCCCTCTCCCAGGGAATTGGGGAGGACATGCTCTCGGAGTTTATCGGCGGCATCAGCCTGGAAAACCCCGGTGAGATTGCCAGCGCTATTTTAAATTTCGGTATTCAGCAAAGCAGGGGGCGCATCCGGGACGATATGACAGTGCTGGTGACAGGAATATGGAAAAAAGAAGAGTAGCTCTTTCTTTTTTCCAGTATTTCGGATATAGTATAAGTATGGTGAATAAAGTACTGGATTATGTCAAAAAGTATCGGATGATTGAGCCGGAAGATACCATAGTGGCGGGAATTTCAGGGGGCGCAGATTCTGTCTGCCTCCTTTTTGTGCTGGCAGAACTGCAAAAAAGGATTCCCTTTGCAATCCGTGTGGTGCATGTGGACCATGGTATACGGCAGGAAGCGGCGGAAGATGCCTGCTATGTCCGGGAGCTTTGCCGCCGGTTTGATATTCCCTTTACCCTTGTGGAGGAAAATGTGAGGGAAGGGGCAAAAATCCGCAGGATATCTGAGGAAGAGGAGGGCAGGCGGGTTAGGTACCAGGCTTTTGCCAGGGCGCTGGAAGGAAAGAAGGGGAAAATTGCGGTAGCCCATAACAGCAATGACAGGGCTGAGACTATGCTTTTCCATCTTTTCCGGGGAACAGGCCTTACCGGGGCATCTGGAATCCGGCCGGTAGCGGGAAACGTGATCCGCCCTCTTTTGTGTGTCCAAAGGAGTGAGATTGAAAGCTGGCTGGGGGAGAGGGGGGTTCCTTTTTGTACGGACAGCACCAACGGGCAGGATATTTATACCCGGAACCGCATCCGCCACCATATACTTTCCTATGCGGAGCAGGAGGTGTGCCGGGGGGCGGTGGCCAATATGAACCGGGCGGCGGACCAGCTTCTGGGGGCGGAGGAATATATTGGCAGGCAGGTGCAGGCCGCAATGGAAAGGTGCGTGCTGCCGGAAGCGGGGGAAGGCACGGTGGCAATTAATATCCCTGCGCTTTTAAGGGAGGATGGTTATGTCCGGGGGCGTATTCTGTTGGAATGCCTGGCCCGCAGGGCAGGGGGCAGGAAGAATATCACTGCCGCCCATGTGGGGGCTATGGAATCTCTTTTCTTATCCGGGGAAAACGGGGAAATCCATCTTCCTTATGGCTTTGTGGTTTATAAAAAATATGATTTGGGTATGATACAAAAGAAGGAGGAAAAATCTGGAAATAATCCTTTAGGGGAAAAAAGGGAATTTCAGGTGGCACCCCCTGGGGAATGGGATATCCCGGGGCTTGGAAGGGTTGAATTTACCCTGTTTTCCCGAAAAGAATCTCAAATTATTCCACAAAAAACATATACGAAATGGTTTGATTATGATAAAATAACTTCGTCTATTGCGTTCAGAACCAGAAAGCAGGGGGATTATTTAACCGTTAACCGGAAAATGGGACGCCAGTCATTGCAGGATTATTTTGTCAATGAAAAGGTT
This sequence comes from uncultured Lachnospiraceae bacterium, assembly GCA_910579495.1. Taxonomy (GTDB): domain Bacteria; phylum Bacillota; class Clostridia; order Lachnospirales; family Lachnospiraceae; genus Suilimivivens. Next base: position 107,054 of record CAJTVD010000004.1, read on the forward strand.
CCCAGGCAGGAGCGGGACGGGATTTATCTCCTTACGGAGGGCGCCCATGTTATGTGGGTTCCCGGACGCCGGATAAGTGAATATTATAAGATCAGTGAGGGGACCAGGACAATTTTACAGGCGGCTGTGCCAGGGAAGGAAGGGCGGCTGCTATAAAGAGAAAGGAGTCATTGTGATGACTGAAAAAATCAGCGTTTTATTATCAGAAGAGGAAGTAGACGCCAGGATCAAGGAGATTGGCGAACAGATCAGCAGAGATTATGAGGGAAAACAGGTCCATTTGATCTGTGTGTTAAAGGGCGGCAGTTTTTTTATGTGTGAGCTGGCTAAACGGATCACGGTTCCGGTATCCCTGGATTTTATGTCAGTTTCCAGCTATGGGAGCGAAACCAAATCCAGCGGCGTAGTGAAGATCGTAAAGGACCTGGATGAGCCGTTAAACGGGAAGCATGTAATTGTAATAGAGGATATTGTGGACTCCGGGCGCACATTAAGCTATCTTCTTGCCATGCTTAAGGACAGGGGGCCGGAGAGCATAAGCCTGTGTACGCTTCTGGATAAGCCGGAGCGCAGGGTGGTGGACGTGCATGTGGATTACACAGGCTTCCAGATACCGGATAAATTTGTAGTGGGATATGGGCTGGATTATGGACAGAAATACAGAAACCTTCCCTATATTGGGACGGTGGAGTTTGAATAAGCAAGGGTAGCCGGAAATCCGGCAAGCGAGGTAGGGACATTGAATAAAAAATATAGAGGATATAACGCATATTTTATACTTGTGCTGCTGCTTTTGGCGTTGCTTGTGATTCCAAGCCTCTTGGACAACGATCAGGTAGAATATACCAGAGGGGAACTGGTTCAGGACCTGGAAGAAGACAATGTTATTTTTGCGGGAATCGCCCCTAACAGGCAGACGCCTACCGGGGAGGTGAACATCATCCTGAGAAATGGGCAGAGCCGGACTTTGTATGCAACAGATGTCAGGGAGATGGAAGAACTGCTGATTTCCCACGGGATAGACCCGGAGGTGAGGAAAGTACAGGAAGAAAGCTGGTTCCTTACCAGTGTGTTCCCGGTGCTGCTTGCGATCATTGTGATGGTGTTCTTTTTCGTGATGATGAACAGCCAGAATGCCGGCGGCAGCAATAAGATGATGAATTTCGGAAAAAGCCGCGCCAGGCTTTCTGTAGGGGACGGCAAGGTCACTTTAAAGGATGTGGCGGGGCTGAAGGAAGAAAAGGAAGAGCTGGAAGAGATTGTGGAGTTCCTAAGGGAGCCTGCCAAGTTCACCAAGGTAGGGGCCAGGATTCCCAAGGGCGTGCTTCTTGAGGGCGCGCCAGGTACAGGAAAGACATTGCTTGCCAAGGCCATTGCAGGGGAAGCGGGAGTTCCCTTTTTCAGCATTTCCGGTTCCGATTTCGTGGAAATGTTTGTGGGTGTGGGCGCTTCCAGGGTCCGGGATTTATTTGAGGAGGCAAAGCGGCATTCTCCCTGTATTGTGTTTATTGACGAGATTGATGCGGTGGCAAGGCGCCGGGGAACCGGTATGGGGGGCGGCCATGACGAGAGGGAGCAGACCTTAAACCAGCTTCTGGTTGAGATGGACGGCTTTGGCGTCAATGAGGGAATCATTGTGCTGGCGGCCACAAACCGGGTGGATATCCTGGATCCGGCTATTCTCCGTCCCGGGCGTTTTGACAGAAAAATCAGTGTCAACCGTCCGGATGTGGGAGGCAGGGAAGACATCCTGAAAGTACATGCCAAGAATAAGCCGTTGGCAGAGGATGTGGATTTAAAGCAGATCGCCCAGACTACGGCGGGATTTACAGGGGCGGACCTGGAGAATCTTTTAAATGAGGCTTCCATTGTGGCGGCGAAGGACAACAGAAGCTATGTGGTACAGGAGGATATCAGGCGTTCCTTTATTAAGGTAGGGATCGGTGCAGAGAAGAAGAGCCGGATCATCACTGAGAAGGAGAAGAAGATTACTGCTTACCATGAGGCGGGCCATGCGATCTTGTTCCATGTGCTGCCGGATGTGGGGCCGGTCTATACGGTGTCCATCATCCCCACCGGCCTTGGGGCGGCAGGCTATACCATGCCCCTTCCGGAAAAGGATGATATGTTCATAACCAAGGGCAGGATGCTGCAGGATATAATGGTTTCCCTGGGGGGGAGGATTGCGGAAGAAATTATTTTCAGCGATATCACCACAGGAGCCTCCAGCGACATCAAAAAGGCTACCAAGGAAGCAAGGGACATGGTCACCAGGTACGGTATGTCCGAGAATATTGGGGTAATCAATTATGACAGCGATGATGATGAAGTGTTCATCGGCCGGGACCTTGCCCATGCCAAGAGCCACAGCGAGCTGGTATCCGGGGAGATCGACAGGGAAGTGCGGAACATTATTGATGACTGCTATGGCAAGGCCAAGGAGATCATCCTTGCCCATATGGATGTTCTCCATGGGTGCGCCAAGCTGCTTCTTGAAAAGGAGAAGATTGGCAGGGCGGAATTCGAGGCTTTGTTTACCGGCAAGGACAGCTTTTTTGAAACCTGATTTGCAGGCTGATTGTTAAAAGTGCACAAAAAGGAAGGGGCAAATTTGTAATATTTGTGAATCGTGGGTATTTACGCAAAATGCAGGTTATGGTATTATACTACTTGTAACCCCCCAATACATTATATAGTTTTTTGCTATACCCCATAAGAAGAAATACCTTCTCTAAAAAGGACAGTAACTTGTTTACTGTCTTTTTTACTGTCCTTCCGGGAGGGTGTTGCCATGCCCTATGTTTACCGCCGGGTGCAGGCTGCTTCCCATTAAGAGGAACATGTGGTATCACATTGCACAAGGACAGGGGGGATATTCCGACAGTATGTATATTGATTAGGCGTGGGGTATAGTATAAGATAGACTTGTATTTTTATTTTTGAGGAATGGAGAGGTTGATAGATGGATTTTGACCAGTTGCTGAGAGCAGAAAAAAGCAGGGATTACATCTATGGGATGCGTCCTGTTTTTAACAGAAATGCTTTATTTAGTGATACTACGGAGGATTATGTATCTCCCCCAGAGCCAAATCCTTATTCACAGATTACAATCAGGTTCCGTGCGGGGCTTAACAATATTGACAGGGTTTTTCTTGTGCATCAGGGAGTGCGCCACCTGATGCTGAAAGAGGGGGGCGATGAATCTTTTGACTATTTTGCCTGCCAGATGGAAGTGGAGGATGTGGAGTTTTCCTATCACTTTGAGGTGCAGGTGGGGAAAATTGTCTGTATTTATGATGTCCGGGGGGTTGCCAAGGAGGCAATGCCGGAGTATGCGTTCCGGATTATCCCCGGCTTCCGGACGCCCAAGTGGGCAAAAGGTGCGGTAATGTACCAGATTTATGTGGACCGTTTTTATAATGGGGATCCCTCAAATGATGTGCTGACATCAGAATACGAATATATTGGCGATAAAACAGTACATGTGGAGGACTGGAATAAATACCCGGCAGTGATGGGGGTGCGGGAATTTTACGGAGGCGACCTGCAGGGGGTCCTGGATAAGATGGACTATCTGCAGGATCTTGGAGTGGATGTGATTTATTTTAATCCCCTGTTTGTATCTCCTTCCAACCATAAATATGATATTCAGGACTATGATTATATTGACCCGCACATTGGGAGGATTGTCAGTGACCAGGGGCAGGTTCTCGACCATGGCCAGCGGGAGAACCGGTTTGCAACCAGATACATTGACAGGGTGACTAATATAAAGAACCTGGAAGCCAGTAATGAGCTTTTTGCCCAGGTGGTGGAGGAAGCCCACAGGCGGGGGATGAAAGTGATTTTGGACGGCGTGTTCAATCACTGCGGTTCCTTCAATAAATGGATGGACAAGGAGCGGATTTACGAGAATGCGGAAGGCTACCAGAAGGGTGCCCATATCTGCTGGGACAGCCCCTACCGGGATTATTTTCAGTTTTACAATGAGTATGCCTGGCCCTATAATGGCAGCTATGATGGCTGGTGGGGGCATGACACCCTGCCGAAGCTGAACTATGAGAAATCAAGGGAACTGTTTGATTATGTGATGAAGATAGCCGCAAAGTGGGTGTCTCCCCCTTATAATGCGGATGGGTGGCGTCTGGATGTAGCGGCAGACTTAGGGCATAGCCCGGAATTTAACCATAACTTCTGGCAGGAGTTCCGCAAGGCGGTGAGGGAGGCAAACCCTGACGCAATCGTGCTGGCGGAGCATTACGGGAGCCCCAGGGACTGGCTCAACGGCAAGGAATGGGATACGGTAATGAATTATGACGCCTTTATGGAGCCGGTTACCTGGTTCCTGACCGGTATGCAGAAACACAGCGACGATTACCGGGGAGACCTGTTCGGGAATGCGGACAGCTTTATCGGAGCCATGAGGCACCATATGGCAAGCTTTACCATGCCCTCCCTTCATATAGCCATGAACGAGCTTTCCAACCATGACCATTCCAGGTTCCTGACCCGCACCAACAAAAAGGTAGGGCGTACCAATACCCTGGGGGCACAGGCGGCCGACGAGGGTGTGAACAAAGCCGTGATGCGTGAGGCGGTAGTGATCCAGATGACCTGGCCGGGGGCGCCTACCATATATTATGGGGACGAGGCGGGAGTCTGTGGTTTTACTGACCCGGATAACCGGAGAACCTACCCCTGGGGGCATGAGGATATGGAATTGATCCGGTTCCATAAAGAAATGATACGGATCCATAAGGAAAACAGGGAGATCCTTACAGGTTCCCTGAAATATGTGACCAATGATTATAATGTGATCGGCTATGGAAGGTTTAACCGGGAGTCGGCGGTTGTGGTAGTGGTGAATAACAATGATTATGAGGTGACAAGGGATGTGTGTATCTGGCCCCTGGGCATTCCCCGGGAGAGCCTGGTAAAGAGGCTGATGCTTACTTGGGCGGAGGGCTTTACAACAAAGCCGGAGGAGTACCAGGTGGCGGCGGGGAAGGTGAGGATTGTCCTGCCTGGGACGTCGGCCATTGTACTTAAGTATGAAAAGGCAAAGATTTGATATAGTAAGAATATAAATGACATTAGTTAAGGCAGGTAAGACCCTGCCTTTTTGTGAACTGGCATGTGCAGGAGTTATGCCATTAGGGTGCTGGGCTGCTTGGCGGCGGTTGGCTTTCAGGCATCGGTATGTTGGTTCCGGGCTGTGAATGAAAACGATAGGGGTGCAATGGAAAAGAAGTTTTCTTTAAAAGATGTAATTGCAATAACTGAAGAAAAGGAAGAGAACCTGCTTGGTATGGAATATGAGCCGGAGGAAGAAGAGGTACGGGAAGCCAGGCTGCCGTACCGGGAGGAGGATATCAGGATTGGCCAGAAAATGGTTTCGGCGCTCCAACTATGCCGGTGGATAGACGAGGGGGAATTGGATTTATATCCTGAATACCAAAGAAATCTTGTATGGGATTTACAAAGGAAGTCATTGCTGATTGAATCTTTGCTTCTGCGTATCCCCATTCCTGCGTTTTATCTGGATGAGGGCTGGGATGGGCAGAAAAATTTGATTGACGGGCTGCAGAGATTGTCTGCTGTGTATGATTATGTCCATGGCAATTTCCGGTTAAGGGGTTTGCAGTATTTAGATGCTTGCGAATCAAGATGCTTTCAGGAATTGGACAAAAGATATCAAAGAAGGATAGAAAACACTTCATTTGTGGTATACATTCTGGACTCCCGTTGCCCGGACATGGTAAAATTTGATGTGTTCAAACGGATAAATACAGGAGGGGTGGCGCTGAACTTCCAGGAAATCAGGAATGCCATGGCGAATTCCCACACCAGAAAACTGTTGCAATGTATGTCAAATGGCAAGCCCTTTTTACAGGCAACCAGGGGAAAGGTGAGCGATGTCAGGATGGGAGCCCAGGAATTGTGCCTGAGATTCATTGCCCTTGACAGGCTTTACAAGCCGGAACGCGGATTTGTGGATTATTTGGAGCTGAACAGGCTCCTGGACAGTACTGTCTTATGGCTGAATGGGCGTACGGAGGAGGATGGTGCTCGCTGGCTTCAGTATTTTGAAGGATGCATGGACAAATGTTACGCTTTATTTGGTGAATATGCGTTTTCCAAGCCCCAGAGCCGGCATTTGATCAACAGGGCTTTGTTTACCAGCTGGAGCATTGCCCTTGGCAGGGTTAGCGCCAGTTTGGAGGAATTGGGGGATAAAAGTAGCCTGGCACTGGCTTGTATGGAGAGATATTTGGAGGAACGGGCATACTATAATGCCATAACATCATCCACGGGCAGCAGGAGGAACCTGGAAATCCAGATGGAAGTGGCAGGGCGGATTTTGGAGGAGATTCATGTTTCATAATTTAAAGATAGAAAATTTTAAATGTTTTCCAAAGCATGATATTACGTTCAGGGATTTGACAATCTTAGCGGGAGCCAATGCTTCCGGGAAGTCCAGCATTATACAGGCAATGCTGATATTAGAGGAAACGGCGAAGGTAAATATCCCTGGGGAATTAAACCTTCTCCAGAATATGGGCCAGATATTGGGGATTCAGGTTGGGGCACCCTCGGCATTAGTAGCACAGGATGTACAGGGGGATTCTGACTGCGACTTTGCCTTTTGGTTAGACGGAAGGAAGTTTGGCTATTATATTGACCGGGATTCCGTCCTGAATCTGGGGGCACGGATGGAGCGGGAGATGCCGCCCCATGAAATGACTTATTTGAATGCAGAGCGCATAGGGCCGAGAATGCTTTATGAAGCAGGGGGGAAAGAAAAAATCACGGCAAATGGAAGCAATGCTGTTTACCTTATAGAGCAGGGAGATAAAATGGGGGTTGCGGTGGAGGGAAGCCTGATATTTGACAGGGCTTCACTGAAATTTTCCCATCAGGTGGAATGCTGGATGCAGGCAATTTTAGGGGAGCTTCAGCTACAGGTGTATATTGATACTTTAAAGGCACAGTCGGAGCTGACCATCAAAAATCCCATTGCCCATGATTCGGTCATCCCTACATTGACAGGGTTTGGGATCAGCTATGTATTGCCCATTGTGGTAAGTGGTTTATGGTGCAGCAGCCGGAAAAATCAGGTGCTTATGATAGAGAACCCGGAGGCGCATCTTCATCCCTCAGCGCAAAGCGCCATGGGCCAGTTCCTGGCACTGGTGGCGGGCGCTGGTGTCCAGGTGATTGTGGAAACCCATAGCGAGCATATTGTAGATGGGGCAAGGCTGGAAATGATGTACCTGGAGAAGACGGACCAAATGCTGGTAAACTTCTTAAGCTGCAGGGAAGGGGAAATAGAGATTACCCCCCTTTTAGTGAACAACAAAGGAGAACTTGATGAATGGCCGGCAGGGTTCTTTGACCAGAAGCAGAGGGATTTACGGAAGATTTTTCAGCAGAGGATGGGGAATGGAAATACAAAATAAATTTTGTGAGGGCAGCCTGGATTACCGCCAGAAGGGACATATAGACAGCCGGATGGAGGAATTGGCGGCGCTATATGATGTGTCCGAGTTTTGTAAAGATAATAATGAAAAAATGGAATATTCCAGCCAGGCATTATATGGGCAGGAAATCAAAAAGGGTGTCTTGCTTGCGGATTGGCTTTTTGAGTGGGACAGTGGTTCGGAAACCATGGAAATGAAACAGTTTTTCTGGCGTATGGTAGAACAGATGTGGAGAGAAAGCCTGGACCGGGAAGACGCGGAAGTAATCTCCTGTTCCCTGGGGGAACAGGAGGGCTTTGCCCATGACCTGAAGAGCTATATTAAGGCGAGGCGAAAGATCCTGGAGGGAATGACGGAACCAAGGGAATATGCCAGAATGATGCCTTCTTGTTTTGGGAACAGTGTATTTGCAGAGGGAATAGAAGAGGAAATGCAAAATATTGAGGATTTTGCGTTGCACACAAAAGAACTGACATTGAACTTGTCAGTATTGAACGATGAGGCACTGGAGATTTACGGGCGTTGCCACAAAGACGGAAATCTGGCGATGAAGGAGCTGGACAGCAGGCTATTAGCGTGCAGCCCGGATTATAAACACCAAAGCCAGTTACGGTTTGAATTTTCTTATATAGATGAGGAGGGGGATACGCATATCAAAAAGGTGACCTGCCATCCGCATCTGAAGCTGGTAAAGAAAAATTCGGACTACCGTATTTACTTTGCGTGGAGGGATGATCTGGTAGGGGATGGAAAGAAAGTCCTGGTAGGGAGAATTGGCAGGCACGGCTGGTAAGTGCCATAAGTCCATGAGGGCACTTAAATAAAGCACAGGCCAGCCAGAATCTATGAAAATTAAGGAAATAGAGGATGACAAAAGCAGGGAAAGGTGATATCGTTATTTTATAGAAGTTTATTTTTGTTTCGTTTGCCCATTGGGCAGAAAGAAGGAGGAAATCATGAAAGGAAAATGGAAACAGCAGCTCACAGCCCTGTTTTCTGCAGCCGCACTTTTTGCAGTGTCCGGTATTTCGGTCTGCGCAGCGCCAGCTACAGGTGTAGCAACCGTGGGAGGGCTTTGCGGCCACCATGCGGAACATACGGCGGCATGTTTGTCAGGGACAGTATGCGGCCATGAGCATACATGGGACTGCTACAGCCAGAGCGCTGCGTGCATTCACGTCCACAACCAGAACTGCTATTTGCCGAACGGCTTATTAAGCTGCCCCCATGTGTGCAGCCAGGTAAACGGATGCCTTACATCCGCGCTGAACTGCCAGCACGTACACGATGATAATTGCTCTTATGCACAGGGGACGGTCTGCGGTTATTCCTGCGATGCTTGCCATGCAAGCCAGCAGACAGTAGTTACTGCACCAGCAGTAACCAATACCTGGCAGGGTGGCCAGTATTATTATGGCAGAGGATGCCATGGTGGCTCACATCATCGCTCCGGCCGTCATTGTTAAACATAATTTGCCGCCGCTTCTTGCTTTTTAAGGAAGAAGGGCGGCAAATTGCGTTTTATTAGGGCAGGGGCAAGGTGATGAAGAAAAGATTTACAGCCTTTGGGCTATCTGTTAAAATATAACAAAAAGAAGGGAAGAGGGATAACAATGTTATTGGAAGGAAAAGTAGCAATTGTAACTGGCGGGACCAGGGGGATTGGTTTTGAGGTGGTACGGAAGTACCTTGCCAACGGGGCGAAGGTAACGCTCTTTGGCTCAAGGCAGGAAACAGTTGACAAGGCACTGGCAAAGTTGAGGGAAGAAAATCCCGATTGGACGGTGGATGGGATGTTTCCCAGGTTGACAGACGCAGCTGAGGTGGAAAAGGCAATCCTGGCAGTAAAAGAGAAATATGGGAGGGTGGATATTCTGGTGAACAATGCGGGAATTTCCCAGAGCACACCTCTTTATCAATATACACCAGAGGAATTTGACAAGGCCATCGACCTGAATGTCAGGGCGGTGTTTTATGCAATTTTGCCTGCGGCAAAGATTATGAAGGAGCAGGGAGGCGGCTGTATCATTAACACCAGCTCTATGGTGAGTATTACAGGGCAGCCAGCGGGAGTAGGGTATCCTGCCAGCAAATTTGCGGTGAATGGCATGACCATCTCTTTGGCAAGGGAGCTGGGGAAAGACCAGATCAGGGTAAATGCGGTTGCGCCGGGAGTAACGAAAACAGACATGGTGGCGGCGCTGCCACAGCAGACGGTTGACGCTATTTCTGCCAAAATTCCCATGGGCAGGCCGGGGGAACCTCAGGAAGTGGCAGATGCCTTCCTTTATCTGGCAAGCGACATGGCAAGCTATGTGACTGGGGAAATCCTTTCTGTTGACGGGGCGTGCAAGGCATAAATGTATGGATATATTTTAGGAGGGAAGTAAAATGGCCAAAAATGAAAGATTTGAGAAAGTTTATTCTCAGGGAACAGTAAATATTATGGAAATTTGGGTGGATAGGGAGACTGGCGCGAATTATGTGTTCCATGCAAGCGGATATTCTGGAGGAATGTCACCGTTGTTAGACAGAGAGGGAAAACCGGTGATTTCCCCGCTTGTAAACAGGTAACCCCTTGTCTGCATAAACAACGGGTAGCACGCTTCGCGAACTGCCCTTATGTTAACAAACGCTGTCGCGCGGGCCGGCTTATTGTAATAAAAAAGCTCCGGTAGGAAATAGATACCGGAGCTTATGTATCAATATGAAATTATTAATTTCGCCATCAGGCTTAGTGGATCATTGCAGATTCCACATTGCTTGCAAAGCCGTCCATATCGGTAGGGAGCCAAGCTACTTTGCTCTTGCCGCTTACGTCAACAGTAAGCTTTTCGCAGGATACGGTCACTTCCACAGGTTCGGGATCAAGTTCCATTGAAGCAAGGCCGTTCATGAAATCGTTGATGTAGTCGGTCATATATTTGTTAAATACTTCCATATCCCCGGTGCTGATAGCAAGCTGGTCTTCCTCTGAAGCCATCAGGTTTTCCTGCATGGTGTTAGCAGCGTCCATCATAATCTGTGTCATTTCATCTTCAGAATAACCGCTTACCTTTAAGGTTACAACCACTTTGTCCTTTTCTTCGGAAGTAATCTCAGCAGTGTAGGAAATCTTATTCATCATGGCAGTCATGGAATCGGACAGCCCCTGGATCTGTTCGTCAGTCATTTCAACGCCTGCAGCGGTGAGTTCGTTTTTGATTTCATCAATCATTGCTGTGTCAGCGCCTTCCTCAAAAAATGCGGAACGTACATCGTCTTCTGATGCAAAACCCAGAAGGTCTTTCATTTTTGCCGGGTTGTCCTTTGCGGCAAGTTCAAATAACGCCCCTATGGTCTGGTCGGCGGGAGCCAGTTTTTCGCCACAGCCTGTAAGCGTCATACACAATGTTGCCATTGCGGCAATAATAGCCAGCGCCTTGGTCTTGAATTTGTTCATGATTACTACTATCTCCTTTTCTTCATTAAAAAATAGAATTACATTAAAAAGTATTATAATCTATAAAATGAAGAATGTAAATAGGGCGAAGGTCATTATTTTCACAATTTGTACACAAAATGTTCAAATTATGAACAAAAAGTTTTCTTTCATAGATAAATCTTACGATAATAGTGATCTTTATTTTGGAAGATGGTTGTTTGACATTTCCTTTTGGCCATATTATCATGGGAATAGAAAGTTTAGCGGGGTGGTAAGGAGGGCGGGAGTATGGGAATTTATGTGAATCCAGGGAATATAGCCTTTCAGGAAGCGGTTAATTCTAAAATTTACGTAGACAAGAGCGGCTTGATTCCTTATACGAACAGTGTAATCAGGACCCAGCAGAAGAATTTGTGCGTCAGCCGTCCCAGGCGTTTTGGGAAGACCATGGCGGCAGACATGCTGGTGGCGTATTACAGCAAAGGCTGCCAGTCAGGCAGGCTGTTTGCCGGGCTGAACGTGGTAGGGGACGCTTCTTTCCAGACGCATTTGAACCAGCATAATGTAATTCGGTGGGATGTGCAGCGTTTTCTGGAAACAAAGTACAGTTTCGGTACATTTATTGATGAAATCGAGCAAATGATAATCAGGGAACTAAAACGGGAATTCCCGGAATGCGGGGAGTTCCCTGAAGGAAGCAGGCTGAAGACAGTCCTTGACGAGATTTATGGACAGCTCGGGGAAGGATTTATTTTCATCATTGACGAATGGGACTGTGTGTTCCGTATGGCAAAGGAGCAGAAGGAGATCCAGAAGAGGTACCTGGATTTCCTGCGGGGGCTATTCAAGGGAGCTGGATATGTGGATTTGGCATATATGACAGGAATTTTACCCATCAAGAAGTATGGGGAGCATTCTGCGCTGAATATCTTCCAGGAGTATTCCATGATAGATTCTGCGGGACTGACATCATTGTTTGGCTTTACACAGGAGGAGGTGTTGTCCCTTTGCGCCAAAGGGAAAGTGGATTTTCAGGACATGGAGAGATGGTATGACGGTTATCTCATGGATGGTACGCATATTTATAATCCCAAGTCAGTTGTAGATGCGTTGGTGAGAGGAAAGTGCAAAAGCTACTGGACTGGCACAGAAACCTACGAGGCATTGAAAGTCTATATTGAACTGAACTTTGATGGGCTGAGGGAGGCAGTTGTGGGGATGCTGGGCGGAATATGCTGCAAAATTGACCCAACTACATTTCAAAATGACATGATGACTTTTAAAACGAAAGACGATGTACTGACACTTTTGGTCCATCTGGGCTATCTGGCTTATGATGAAGGGAAGGAAGAGGCCTTTATTCCCAATAAGGAGATTATGCAGGAATACCTTAGGTCAATAAAAGTTGGGAACTGGGATGGGTTGATGGAAGCTCTGAACCGTTCGGAGGCGCTTCTGCACAGCACCTGGGCACTGGATGGGGGAGCGGTGGCGGCAGAAATGTCGCTTATCCATGGAGAGACTGCGTCTTTGCTTAAATATAATGATGAGAACTCTCTCGCTTGCACTGTTATCATGGCTTATTACAGTGCTAAAGCATATTACATGAAGCCTGTTATGGAGTTGCCTTCAGGTAAGGGGTTTGCTGATGTGGTGTACTTGCCCAAAAGGGATACAGGCTGCCCGGCACTGGTGGTGGAACTGAAATGGAACAAGTCTGCACAGGGAGCTATAGCGCAGATTAGGGACAGGCAATATGGGGCATGGCTTAGTGGGTATACGGGGGACATCCTCCTGGTTGGGATCAATTATGATAAGAAGAGCAAGGAACACACTTGTATAATTGAAACCTGGACAAAGGAAAGCACAGTCCCTGATATACAAAAATCTTGCAATCAGGCTTATTTTCTATTATGATAAAAATATACACGACTGACGGAAGCAGGGGAGCCTGTGTAGGAGTACCTACGGGGAGTGTATGGTAAAAAAGCCGGCCGTCTGGGCAAGCCTGCTGAAGGTATGCCCAGGCGTTTTTTATATGCCCAGGCGTAATCCCTGGAGGCTGTTTTGAGGATGGAAATGGAGGAAAAGGAAATGGAAATGTTGTCGCTTGCGAAGGAACTTGGGGAAAATGCATACCCGGGAAGGGGGATTGTCATTGGAAAGACCAAGGATGGGGCAAAGGCTGTAACGGCATATTTTATCATGGGAAGAAGCGTTAACAGCCGTAACCGAATTTTTGTGACAGAGGGGGAGGGGATCAGGACCCAGGCATTTGACCCCTCAAAGCTGGAGGATCCCAGCCTGATCATTTATGCGCCGGTGAGGGTGCTGGATGGCAGGACGATTGTCACCAACGGGGACCAGACAGATACTGTCTACGAGGGGCTGGAGAGGGGGCTGACCTTTGAACAGTCCTTAAGGAGCCGTGAATTTGAGCCGGACGCTCCCAATTATACCCCCAGGATATCAGGGGTTTTGCATGTTAAAGAGGGGGTTTTTGGCTATGAAATGTCAATCTTAAAAAGCCATAACGGCAATCCCCAAAGCTGTAACCGCTATACCTATTCCTACGCAAACCCGGTGGCAGGGGAGGGGCATTTTATCCACACTTATATGCACGACGGCGATCCTCTCCCAAGCTTTGAGGGGGAGCCGAAGCAGGTGGAAATTGCAGGGGATATTGACCAATTTACGGAGATGGTCTGGGACAGCCTGGACGGGGAAAACAAGGTATCCTTATTTGTAAGATTTATTGATATTGCCACAGGCGGATATGAAACACGGATACGGAACAAAAATAATTAATGGCAGTGGGAACTGGAAGGAGGAGAACTAAAATGAATGAAATACAACTAAAATACGGATGCAACCCAAACCAAAAGCCCTCCCGTATTTTTATGGAGGATGGAAGTGAGCTGCCAGCCAAAGTATTAAACGGGAATCCCGGCTATATTAATTTTCTGGATGCGTTTAATGGCTGGCAGCTGGTAAAGGAACTGAAAGAGGCGGCAAACCTTCCGGCGGCGGCTTCCTTTAAGCATGTTTCCCCGGCAGGGGCAGCGGTGGGGCTCCCGCTTTCGGAAACTCTGGCGAAAATTTACTGGGTGGATGATTTAGGGGAGCTTTCCCCTCTTGCCTGCGCCTATGCAAGGGCCAGGGGGGCGGACCGCATGTCTTCCTTTGGTGATTTTATCGCCCTCTCGGATGTGTGCGATGGGGATACCGCCAGGCTGATCAAGCGGGAAGTATCTGACGGCGTGATTGCGCCGGGATATACAGATGAAGCGCTGGCAGTGTTAAAAGCCAAGAAAAAAGGGAATTATAATATTATCCAGATTGACCCGGACTATACGCCTGCTCCGGTGGAGAGAAAACAGGTGTATGGGATTACCTTTGAGCAGGGGCGCAATGGGCTGGACATTAACGGGGAGCTGCTGTCCCATATTGTGACGAAGAATAAGGCGCTCCCGGAGGATGCGGAAATGGATATGAAAATAGCCCTGATTACCCTGAAATACACCCAATCTAATTCTGTCTGCTATGTAAAGGGAGGGCAGGCCATCGGCATTGGGGCGGGGCAGCAGTCCAGGGTACACTGCACCAGGCTGGCAGGGCAGAAGGCGGATAACTGGTATCTGCGCCAGGCACCCCAGGTTTTGGGCTTAAAGTTCCTGGAAACTTTGGGGCGTGCGGACAGGGATAACGCAATTGATGTGTATATTGGCGATGAGTATGAGGATGTGCTGCGGGAAGGGGAATGGCAGAAACGTTTTCAGGAAAAGCCGCCGGTGTTTACCAGGGAGGAAAAGCGGGCATGGCTGGACGGGAACAAAGACGTTACCCTTGGCTCCGACGCCTTTTTCCCATTTTCAGATAATATTGAGCGGGCGTATAAAAGCGGCGTAAAATACATTGCCCAGCCTGGCGGCTCTGTCCGTGACGACCTGGTGGTTGAATGCTGTGATAAGTATGATATGGTGATGGCATTTACCGGCATCCGGTTATTCCACCATTAAGAAACCAATGCTATGCCAGGGGCAGGAAGGAGCGGGAATGGAACAAATTGACCAGGTAATCCGGATGTTGGATTCCATGGCGGAGGCTGGGGTCAGCCGCATAAAGGTAGAGACATCTGAGGAAGTGGAGGAAGGAAGCGCAAGAAGGGCATATCACCACGGAAGATGCGATGTGGGGAGCCCTTTTGCCACAGGGGCGCTTTTTGACCTGGAAGAAGAGACAGGGAAAGAATGCTTTTAGGCCGGATATGGCCTGGGAGACAGGCCTTTGGGCTTATATGGATGGCCCAAAGGCCTGTCTGGGAAAGCCCGGGGTCAGGCTCCCCTGATTTCGCCGCATCCAATTTTAGACCCGGCATTGCCTGAAGGCTGGGAAGTAAAATCGTCATGGCCGGAATGGATGATGACAGATTTGCCAATAATCTCTTCTATAGTAAAGCGCTTATCGTAAAAGGAGGACCAGGCATATCCCTGGCAGCCCAGAAGGGGAAGCAGGTCTCCTGCATGGTAGGGATGGGGTGCTTCCCCTGGATTATAGTGGTTGCCTGTATTTTGGAAGCTGCCGGAGCAGTCGCCAAATTCATGAATATGCATGGCGTAGAAATCGCTGCCCCCTTCCTGGGAAACCTCCGGGAGGCCGAAGACCTCCGCTTCTATCAGCACGCCCCCATAGGAGGTGGGGAAAAATTTGACAAGGCCGCTAAGCTGTGGGTTTTCAGTGTTTCCGGTGATCCATGCTGCTGCGCCGGGGCGCTCATAGGCCAATTGCTGGATAAAATTCATCCTTGGGGTGATTGGGTTAGAATACATCACAAAGCTCTGCCTGTTTTTAGGTTATCATATGCTAAGAAATATTTAAGATGCATAAATTCCTTATATGTAGTATAGTTATAATGGAATTTTTTCAAAAATTTTAATCAGAGTATGCTTGGAAAGGCTTCCGGAAGCAGGAATAATTTTTCAGGTACGCTCAGGGAAAGAGAGATGGAATAAATGGCTTTTTGTATTATCACGGACTCCGCTTCCGATGTGCCGGAGAGCGTTATTAAGGAATACGGCCTGCATGTAATCCCAACGCCTGTTACCATAGAGGGAAAGGACTATTTTGACGGGGAAACGATATTTCCCGACCAGTTCTATGAAATACAGGCATCCGGCAGGGAAATATCCACCTACCATGTAAGCCAGAATATGTTCTATGAACATTTTCTTCCTTTTGCACAGCGGGGGGACGAGGTTTTGTACCTTTGCTTTTCCACGGGGATTGCAGGGACATTCAATGCCGCAAGGCTTGCCCGTGAGGAGCTTGAGGAGGAATATCCGGATTTTGTGATTACGGTTATTGATACAAAGTGTGCTTCCGTAGGCTATGGGCTTGTGGCGGAACGGCTTCTTTGTATGCAGAAAAACGGTGCGCCCAAAGAACTTTTAATTGAGGCGGCACATTTCTTCTGTGAGCATATGGAACATGCGGTGACAGTGGTGGAGCTGGGATATTTATTTAAAGGAGGGCGCCTTAGCAGGACCTCTTTCCTGGCAGGGACGGTGCTGGATATTAAGCCCATTATCATTGTGGATGAGAATGGTTCCCTGAAAGCTGTGGAGAAAGTAAGGGGCTGGAAAAAGGCCCAGAAGAGGATTTTAACCATGGTGGGCGAAAAAGGGAAAAATCTGGAAAAACAGGTGGTGGGGATTTGTTACGGCACCGACAGGGAAGCCTATGACTATATTAAAAAAGAGCTGGAAGGGCGGTATCATGTAAAAGGGTTTCTGGAGGGGCGTGTGGGCTGTGCGATCGGTGCCCATACAGGGCCTGGGATCCTGGGAATTGTATTTTTAAATGAAACCAATGAGAAATATGAAGAGTATTTGAAGTAAAAGAAAATTTTCACAGGCGAATTGGCAGGCTGGGAGAAGGCGGAGGATATATATGCTGGAAGTTAAACATCTGACATTCCATCCCCTGGAAAACGGGGAGGAGATCAGTATCATTGAGGACATAAGCTTTACAGTGGAAGAGGGGGGAATGCTGGTAATTACTGGCCCTAACGGAGGAGGCAAATCCACCCTTGCAAAGCTTCTGATGGGAATAGAGAAGCCTGACGGCGGGGAAATACGCTTAGACGGCACAGATATCACAGGATATACCATTGCCCAGAGGGCGAATATGGGGATTGGCTTTGCCTTCCAGCAGCCGCCCCGGTTTAAGGGGATGACGGTAAAGCGGCTTCTGTCCCTTGCGGCGGGGTATGAGATGCAGGAGAAGGAATGCTGTGATTATTTAAGCGGCGTGGGCCTTTGTGCCAGGGAGTATATTAACCGGGAGGTGGACGCCACCCTCTCCGGCGGGGAAATGAAGCGTTTAGAGATCGCCACAGTCCTGGCAAAGAGCCATAAGCTGTGTATTTTTGACGAGCCGGAGGCGGGGATTGACCTTTGGAGCTTTTCCATGCTGGTAAAACAGTTTGAACAGCTTCATGCGGACAAGAAGGAGAGCCTGATATTGATTTCCCATCAGGAAAAGATTATCCAGATGGCGGACCGGATTATGGTGGTCAGGGATGGGAAGATCCAGGCCCTTGGGAGGAAGGATGAAGTTTATCCGGGGCTGGTGGGCGGGGATATTGGATGTGCCTGTATGAACCCATCCCACAGGGCGTAGCGCTGTAACCAGGCAAAATGGCCGGGAAGCGCGGCGGTGGGCAGGTATGGGAAGCCTGCGGCGGCGGAAATATGTAAATGAGGAAGAAGGGAAAGAAACGGTGGAAAAGATTGACCAGGTAACAGCCTCTATTCTGGAAAAGATAGATGGCGAGGGCTTCCGGCAGGAGGGGGCCTATAATTTAAGGTATAATGGCTATTCCCTCTGCCATGGGAATACAGAGCATATTACCATTAAGAAAAAAGAGGGCAAACAGGGGATTGACGTATATATCAGCGGCGAAACGAAAGGGGAACAGGTGCATATTCCCGTAGTGGTTTCCGCCTCAGGCATCACGGATGTGGTGTACAATGATTTTTATATCGGGGACGGCGCACAGGTGGTTATCATTGCAGGGTGCGGGATCCACAACAGTGGCTGGAA
>CAJTVD010000004.1:125074-129516 GCA_910579495.1 uncultured Lachnospiraceae bacterium
CGACAGCCGCCATGACGGGATCCATACTTTCCATATAGGGAAAGATGCCAATGTCCGTTATGAAGAGAAGCATTATGGGGAAGGGGAGGGGACGGGAGCACGGATCCTAAACCCGGTGACGAAAATTATCATGGAGGCAGGCTCCGTTTTTACCCTTGATACAGTGCAGATTAAGGGAGTGGACTCTACGGAACGTGGCACAGAGGTGGTTATGGGGGAGGGGGCAAAGCTGTTTGTGGTTGAAAAGCTGATGACCCATGATAACCAGAGTGCGGTTTCCGATATGGATATTTATTTAAACGGGGCAGGCAGTTCTGCACAGATTACTTCCCGCTCCGTGGCAAGAGGGGAATCCAGGCAGACCTTCCACCCCAAAGCCATAGGGAACGCCCTGTGCCATGCCCACATCCAGTGCGACTCTATTATTATGGACAGTGCGCAGGTGTGCTCCATTCCGGAGATAGACGCAAAGCATGTGGATGCGGCCATCATCCATGAGGCGGCTATTGGCAGGATAAATAATGAGCAGCTTATCAAGCTGAACACCTTCGGGCTTAGTGAGGAAGAGGCGGAAGCAGTCATTATTGAAAACTTTTTGAATTAATTATGTGGGGATCAAGATGAAAAAATTATTAGTATATTTAAGGGATTATAAAAAAGAAAGTGTATTAGGGCCTCTGTTTAAATTACTGGAGGCTTCTTTTGAGCTTATTGTGCCCCTTGTAGTGGCTTCCATGATTGATGTGGGAATTGCAGGGCATGACAGGAATTATATTTTAAAAATGTGCCTGATTATGGCGGCGCTGGGGCTGATCGGGCTCACCTGCTCGGTGACAGCCCAGTATTTTGCGGCAAAGGCAGCGGTGGGGTTTGCCACCAAACTGCGGCACGGGCTGTTCGCCCATATCCAGGGCCTTTCCTTTTCCCAGATGGATAAGGAAGGCACATCTACATTAATTACCAGAATGACAAGTGATATCAATCAGGTGCAGTCCGGTGTGAACCTGGTGCTGCGCCTGTTCCTGCGTTCGCCCTTTATTGTATTTGGGGCAATGATAATGGCCTTTACGGTGGATGTAAAGGCTGCGTTGGTATTTGTGGTGGTCATCCCGGTCCTGTCCGTAATTGTGTTTGGCATTATGCTGATTAACATCCCCCTGTTTAAAAAGGTGCAGGGCGGCCTGGATAAGGTGACGGGGATTACCAGGGAAAACCTCACCGGGGTGAGGGTGATCCGCGCTTTTGGGGAAGAAGAAAACGAAATACAGAAATTCGATATTGTTACAGACAGTTTAAAACGGATGCAGGAAATCGCCGGGAGAATTTCCGCGCTGATGAACCCTCTTACATATATTGTGATCAATGCAGGGCTGGTTGCCCTGATTTATGTGGGTGCCCTCCGGGTGGAGGCAGGCATCCTTACCCAGGGACAGGTAGTGGCGCTGGTAAATTATATGTCCCAGATCCTGGTGGAGCTGGTGAAGCTGGCCAACCTTATCATCACCGTCACCAAAGCCGTTGCCTGCGGCAACAGGATTGAGGGCATATTTGAGATCCCCGCAGGTATGGAACAGGGTTCTTCGGCTCCTGGGGAAAATGAAAAAGGGGTAGTGGAATTTGACCATGTAGGCCTGCGGTATTATGAAGGGGGGGAAGAAGCCCTTACGGATATCCATTTCAAGGCCCAAAAGGGGCAGACCATCGGCGTGATCGGCGGCACCGGCTCCGGGAAGTCTTCCCTGGTAAACCTGGTTTCCCGTTTTTATGACGTGACCAACGGGAAGGTGCTGGTGGACGGGGTGGATGTGCGTGACTATCCCCTTGGCCAGCTCCGGGATAAAATCGGCGTGGTAATGCAGAAGGCAGTGCTGTTTAAAGGGACAATCCGTGAGAACCTTCTCTGGGGCAATGAAAATGCCAGTGAGGAAGAACTGTGGGATGCCCTGCGCACAGCCCAGGCGGAAGAGTTTGTTATGAAAAAGGAAGGGAAGCTGGAAGAAATGATTGAGCAGGAGGGAAGGAACCTTTCCGGCGGACAGAAACAGCGGCTTTCTATTGCAAGGGCATTGGTGAAAAAACCGGAAATTTTAATACTGGATGACAGTGCCTCCGCCCTTGACTATGCCACCGATGCGGCCCTTAGAAAATCTATCAGGGAAATGCCGGGAGAGACAACGGTATTTATTGTTTCCCAGAGAGCATCCTCCCTGCTCCATGCGGATACCATTATTGTGCTGGATGACGGCGCTGTGGCAGGCATGGGGAAACATGAGGAACTGCTGGAAAAATGTGAGGTATACCAGGAAATTTACTACAGCCAGTTCGAACGCAGGGAGGTAGAGTAATGAAAAAGGAAAAAAAGAAATTTAACCAGAAGGAAACCCTAATTAAAGTTTTGCGGTATATCAAACCCTATAAGTTTGTGCTTGCACTGACGGTTTTGATGGCGGTCATCTCTGTGGCGCTTACCCTGTACCTGCCCATTCTTACAGGGGATGCGGTGGACCGGATTGCGTTTATTTTTGACCCATCCTCCTTAAATGTGGATATGCCCATGATCTGGCAGGGGCTGTTGGGGATCCTGCGCAAAATGGGTGCTGTGATCGTACTGACGGCCCTGACCCAGTGGGTCATGAATATCTGCAACAACAAAATGGTCTACAGCATTATCCAGGATATCCGGAAAAAGGCTTTCAAACGCCTGGAGGAGCTTCCCCTTAAGTATCTGGACGCCCATTCCCATGGGGATATTGTGAGCCGGGTAGTAGCGGATGTGGACCAGTTTGCGGACGGCCTGCTGATTGGGTTTACCCAGTTGTTTACCGGCGTGGTCACTATTCTGGGAACCCTTGGGTTTATGCTTTCCGTGAATGTGGGAATAACCGTAGTGGTAGTGGTTATTACCCCGGTGTCTTTGTTTGTGGCAAGCTTTATTGCCAAACAGACTTTCAGCATGTTTAAGTTACAGTCGGAAACCAGAGGGGAGCAGACGGCGCTGATTAATGAGATGATAGGCAACCAGAAGGTAGTCCAGGCTTTTGGGCGGGAAGAGAAAACCCTGGAACGGTTTGACGAGATCAACGGCAGGCTGGAGAAATGCTCCCTGCGGGCGATTTTCTTTTCCTCCCTTACCAATCCCTGTACCCGGTTTGTAAACAGCCTGGTTTATACCGGCGTAGGGCTGACAGGAGCGTTGGCAGCTCTTCGGGGAGGGCTTTCCGTGGGGCAGCTTACCTGTTTCCTTTCCTATGCCAATCAGTATACCAAACCTTTTAACGAAATTTCCGGGGTGATCACAGAGCTTCAAAATGCCCTCGCCTGCGCGGCAAGAATTTTTGAACTGATTGAGGAAGAGCCCCAGGTGCCGGATAAGGAGGGCGCTGTGGTGCTTAAGAATGCCGGGGGGAAAGTGGACATTGAGGATGTTTCCTTTTCTTATGTGCCGGATAAAAAGCTCATAGAGAATCTGAGCCTTCATGTGAAACCGGGACAGAGGATTGCCATTGTAGGGCCTACGGGATGCGGGAAGACTACCATTATTAACCTGCTGATGCGGTTCTATGATGTGGACCAGGGAAAGATTTCTGTGGACGGGAGCAATATCCAGAATATTACCAGAAAATCCCTGCGCACTTCCTATGGGATGGTCTTGCAGGATACCTGGCTGAAACGGGGGACCATCAGGGAGAACATCATTGTAGGGAAACCGGGGGCAACGGAGGAAGAAATCATTACGGCGGCAAAGGCCTCCCATGCCCACAGCTTTATTAAGAGGCTGCCCAATGGGTATGACACAGTGATCGGTGAGGACGGGGGAAGCCTTTCCGGCGGGCAGAAGCAGCTTCTGTGTATCACCAGGGTGATGCTTAGCCTGCCGCCTATGCTGATTCTGGATGAGGCTACTTCCTCCATAGATACCAGGACAGAGATCAGGATCCAGAAGGCGTTTGCCGCAATGATGGAGGGGCGCACCAGCTTTATCGTTGCCCACAGGCTTTCCACGATCCAGAACGCGGATGTGATCCTGGTGATGAAGGACGGCCATATCATTGAGCAGGGAAGCCACAGGGAGCTGCTGGATAAGAAGGGGTTCTATGCGGAACTGTACAATAGCCAGTTCGCCATTGCATAAAACCAGGCGCGGATTTTGCCTTGTAGCAGCAATAATGGGGCGTGAAGTGAAATAGGTTTTTAATCAGGGGCAGGCTGTGTTAACAGCCTGCCCCTGGATTTACTGATTACAATAAGCCTGCCCGCGGAGCGTATTGTAAGGCTGAAGCGGAGGGAGGAAGAATTATAAAATAAATGCGCAACTGGTATTTGCTTTTTAGCACCTATCAAATTCTTTATTCTTATTGCTATATACTTTATAATGGCAATAAGGAGAGTGATTTTTATGAATATAAATATTATATCGAAATACTTACAGTTTCTGCGTAAAA
>CAJTVD010000005.1:0-24592 GCA_910579495.1 uncultured Lachnospiraceae bacterium
TTTCCTTTTTATACTTTTCGGTCTCCAGCCTTGCCTGTTCCCGTGCCCATGCCATTACATCATCACGGGTCGGGCCGTGGTCTTTGAGCAGGTCGTTAAGGGTTCCGAGCTTACGGACAACAGAGGATGTGCTTACACCTTTTTCATTGATGAAGCCTTTCGTTATGTAAAATGATTCAGAATTTTTAGATTTCGATGTAGTAACTCTCATATGCTACCTCCGTCCTCTTATCATAACATATATTGCTATATATTACAATATAATAAAACGAAATAATTGACAAAAAAATACAGGCTTTATGCGGCCTGTAGGTATTTTTCTTATTTTGGAACTGTTAAAGACCCGAGCATGGCAGTGCTTGTTAAGATTACGCGGGCAGGCATGTCCCATTATTCCGCCCATACGTTTATTTTGTAAATATCTGTCCTGCTCTGGACAACAAACGACAAAAAATATATAATGGAAACATTAATGGAGAGCAAAGATCAGTGAATATAAAACCAGGAGGACAAAAACATGGGCTTAATCAGAGCAATTACCAGTGCCGCTGGCGGTGTTATGGCGGATCAGTGGAAGGAGTATTTTTATTGTGATTCCTTAGAGGCGGATGTGTTAGTGGCCAAGGGAAGGAAACGTACCAGTAAAAGAAGCGGGGGGAACAACAGGGGAGAGGATAATATTATCTCTAATGGTTCTGTGGTCGCTGTCAACGAGGGGCAGTGCATGGTCATTGTAGACCAGGGAAAGATCGTTGAATTCTGTGCCCAGGCAGGGGAATTTACGTATGATTCCTCATCTGAGCCCAGTTTGTTTTCCGGAAACCTGGGGGAAAGCGTAAAGAAGACTTTTGCCACAATCGGCAAGCGTTTTACCTTTGGGGGGGACACTGCTAAGGACCAGCGGGTTTACTATTTTAATACAAAGGAAATCATGGGCAACAAATACGGCACGGCCAATCCTGTCCCATTCCGTGTGGTGGATGCCAATATCGGGCTTGACATTGATATTTCTATCCGGTGCAACGGGGAATATTCTTATAAAATTACGGATCCTTTACTATTTTACACCAATGTGTGCGGCAATGTGGCTGATGATTTTGAGAAAAGCGAGATAGACAGCCAGTTAAAGACGGAGCTGATGACTGCGATGCAGCCTGCATTTGCAAAGATATCCGCTATGGGTATCCGTTACAGTGCAGTGCCTGCCCATACCATGGAACTGGCGGAGGCTTTAAACGAAGTACTTTCTGCCAAATGGGCGAAGCTCCGGGGAATTGAGATTGTCTCTTTTGGCATTAATGCCATGAAGGCTTCTGAGGAAGACGAGGCGATGATCAAGGAACTGCAAAAGAGCGCGGTCTTGCGCAACCCCAATATGGCGGCGGCCACCCTTGTGGGAGCCCAGGCGGAGGCGATGAAATCAGCGGCTTCCAATAAGTCGGCCGGCCCCATGATGGCTTTTGCAGGCATGAATATGGCAAACCAGGCAGGGGGGATGAACGCCCAGCAGTTATTCCAGATGGGGCAGCAAGCGGCACCTGCCCCGGCACCGTCCCCTGCATCCCCCGCAGCATCTGCGCCAAAGGCAAAAGGGGCGGGGTGGGCCTGTGCCTGCGGGCAGGGGGGCAATACAGGAAAATTCTGTTCCGAGTGCGGTTCCCCCATGCCAAAGGCCGAGGGCTGGACTTGTGCCTGCGGTGCGGTAAACAAAGGGAAATTCTGCTCTGAGTGTGGGGCGAAGAAGCCTGCAGGGGAGCCTTTGTATAAGTGCGACAAGTGCGGCTGGGAGCCGGAAGACCCTAAGAACCCGCCCAAATTCTGCCCTGAATGCGGTGATCCTTTCAATGAGGACGACATTTTGCGTTAGGGATATGCATTGCGTCCCGCAGGGGAGAACCTGTGGGCGCTGGAGGTGAAAATGAGCGAGTTTGATACCAATTTGGATGCCCGCACAGTGTCCACAAAGGAAGAAACAGACAAAAAATGTCCATCCTGCGGGGGCGTTATGGATTTTGACCCCAAAACGGGCGGCTTGAGCTGCCCTTATTGCGGCCATAGGGAGGCAATCCTGAAGGGGGAAGAAGAGCCTTCCTCTGCGGAGGAGCTAAGCCTGGAGGATGCGGACAAGCTGGAAAACTGCGACTGGGGGGCGGAAAAGAAGACAGTGATCTGCAAAGCCTGCGGTGCGGAGTCAGTTTATGATGCGCTGGAGATTTCAGCAGTATGCCCTTTCTGCGGCTCAAACCAGGTGATGGAGGCTTCTGGCCAAAATACCATGGCCCCCGGAGGGGTTGTACCTTTTCAGGTTACGGATAAACAGGCGTCCGAACTGTTCCAAAGATGGATTAAGAAAAAGTGGTTCTGCCCCAAACTGGCCAAGGAAAGCGCCAGGGCAAAGCATTTTAAAGGCGTATATCTGCCTTACTGGACTTTTGACGCCCAGACAGATTCCGATTACCAGGGGGAAGCGGGAAAAGACAGGGTAAAAAAGGGAAAAGACGGGCAGGAATACGTGGAGACTACATGGCAGGCGGTGCAGGGCAGGTACAGGGAGGCCTTTGATGACGAACTGGTGTGTGCCACCACGAACCAGAGCCAGTCCATGCTTATGGAACTGGAGCCTTACAGGACAGCGGAGAATAAAGTATATAAGCCGGAGTATGTGGCGGGCTTTGCCGCGGAGCGGTATTCCATAGGGATCAAGGAAGCCTGGGAGATGGCCAAGGAAAGCATCCGGTATAAGATAAAAGGCAAAATTGAAAAGGAAATTGTGGAAAGACACCATGCGGACCGTGTAAGGAACCTGAAAATACATACCTTATTCCATCATCTTACCTACAAATACCTGCTTTTGCCGGTATGGATATCCAGCTATAAATATAAGGACAAGGTATACCGCTTTATGGTAAACGGGCAGACCGGGAAGGTGTCTGGGAAGATACCGCTGTCTATACCTAAGATTGTGGTCACGGTGATAGCAGCCATAATCATAATTGCACTGGTTATGTGGCTTTCCGGTATTCAGTACGGCTATTATTACGATTAAAAAAGTCCCGTTATCCCCTACATGGATGTGGGAAGCGAAGAGTTTTTGGCTTTCCCATAGCGGCTATGCCAGGGGGCGGGCTTGAAAATAACAGGAGTTTACAGAGAATGGGCATTTATGATACCTTGAATGAACAGCAGAAAAAGGGCGTCTTTACCACAGAGGGGCCGGTTCTTCTGCTGGCTGGCGCAGGTTCGGGAAAAACCCGTGTGCTTACCCACAGAATTGCTTACCTGATAGATGAACTGGGGGTAAACCCATGGAATATTATGGCAATCACCTTTACCAACAAGGCAGCGGGGGAGATGAAGGAGCGTGTGGAGGATATTGTGGGCGTAGGCTCGGACAGCATCTGGGTCACCACCTTCCATTCCTCCTGCGTGAGGATACTGCGCCGCTATGCCGACAGGGTGGGCTATGACAATAACTTTACCATTTATGACACAGACGACCAGAAATCTGTGATGAAAGAGATCTGTAAGCGTCTGATGATTGATACCAAGACCATGAAGGAGAGGGGAATTCTTTCCGCAATTTCCTCTGCCAAAAATGAGCTGATAACGCCGGAGGAATATGCCCGCAGTGCCATAGGGGATTACAGGAAGCAGAAGATTTCCCAGGCATACCAGGAATACCAGGAGGCTCTCCGGAAAAACAATGCCATGGATTTTGATGACCTGATCATGAAAACAGTGGAGCTTTTCAGTACGGACGGGGAAGTTCTCGGGGGATACCAAAAACGCTTTAAGTACATTATGGTGGATGAGTACCAGGATACCAACACGGCTCAGTTTGAGCTGATCCGCCTGCTGGCGGACGCCCATCATAATCTCTGCGTGGTGGGGGATGATGACCAGTCCATCTATAAATTCCGGGGGGCGAATATCCGGAACATACTGGACTTTGAATCTGTTTACCCGGAGGCGGAAGTGATCCGCCTGGAGCAGAACTACCGGTCCACCCAGACAGTGCTGGATGCCGCCAATGGGGTAATCCGTAATAATAAAGGAAGGAAAAGCAAAACCCTCTGGACGGACCAGGGAAAAGGGAACAGCATTCACTTCCGCCAGTTTGAAAACGCTTATGAGGAAGCGGAATTTATTGCCGGTGATGTGGCGCATAAGGTAAGGGGCGGTACAGTCTCATATGGGGGATGTGCAGTACTTTTCCGTACCAATGCCCAGGCGCGGCTCCTGGAAGAACGTTTTGTGGTGGAGGGCATTCCTTATGATGTGGTAGGCGGCACCAATTTTTACGCCCGGAAGGAAATCAAGGATCTGCTTGCCTACCTGAAGACCATAGACAACGGGCGGGACGACCTGGCGGTAAAGCGGATTATAAACGTGCCCAAAAGAGGAATCGGCGCGGCCACCATCGGCAAAGTGCAGGAGTATGCGGATATCCATGGAATCAGCTTCTATGACGCCCTGCGGGTGGCGGATGAGATTTCAGGTATCGGGAAAAGTGTGGCAAAGCTAAAGCCCTTTGTGACCATGATCCAGTCCTTTAGAAGCAAGCTGGAATTTTATGGGCTGGAGGAACTGATTAAGGATATTATCGAAACCACAGGCTATGTGACGGAATTGGAAGCTTCCGATGAGGAGGACGCGGAAAACAGGATTGAAAATATTGACGAGCTGATCAGCAAGATTGTGGCCTTTGAACAAATCCACGACCAGCCTACCCTGGGGGAATTTCTGGAAGAGGTTGCGTTGGTGGCGGACATTGATAAACTGGAAAAGGGCGGCGATAAAGTGCTTCTTATGACCCTTCACAGTGCCAAGGGGCTGGAATTTCCCCATGTGTACCTGGCGGGCATGGAGGACGGGGTTTTTCCCAGCTATATGTCCATTGCCTCAGACGACCCGGGGGATATTGAGGAAGAGCGCCGCCTTGCCTATGTAGGCATTACCAGGGCGAAGGAGGACTTGACCATTTGCTGTGCAAAGATGCGGATGGTCAGAGGGGAGACCCAGGCCAACGCTGTCAGCCGTTTTGTAAAGGAGATTCCGGCGGAACTGATGGATCACCGCCCGGCGGCATCCAGATACGCGCCGCCCCAGCAGGAGTCTTCTGCCGGGTATGGCTTTGCCAGGGAACTGCCTTACCAGAATAAGACTGCAGCCGCCAGGCCTAAAGCCGTTTTGGCCAAAGGCACAGCGGCGGAAAACAAACCCTTTATTGCAGGAGGGCGGGCAGGCGATTTCCATATGCCTGGGATTTCCAAGGGAGTGGGCGCTGTCACAGGCGGAAAGCCGGATTATGATGTGGGCGACCGGATAAAACATATAAAATATGGGGAGGGGACGGTCACAGATTTGGAGCCAGGCCCCAGGGATTATAAAGTAACAGTGGACTTTGACGTTGCCGGGCAGAAAATCATGTACGCCGCATTTGCCAAGCTGGTTAAGGTATAATATTTCCAAATTTTAAAAATTTTGTAAACTTTTTGAAATTGTAGTAGTAAATTTTTGTGGAAAATGTTATATTATTAATCAGGAAGGAAATAATAAAATCAAAAAGCATGAAAAAAAGAAACGAAGAATAAGCAGGTATTGCGAGAAAGGGAGGCATACACTATGAATACATGGAACAAAATCGAGGAACTAATAGACTTCGTGAAAACCCATGACATCAAAGAGCTGAAGGACTACTGGAACCACAAAGAGGAAGAAAAGAGAAACAATACCCTCCTGTGGGTATTGGCTATCATCGGCGCAGTTGCGGCGGTAGCGGCTATTGCATATGCGGTATACCGTTATCTGACACCTGATTATCTGGAAGACTTTGACGATGATTTCGACGATGACTTTGAGGACGATTTCTTTGAGGATGAAGAGGATAAGGAAGAAGAAAAATCCCAGGAAACCAGCGAGTCCGAGGATGCAAATGAGTTGAAGGAAGCCAAGGAAGAAGATTTTGCGGAGTAATTGGCTTAGGGCGCTTGCGGGATGTGCAGAAATGTGCATCCCATTTTTAACATAAGGGCAGTTCGCGGAGCGTGCTGCCCGTTGTTTATGTACACAGGCAACAGAGGAAACAGATAAGCCAGAATGAGGTAATTTATGAAAAAGGGACAGATTTTGACAGGGTTGGTGGAGCGGGTTGATTTCCCAAACAAGGGGATTGTGGCCACAGAGGAAGGATACTGCGTGGTTAAAAATGCGTTGCCGGGACAGGAGGTAACTTTTGTGGTGCAGAAAAAAAGAAATGGCAGGGCGGAGGGGAGGCTGCTCCGGGTGGAGCAAACTTCTTCCCTGGAAACAGGCGTTTCCTGCCCACATTTTGGAGAATGCGGCGGCTGCACATACATTTCCCTGCCCTATGAGGAGCAGGCCCAAATCAAGGAAGCCCAGGTGAGGAAGCTTCTGGCAGGCGTCCTGGCAGGACAGGAGAGCCAGTGGGTTTTTGAAGGGATTAAGAAAAGCCCAGTGCAGTATGGCTACAGGAATAAAATGGAATTTTCTTTTGGGGACGAATACAAGGATGGCCCCCTGGCTCTTGGGATGCACAGACGGGGAAGTTTTTATGATATTGTTACCGTCAGGGACTGCCGGATCGTGGATCAGGACTACCGCAGGATACTTACTGCCACCAGGGATTACTTTGATGGCTGTTCCTTTTACCACAGGCTCCGCCACCAGGGATATCTGCGCCACCTTCTGGTGCGGAAGGCGTCGAAAACGGGAGAGATCCTTATTGCCCTGGCCACATCTTCCCAGCCAGGCTTTGAAGGGGAGGAGGAAAAGCTGGATCAGTGGAAAGAAGAATTGCTTTCAATGAAACTGGACGGGAAAATAGCCGGTATCCTTCATGTGATAAACGATTCGGTTGCAGACGTGGTCCAGAGTGACCGCACGGATATTTTATACGGCAGGGACTTTATTTATGAGGAATTGCTTGGGCTTAGGTTTAAGGTGTCTGTTTTTTCTTTTTTTCAGACCAATTCTTATGGCGCGGAGGTGTTGTATGAAACGGTAAGGGAGTATATTGGCGACCTGGATGCGGGGGATGGAGGGGCGGATAAGATTGTATTTGACCTTTACAGCGGCACAGGAACTATCGCCCAGCTTATGGCCCCGGCGGCGAAGAAAGTCATTGGCGTGGAAATTGTGGAGGAGGCAGTGGAGGCGGCAAGGAAAAACGCCCAATTGAACGGCCTGCAAAACTGCGATTTTATCGCTGGCGATGTGCTGAAGGTGTTGGATGAAATTAAGGAAAAGCCGGATATGATCGTCCTGGATCCCCCAAGGGATGGCGTTCACCCCAAAGCCCTTAAAAAGATTATTGGCTATGGGATCCAAAAGATGGTGTATATTTCCTGTAAACCTACCAGCCTTATGCGGGATTTGGAAGTGTTTTTGGAAAATGGATATGAGGTGGAGAGGGTGGTGTGCGTGGACCAGTTTCCTTGGACAGCAAATATAGAGGCTGTGTGCCTCTTGAGCAACCGAAAAGGGGCAATATCTGCCGTTCGGCGACAAGGTGACAATCAGCGTGTTTGATGAGCGTGTGAAAAAGGATTACGCCTCCGCAAGAATGGCAATGAGCACATAGGAAGAGACGGCCAGCCGGTGAGGAAAGATCAAGTAGATGATATGTATAAGGTTTGCCTTCCGGCATTTCTTTTGGGCGTATGGCATTTTATCGTTGTGAACCGGAAGGATAATAAGATCGGGCAAGACACATATGACATTTGGTGCCCTAAGAATGATCATGGTCCGAGGGAATACCAAGGGGTGATGGGGGAGTCTATCGCAAGGAAGATAGATGTTTATACGCTGAATCCGGATGAGATAGAGGGATCTGTAGAACCACAGGTTGAGGAGAAAATAAGCCAAGCAGATCAACTATATTACGATGGGCGGCATGCCGCAGGTAATACTGTGGATCCAGAACAGTACCGGAAGGTAATGAAACGGAGCTTTGAGAAGCTGGAACAGAGCCAGCATTATCGAATGATGATGCATGAAAAAGACTGAGTCAGTATTATGGGACAAATTGTTTGGTATCTTTGATATGTGAGAAATGAGAGAATTCTGGAGTGAGATACTAAAAAGAAGGAGACGACAAGGTGAACGATATCAAGAGATTATTTGAAAGACCATTACCTTCTACAAGGAGTGGGGCTTTCTTTAACACATTTTCATATCCAACCAAAATATCACCTGAGTCAATAGCTGTATACATTGCTGCAGCAACTAAACCAGGAGATACTGTTTTGGATACATTTAGCGGTAGTGGAAGTACCGGTATTGCAGCATTGTTATGCGAACACCCTACTGACCGCATGAAAGAATTGGCTTACGAATTAGGTATAAATCCTGTTTGGGGGCCAAGAAATGCAGTCGGATATGAAATCGGAACGTACGGTTCATTCGCTGCCAAAACTATAAGTAACAGATTAAAGGCGAGCGAATTTCAAAGAGCAGTTGAGGATTTTGTAAAGAAGGAAAAAGACCGGTTAATGCATTATTACTCTGCCATAGATCCCAATGGGGAAATTGGGGTTATACGCTACATCATATGGTCTGAAGTATTATTATGTCCGCATTGTGGTAGAGAAATATCATTTTTGAGAGAGGAACCGCACGAAATCCTGTTAAATTTAAAAAGAATATAACTTGTCCACATTGTAATAAAAAGACTTCTGTTGATGAAATGGAATTTCAGACAGAAGAGTATATGGATGGATTGTTAGAAAAAACCACTGTGAGGAAGAAACGTATACCTGCATGGATTTATGGAACTACAAATGGGAAAAACTGGGATAGACCGGCGACAGATGAAGACCTTGAAAATGTTCTCAGTATTGATAAGGAATTACAGGGCATTAATGATGAACCAAAGGAAATTCAATGGGGAGAACTACATAGAAAGGGATACCATTTTGGTATTTCGTATTTACATCAATTCTATACGTCCCGCAACTATTTAGTCATGCGTAAGTTGTGGGATGATACTGAAACATATGCTCCTAAAATTAAAGATGCTCTGAGGTTGTTGCTTCTTAGCTATAATTCTTCGCATTGTACCCTGATGACGCGTGTTGTTGCGAAGAAGAATGCTAAGGATTTCGTTTTGACAGGAGCTCAAAGCGGGGTTCTGTACATAAGCAAGTTACCGGTTGAGAAGAACATTATTTTAGGACTGGAAAGAAAATCGAAACCATTTTATGAGGCATACAAATTGCTTGAGAGGTGTACCGGTAATTTCTTTACAAAGAATAAATCAAGTGAGCTATTGGATGAAGAAGACCATACAATTGATTTTGTTTTTACTGATCCTCCATTTGGCGATTTTATTCCCTACGCAGAAGTTAATCAAATTAATGAATTGTGGTTAGAAAAATCAACTAAGAGAGAAAAAGAGATTATTATCAGCGCATCCCAGAACAAAGGAATTCTAGACTATCAGACAATGCTTTCAAAAGTGTTTTCTGAGATTAAGAGAGTGTTAAAAGATTCATCATACGCAGCCGTTGTATTTCATGCAGCTAAAGCACAGATATGGTCTGCTTTTGAGGAATCAGTAGCGGATTCTGGACTGAATATTGAACTGACAAATATTCTGGATAAAAAACAAGCCAGTTTTAAGCAGGTTGTATCAGAAGCATCGGTTCAAGGAGATCCTTTACTGTTATTAAGCAACAAGGTTCAAAAAGTGGGTGGACTTGAAAACGAAGAAGATATTATAAAAAGAATTATCCTGTCGATGAGTGACGGAAACATCTTTGATGAACGGAGGGCATATTCTTTATATGTTAATGAATGTCTTCAAAAAAGCATTCATGTGACATATGATGCTAAAGATGCATATGTCCTTATTCGGCAATTAAGAAAGGGTGTTATGGATGCGGCGTTACAGGGATAATGATATAAAAACAAAGCGATATGGACAGGTCTTTTCTGGGGAACGATTAGGCGAGCTGTTAATATCAATGTTGCCACAAAATTTATCTATAAAATCAATAATAGATCCGATGGTAGGAAAGGGGGATTTATTAAAGGCAGCATATGCGAAGTATCCTCAGGCGGATGTTGTTTTAGGAATAGATATTGATGGCGATGTAAGGGAGAGGTGTAGTAATGCTGTGCCGGAAGCGGAGATCCTCATCAAAGATGTTTTTAAGAGCGATGAAGTTGAGATTACTGACGGTTGGGATTTGGTGATAACAAATCCTCCTTATATTAGATATCAAACGTTAAAAAGCAATCCAGAGATTGGCCTGCCAGATGGAAAGGAACTAAGGGACGGTTTAATAAACCATATTCTTAGCACAAAACTTTTAGATGACCGGGAAAGATGGCTCTATCTAGAAATATCACGAAGTTACTCAGGTCTATCGGATATGGCTGTGCCATCATGGATATTATGTGCTTCCATAGTAAAAAAAGGTGGCTACATGGCGATGGTGGTTCCGGAAACATGGTTGAACAGGGATTATGCAATGCCAATCCACTATTTGCTTTTACGCTGCTTTGAAATTGTCGCTATAGCACGTGATGTAGAGTCTGCATGGTTTAAGAACGCCGAAATACGAACATGTCTGGTTATATGTAAAAGAAAAGAAAACGAACCTATAGAGAGTAGTTTTTCAGATACGGTACTTCTTGAATTAAAATCTGGAATAAAAAACCAAGAGTCACTTGTTGGCAACATGAAGTATAAGGGCTGTACTGGTTATGAGGCTGATACAGTGTCCGTTGTTCAAACAGAATCATGGTATGATCATAGAATAGCACTGTCTTCAGATAATGTAAGAAAAGCTTTTAAGAAGCGTTCTGATATTAATGGGCTTGTAGCTAATTATGATGATTTACATAAATGTATATTTTACATTCAGCATCAAGTAAGGCAAGCGGATTATCATAGATTAACAGAAGAAGCAGCTTCACACTATACCGTAATGGGTTTTGATTTAGATAATTATATTACTCAAGGAGAAAGGTTCATATCTCCATCACGGAAGAAGCCTTTTAAGGAACTTTCGGCTGTCATTACGAATGAAAAAAAATTGGTGACGAATTTGAAAGATTTTGGTATATGCTCCCCACATTAAGGGAAAGACATGTGCCAAATTTATGTATTTCTCGTGTTTGCGGTGAGAACCCTGAGACCATATTTATTAATCAGGTGTTAGGAAAAGAGATAATAGTTGATGCAAATTTTATTACACTCTGGAATCCCAGGCAACGTGACCAACTTATTACATTTGCTTTATTCAACTCTACGTGGGTTAAGCTTTTTCTTGAAATCATAGGGACTGCAATGGGCGGTGGTGCCTTAAAAATTGAAGCAAGTCATGTGAGGAAAATAGTGTTTCCAAGAATTGATGATACTAAGAAAACGGAACTTGAAAGCATTGGTAAAACGATTCTGAAAAATAGAAGTATTAATGGAAAGATTCAAAAGCAAATAGATGAAATTGTAACATCTCCATTTGGGGATGAAAACAGAGAGTTTGTAAGTAGCCAGTTGGAAGCATTACTCATAAAAAGAATAGAGGAAAGGACTGGGCGTAAAACTGATGAATAAAGGCGAATTAAGATCATTTGCCGCAATTGCTCAGCATGAAATAGATAATGGATCCGTGGAAGATAAACTAAGGCACCTACTATCAGCGAGCCTTAGTAGAATATTTCCTGATACACCGTGGTGGGTTCAAGAGCATGTAATGGGGACAGAAACCTATCTTCATTTCGCAAATACTAAAGGAAAAGAACGGATAGGATTTGCAGATTCAGTAGTTGGAAAAACTGCGATTGAATATGAGAAGAACCTTAAGATTCCTACTATTTTTAACGAAGGATATCATCAAGTAGAGGAATACTGTGCAGCACTATGCAATTTAGGCATTGATGAAAATGAAATCCTTGGAATACTGTCAGACACGGTGAGATGGCATGGGTACACGGTTAAGATTGTAGATAATTTTGACAGAGGAAGACTATTTGGGGCTAACGATATCGAACTTGAACAAATTGATTATGTAGACCTTTCTGATTGTACGGATGAGGAAATGGATAAGTTCGAGTTGTTCGTAAATAAGTTTCTAGGCAGAGAAGAATCCAGAATTCTTACGGCAAAAACATTAGTGCTTGATTTCGGCTTAGAAAGTGATTTTTATCGCAGAGAAATTGATGGATTCAAAAGCGTAGTTGAGAATGCAATGCATACAAATCCTTCTTATGCGGAGCTAATCAAAAATGTATGGCAGAATTTTGTTGCGTATTTAGGAGCATCTGAATACGGGACATTTTCTATGGACACATATACAAATGAGTATTATTTAGTTACTGTTGCGAAGGTCATTTGTGCAAATATTCTTAATGGCGCTCCACTAATTTGTAATGATGCAGAAATTATTAAAATCCTGAATGGGAAATACTTTCAGCAAAAGAATATACAAAACCTTGTGGATTATGATTATTTTGGCTGGTTAAATAATTCGCCTTATGTTGATGACATTGTAGAATGCGCGAAAAGAATACAACGGCTCTTGGTTAGTTATGACTTTAAGGTAATTGCTGAAGAAGACCTGTTTGGGGCTTTATTGGCACAGTTGTCGAATCGTGAACATCGTTTGCTCCTAGGACAGGATTTCACACCTCATTGGGTAGCGAGAAGTATGGTTGATTATGTCATTGAAGGCATTGATGAAGCACCGCGAATTTTGGATATGTGTTGTGGTTCAGGAGTATTCTTAATAGAAACAATCAGAAAAGTACGCGAGAAGTATGCAATAAACACACGCGATTACGATGTTGCAAAAGACGAAGTGGTATTCTCATGTGTTATGGGATTTGATATTGATCCTCTTGCCGTAATGCTTGCAAAGGTCAATTGGGTAATGTTTATGAGGGATTTATTTCCGTATCATAATGGTCAAAGAAAAAAGTAAATCCAGTTAGTCTAAATCTTCAACATTAAAGCTTTCTGATTTTAAGTCGCAGTAGTGTCTTCCTCTTATTGCTGTGAATTTCAGGACACAATAATCCGGGTCTGTTACACCATGTTTATAAAACATGGTATCACCAGTGCGCCATATCTCTTTTTTGGTTTTTTCATCTTGCAATACTTCCATTGTCCCTATCAACATAATACCTTCATATCGAAAGCGCCCTTTGTTATAAAAATAAATGCTTGCTTTCGGATTACATATAAATTGCTTTGAACGCATAGAAGAAGTATTTGTTGAGAAATAAAAACAATTTCCCTCTATTTTACGGGGCATAAACATCGCTTTTATCATTGGAAACCCATCTTCACTTACTGACGCAATAAAAGCCACCTTTTGTTTTTGGATAAATTCAATGATTTGTTTTCTTGTTTGCATTGGGACTCCTTCTAACCTATTTGTTGTTATTCAAATTTTCTATTAACGTATGTAATATCCGTGAAAGATAATGTTCAAATTGCTTTTGCTCACTTTCTGAAAAACCCTGATAGAATAATGCGTTCATCCTTTCTGAAACAATTTCATATTTTCTTTGCATAGATTTAGCATATTCTGTAAGGGAAATAATGGTCTGGCGGCGGTTCTTAGGATTGATGCTTCTGGCCACAAGCCCACTATTAACCATTCCGTTTATTACGATGGAGACTGTGTTTTTGGCAAGGGAAGTTTCCTTGCTAATTTCGCTGATGGTAAGATTATCTGTTTTCCATAAGATAAACAGAATTCTTCCCTGCCCACTACTTATTTCGATATTGTGTTCAAGCAATAGCTTTTCAAAAATCCTATCTTGGAGCTGCTTAATTTGAGTAATATAAAAGCCGCCTTTTGTTTCCACTTACCCACCTCATTTCTACATAGAACATTTCTATATAGAATATTTATAGTATAACACCATTCAATGTGAAATTCAATATAAAAATGTAAGTGAGATTTGCCCCCTTGTCCTGTCTGGAAGCGCCATCTGTGCCTTTAACATCTGCTTGACGATATTTAACAGTTTTTTATCCCGGATACAGAGAAGGCGTCTATGAAGGCAGTTTGCTTAAAAAGCTGTCAAAAGAAATAGATGCTTAAGCTGTACTGTGCTATACTATATAAGGTTTATTATGGCTCAGAGGGGATAACCGCTGAAATTTGCAGCAGGCGCTTCCCTTCTGGAAACATAGGGCAGGATTTTAGTTAGCAGGCAAAGACCGGTTCCGGATGAGATATATGTGGTATATTTGACTGATAGGAAAGTGGGAAGGAGAAGGTATGATGAAGAGAAGGATATTAATTAGCACCATTTTGGCCATTGTGGCGCTGGGGGCAGGTGCATGTTCCCAGGTTAAAGAAAAAACCTCTGGTGATACTACTGTTTCTTCTATAGAAGCGGCAACAGGGGAAGCTGGCGTTGGGGCTTTGGCACAGGAGAGCCAGGCAGCAGCCCCGGAAGGTTCTTTGCCGGAAGGGAACCAGGAAGGCCAGGCAGAGGATGATTTGGCTGGGGGCACCTCCCAGCCGGAAGAAAATACCCCAAAGGAATTGATAGGCATTAAAGCCCATGTAAAGGAAATCAACGGTTCCCAACTGCTGGTCAGCTCAGATTCAGAGGATTACCCGGGAGTATTTGCGGTGGATGGGGCAGAAGAGCCCGAAGAGCTTTCCCGGCTGCAGGGAGGAACTGTGGCCTATATTTTGATGCAGGACCTGGGAGAGGATGACAGCCAGGGAATTCCCAAGTTCAGGGCAGAAAGGATTCTGCCCCTGGCAGGGGATGAGGATTTGGGCCAAGAGGATATTCTACTCACGGAGGTTCCCCTCTTCCAGCTTCAGGATGCCCTGTCAAGCAAAAACGGTTTTACAGAGCTTCGTTCGGGGAATTATTCCTGGAATGTGGAGGATGGGGGCGAGGGTTCAGGGGTGATTGCCTGCGGCACAGCGCCTTTAGAGCAGGCGGGGATGGAGTCTGCCGTAAGGCTGAAATTACCGGAGTATCAGGGGTTGGGCGGTGTGCCCTATCTTTTTTCCACCAAAGCCGCCCCGGATATTCTCATTGTCACCAGATGGGATGATGCCCAGATTGGTAATGTGGCGGCAGAGGAAGAACTGATTATCAAATATTATTACAGTTCCCCGGTTTTGGAATTGGAACCAGGCAAGGTTTATGAATTTTCGGCAGAATGGAAAGAGAAGAATGTGGATAAAAACAAATTTTACGGAAATGCCACTTATGTTTTGGTGACAGAGTAGGGGAGATAGGAGCTTATAGGGTGAAAAATTTACGAAAACTGGCAGGGGTTTCCATTCTCCTGATACTTGTTTTTATGGTTATTGCGCTTTTACGGTATCAAAATGAGGAAGAGATGTCTATGCTGCCCAACCAGATAGAATTGTATTTTAATGAGGGATGGGGCATGGCATGCCTGACGGGCGCCCATGCGCCGGGAGAAGGGCTGGAAGAACATGGCCAGATTGGGAAACTGTTTTATGATGCGCTGGCGGAAGGAAACTGCCAGGAAGTGTCCCTGCCTTTTAAGGGAAACAGCAGCGGGGAGGATATTGTTGTATTCAGGAATACACTGGCAGGGGATCATGCTGGCCAGACCCTTAGCTTCCCTTCCCGTGGGGCGGATGTGCGCGTGGTTTTGGATGATGAGGTAATTTATCAGTATTCCTTTGAAGGGGATGCCTATACCCGGGGAAAGCTGCCGGAAAGTAATGAAAATTATGTGGATATTCCCAATGTATTCCCAAAGGGGGATTTATGGATTGAACTGTGTTCCTCTTATCCGGATGCGGCGGCATCCCTTGAGGAAGCCAAAATTGAAACCCGGGATATGGTGGTCATTGGGCTGGTTGGGAATAACATCGTGGATATTGGCTGCTGCCTGCTGATTACTATTATGGCGATTATTATGTTTGTGCTGGCGGTGATACGCCGTTATACTTGCCAGCCGGACAGGGGGGAGTTGTTTTTGGGCCTCACCGGCCTGGCGGCAGGGATTTATTGCTTTATCGGCACAGATACCCTGAGCATTTTTTATAATGTCCATGCAGCTTATGAAATGCAGGAGTACTTATTGCTCATGCTGCCTTTGCTTTTAACTCTTTACTTTGAACGGAACCTGAATGAGAAGTATTCACGCCGCTTTTCCCTGCTGGCCTGGGGCATGAGTATCCATGGGGCAGTGCAGATCCTTTTGCAGATGGCTGGCCTTTGGGAGCTGGAGGAAATGGCAAATATATCTGCGGCGGCGGTGGGGGTAGTGTGCGTGGTGGCCATAGTAAGCCTGATACAGTCTGGCAGCGGGGGAAGACGCTATCTTACGGTGCTGCCGGTTATGTCTGTGCTGGTGCTGCTTTCGGGAGGGATTGCCAATGTAATGATGAATACCTTTTTTGACAGCGTCTATGGCAATGCGGCGGGGCAGTACAGCATGACGGTGTTCGGCATTATGATGGCTGTCCTGCATATTCTGCAGATTTCCAGGGAATACCGTGCAAGCGCGGAGGAAAAGGTGAGAGCGGCCCAAAGGCAGAATGCACAACTGGCACAGGCAAAGCAGGATGCGGATATGGCAAGGCAGGAAGCCATGGCGGCAAACGAGGCCAAGGGGAAATTCCTTGCCCATATGTCCCACGAAATCCGCACGCCCATTAATGCGGTGCTGGGCATGGATGAAATGATCCTGCGTGAATCCAGGGAACAGAATATCAAAGAATACGCCATGGATATTTATACAGCGGGACAGACATTGCTTTCTCTGATCAACGATATCCTGGATTTTTCAAAGATTGAATCCGGTAAAATGGAGATTGTGCCGGTGGAGTACGATATCAGCAGCCTGATACATGATCTTGCCAATATGGCCTCCCAGCGGGCAGCAGAAAAAAAGATCCAGTTGATTGTGGAGGCAAGCCAGGACATTCCCTCCAGGCTGTATGGGGATGATGTACGGCTTCGCCAGATACTGGCCAACCTTCTTACCAATGCGGTCAAATACACCCATGAAGGAACCATATGGCTGCGGGTCCAAAGCAGGCGGAAGGAGGATGCGGCGGTCCTGGGGTTTGAAGTAGAGGATACGGGAATAGGGATCAAAGAAGAGGATTTGCCTAAACTTTCTGCAGAATTTGAACGGATTGAGGAGGACAGGAACCGGAACATTGAGGGCAGCGGGCTTGGCATGAGCATTACCATTCAGCTGCTGGCCCTCCTTGGCAGCAGGCTTGCGGTGGAGAGTACCTATGGAAAGGGGTCAAAGTTTTCTTTTGAACTGGAACAGAAGGTAATGGATCCCCAGCCAATTGGGGATTTTTCCGCCAGGGTGCGCCAGAGTGCGGAAAATTATAACTATAGTACAAGGTTTTGTGCACCGGAGGCAAAGATACTGGTGGTTGACGATAACGGGGTCAACCGCAAGGTGCTGCGGAACCTTTTGAAAGAGACTCAGATACAGGTAACGGAGGCCGGGAGCGGCGCAGAGTGCCTGGCGCTGGTGCAGGAAGGGCGATATGACCTGATTTTTCTGGACCATATGATGCCTGAGATGGACGGTGTGGAAACCCTTCACCGTATGAGGGCGCTTTCCGGTTACCCCTGCCAAAACACGCCTGTAGTGGCGCTCACAGCCAACGCCGTATCCGGAGCGAAGGAAAAATACCTCTCCGAGGGCTTCGATGCTTTCCTGTCAAAGCCGATTGTCCCGGAAAAGCTGGAAAATTTGATGCGAACAATGTTGCCGGAGGAATTGGTGCAGCCGCCAATGGCCCAGGAAGGATCCCCAGGGGATCTGGGGCAACACCAGGGCGGCCTGCCCTGCCAGGAAAATGATCTAGAAGATATCCCCGGACAGCTCCCGGAGGTTGACGGGTTAGACTGGCGTTATGCCTGGCTGCATTTGCCGGACAAGGAGCTGCTGGCATATACAGTGAAAGAATTTTATGCCCAGATCGGCTCTGCCGCGGACAAGCTGGAGGGTGCATTTGAAGAAATTGAACAGCCAGGGAAGTTGACGCAATATAGGATTCAGGTACACGCAATGAAAAGCCTGGCGGCGACTGTGGGAATTCTGCCCCTATCTGGTGTTGCAAAAATATTGGAATATGCGGCGAGAGATGGTAAAATGGAAGTAGTGATGTCCGTCACAGGGCCTTTTTTGGAAGAATGGCGCAGCTACCGCCAGAAACTGCGGGGAGTATTCGGCATAGAAACCGAAGAGAAAAAGGAAGTGGCAGATTACTCTGTGGTGCAGGCACTGGTGGAAATGACGCGGCTTGCCATGGAAGAAATGGACATTGACCAGGCAGACGGGGCAATGAAACAGCTGCGCACGTTTGTATATGAGGAAGAAATGGAGCGCAATATCCAGGATCTCGGAGAGGCAGTAACAAACCTGGACTTGGAAGAGGCGGATCGCCTTGGGGATTTAATCATCAGGCAGATACAGAACCGGAAATAGCGGTTGCGTGAAGGGGCGGAGCGGAACGGAACTGGCTCCCCCCAGCGGAGGCCCGGCCAGCGCCCAGAGAGAATGCTGGCTGTAGGCAGACAGGATTCTCTCTGATGGACAAAGGTGCAGGAAGGGGCGGAGCGGAACTGGAATGGAGACAGAAGAGATGAAAAAAATTTTGTTGGTTGGAAAGCTGAACGCAGTAGTGAAAGAGACAAATAAGTTTTTGTCGCAGTTTTTTCATGTACAGCTTTGTTCAGAGAATGCAGGCGTTTTGGAGGGGATGCTGAAAATTGTAAACCCTGATTTGGTTTTAGTCAGCCTGATAGGTGCTTATGACATTGATACGTCTATCTTTTTTATGTTAAGCGACAAATATGCCAAAACGCCAGTCCTGACTATCGGCACCAGGGAGGAAAGTGACAGGTTCTTTCAATATTATGAAGAGAGCCAGTTTGAAAATTTAGTCCGCCCGGTGGAAAATACGGTAATTATGGAGGCGGTATGCAGGAAGCTGGGGATGGACCAGAAGGAAGCGGAAAGGGATGCAGCACAGGAAAAGGGAGAGGGCGGCGGTAAAAAGCGGATTTTAGTGGTGGACGACAATGGCACGGCTTTGCGTACCATGAAAGCAATGCTGGAAGAGCACTACGAAGTTGCTGTGGCGATTTCCGGGGCGCAGGCCATGACTTCTATCGGCAAAAAGCGCCCTGACCTGATCCTGCTGGATTATGAGATGCCTGTGTGTGATGGGAAGATGACACTGGAAATGATACGTGGGGATGAGGATATGAAGAATATTCCGGTGATTTTTCTGACGGCGGTCAACAACAGGGAAAATATTGAGGCAGTGCTTCGGCTAAACCCGGCGGGTTATTTTTTGAAACCTGCGGTAAAGGAGAGGCTGTTAGGTGAAATCAGCAGAATATTAGGCGGGGAAGAGTGATTGGTTTGAGGACGGAGGCCTCCCTTTCAATTGGGAAAAAGAATGCGGAGTGTGGGTTATCTTATTGAAAAAAGGAAATGCAGGGGAAAAAGGGAGGGCTCCTTTGTCAGGCGGTTGATAAAAGTCTGGATTTTTGGGGTGGCAATCCCCTTGGTTTTGGTGGAACTTTTATTCCTGGTACAGTTTTACCGGATTAATTACCAGCAGGTGGAGGAATCCATAGACGGCGAACTGAACCGGATATCCAGGGAACTGACTGACCTGATGGATAATATGAAGATGGTTTCCTGGCTGCTGGAGGCAGACGGTACTGTAGGGAAGAACCTGGTCACCTATCTGGAGGAAGAGGACACCAAAGAAAAGGCAAATCTTTTGCTCTACCTGCGGGAGCAGATTGCCAATTATGAGGTGGCGAACCCTTCTGTGGCCAATCTGACCTATCTGTATATTCCCAAAGGGCAGGAAACGCCAGTGAAGATCAACCAGGATTCCCTGGTGGACGCCGGGCTGCCCCTGGGGGAGGATTTTCTGTGCAATTGGGAGAATATGGCATTTTATGGCCCCCATCAGTCTAAATCAAGGGCAGGGGAGTATGACTGTATCTCTTTGCTGAGGAATTACCGGCTGCTGGAGGAGTACGGGCAGATTTACATTTACGTGGAATCCGGTTTCCGGTATCTGGACAGGCTTTCTATGGGCAGTGTGGCTGATATGGGCAGTATTGTCCTGATGCAGTCGGCAGAAGGAAAGATTATGTACAGTACCGACCCGGAGCTGGTCCCACGGGGAAGTGTCCTGGAGGACGGCTGCGCGGGGGCGCAGGCAAAGGGGTATGGCTTTAAGGTCTATACACGGGAGATGAAAGGGGACTGGAAGCTCCAGATCTGGGTGCCTATGGCGGAGCATTATGGGCTTGTGTACCGGATGGCACTGAACCTGGGGCTGGTTACCTTGTTTGTGATTTCCTTCTGCATTCTGATTTCTGCCTGGCAGTGGAGCAAGATTTATAAATCCTTTACCAGGTTTGACGAGGGGCTGCGGGCGATTGCGGAGGACGGGGATGTAGGGGCAAATGTGGAGCGGATGAACATCCGTGAATTTGACGAGCATTTCCAGCTTTTTGAAAAAATGAGGAAGAATATCCTGCGGCTTCTTGGCAAGGTACAGGAGGAGGAAAAAAAGCGCCAGGAGCTGGAAGTGCGGGTAGTGCTGGGGAAGATTAATCCCCACTTTCTCTATAATACCCTGGATACGATGAAATGGTA
The DNA here is from genome assembly GCA_910579495.1 of uncultured Lachnospiraceae bacterium. Lineage (GTDB taxonomy): Bacteria > Bacillota > Clostridia > Lachnospirales > Lachnospiraceae > Suilimivivens. The sequence continues at coordinate 20,654 of CAJTVD010000005.1, forward strand.
TGCGGCGGGGAAAAAGGACAGGGAGATGATGGGATTTATCGCCGCTTTAAATAAACTTCTTCTATATAATATGTCCAGGGACCAGGGGACTACCCTGGAGAGGGAGCTGGAAGCCATCCGGGCTTATATTTTGCTGCAGCAGCTTAAGTACGATATTCACTTTGTAGTGGAGACGGGCAAGTACCCGGAAATCTTGCAGACTGTGATGCCCCGTTTTATTTTACAGCCTGTGCTGGAGAATGCCATAAGGCACAGCGGATGTGACAAGGGGGAAATCCGGGTTGAGGTGGAACTTCTGGCCAGCGGGAAGATATCCATCCTGATTAAGAATAATGGCAGCCCCATTGACCCGGAGAAAATCCGCCAGGTCCTGGAGCAGAAGCAGGATGTGTCCGCCAACGGCATTGGCCTGCAATATGTGGCGCGGATGCTGGAGAGCTTTTATGGGAACGATTTTGTACTCCAGGCGGAGAGGCTGGAGGACGGCTTTAATGTGGTGGAGATCCGGATTCCTTTTGCGGCGGAGGCAATCGTTAAAGGCAAGGACAGGACTGGGGGGGGGTAATAGGATGATCAGGGTATATGTGGTTGATGATGAGAAGCTGGTGCGCCGGGGGATCATAGGGCTGATTGACTGGGAGAAATATGGCATGGAGGTAGTGGGGGATTCCGGCAGCAGCATGGAAACCCTCCGCTTTTTGCAGGAGAAGGGGGCGGATTTGCTCTTTTCTGACCTGGAGATGCCGGGGCTGTCCGGGATTGCGTTTTTGCAGGAGGTAAGGCGGCAGTTTCCCAGGCTCCAGGTGGTGGTGCTGACCATGCATCAGGAATTTGAACTGATCCAGCAGGCGCTGCGTATGGGTATTTTGGATTATATCACAAAGGCCCAGATTGAGGAGGAGAACGTGGACGCTTTCATGCAGGGTGTGAGAAAGCGTTATATGGAAGTGGAATGGCATTACCAGAGGCAGGAACGGAAGGTGGAGACGGAGAAGGTGTATGTGTGGGAGCTGCCGGACATTCAGCAGGGGCAGGCGGCGGCAAGGGAACTGGAAAGGCAGGGAATGGCCTTTGAGCTTCTGGATGAAACTACTTTACTCTTACCCGGCGCCCTTGCCTTTGAGCGGTTAAAAGCCATGGCGCAGCATTTTGACAGGGAACGCTCCACGTTGCTGGAAATAACCCAGGTTCTGGGAGTGTCCTATGACCGGCTGGAAAATGCCCTGCAGTCTGCCGGGAGAAGGCGGCTGTTTGAGGACAGGAAGCCAGGCTGTTGCTGCTATACCTATGGTTTTTTGGAGCTTTTGCAGGAGCGGGGCGGCTGTACCAGGGAGGAGGCTTTGCAGCTTAGCCTGCAGATGGCCTTCATGGCGCGGGATGAAGACTATCAAAAGGGGATGGAGCGGATCCGGACGGCAGCGCTTTCGGTGGAGGAGCGTATTGCCCTGTTTTACCGTTTTGACCTGCACTGGGCTGAATTTTCGGGCAAGGATATTTCCCAATATTTTGAGGAAACAGGGCACTTCCTCTGGTGGTACCAATGGCGGGAATGGTTTGGCCAGGTGCGGGAGCGGGTGCTTGTGGGCATTGGGGGGACGGACGCGGAGCTTGCCACCATGGAAGAGCTCCACAAAGCCATGAACTACATCCGGGAGCATATGGACAGGGACATTACGCTGGAAGAGCTTTTGCGGCTGACCGGCATGAGTAAGAGCCATTTTTCCAGAAAGTTCAAGAAGCTCACCGGAAGGACCTTTGTTACCTATCTTAACGATTTAAGGATAGAGGCCGCTAAGAAATACCTGGTGGAAACCAGGCAGCCAATTTACTGGGTTGCCAGGCAGGTGGGGTATGCGGACGAGAGATATTTCCGCAGGATTTTCAGGGAGAGGATAGGGGAGAATCCCAGGCAGTTCCGTGAAAATTACCAAAAATAAACCGAATAGAGAGAAAATAGCATAAAAGTGCACAAAAGTATTTAAAAAGTGGGATAATTGTGTCTGGAGAAAAATAAAGACATAATCGTCCTGCTTTTTTGTACATTTAGCCCTTAAAACGTGGGAGAGGAAAATATATAATGTACATATCAACTAAAATATACGTGAAAAGGAGGAAGTATATGAAAAAAGCTACTAATAAAAGATGGCTGTCGGCTTTCCTGGCAGTAATAATGACGGCCGGGACGCTGGCTGGCTGCGGCAAAGCACCTGCAGATACGGGGAAAGCTGAGGGCACAGGGAATGCGGGAACCACGAAGGAAGACCAGGCGCAGGTATCTGAGGATAGCGCAAAGGAGAATACGGAGGGCGGGGAGAATACCGGGAAGACGCCCGAGGAGCTGTTGCTGGAGCCTTATCCGGAGACGGTAGATATTCATGTGGTGCTGCAGTACCGGGAGTCTGAGAACCCGGATACGCCCAACGATGTGACCCCTGAGACTTCCACAGTGGTAAAGTTGCTGCAGGAAGAGCTGAATATCAACTTGGTTTACGACTGGATTGTGAACGCGGATCAGTATTCCCAGAAGTTCGGCGCGGAGCTGGCAGCGGGGAATGTTCCTGACATTGTTATGCTCTCCCCCAATGATTTTGAAGACCTGGTAAGCCAGGGAGGCCTGCTGGACCTTACAGAGGCATATGAGACATATACCTGCCCTGACCTGGAGAATATTTATAATTACGACGGCAAATTTATTGAAGTAGGGAAGAAAGACGGCAAGCTCTACGGGCTGCCAATGGGTACAGACCCGGCGCAGTCCACCAGCCAGATGTATTATGATATGAACCAGTTAAAAGAGGTGGGCATCACTTCCACAGACCAGCTTCCCAAGACCATTGAAGAATTCGAGGCTCTCTGCGATAAGCTGATGGAGGCAAAGGGCGGCCCTGTGTTGCCGGCATGTAAGAATTACTATGGCGCACAGTTGGGAGATTTTACGCCGTTCTTCCATGCTTATGAGAGCTGGGCAAGCGGCTGGTATGATAACAACGGCACTTTGGAATATGCCGGTATCAATGAGAAAAACAAAGAAGTGCTGACTAAATTGAACGAATGGTACAATAAGGGATATTTTAAGAAGGATTTTGCAGCGTATGACATCTGGGCGGCAGATTCCCCGGTAGTCAGTGACATTGTTGCAGGCAAATATGCAATCGTCCCCGGTTCCTGGTGGGTTCCCAACTGGCCCCTGAACAGCAATAAAGTAGAGAATCCTGAAGCAAACTGGGTGGTAGGGCCAAACCTGTCCCTGGACGGTGCACAGCCTGATATTATGATCAGCCGTTATCCTGTAAATGATTTTGTAGGCGTTGGCCTTAACTGTGAACATCCTGAGGCATTGTTCAAGGTGATTTACTGGTCCTTGCAGTATACCTTAAAGAACAGCCCGCCGGAAGTACAGGAAGCCATGACAGAAGAGGAAAAGAGAGAATGGAACAGCTACGTGTATACTTGGGTACCTTGGAGAATCTATTCCCCTACCTGCCTGAGACAGAACTTTGAGGTGATCAACCAGTTTGCAAAGGAAGGAAAAACCGAGATTGGTATTGACGAAGCACCCAGGAATAATGAATTTTGGGGCTCATGGTCATCTTATCTTAATTATGTAAAAAATCCGGACGACGGTGTGGCGTGGGGCACCTATTTCAGCCGTCTTGCGGAGAATGGCGGTGTGGATAACATGATCAAGACGGTGGAAAGTGCAGATATCATTTATAATGAAGTCTATGTCACCACGCCGTCCATGATATCCAAGAGCGGGGAGTTAGATAAGCTCCGTGATAATACTTATATCAGTATCATCATGGGTGAAACGCCCATCTCAGGATTTGATACCTTTGTAGAGCAGTGGAAAGCCCAGGGCGGCGACGATATTGCGAAAGAAGTAAATGAATGGTATCAGAATAAATAGAAGCCAAATACACAAATAGAAAATAAGTA
>CAJTVD010000005.1:24611-93617 GCA_910579495.1 uncultured Lachnospiraceae bacterium
CCGGAATGGGCGGCGGCTTTCAAAATCTCTTTTAGGAAAGGAGCCGTATTTATGGCAGAAATAAAGAAAGAAAAAAAGAAAAGAAGCCTGTATAAGACCAGGGAGCTCCATGTGATGCTGCTTCCGGCGGTGGTCTTTACGGCTATCTTCGCATATTTGCCTATGTTTGGCCTGGTCATGGCCTTCCAGGATTTCAAACCATTGCTGGGCTTTACCAAATCAAAGTTTGTGGGATTTGACCAGTTTGCTTATATCTTCACCATGCCCAGCTTCCGCCAGGCTTTTGTGAATACCATCATTATCGCATTTTTTAAGATCATTTTAAGCATATTTGTTCCCCTTGTTTTGTCCCTGATGCTGAACGAAGTGGTGAAGAGCTGGTTCAAGCGTTCTGTACAGACCATCATCTTTATCCCCTATTTCTTTTCCTGGGCGATCCTGGCGGGGATGCTGCTGGAAATTTTCGCCTATGACGGCATTATCAACAACGTTCTGGAGGGATTTTTCCATTTAGAGCCCATTGCCTTCCTGGTAAGCAATAAATATTTCCGGACGATCATTATTGCTTCCGATGTGTGGAAGGGGATGGGTTACAACACGGTATTGCTCCTGGCGGCGATCACCAATGTGGATGCGGCGCTGTATGAGGCGGCAAAGGTGGACGGTGCCAGCCGCTGGCAGCAGGTGATGCATGTAACCATGCCTGGTATCCTGCCCATGGTGGCGGTGCTTACCGTGCTGGGGCTGGGGGGGATCCTGAATGCGGGATTTGAACAGATCCTGGTTATGTACAATCCTACAGTGGAGAAGACGGTGGATATTCTGGATACCCTGGTCTACCGGCTGGGCATTGCGGGGCACCAGTATTCCGCCGCTGCTGCTATGGGACTGTTCAAATCTGCCGTTTCGCTGCTCTTTGTGGGGATCAGTTACTGGATTCTCTATAAGAAAAGCGATTATCGTGTATTTTAAGGAGGTGCGGTTATGAAAGTCAGGCGTTCAACAGGCTTTTATGTTTACCAGGTATTTAATACAATTGTTCTGGCCCTTATGGCGCTGTCCTGCATTCTGCCCATTTTGCATGTGTTCGCCATGTCCTTAAGCTCCAGCAATGCGGCGATGGCGGGACGGGTGGGCTTTGTGCCGTTGGAATTTACCTTCACAGCGTATGAGTATCTGATCTCCAAAAAAGACTTTTTCCATTCTGTAGGCATTTCCCTGGTGCGGGTGCTGGTGGGGACGCTCTTTAATATGGTGATCATTGCCCTTACGGCTTATCCTCTGTCCCGCTCCACCATACAGTTCCGGGCGAGGACGGCCTATATGGCATACTTTGCCGTAACCATGTTCATTGGCGGCGGCCTGATCCCCACTTATATGGTAATCAAAAATCTCCATCTGCTGGACAGTTTCTGGGTATTGATCCTGCCGTCTGCCATGAGCATTTGGAACGTGATTATTATGATGAATTTTATCAAGGGGCTTCCCAGGGCGATTGAGGAGGCGGCCTTTGTGGATGGTGCGAACCACTGGCAGACCCTGGTCAAGATTATCCTGCCTATGTCCAAACCATCTTTGGCATCCCTGTTCCTGTTTTCCATGATCGGGCACTGGAACGCATGGTTCGACGGGATGTTTTATATGAATAACCCTAACAATTACCCTATGGCTACTTATCTGGCCACCCAGGTTATTAACAATAACCAGAGTATGACTAATATGACACCGGAGCAGCTTGCCCTGCTTTCCAGCCTCAGTGAGAAAACAGTGCGCAGTGCCCAGATGTTTATTGCGATCATCCCCATACTGATCGTATACCCGTTCCTGCAGAAGTTCTTTGTAAAGGGTATTACAGTGGGGTCTGTAAAGGAGTAAACGGGGGTTTTGCCCCCCTTGCAGGGAAGTTTGTTTAAATGAGAGCGCCACAGATACAGTATGTGGCAGGTGGAGGTAAAAATATGAGTTTTGCAGAAGTAAAGAATGTAAACGGCAGCCCGGCGCTGGTAATAGACGGGGAAAGCTTTCCCCCTATGGCGATGACGGTGCGTTTTGACAAGCCGGATTATATCAGGCATCTGGGAGAGGCTGGCCTGCGGGTGTTTTTTCTTATGACGAATACCAACTGGCTCCGCCCGGGAAAAGATTATGTGGATGAAAATGGGGCTCCCTGCAGGGAACCCAGCGGGCTGGAGGCTTTTGTAAAGAATGCCCGGACGCTTCTGGAACAGGTGCCGGAGGCATATATCATTGTGCGTATCGGCCTCCACCCGCCGGTGGGATGGATGGAGGAAAACCAGGAGGAGCTGATCACCTATCAGGACGGCAGCCATGAGCCTTCCATCCTCTCATCTGAGGTCCACAGGGACGATATCCCGGGAATGTATTCCTTTGCCTCGGATAAGTGGAAGGCTGACGCCGGAAAGGCTTTGCAGGAGTTCTGCGACGCCATAGACGGCCTGCCCTTTGCTGACAGGGTGATCGGGTATTTCCTGGCGGCAGGGGGAACCTCCGAGTGGTATCCGGTAAACGCAATCTGTGACAGGGGGAAGGGCAAGTATGGTGATTTTTCCCCGGCCTTCCGGAAGGCCTATAGCAGCTTTTTGCAAAACCGCTACCAGACACAGGAGAAGCTGCGCAAGGCGTGGAAGCGCCCGGATGCTTCCTTTGAGGATCCGCTGATCCCCAATATAGAGGAGCAGTATTATATCCACATGGAAGAGGGCGTTTTGGATGCCATGAAATATTATGAAAGCGCAGAGCGTATCATTGGCAAGGATATTGACATGGATGCCAAAAAGCCCACAAACCTTGGCGTTTTCCTGAATATGGAGGATTATGCTTATGTGGCGGACTTTTATGACGCCCTCCACCAGGCTACAGCGGAGGCCATTGTTTATTTTGCAGGACTGGTGAAGAAACGCTATAAGGGAAAAGTGGTGGGTGCTTTCTATGGTTCCTATGGCTGCACGGACTTTTACAATAGCACTACCACCACGGCCACCCTTACGATTTTGGACAGCGGCAAGGTGGACTTTCTGGCGGCTCCTGGCGTTTATAACAACCGGGAACCGGGAGGGTGTGTGGCACAGCGGGAGATGCAGGATTCCTTCCGCCTGCGGGGCCAGATTTTTGTGGCGGAGGAAGACAGCCGGACCCATTTGGAGGATAGTTTCTACCGGGATGCCATGGGGCTGTATGATACCAGGGACAGCATCGTGACCTTGAAGAGGGATTTTGCCCGGGTTTTGTGCGAGGATATTTACGGCTGGTGGTTTGACCAGCATGCCCAGGGCGGGCGTTACCAGCAGGAGGAGATTTACCGCCTGTTTGCACGCCAGAAGGAGGTGGGGAGATTCGCTTATGGCTTAAACCGGGAGAAAAAGAATGAAATCGCACTTATCTACGACCAGGAAAGCTGCCATACCGTATCTGCCTATACCAATATGATGATGCTGGATTACTACCGCACCTCAGACCTGCACCGGATAGGTGCGCCTGTGGACTATTACTTCCACAATGACCTGGGCAGGGAGGATATGCCGGATTATAAGCTGTATATTATGATGAACCTTTTCCTGCTCACGGACGGGGAAAGGGAAGCTTTGGTGCGCAAGGTAAAGAAGAGCCATGGGGTTGTACTGTGGCTGTATGCGCCGGGCTTTATCAATCCCGATGCAGAACAGGTGATGGACGGGGCAAATATGGAAAGCCTCATAGGGATGCATGTGGGGCGGATTGACCGCACCTGTTCCCCGCGGTTTAAGATCACAGACCTTTCCCACCCGGCGGTACGCTATGCCCTGGAGGACAGGCGGTACGGCTATATTGACAGGGATGTGCACAGCAATGTATGGCTGGAAAATGTACTGGCGCCTGCTTATATGAACCCTGGCTTTTACATTGACGACAAGCAGGTGCAGATACTGGGGACTTACTGTGAACTGGGGCTTCCGGCCTATGGGCTGAAGGAGATGGAAGGCTGGACCAGCGTTTACTGTGCCCCTCAGGTTCTGCGTTCGGAGCTGCTGGCTTCCCTGGCGGAATATGCAGGCTGCCACCTGTACAACACACAGGACGACGTGGTCTATGCCAACGCCAATTTTGTAGCCATCCACGCTTCCTTCAAAGGACGCCATACCATACGTTTTAAAGCACCCTGCAGTCCTTTCGAAGTGTACGGAAAGCGTTACTATGGGCACAATGTTACAGAGATTGGGGTGGATATGCGGCTGGGAGACACATTGATGTTTTCCCTGCAGGGGGCATGCTGACCTTTCCCGGGAAAATGGGGAATTAGTGGCGCTTTGCCATAAAAACCGAGGGTGCAAAGCCGGTTTCCCGTTTAAAGGCCCTGGAGAAGTAGCCCTGGTTGTTAAAGCCCAGCCGCTCCGCTACCAGGGAGACGCTTTCGCCGCTTTGAAGAAGCTCTGCTGCCGCCTTAATTTTCAATTTTAATAAATACTTATGGATGCCCATACCGGCATATTTGTCAAAAATACGCTTGATGCTGGACTGGCTGACATTGCAGTACCGGGCGATTTCCGGTACCTGGGGCTGGGCTTGGACGTTGCTGTTTAAGTAACTGATGGCTTTGCTGAAAATAATTGCGTCCGGCGCGGAGGAAACGGAGGAGACTGCTTCTGTCTCTGCCAGGGAGAGCATAAGCTGTTGCAGGAAAGTGGCCAGCATCTGGGAATAGGTAGGCAGGGTGTGGAAAGGTTCCAGAAAAAAATGGGCGCTTTTGCCGGACAGGGCCTGGATATCCCATTCCTGTGCCTTTTCATGGAGGAAGGACAGCATGGAAGCGATGATGCCCTGCTGGGCGGCGGACAGCACAAAGACCTTTTCTGCCAGATAGGATGTGAGTGGGCCTTGGGCGGAAAAGGAGAAGATCAGCAGGCCTGCGCCCTCCCTGCCATTAACAATGAATTTGTGAAGCTCTAAAGGTTTGTGGAAGACGATGGCTCCCTGGGAGAGGTTGTAAACCCGCTCGTTTCCCGATACACACACTTCCCCATCCATCACATAGAGGCATTCCCAGAAATTGTGGCTTTCCCCGGGAAAGGCGTAGCCCTTTTCATAGTGTGCCTCAAAGAGGGAATACATATCTGTGATTTGGATTTGTTCTTTAATGGGATATGCCTGCCAGACCATTATGCCTCCCTCCTGTTCCAGCCGTGGGCTGAAAGTGTATAAAAATGAGCTGATTAGATATAGATATATACTTTTACTAATGCTATGATAACAATGATAAGAGACGATGTAAAGACATTTTATGGAGGGATACAAATGAAGGATATCAGGATTGGGTTTATCGGATTGGGCAGCAGAGGATATGGCCTGCTGGAAATGGCGGTGCTTCCCCAGGGGGAGCAGGTGGTGGCAGTGTGCGATGCCTATGAAGACAGGGCCCAGAAGGGGGCAGGGCTGGTGGAGAAGGCCGGCCAGGCCAGGCCTTCTGTATATTTAGACTACCTTGATGTGGTAAGGGACGAAAAGGTCAATACCATTATTGTGGCTACCGCATGGGAGAGCCATGTGGAGATTGCCCTGGCTGCTATGTATGCGGGCAAAGCAGTAGCCGTTGAGGTGGGCGGAAGCTATAGCCTCAAGGCTTGCTATGATTTGGTAGAAGGTTATGAAAAGACCGGTACGCCTTTCATGTTCCTGGAGAATTGCTGCTTTGGCAGGCGGGAGATGATGGCTCTTAACATGGTGAAAAAGGGGCTGTTCGGCGAAGTTGTCCACTGTGCCGGGGGATACCAGCATGACCTGCGCAGTGAAATTGCTTTTGGCAAAGAAAACAGGCATTACAGGCTTCGGAATTATCTGAGCAGGAATTGTGAGAACTACCCTACCCATGACTTGGGGCCTATTGCCAAGGTGCTGGATATCAACCGGGGGAACAGGATGCTGACCCTTTGCTCCACAGCGTCTAAGGCGGCGGGGCTGCGGGATTATATTAAGGCCAACAAAAGTGACGACCAGCGCCTGATGAATATGGCCTTTGCACAGGGGGACGTGGTGACTACTGTTATCAAGTGCGCCCGGGGGGAGACGATTGTATTGACCCTGGATACCACCCTGCCCAGGTATTATACCCGCAACTTTACCGTAAGGGGGACCAAGGGGATGTATGAGGAAGTGACAGATTCCATTTTCCTGGACAGGAAGGAGGATATTGCCTATGATTTCACCTGGCGTGATAATTGTGTGGGCAATGCCAGGAACTACGAGGCAGAATACGACCATCCGGTATGGAAGAAATACATTGAAGAGGGCGTTAAGGGCGGCCACGACGGGATGGACTGGCTGGAATTTGAAACCTTCTTCCGGTGCCTGCGGGAGGATGCCCCTATGCCGGTGGATGTATACGATGCCGCAAGCTGGATGGCAGTTACCGCCCTTTCCGAGATGTCCATCGCCAAAGGCGGTGCTGTAGTGGATGTCCCTGACTTTACCGGGGGGAAGTGGCACATGATTGTGGATGAAAATGAGCGGGAAAGGTTTTAAGGATAGCAACAGGTTATGTCCTGTGAGAATTTCTATGTAGGATCAATTACAGCGTGGTAATTTCCTGGCAAACAAACTATGGCTTAATGGTGCCATAGTTTGTTTGCTATAGTGGGAATTTGCTGTTTTTTCGTTTCTTCTTTTATTTTATGGTTTTCTGGGATTCCGTTTTCTGTGTTCCATTTGGGCAGTGGGGATCTTGCGTTCCTAATGTTTTTTGCGGTATTAGTCAATTGCCTTTATGCCCTTTTCTGATAATCTTTTAAGGTTTTCAATCATATTATTTAACATTTCAGGGGAATGCCCTTCCCATTTGGTGACTTCTGCCACAATTTTCAGCGGCTGCTTTGACCTGTACGATTTTGTTGGGTTTCCGGGAAATTTCTTATCTGTAAGATTCGGGTCGTCTTCGAAATCCCCTGTGGGTTCCACAACGTATATTCTTTCTGCGCCATCCCCTTCCGCCAGCTCCGCCCCCCAAATGGCGGCATCCAAAGTCCCCGCAAAATAGACATATTCTGCTTTTCTGTTATCATTATAATTCTTTTGCTTTCCTGTAATGATGGAACCGCCTATTTTTAAATCTGCTTTTGTCCCATGGAAAAAAGAGCCTTTGCTGAATACTATTTTTTCACTCATCTGATTTTCTCCTTTACAATTATGGATTTGCGCCTTACTGGGATTATGCATATTTTGTGCTGTATCAACAAGAGATCCCTAATAGGGCTGCTGGAAGTATATCACAATTGGGGATTAATATCCACAGAAAGAGTGGTAGCTGGAATGAATTTCTGGAAGCCGGTTAACAGGGCATTTGCGCGTCTTTAAAAATGTTGGCAACACTTGGCACAGTTTTTGCAGGTGGGGTGAGGTTGGATTGTTGTTATTTGAGTAAATGAAAACTGAAATTGGAAGGAATATACCGGAGTGGAAAAAGTAGGAAAGAACAGCAATTCTCTGGTGGTATATAATGGAATATCCCATGTGCTGATAGTAGTGCATGGGGTATCTTTATGAGATGAAATTTTTATGTATGAATGAAGGATGAAAATTTTTGCACGAAATAGAATGCTTAGGTTGAATTTATCCTAAAATGTAGTATATACTATTATCATAGACAAAAAGAAGGGAAGTGTGTGTTGTGCATATTGATTTAAAGAACTTAGTATCTATTTCAGAAGCAAACCAAAATTTTTCAAAGGTTGCGAGGATGGTGGATGAGAATGGGGCTGCTGTGATATTAAAGAATAATTCACCCCGATATGTTTTGATTGATTATAGTAAATTACAGGAAGATACAGACGCAGATAATGAAGCACTGGAGGCTGTTGCAGCCCGTATATTGCAAAAGCATAAGAAAGCGTTTGAGGAATTGGCAAAATGATTTTACTGAACAAAGAACAGATCAAATATCTCCATAACAAGATGATACGGGAAACTGGAGGAAGTAATGGGATACGTGATGAAGGCTTGTTGGATTCTGCACTATCAGCGCCTTTTCAATCTTTCGGAGGGATGGAACTTTATCCGTCCATGATTGGAAAGGCAGCCAGATTGTGTTATGGGTTGATAAAAAATCATGCTTTTTTTGATGGGAATAAACGCATCGGCATTTATGCTATGTTAGTTTTTTTAGAATTAAACGGAATGGAAATGGAGTGTAGCGAAGAAGAATTGATTGCGTTAGGTTTGGAGATTGCATCTGGTGAAATTGAAGAAAAGGAGATTGGTATTTGGATTGTGACGCATAATAGAGGAGAATGAGTTGGAAAATATTGGGGAAAAGGGTTACAACTTGTAACCTGATTTGTTAGCATATAATTATATTGCTATATCAATAAGGATGAAAATAATGAGTGAGTTTAGAGAAGTTTTAAATGAACAATTGCAGGATGATGAGTTTAGGGAACAGTGGGAAAAGATTCAGCCGGAAATGGATTTAATTCGTGCAGTTTCAGATACAAGTTCATTACAGAACTTTGACGCAAGAGAATGAACATAAATAATGAATGTCGGTTTTGCATGTTTGGTTGAAAAGCTGAGTAGTGTTGAGACAGAGCATTAACTAAAAGCGGTAGTTTCGATCATGTGCTTTAACGTAGAGAACATTTTGATGGGAAGGATAAAAGAAGGATGTGTACAAATGAAAAATGGAGGTAAATCGCATGGAAGTAGCTGCTAAGAAAATATGTGCGGAAACCTTGGAACGACAACAGGTAGAGATAAGGCAGAGTGTGAAGGATGGGTTAAGGCATGCGAGGGAAGGTAAGACGAAAGATTTCAATGTGGTTTGTGACAGGCTGGAAAAAAAGTACACGAATGTAAAAATATAAAAATTGAGGTATGCTGGTGGAGTAATAGGGCTAAGTCAAGAGAAGCCTAGAATCAAAGGTTTGCACTGATTTAGCCCTATTTATTTAAATCCATTATGATGGAGATTTAGGATAGCGCTGGACGAAAATAGAAAACCTACATCAAAGAAGTCAGGAATGTCTATCGCTGGTGGTTATACTATGGCTAAAAAAAATGCGAGGTGAAACAGAATATTTAGAAGCTAGACAGAGTAAGGGGTATTCATATGTTGTTGAATAGCCCTTATACTATTGTAAAATGCATAGAATATCCTGGAGTATACAGATTGGAACTTAAAACACGCCTAATGGAGAAGTTATATTGCGTATATACAATAATGCGAAAAAAATTGGTGAGATTATTTCCATTATCTGCTGAAGAAGAAATGTATAACAGTTTTAGAAGAAGGCGCCCTATGTAAGGAAACCTCCCTCTGAAAGAGGGCGCAATTATACACCACTTAGGGAAGTGGTGCATTGCACCCTGCGGTAGTGTATTTAATTTTGTGTCTATGGCCTTTTACTTTATTCCGGAGGCCGGGTGTGGGCAGAGCCCACAAGTCCTTATAAATACTGGGGCTACTGGCGATAACCTATGCTGAAAATTAGGGAGGCATAGAATCTTAAAGACACAAAGCTAATTACACCCTCCGCCCTGCCGGGGGCGTCCTGCAGACAGCAGATGATTTTCACAGATTTTCAATCTGCTCCAATCATCACTAGGGAATCTACACTTCCCCTGCTCTGGCTCCGTCAGCTACCCCTTTGTGGACTTGCCACCCGAAAATCTTTCAGAAAGCATATTCCATTTAGCAAGTTAAAGCTTGTATAATAGTGTCAGCGATAAATCGGAATAGGGAGGTAAATTTATATGAGTGATTTTGCTATTCGTTTTCTTAATAGTGAAGGGGAACCTATTACACAAGAAACTGTAGACAAACTGGTGTGCAAAATTCGGGAAAATCATTGTAGGTCTGCATGGTTAGCTTTGGATGAATATGGCGAAGAGGATTTTCTATCTGTAGATATTGAGAATGATTGGGCGGCTCTGGCTTTTAACACATATGGTGAAGATGAAGAGGCTCATATGTATATGCCTGTCAATTCCGAATATGGTACATCCAAAGAGGACGCTCCTGTAAATATCAGCGGACAGACTCCAGTTCTCAAGCGAAATGCGCTCAATGATTTGAATCTGGTTGCTGAATGTGTTCTCCATTTTGCTAAAACAGGAGAGCTGTATCCAAAGTTGAAGTGGGAGGAAGTAGAGTGAAAAACACAACTTCCCATTTGTTGAACGGATAGCCCATCAAAAAACTAAATACCCGCCACCAGTGGCACACCCAAGGTAAGCGTCAAATAAGAAAGTGTAGAGAAATCTTCGGTATTTTCCTGTAAACTTAGGCTTAGAGTTTTTAGTGTCAACTCTCAAAACTCTAAATCTAAGAAGAGGAGCGATCTCATGGATATTTCATCTCTAACTCCTGATAAGCAGGTGAAACTTCAATACTGGCTGGATGTCATTCGGCAATGCAGGGCCTCCGGTCTGACAAACCAGGCATGGTGTGAACAAAATCATGTTTCTTTAAAAAGCTATTATTACTGGATTGCAAAAATACGCAGGCTTGCTCTTGAAGAACTTCCACGAAAGCATAACACTACCCATTCACGGCCTGATCGGAATACGGCCCTTTTACCGGAAGGATCTTCTGAGTTTGCAGAAGTATCTTTTCCTGACACACGCACGTCCCATTCTGCTCCCGCAGCCATATTGCATATCAGAGACATCTGCATCGAAATTTTTGAAGATACATCCGGTGAATCACTGACAATGATTCTGAAAGCAGTGCAGTCATGTTAGGAGATATCTCCCATGTGGAAAATGTCTATATCCGTACTGGATATACAGATATGAGGAAGCAGCCCGATGGGCTGGTGGATATCATTCAGTACAGCTTTAACCTTGATCCGTACAGCAATTCCCTGTTCCTCTTCTGCGGCAGGCGGGCAGACCGGATCAAGGCAGTCCACTATGAAGGAGACGGATTCTGCCTTTTGTACAAACGCTATGAAAGCGGACGACTAAAGTGGCCCAGAACCGGTGAAGAAGCAAAACAGATATCGGCACAGCAGCTCCGCTGGCTCTTAGAAGGGCTGGATCCGGAACAGCCAAAGGCGGTTCAACAATGGCATAAAAGATGGCCGGAGAATCCTAAAAATTCCGCATAAACACTGGGAAATCCTGCGTTTTTATGGTATAATAAAACCATCAAAACGCAGGGGGAAGGGGATTTGTCAGACAGGGAACTGCAGTACCAAAACCAGATCACAGAACTGGAACAGCAGATCCGGCTCCTGAAGGAGCAGGTTGATTTCCTGACCCGTAAACTTTATGGAACAAAGTCTGAAAAGACATCCGTCCTTGATATTGAGGGACAGATGTCTCTTTTTAATGAGACGGAATATTTTGCAGGCCAAAGTGTAAAAGAACCAGAACTGGTTGAAGTTGAAAAACATCTCCGCAAAAGAAAATATACTGGCCAACGCGAAGGACTGGTCAAAGACCTTCCGCACAGCAAAGTACTTCACACCATAGATGAAAGCGGACAGGCCTGCGAAAAATGCGGAAGCTCCATGGTAAAGGTTGGAGAAGAATTCGTCCGTACCGAAGTACAGTTTATCCCTGCCAGCTTAAAAGTCATTGACCATTACCGGGAAACTTATGAGTGCAGGACCTGCCGGAAACAGGGAACACCATATATGGAAAAAGCACCGGTTCCCTATCCGCCGGCCTTACATTCCCTTGCATCCGCATCCACGATCGCATGGCTGATCCACCAGAAGTTTGAACTGGGCATCCCATTATACCGCCAGGAAAAAGAATGGGAAGCCCTGGGGCTGAGGCTGGGCAGAGCGACCATGTCAAACTGGCTTCTGGCCGTCTTCCGGGACTGGCTTTCCCATGTGGCCGGCCGCCTGAAGCAGGAACTGCTGAAACAGGATTACCTGCATATCGATGAGACCCATGTACAGGTGCTGAAAGAAGCGGGGAGAAAGAATACACCGGATTCTTACATGTGGGTTTACTGCAGCATCAAAGATGCAGAGACTCCCATCCGGTATTTCGAGTATCAGCCGGGACGGGGTGGAAAATATCCGGAAGCATTTCTGGACGGGTATAACGGCTGCATCCATACGGATGCCTATTCCGGATACAATGGGATCCCGGGCGTAAAAAGATGTCTGTGTTATACCCATCTGCGCCGGGCCTTTGTGGATGCGCTTCCTAAGGATGTCCATATCCCTGAAGCATCAAGACCTGCGGAAGCGGTCTTTCGGCTGAATCAACTGTTTGACCTGGAGGCGGAACTGGATGGTCTGCCGCCCGGTCAAAAGAAAAAGGAGCGTCTCATCCGCGAGAAACCACTTCTCAAGGCTTTTTGGTCATGGGCTGAAAAAAATGCTGCCTTAGAACTGCCAAAATCCAAACTGTCCAAAGCGTTTGAATACGCCTTAAATCATCGTCAGGAATTCTTTAATTATCTGGAAGACGGCCACTGTTCGATCAGCAATTCACTTGCTGAGAACTGCATCCGTCCATTTGTGATTGGCAGGAAGAACTGGCTGTTTGCAGGAAGTCCGAAGGGGGCATCCGCAAGTGCCGGGATCTATACATTGGTAGAGACGGCCAGGGCAAATGGTCTTGCACCAATGAAGTATCTGAAATATATCCTGTCAGATATGCCGGGGAGTGCCTTTCACGAACATCCTGAATATTTGGATGATTATCTGCCGTGGAATCCCATAGCACAGGAACGGTGTCGATAACCACTGCCTTTTAGTATAGAGGGCTGGTGGTTATTTTTCTATCCACTATCTTATTTGACGCTTACCACCCAAGCAGGAAATCTGAAAAGATATCCTGCTATTTTTTTGCCCGGAATCCGGGAGAACAGGAACGCCGCTTTTTTTATGCCCTCATGTTACGCAGTAGGGGCAAAAAGAGCCTTGCTATAACAGGCTATGGAATCATGGATAACTCTGTTCACAGCACATGGAAAAGCGAAAGAGCCGCTTTCCTTTCGTCTGTCAAACAGAGTTACCCACAATTCCATAACACAGCCAGTTATACACATTACACACAAATCCAAACTTAGGAGAAATCCAAACTTTCCTCTGTAAATCCTTTATTCAAGGCATTTTCTGATATAAAAGTTTGGATTTTGTTTTGTACTTCTCTTGTCAGAAATGAGAATAAATTGATTGAAACAGAGCTAAATAGCAATGTTTTACGCATTTTGTCATAATTGGAGTATTGTACTTTGTGAAACGAAATCCAAACTTTTTCCGGCAAGAATCCCCAATTATCAAGCTGTTTTCAGAAAAGTTTGGATTTTATATAAGTTTGGATTTGTGGGCAATGTGTATCCCCAGCCAGAACTTGCTTGTTTCATTGGCTCCTACAGTAATACTCAGGATATCTTTATAGCCTTCTGCCGTAATATAATACCCAGCACAATGTAAGCCGCACGGCTTAAGATACGCCACTCTTCCCTGGCTTTATAATGGATGCAGTCCATGAATACAAATGGGTAGACCGGATTTAAGGGACGTGACTGCCATTCTTTTATTTCCGGCAGTATCCTGTCCGTGATCTTACTGACCATTTCAGGGCACAGTTCTATCCCGTAAAGCTCCTGTATCTGGTCATGGATACCCCTTGTGCCCATACCTCTTGCATAAAGGGAGACCACTTTTTCTTCAATGCCGGAAATATCCCTCTGGTATTTAGGGATAAGTTTTGGCTCGGATTCACCTTCACGGTCTCTTGGAACATCGGTCTGGAATTCCCCATACTGGCTTTTGAGGGTTTTTGGAGAATGTCCGTTCCGTTTGTTGGATGTGGGGGCATCACCTTTCTGGTTTTTTTCGTAGCCAAGGGATGCATTCAGTTCCGCCTCCATAAGTTCCTGGAGGATATCTTTGAAGCTGTCCTTTAGCAGGTTGTAAACACAGCCATGCTGCTTAAGTTGTTATCTGCGATAATCTGTCGAATCTGCTGTTTTGTTGCTGGCATAAAAATCCTCCTTTTCAATAAGAATTGCCATATCTTGATTCTTACCAAAAAAGAGGTATTTTTTCCAAAGACACAAACTATTTTACACTACCTGACAGTTCACTACTCGTCCGTTTGGGCTGAATTTACATGCACCATGATATGTTTTACCTTTTGGAAATTCTTTTCAATATCCTCATGGACTGCTTCCGCAATTTCATGAGACTTCCTCAGTGTATAGGAACCGTCCACTGCAATTTCTATATCTATATATATTTTATTCCCCAAAATACGCGTATGGAGCGAATCTATCCCCATAACTGCCTCATTTCTCATAACGCGTCCATAAATTTGCAGTTCTGTTTCCTCGTCACAGGAATGATTTACCACTTTATTGACAGCATCCTTAAAAATGTCATATGCAGCTTTCATGATAAATAGAAAGATTACAAGGCTGGCAATGGAATCCATAACCGGAAAGCCAAGCCTCGCTCCAGCAATTCCTATCAAAGCCCCCACAGAAGAAAAAGCATCTGAACGGTGGTGCCATGCATCTGCCAGCAACGCACTGGAGCCAATTCTTGCTGCATTAATTTTTGTGTACCAAAACATGGCTTCTTTGCTTACTATGGAAATAGCTGCGGCAGCCAGTGCTAAAATCCCTGGTGCCTGCAAATCGCCATAATTGCCTGGATGTGGATTGCAGCGCACCCGCCGTTTTTATCTACGGATGACAAACAAGATGCAGCCCTTTAGAGAGGGAGGAACAAACTAAGAAAATGGAGCGTATCAAGCTCTCCTTGAAGGGCTACAACTTCGGCCATGGGTATATCTTATGGGCAAAGACAGGGCGGACAGCCTTATTGGAGTTGGTACGGTTTTAACGGACGTGTGGAATGGTGTGCCTGTTTTGCTTCATGGTCAGCACATGGGCATACTGCGGCAGAAGTAATATATGAACGTGCAGATGCAGAACGGCCGTTTATGGGGCTTAAAAATTTTTCTGGTAATTTACTTCAATTAGTCTGCCCAAATAGCAGTTTTACATCTACCCAAAAAGTTGTATAATAAATGTAACTGTTTTTAACTATTCTGTACTGGCAGGATCTTATCAGCGCAGAGGTTTGTGACGATGCATTTATGATAAGCTCCGTCTGACAGCTAAGGAACATATGACCTGGCCATACGAAAAGATGATTTATATCGGAAAGGATCTTATGGCTACTACTTTATTGACCGTGATCTACATTGCATTCATTGGGCTTGGAATACCGGATTCCCTCTTCGGAACGGCATGGCCTGCGATCTACACGGAATTTGGGCTTCCGATATCCTTTGCAAGTTTTGTGACTGTGACCATATCCTGTGGCACGATCATCTCAAGCATTGTCAGTGCCAAAGTGATTAGAAAGTTTGGGACAAACAATGTTTCTGCATTCAGCACGGCAATGACAGCTATGGCACTGCTGGGATTTTCCTGTTCCGGCAGTCTGGCCGTGATGTGCCTGTTTGCGATCCCTTTAGGGCTTGGTGCCGGAGCGATCGACACAGCACTCAACAATTATGTGGCACTGCACTATTCTGCCACACATATGAGTTTTCTCCACTGTTTTTACGGGATCGGTGTGTCTGTGAGCCCTTATGTTTTATCATTGGTGATCAGCGGAAAGTACGGCTGGCGAGGTGGATATAAGATCGCATTTGGGATACAGCTTGTCATCACGCTGGTTCTGCTGTTTACCCTGTCCATATGGAGCAGGGCGCACGGAAGTGAACATATATCTGGCGAAAAAGAAATGAAAGTGCTGACGGTCAGGGAGATCATTCGGATCCCCGGCGTAAAACTTATGTGGTGTCTGTTTATAACATCTTGTGCGGTCGAATGTACCTGCGGCGGCTGGGGCAGTACATATTTGGTGGAATACAGGCATATACTGCCGGAACAGGCCGCAAAGATCGTTATGTATTACTATATTGGAATGGCTTTAGGGAGATTTCTGTCAGGGGTCATGGCAGCACGGCTGGACAGCTGGCAGATCATAACGGTTGGACAGTGTATTTTAGGCGTTGCATTCGTGCTTCTCCTTTTACCACTTCCAGCCATTCTCTCAGCAGTCGGTTTTTTTATGGTCGGACTGGGCAATGGCCCGCTATTTCCCAATTTCAATTACCTGACACCGAGAAACTTCGGAGAGGATGTTTCCCAGTCTGTGATTGGGACGCAGATGGCCGCCTCCTATGTGGGGATCATGATCGCACCGGCAGTCTGCGGTATTCTGGGGCAGAACGCCAGCATGGGTATTTTTCCGGTTTATCTGTTTGTTTTCTACTGTATCATGCTGATCGCAACAAACAGGGCCAAAAAAGTATTGGAGAGATGACCTTCCCTTTTATATATGGTTCAGACAGAACATGTCCGCATTTGGGGATACAGCGGGACATGGCCAGCGATCGGTCAAAGCAATGTGTGCGGCGTTGCATATTACTTAATGGAATCTGATTTATCCGGGAAAAACATATCTTACATAATAATGAATGGCTCCGATGTGGGAACCTCCTGCCAGTTGGCGGGGGAAGCTGTGACGAAACGCAGGAAGATAATGTAAGAAAAGGACAAGCCGCAAATCAAGCGGAAGCAAAACTCAATAGTTTGAAGGACGATATATGGCAAAAGATTTATACCAGAATACACAAAAAAATGAAAACACAGATTCCGGCGTAAGAAGACGGCGGAAGCAAAAAAGAGGAAACCGCATCATCGGTATCGCCGCACTTGGCGTATTGCTTGTGGCCTGTGGTGCGCCATCAGGAAGAGTGGAAGAAACGCAAAGGGCTGAAACAAAGGAAGAACCGAAAGGGTGGCCGGAGGAGCATGGCAGATGTGAGATGCAGGAGCTAGGCGGATATCTGTATGGACATACTTCCGTAAGCCCCTATGCCAGTGCAGAAATTACGGTAACGGATTATGAAGGGGTAAGGCTGGAGACCGATTGGAATGCGCCGTCAGCTTTTCAGTTCGCGGGAGAAGCGGATGTGACATGGCGGTTTTATAATTCTCTTGGGGAAATGGAGACGGCGCTGAACAAAGCCGCCGTGGAGGAAATGGACGAGGGTTCACTTCATTTTCTGTACTATACCTTTCCCATGACGGAGAACGGTTACGCCCTTGATCTATACCACATACTGAAAAGGAAATTCGATACAAAGGAGCATCCTCTGACAGCATGGAGCACAGACAACGGGAAGCTGTTTTGCTATATGCAGGAAACGGTGAAAGAGGTGGACGGCTATGAGTTTTCCTGCCTGGACAGCCGGGACTCAAGAGTCAATCTTTATATGAAGGATCGGATGGCATATGGACTTACCCTGTTAAACAGGCCGACGGAAGATGACGACGAAACGTTGGAATATGTGTTTATGGATGTTTTCCAGCATTACGGCGTTCTGGGAAGCGGCTGGGGGCTGGATGAAGAAAGCCTATACTGGGCCGATCATGACGAGCGTCTGACTGAACTGGAGAACCCCAAGCGCAGCTTTTTGGAGGTACGTGGGATCGACGAGAATTGGGAGTCTGCCGGGGACGAAGGGATCATGCGGTATTTCGGCTTGCTTGTGGAGGCAGATTACCAGTTGCCTCTTACGGAGGACGGCAGGATGCTTTCCCTGCACTTTTCGCTTGCGAAGGAGGAGGGGGAAGAAGAAGTTTCTTTAGCTTCCTTTTCCGATTTTATTGATGATTACAGGAAAGATTCCATTATTTCCGCCTCCAGATCCCTGGCGGAAAGTGAAGACGGGGCCTTTGTGGATGAAAAAGAAACATTTGCAGTGGAAGAGGATACGGAATTTCGTTATTATCTCTTAAATGGTTTTTGCATGGACGAGCCCTACGAGATGACAGTGACGGATATGGAGACCGGCGAAGTACTGCAGGAGTGCAGGGTATCCTTGAGCATTGAACTGCCGGATACCATCACTTATCCGGACTTAAACGGTGACGGTTATGCAGATATGCGGATTGGCGCGCCGGTCCATGGGAGCGGCGCGAAGGCGGTGGAGGAAGATTTTTCGCTGCCCTCTTATCTGCTCTGGGATCCCCAGACAGAGCAGTTTGTGCGTAAGACGGAAAAAGAAGTAGAAAACAGCAGGCGGGCGGTGGCAAACGGCTTGACTGAGGAAGAACAGGAGGAAAAGACCAAGCGGGAAAGGAGAGATTCTTTTGCGTTGGTCCATGAACTGCCGGAGTGGGAAGAACCAGGGGACTATATCAAACTCACAGGTGACAAGATGGTGGAATACGAAGTGAGGGAAGGGGACAGCCTCTGGCGTATCAGCCAACGTTTTTATGGGACTGGATACAAGTGGGCTTCGGTCGCAAGGGAAGGGGATGCGCCGAAGGATCCCAATGTTCTGCTGGTAGGCGAGACGGTATTTATACCGGAGATTTTTTATATCCGCAAAGACCCGTTTTCCAGAGGCGGCCTGCGCTCCGAGGGGAGTTTCCAGATAGAACAGCCGGGTGGGTTTGCCCATTATTTTCTGGATGGCGATATCACTTATGTGCCTTGGAAGGAAGAGAACCAGATCCACAGCCTGCCAGTGACGAATCCCGTGGGGGAAAATCCATTCCATAAAACGGAGGATTGGGAAGCGTTCCAGGCGGAGGTGATACGGTGCAGTGAAGAACTTTGCCCGGGAAGAGTATCCAACCTCACTTTTGAAAAGAGCCATATGGAAGACGGCTGCGACCTGTATGGGTACTTCTTCGAATATGATACGGGGGAAGAAATTCTGGAGTATGTGGATTTCTTTAAGTTTGGCAAAGCCAATATGTCGGAAGTAATCGGCGTGCGGGAGCAGGAGCCAAACACTGTGTTGGTGAATACCGTCCGCTATATGGCGGCCAGTTTCACTGATTACGGCGGCAAGCCGGGCATGGGCTGGGGCGACGGCGCAGCCCCCAACGTAGGTGCAGGTAAATGGGAGTACCCTTACCTTCACAATCTGTTCGAGGCGGCGAGGGAGCAATTTGGGGCAGAGGATTGAAGAAGGAATTTGGATCGTGGATGCCGCCTGCCTAAGCACGGCCCTGTAGCAAGGTTGATATGATATTTAGTGCAGGTATCCTGTGGTGCGGCATAGCTTGCAGGCAAAAGAAACCTGCCCTGTAGGGAAACAGGGCGGGTTTCTTTTAAGGTAGGCCTGCCTACACTTTCTGTGCAATAAGGGTATCCATGCAATGTTTATGGGGTGTGCCGCCGCTGTTGCAGTCAAAGACGTCCTCCCGGCAGCTATGGAACAGCCAGTCGTGGTAGTACCTGAACAATTCGCCGGAATACCAGGGGTGTCTTTTATCTTCATCTCGGGTACTGTCCGGCGCACGGTTTATAAAAGGCTTTTTCACGAATACATTCAGGGCGTTGATGCCCCCGTCTGTGGTATGTTCTTTCAGGCATTGGCAGAGGCCTTCTCTTTCGCCGGGGGATAAAAAGTGGAATACCCCGCTGCTGTAGATAATATCAAACTCTTCATCCGGGCGGTAATCAAGAATATCGGCTTTGAAAAAGCCTACCGTTACCTTATTGTGGTCTGCAAGTTTTTTTGCCTTTTCCAGCCCTGCCGCAGAGATGTCAAATGCTGTTACCGCATAGCCGCATTTGGCGAAGAAAACGGCATCCTTGCCTTCGCCGCATCCCAGGTCCAGTACACGGTAGGGTTTTACCGGCGGGAGAATTTTCATAATATCATAGCATATGGCGTTTGGCGTCAGTCCCCAATAGTATTCTTCGGTGGAGTAGCGGTTATCATAATCAGTTATCACGCTGCTATAGCCAAGGAGGGAATCAACGGTGGTATTAAGGGCAGAGGCCAGCTTTGGAAGCATTGCGATGTCCGGGTAGGCTGTGCCGTTTTCCCACTTGGATACTGCCTGGAAGGAGATGTTCAGCGCCCCGGCAAGCTGATTTTGGGTAAGTCCCAGTTCTTTGCGCCTTTTGCTGATTACTTTAGCTGTTTTCAAATTGTCCATTTTTAATTCCTCTTTTCTAAATAAAGTAAACACAGCGCTGTGAACGCCAAAAACAAATCTTTTTGCCGTTTACTATATTTTAATATAACCAGATTCCCATAGCAATAACGGGAAGGGAGAATATGGCGCGGCGTTTCAACTGATGGTTGAGCTCCCGTGGACAGCAAAGAGGGATGCCAAAAGGATAGGAAACATCATATCCCTGGTCACCTATTCCTTTTTTCTATGGTAAAATATAAAATATAAGTATTTGTTATTCGCGGCAAATGACGTTATAATTATAATAGCCAGCAGCAAAGGCAGTAGGCGTTTGGCGGCTGGCCATAGGAGAGCCATAGGAAAAGGGCAGTGGAAAGGAGTATTGAAGTGAAAGTAATTGAAAATAAAACCTTTGATGAAGAGAGGGCGTTATATGGGAGCAGGGGCATTGTGGTAAAGGATTGTAATTTTGACGGTCCCGCAGACGGTGAGAGCGCCTTGAAAGAGAGCAGCGATATCCAGGTCTCCCATTGTTTTTTTAATCTGAGATATCCGTTCTGGCATGACAGCCAGCTTAAGATCTCCGGTTCGGAGTTAACGGAGCTGTGCAGGGCGGCGTTGTGGTATTCGTCCAATATTGAGATCACGGATACCAGGCTTCATGGGATCAAGGCCCTGCGGGAATGCAGCCATGTGAAAATGGCAGGGTGCGATGTGGTTTCCCCTGAATTTGGGTGGTCTGTGGAGGGGCTGGTGATGGAACGCTGCCAGGTGCAGGGCGAATATTTTATGATGCGTTCAGCCGGATTGGACTTTACAGAGGTAGTGCTAAAAGGGAAATATTCTTTTCAGTATATCCAGGATTCTGTGTTTGATCACTGCAATTTCGATACCAAGGATGCTTTCTGGCATGCAAAAAATGTGGTGGTCAAAAACAGTGTGGTTAAGGGGGAGTACCTGGCATGGTACTGTGAAAATGTTACTTTTGAGAACTGCAGGATCATAGGGACCCAGCCCCTTTGTTACTGCAAAAACCTGAAACTGGTCAACTGTGAGATGATAGATACTGACCTGTGTTTTGAGAAGTCCCAGGTGGAGGCTGTGATTTCCACTCCTGTGGAGAGTATCAAAAATCCTCTGTCAGGACATATTTATGTACCTGCTGTAGGGGAAATTATTAAGGACGACCCGGCTTCCTGCGGGGAAGTGGTGGTACGAAAACAGAGCTGTTGCGCATAGGGCTTTTTTATTCCCGGTGACAGAAACTGGAAATGGGTGTATAATGGTGACAGTTCAGCCTTTTGGCCAAGCTGTTACTGGATACGGCTAATAGAAGCCCGCCTTTGGCGGAGCCGGATCCAATCTTGAAATGCAAAGCCCTGGGCTGGATAGTTGCATATATATGGACAAAAAAATTCACAGGGGGCTTGCTATGGAAATGCTGAAAAGGTTTTTTGCGCCGGTGGATATGACGGAAGGTTCACCGTGGAAGAAGATTGTAATGTTTACGGTTCCCATGCTTATCGGGAATATTGCCCAACAGCTTTATAACACTGTGGACAGTGTTGTTGTGGGAAATTATGTTGGGGACAATGCGTTGGCGGCAGTGGGCAGTGCGGGGCCGATTTTGAATCTGCTCATTGTCCTGTTTGTGGGGATCAGCGTGGGGGCGGGGATTATGGTATCCCAGTATTTTGGGGCGAGGCAGAGGGAAGAGTTGTCTGTTACCATTGGGAACTGTGTTACCCTTACGGGGATTGCCACGGTGTTTGTGATGGTAGTGGCGTCTTTGGTGGCAAGGCCCCTGCTGGAGCTTTTGGATACGCCGGCGTCTATTATTGGCTGGTGCCATTCGTATTTGCTGATTTTATTTATCGGATGTGTGGGGCTGGCATATTATAATATCTTAAGCGGGATCTTGCGCGGGCTGGGGGATTCTATGTCTGCCCTTGCTTATTTGCTGGTGTCTACGGTGATCAATATTGTCCTGGATTTACTGTTTGTGGCAAAGCTGGGCATGGGGGTCAATGGCGTGGCACTGGCCACAGTGATCGCCCAGGCGATTTCGGCTCTTCTCTGCCTGCTGCGGTTAAAACAGATGAGTGCGCTGTTTGATTTAAAGCCCTGCTATCTGAAGCTGCAGAAGAAAAACACTGGGAAGATTATCCAGCTAGGGCTTCCCTCGGGCATCACCCAGGCAATCCTTTCCATGGCGATGATTGTGGTGCAGTCTTTGACCAACAGCTTTGGGGAGATGTTTATTGCCGCCAATGTCATTGTCATGCGTGTGGACGGGTTTGCCATGATGCCCAACTTTTCCTTTGGGACGGCGATGACGACCTATGCAGGGCAGAACGTAGGGGCGAAGATGTATGATAGGGTGGAGAAAGGCGCAAAGCAGGGTACTGCCATTGCGATGGGGATTTCCACTGCCCTTACCGGGCTGATTTTGCTCTTTGGGAAGGCGCTTATGGGGATTTTTACCAAGACGCCGGAATTGGTGGACTTAAGCCGGGAGATGATGGGGATCCTTGCAGTGGGCTATATTGCCATGGCCGTTACCCAGAGCCTTTCCGGCGTGATGCGGGGGGCGGGTGACACCATGACACCCATGTGGATCTCCATTGCAACTACGATCTGTATCCGTGTGCCGATTGCTTATGGAATTGCCTTTCTGACCAGGTCAGAGCAGTTCCCCGGGGGAAGGCAGGAATGTATTTTTATTTCCCTGCTGGCTTCCTGGCTGATTGGGGCGGCGATTACCTTCTTCTTTTATAAAAGGGGTAAGTGGAAAGAGAAAGCGGTTTAAAAAGGGCAGGGGAATTTTTCCCTGCTCTTTTGCTGCACCATTTTCGGCAGGTATTTTTAAAACCATCCTGCTTGACATATGGTTCCTGGACAGTATAATGAAAATAACATAATAAAAAAGCGCCAAAGGCGGCGCGGAAACGAGGGAAAGATGAAATTTAAAGATATGCCATATGAACGTGTGGATTTGGAAAAGACCGAAAAGGAATTCCGGCAGATTATCCAGGAATTCAAGGAGGCGAAGAGCGGCCAGGAGCAGTTTGCCGTGCATCAGAAATACTATGAGTTTACCAAGAGGATATCAACCAATATTACAATTGCAAGTATCCGCCATGACATTGACACTACGGATAAGTTCTATGATGAAGAACAGAGCCATAACGACCAGATCCTGCCTGTGATCAGTAATTTGGAAGCTGCTTACAAAAAGGAACTCTATGAATCCCCTTACCGTGCTTATCTGGAGGAAAAAATCGGGCCGGTAGCGTTTAAGAATATGGAACTTGTGTTAAAATCCATGGATGAAAAGCTGATCCCTTATATGCAGGAGGAAAACGCCCTTACAACCGAGTACAATAAACTGATTGCCGGGGTTAAGATTGACTGGGAAGGGGAAACCCTGAATTTTTCCCTGCTGACCCCTTACCTTCACAGCAAAGACAGGGACGTGCGCCAAAGGGCTTGGGGCAAATTTTCCGAAGCCCTTGGAGGGATCAAAGAGAAGTTGGATGAAATTTACGGCAAGCTGGTCAAGAACCGCACGGCGCAGGCAAAGGAAATGGGGTATGAAAATTATGTGGAGCTTGGATATTACCGTATGCACCGGAACTGCTATGATAAGGAAGCGGTTGCCAATTTCAGGAACCAGGTGAAAGCTTATTTTGTACCATTTGCGGAGAAGCTCCATGACAGGAGAAGGGAGCGGCTGGGGCTGGAGAAATTGTCCTATATAGATGAGGGCGTGTACTTTTTAGACGGCAATCCTGCCCCGGTAGGGACACCGGACGAGATTATGGCCAGCGGCCAGAAGATGTATGCAGAGCTATCAGCGGAAACAAAGGAATTTTTTGACCGTATGATGGAGGATGAGCTGTTTGACGTGCTGGGACGCAAGACTAAAAAGATGGGCGGCTATATGACCCAGCTTGCGGATTATAAAGTCCCCTTTATTTTTGCCAACTTCAACAAGACAGAACATGATGTGAATGTGATCACCCATGAGTGCGGCCATGCGTTCCAGGGATATCTCTCTATGCAGGATGATATCCTGGAGCATCAGGAAATTACAATGGAGACAGCGGAAATCCACTCTATGTCCATGGAGTTTTTCACAGAACCCTGGGCGGAACTGTTCTTTGGCAGCCGGGCGGCGGACTATAAGACCATGCATTTAGAGGATGCGGCAGCTTTTATCCCCTATGGGTGTATGGTGGACGAGTTCCAGCATATTGTTTATGAAAACCCGGATATGACCCCAGCCGAGAGAAACGCGGTATGGGCGAAGCTGGAAAAGGAATATAAGCCCCATCTGGATTACAGCGGCGACCCGGTCCTGGCGGAGGGACGTTACTGGCAGCGGCAGCAGCACATTTTTAACTCTCCATTTTATTATATAGACTACTGTATCGCCCAGACCTGCGCTTTCCAGTACAAGGTTAAAATGGACGAAAACTATCAGGCCGCATGGGAAAGCTATTTAAAGCTTTGCAGGCTGTCTGCAAGCGACTTCTTTACAGGGCTTGTAAAGCAGGTAGGGCTGGAAAGTCCCTTTGAAGACGGATGCTTAAAGAACATGGTAAAAAAACTGGAAAACATGGTGTAGGAGCGTTCCAGCGGAAACGGGAAAGAAAACAGCAGCCGCCGGAACAAGTGCCCAGAGAAAATCCTGGCTGAAAAGCAGACAGGGTTTCCTCTGGAGCAGAAGGTACTGGTGAAGGCGGATGCGGGACTAATATATAGAAGGGAAAAGGAATGGACAAAATTAAGGAGATTAAGAAATTATGCGAAGAAAAGCAGATTCGCATGATTGATTTTAAGATGACGGACATTGACGGCCGCTGGCGGCACATTACAATCCCGGTGGAGCGCTTTGGGGAAAATACGTTTACCTATGGTATTGGTTTTGACGGTTCCAATTATGGGTATGCGCCTGTGGAAAAGAGTGATATGGTCTTTTTGCCCGATGCGGACACTGCATATATAGATCCCTTTGCAAAGGTCCCCACCCTTACCATGTGCGGCAATGTATGCACCATTGGGAAAGGCGGGAACCGGCCTTTTGACCAGTATCCGAAAAATGTCAGCCTGCGTGCAGTAGCGTATATGAAAGAAACCGGGATTGCGGACAGAATGGTAATCGGGCCGGAATTTGAATTTTATCTTTTTGACAATGTGCGCTATGAGGTTTCGCCGCAGCAGTGCGGATACCGCATTGACACCAGGCAGGCGGATTGGAACTGCCGCCTTGACACTACGGGAAATAATGGCTATGAAGTGCCCTATAAAGGGGGGTACCATGTATCAGCCCCTCAGGATGTAGGCTATGACTTGCGCAGCCGTATGTGCATGATGATGGAGGACTGGGGGATTAAGGTGAAGTACCATCACCATGAGGTAGGCGGCCCCGGGCAGATGGAAATTGAGGTGGAGCTTGCGGATATGCCTGAGATGGCGGACAATACCATGATTACCAAATATATTATTAAGAATATGGCAGCACAGGAGGGAAAAACGGCTACTTTCCTGCCCAAGCCCATTTATCAGGAGGCAGGCAGCGGGCTTCATGTGCATATGCTGCTTTTCAAGGAAGGAAAGCCCCTTTTCTATGATGAAAATGGTTATTCAGGGTTAAGCCGCACTGCCCATTATTTTATTGGGGGGCTGCTTAAGCATATTGCCTCCCTGTGCGCCTTTACCAATCCTTCTACCAACTCCTTCAAGCGTCTGGTCCCGGGATACGAAGCGCCGGTTACTGTAGGATATGCCACATCCAACCGCAGTGCGGTAATCCGTATTCCTGCATACGCTAAGTCACCGGAAACGAAGAGGTTCGAGCTGCGTAACCCTGACGCTACGGCAAATCCTTATTATGCATATGCTGCCATATTGATGGCAGGGCTTGATGGGATTGAAAAACAGATAGACCCGGCGGAAAATGGATGGGGGCCTTATGACTTCAACCTTTATACCCTGTCGGAGGAAGAACAGAGAAAGATCAAGGGTCTTCCCAAGTCCCTGGGAGAGGCGTTGGATGCCCTGGCGGCAGACCATGATTATCTTACCAAGGGCGGCGTTTTTCCTCAAAGGCTGATTGACTTATGGATTGCCCGTAAGCGGAAGGAATTAAAACAGTTGGAGCAGATTCCTAATCCGGCGGAGTTTAAAATGTATTATGATTTATAAATGTTAGGGATTGAAACGTTTATTTCGCTCTCTTTTAGGAAGTAAGTGTTACCGCATGGGGCATGTTTCCTAAAGGGGAGCTCTTATTTTTGTTGTCCATTTATTAGTAAAGAAATAGAAAAGCTAATATCTGCTGGCATCGAATCGTCCGGGAAACTTATTGAGATAGGTGCAAAAGACGCAATTCAAAGTAGAAATACCTGGATGGGTGTCTGGTACATTTATATGCATTAGAGGGAGCAATCCATGATACAGTAAAGAAAAGATGGCAATGTGGCAGTTCCCAGTGTGAAGCGTATTGTCATATTTTTCTTATAAAATAAGCGGTTATATGGTAATATATAGGAGCAAAGACCCGTTCTTTGTTCATTGTAATCATTTTAAGGAGGAATTGTTACGGAAAAAGAGGGGCATATGATATTTGAAAGGGAAGTTTATGGGACAGTACTTATAGTATAATGTTATTGTATAGAAAATTTAGAAACTAAGAAAAGGAGGTAGCCTGATGGGGAGTATTCAGTCTATTATAAAAAGATTGGGATATGAGAAGTCAGATAATTTATTATATTTATCAGAAATAAATACTTGTGAAAAAATATCTTGGCATGAAAAGAGGGTAATAAATGAGCTATCCCCATATGCAGTGTATCTTATAGATGACAGAGCCTTAGTTGCTTTTTTTGATGATTTGAGTGAAAGGGTAGATGAGGATATCCAATGCAAAATTTGGAATGCACAGATTCCGATAATAATTTCTGATGAGGGAAACTGGGTTAAAATTTATAGTGGAAAAAGTATGCAGATAAATGCTAAGAAAAAAATGCAGCTTTCTGATATTGCAAACTATAACATTGGCCAATGTGATGAAACTAATAATTTTTCATATTGGAATATTACCAGCAGTAGGACACTTAGCCTGTATGAAAAAGATTTATCAAAAAAAAATCTGAATGATTTTTTGATTGGAAATTTGAAATTTCTTACATCTGAGTTGAAAGAAAAATATCATATATCTTTTGCTAATAAATTAGTCCTTAGAATTTTATTTATAAGATATCTAATAGATAGAGGGGTGTGTATTGGATACAAAGGATTAGATAGTAATGTTAAAGAAACACAGAAAAATTTTCTTGAAATCGTACGGGAAAAAAAGGAAATTTTTTTACTTTTTAAATTTTTAAAGCAGGAGTTCAATGGAAATTTATTTGAAATGGACGAGCAGAGTGAATGGCGTGAGATAAGTGATTCCGCACTTATTATGTTGTATGGCTTTATGACAGCACAAATTGAAATGAAGACAGGACAATATTGCCTTTTTCCATTTTATGATTTTAATATTATTCCAATTGAGTTGATTAGTAATATATATGAAATTTTGTTAGGAAAAGAAAAACAAGATAAAGACAAGGCTTTTTATACACCTGAGTACCTTGCAGATTATATTATCCAGCATACAGTAGGAAAACGTCTTTTGAAAAGCAATCAATGCACAGTTTTTGACCCGTCGTGTGGGTCAGGAATTTTTTTGGTAAAAGCTCTTAGAAAAATTTTAGAGAAAAATGCAGTAGATGGTTATATTTATGACAAAGAAAAAATTAATAGATTGGTTAAAAGTAATATATATGGTGTGGATTATAATGAAGAAGCAGTAGATGTTACTATTTTCTCTTTGTATATTACACTTTTTGATTTTCAGGATCCCAAAAATCTAAAGGAGTTCCAATTACCATTGCTGAAGGGAGAAAATATATTTTTTGGAGATTTTTTTGATGAGAATATATTGAAACTAATTGATGGAATTAAGTTCGAATATATAGTTGGCAACCCGCCTTGGGGAAGGATACAGCAAGAAGGTTATAAAAAATATTGTGCAAACAAAAACGTTATACCTCAGGATGGAGAAATAAGTGTTGCGTTTTTGTTAAAAGTACAGGAAGTAGGGAATGAAAATACGGAATGTAGTCTGGTTATTCCTTCTAAAATTTTATATAAAGGGAAAAAGCCTTCTTGTGAATTTAGGAATAAGTTTTTAAGTAATGTTTGTATACGGCAAATATTAGAAATTTCATCAGTGAGAAAACAAATATTCAAAGGGGCAACAGCACCCGCGGCAGTGTTATCTTTTGAATGCCATAAAGCTCCGTATAATCATAAGCTGGAATATATCAGCCTTAAACCCAATAAGTATTTAAGGTTATATGGCATCATAATGATAGAACCTGACGATTTTAAGTATGTTTTACAAGAGTTGCTTTTAAAGAATGACTGGCTATGGAAAGTGCTGGTATATGGCAGTTATTGGGATTATGAGTTGATTGATTCTTTATGGAAAGAGATGCCGATAATTGAAGATGTAGCAAAAGAATATGGCCTTATATTGAAGAAAGGTATAGAAGACCATATGGGGGCCAGGCAGGATGCGTCACATTTGGTTGGAAGACGTATGATTGATTCGGATGGTTGTATAGAGCCTTTTTGTATATCTTTGGATAATGTGTATTTTTTCAATAAAAGCAAAATACATCGTGTGAGGGCACAAGAGATATTTGAACCTCCATATGTTTTGTTTAAAAAAGGATTGAGCTGTGAAGATTATTCAATTAGGGCTGCTTATACAGAAGAAAGATTATTATATAAGTGTACAATATCGTGTATAAAAGGAAGTAAAGAGGATAGAAATATACTTCTTAATTTCGAAGGCCTATTAAATTCTTCTTTGTTTACTTATTTGAATTTTATGCTTGGTTCATCAGTTGGGATAGAAAGAGAGCAGGTGTTTTTAGATGAATTGGAGAGGTTTCCATATGCTTACAGTGAGAATCTAGTTGAATTAGTAAAAAAAATGCATTTGGCAATTCAAAACAACTGGCCAACAGAAGGGATTAAGAAGAAAATTGATAATTGCGTTTTTGAAATGTATGGCGTACAAAACAATTATTTTATAGACTATGCTTTAAATGTGCAAATACCAATGCTTTGCGGAAACTATACTGAATCGAAGTGCAATCCCGCAATGCTTATAAAATATGCGGAGGTATTTAGTAATGTTTGGAATAAAAGATTAGAAAGAAGTAATTTAAGTTATTCAATAAATTTATATCCTGATATAAAAGGAAAATTTGCGGCATTTTTTATGCAGTTCTCTTTTGATAAAAAAGAAAATACGATAAACATTATGGAAGAGGTGGATGGCAATTTAGAATTATTGACTAATTTTATGATTTATAAATTGAATGATTGTTTTTATCAGACTAAGAATATAGGGGAGTTCGGTGATGACGCATTTGTTATTGTCAAGCCCATAGAGTCTAAGAATTGGCAAGCTGCAATGGCGGTAAAAGATAGTTATAGGGTATTAAATGCAGTGCTTCTTGGAGAGGAGGACTGTGGATGAGGGGGAAAATAAATCATAAAATAAGCGATGCATTGCGGCTTGATGATTTGGAGCAGATTACTGGTTATATAATGGAAATTTGTGAGTTGCTAGTAGAAGACTTTACAAGAAAAAATAGAAAGCTTCCCAATAATGAAAACAGAATTAGAAGTATAATGTTAGAAGAATACTTGGATAACGATATCATAAGAAGAAATTATGATATGTTGGATTATAGTTTCACCCCTGAAACACAAGAAAACTACGATGGGAAAGGAAACTACATTGGACGCGCAGATATAAGGATTAAATTAAAAACAGACTTTGATAAACATAGTGCATATTACATAATTGAGTGCAAAAGAATTGATGGAACAGAAGATTTAAATAGAAAATACATTGAAGAAGGAGTGGCACGATTTATAACTCAAAAATATTCGGCATATTATGGGAAAAATATTATGCTTGGATTTGTTGTAAGAGAAATAAATATGTCGGACAATGTGAAAAAAATCGAAGATTTACAGGACACAAATTTTGATGCCAAAATTCAGGGCGATTTTAAAGTGGTATGTAAAGAAAAGAATTGTGAAATGTATAAATGCACTTACCAAATAGAGCAAGGCGAATTGGAACTTAGGCATATTTTTTCTGATTTTTCTAATATCGTTGATTTA
Organism: uncultured Lachnospiraceae bacterium; assembly: GCA_910579495.1. Lineage (GTDB taxonomy): Bacteria > Bacillota > Clostridia > Lachnospirales > Lachnospiraceae > Suilimivivens. Next base: position 54,796 of record CAJTVD010000005.1, read on the forward strand.
CGGAGGAGGTAAATTATGAAAGCTGATTTACACATTCATTCAATATATTCTGACAGTTCCCGTTCGCCTGAAGAAATCGTAGCGCTTGCTAAAAAGAGAAATGTTGGTTTGCTTTCCATATGTGACCATGCAACCATCGGCGCGTATTCTGTTTTGCCGGAAATTTGCAGGGATAACGGGATGGAATATGTGTTGGGGGTGGAACTGGAAGTCCTGTGGAAAGGGGAAAGCCTGCATATGCTTGCATACAATTTCAATCCAAACGATGCAGATATGAAAACGTTTATGGATAAGCAGCATGAGGCGGCCGAGTGTGAATATATCGTTTATAATATGATGCAGGATTATCCTCAAATGTCTTTGGAAGAATACCGTCATTTTGCATATCCAAAAGAAAAGGGCGGATGGAAATATCTGTATTATGCGGTGGCCAAGGGGGCTGCAAAAACATATGAAGAAGCGAATGAAACCATATACGGCAGATATGGGATGCAGAACCATTTATCAAATTTGGGTGAATGCAATATGCCGGATTTCTGCGAAATGGTCAAACGGGCGGGCGGAGTGCCCGTTTTGGCACATCCGGGATATTTGTACGAACGAAATCCGGGCGGATTTGCAGCCATGCTTAGAGAAATGAGGGGGTGTGGGTTAGGAGGGGTTGAATGTTATTACCCATCACACACCAAAGATGCTACGGATATCTGTGTTCATTTTTGCCAGGAAAACCATATGCGAATCACCGGCGGTTGTGATTGCCACGGAGAATTTAACCAAAGTGAGGGATTTACGGTTGGTGCCCTGGAGATATCTTTGCCCATGCTTGACCTGGAAGGGATTTTGTGAGGAAGCTGCAATTATCGGATTTTTGCCCTGTTGGCTATGGGGAGAAGATCCTTCCCTCCTTAAATTGCAGGATCATCTCCCTGGTGAGGCTGAGATGGTCGTCCTCTAAGGCGATTTCCTCCCTGTGGAACCAGGCGGCCTCCGACAATTCCCTGGTATCCAGGGTGATAATATCGGAACCATCAAGGTCACAGAAAAATCCCATTAAGAGGCTCCGGGAAAAGGCCCAGGGCTGGCTTTTGTAATAGCGGATATTCTTTACTTTCAATCCCACTTCTTCCATAACTTCCCGGGCCACAGTCTGCTCTGCGCTTTCTCCGATTTCGCTAAATCCCGCTATAAGGGCATAGTTGGTGTAAGTGCGCCCTGCGTATTTGCTCATCAGTATGTAATCACCCTTTGTCACCCCCACAATGACGGCGGGGGAAATCCTGGGATACACCATGTTACGGCATTTGGGGCAGAAAAGCATCCTCTCTTTATGGTCAGGCTGCATATGGTGGCCGCACCTGCCGCAGAACCTGTTTGCCTGATACCAGCCAAAAAGGTGATGGGCAGTAATCCCTGCAAAAGCCGTATGGCGGGAATTGGCTGTCCTGAAGATGCGGATATCCTCATAGGAATAGCCACAAAGGGTGACAGGGGGGAGTGGTTCCTCAAAATTGGGGGCGAAGGAGAAGGGGGATGCCAGGAAATATTGAAAATTGTCAATGGAAAACAGATAATGGTAAGTACATGGGTACTCCCTTAACTCCGCCAGGGTAGGGTAACGGAGCTTTTCCCCCTGATACCTTACCAGAACCTTATTTTCGTGGAAGACCAGAATAAAATCATTGTCCTTGGGCTGGAGGTCTTTATATTCATTGTGATAAATCCGTGGGGTGATGTCCTGTATCATGGCCGGGGGCTCCTTTCTGCTATGGGCTTCCTTTCCCTGTAGTTCTTCTGCCGTGAATTTTCTGTGGTAACTGTCCTGGTTCTATGATAATATGGAACTGTTCCCGGGTCAATAGGGGGAAAGAAAGGCGGAAGAATATGAAATGGTTAAAATTTAAGATAAAGACAGTTACGGAAGCAGAGGATATTATTATCAGCACCTTATATGACATTGGGCTTTTAGGGGCGCAGATTGAAGACAGGGTTCCTTTGACTTCGCTGGAAAAGGAGCAGATGTTCGTAGATATCCTCCCTGAGGGGCCGGAGGATGATGGAATTGCTTACCTAAGCTTTTTTGTAGAGGAGATGGAAGGGAAGGGGGCGGCCGGGGGCAGCGCTTATCCGCCGCTATTTGTAAACGGGGAGGAAACCACCGGGGAAGCGGTCCTGGAGAACGTGAAAGGGGAACTGGAAGCCCTTAGGGCCTTTATGGACATTGGGGAAGGCAGTGTGCGCGTGGAGGAAACCCAGGATATTGACTGGATCAATAACTGGAAACAGTATTTTCACCAGTTTACCATTGATGATGTGCTGGTCATTCCCTCCTGGGAGGAGGCATCGCCAGAAGATACGGGCAAGCTCATCCTCCATATTGACCCAGGCACTGCTTTTGGCACAGGAATGCACGACACCACCCAGCTTTGCATCAGGGCTCTGCGCAGGTACGTAACGCCGGAAACCACGCTCCTTGACGTGGGGACTGGAAGCGGTATTCTGTCAATTCTTTCACTGATGTTTGGGGCAAAGAAAGCTGTGGGGACTGATCTTGACCCCTGCGCTGTGGATGCGGTCAGGGAAAACCGGGAAGCCAACGGGATCCGGGAGGAAGATTTTTGCCTGATTATCGGAAATATCATTACAGAAAAGGAAATTCAGGAGCAGGCAGGCTATGAATGCTATGATATTGTGGCGGCTAACATCCTGGCGGAGGTTTTGGTCCCGCTTACCCCTGTAATTACAGGACATCTGATAAAGGGCGGTATCTATATTACCTCCGGTATCATTGAAGGCAAAGAGCAGATAGTGGTGGAGGCAGCCAAAGCGGCAGGGATGGAAGTGCTGGAAGTGAATTATCAGGGGGAGTGGGTTTCGGTGGTAGCAAGAAAATAAAGAACTGTTTCTAAAAGGGAGCGGGTTTATGCATCAGTTTTTTGTAGAACCCTGTCAGATACAGGGAAAACAGATTGTGATAGAAGGCGGGGATGTGAACCATATTAAAAATGTCCTCCGCATGAAGCCGGGAGAGGAGATTTCTGTTTCTAATGGCATGGATGGCAAAGAATACCGCTGCGGCATAGAGGAAATCAGGGAAAGCCAAATCCTGTGCCGCCTGCGGTTTATTAAGGAGGAAGGGGTAGAGCTGCCTTCAAAAATTTATCTTTTCCAGGCGCTTCCCAAGGGGGATAAGATGGAAATGATTATCCAGAAAGCGGTGGAACTGGGAGTTTATGAGATTATACCGGTGGCTTCCAGGCGCGCGGTGGTAAAGCTGGATGAAAAGAAAGCGGTAAATAAAATTGCAAGGTGGCAGGGAATCGCAGAGGCGGCGGCAAAGCAGAGCAAAAGGGCCATCATACCCCTGGTAAAGGGCGTGATGGGCTTTGGGGAGGCGGTAAGCTACAGCAAATGCGCCCAAAGACGGCTGATTCCCTATGAACTGGCGGAGGACATGGCAAAAACCAGGGAGATTTTTGGCGGCCTTATACCGGGGGAAGATATTGCCGTTTTTATCGGGCCGGAAGGAGGGTTCGCAGAAGAAGAAATCCAGCAGGCGGTAAGGGAGGGCGCAAGCCCCATTACCCTGGGAAAGCGTATTTTGCGGACAGAGACGGCGGGCATGGCCGTTCTTTCTATATTAATGTACCAATTGGAGCAATGATCATATAGTATTAGTAGGATAAAAACGAATACTCTGTTCAGAAAGGCCAGTGAAATTATGGAGGTATATTTAGATAATTCGGCAACTACCAGATGCTTTGACGAGGTAGCTGCCCTGATGGCCCAGATTATGTGTGAAGACTACGGAAATTCCTCAAGTCTCCATAGAAAGGGCGTTCAGGCAGAGAAATATATACGTTATGCAAAGGACGTTATTGCCAGGAATTTAAAAGTAAATGAAAAAGAAATCTTTTTTACGTCAGGAGGGACGGAAGCGGATAATCTTGCCATCAGGGGCTGTGCCCATGCCAACTGCCGCAGCGGCAGGCACCTGATCACCACACAGATTGAGCACCCGGCGGTTCTCCAGACAATGAAGCATTTAGAGGAAGAGGGCTTTCGGGTGACCTACCTGCCTGTGGATAAAAAGGGCTGTATCCGCCTGGAGGACCTGGAACGGGCTGTTACCGGGGAAACCATACTGGTATCCATTATGCATACAAATAACGAAGTGGGCTCCCTGCAGCCTGTAGCGGAAGCGGGGGCGCTTATTAAAAGAATGGACCCAAGGATCCTGTTCCATGTGGATGCTGTCCAGGGCTATGGGAAATTCAGGATTTATCCCAAAAGGCTTAAGATAGATCTGCTGTCTGTAAGCGGGCATAAAATACATGGGCCAAAAGGGGTGGGCTTCCTGTATATAGACGAAAAGGTAAAGATAAAACCAATCATTTTCGGCGGCGGGCAGCAAAACGGCATCCGCTCCGGGACGGAAAATGTTCCGGCAGCGGCGGGGCTTGCAAGGGCCATTGAAATGGTATATGGAAACCTGGACCAGGAAGTGGAGAGGCTGTACCAGATGAAAAAGGCCTTTGTGGAGGGGGTTGGCAAAATTGACAATGTGGTGGTGAACGGGCATTGTGATGGTACCGGCGCACCCCATGTGGTGAGTGTCTCTTTCCGGGGCGTCCGCAGCGAGGTTCTCCTTCACGCACTGGAGGAGAAGGATATATATGTTTCCGCGGGAAGCGCCTGCTCTGCCCGTAAGCCCCAGCCCTCTGCAACCCTGAAAGCCATGGGGATTGAGCAGGGGCTGCTGGGTTCTACCATCCGTTTCAGTTTTTCTGTTTTTACCACCATGGAGGAAATAAACTATACTTTGCAGACATTGTATGATATAATTCCTATGCTTAGAAAATATACCAGACGTTAAAAGCTGGAAGCGCCCTCCCAAAGCGGCATACACAGTACGCCGTTTTGGGAGGGCTGGCTTCCGCAGGATAGGATGCCGGGAAGTTTTAGGCGGGAGTAGGGGCCTTTGGCGGTCCCCTGCCTGGGGTGGCAGTTGGAAAAGGCGGTACATTGGCCTGGAGAGTGGTTTACGCGGGGAAGAGAATGTATGTTTAATGTATTTTTAATCAAGTATGCGGAGATTGGCGTTAAAGGGAAGAATAAATATCTCTTTGAGGAAGCCCTGGCGGTGCAGGTGAAGTATGCCCTGAAGCGGTGTGAGGGAACGTTTAAGGTTACCCGCACGGACGGGAGGATTTATGTACATGCGCTGTCGGAGTTTGATTACGAGGAAACGGTGGACAACTTAAAGACGGTATTTGGCATTTCGGGAATCTGCCCGGTGATTTATGCAGAAGATGAGGGCTTCGAAAAGCTTTCCCGGACGGTAGTGGAGTATGTGGATAAAGTGTATGAGGACAAGCATTTTACCTTTAAGGTGCATGCAAGGCGGGCAAGGAAGAACTATCCCATGAGTTCCATGGAATTGAACAGGGAGCTGGGAGGCGTCCTTCTTGCCGCTTTCCCGGAAATGAAAGTGGATGTGCATCAGCCGGAGGCCATGCTTCATGTGGAGATCCGTGAGAAAATTTATATTTACTCTATGGAAATACCAGGCCCCGGCGGGATGCCGGTGGGAAGCAACGGCAAGGCAATGCTCCTTTTATCAGGGGGCATCGATTCCCCGGCGGCGGGATACATGATCGCCAAACGGGGGGTGAAAATCGATGCGGTTTATTTTCATGCGCCGCCTTATACCAGTGACAGGGCGAAACAGAAAGTAGTTGACCTGGCGAAGCAGATATCCCGCTATGCGGGGCCTGTATACCTGCATGTGATTAACTTTACGGAAATCCAGCTTCTGATTTATGAAAAGTGCCCCCATGAAGAGCTTACCATCATCATGCGAAGGTATATGATGAGAATTGCAGAGCGGCTGGCAAAGGAAAACGGCTGCCTGGGCCTGGCCACAGGGGAGAGCATCGGGCAGGTGGCCTCCCAGACGGTCCAGTCTCTTGCGGTCACCAATGAGGTGTGTACCCTTCCGGTATTCCGTCCCCTGGTCGGCTTTGATAAGATGGAAATCGTGGATGTGGCAGAAAAAATCGGCACCTATGAAACCTCCATCCTTCCTTATGAGGACTGCTGCACCATCTTTGTGGCGAAGCATCCGGTGACCAAGCCGAACCTGAATGTTATCAAACGGCATGAGCAGAATCTGGAGGGCAAGATAGAGGGGCTGGTGGAACAGGCGATTGCTACAGACCAGGTGGAAATTGTCAGGTGGGGAAATCTGTAGGGAGTTTTCCCTGCCCTGCCCCCAGGGCGCCCCATAGGCATAAAAAATGAGCTGGCACAAAGCCAGCCCGGTATGTTCATTAAATCATGTAAGGTTTTAATGTGGCGAGAACCTCTTCTATGTTATCTTCCGCATGGATGTTCAAGTCAATAGGCTTGGATAAATCCAGGCTGAAAATGCCCATAATAGATTTAGCGTCGATCACATATCTTCCGGATACTAAATCAAAGTCATAATCAAACTTTGTAATATCATTTACAAAAGACTTTACCTTATCTATTGAGTTTAACGAAATTTGAACTGTTTTCATTGCAACTACCTCCTTCCGTTGTTTCATACTCTCTTTTACTATAGTAAAGGGTTGTGGGAGAAAAGTCAATGATAAATCAAAACAAAAAAAATGGTGGATAATATGAAAAGTGTGGCATTTCATAATCTTGGGTGCAAAGTAAACGGATACGAAATGGACTATATGCAACAAAGCATGAAAGAAAAAGGATATTGTATTGTACCATTTGATGGAAAAGCTGATATTTATATCATAAATACCTGTACTGTGACAAACATAGCGGACCGCAAGAGCAGGCAGATGATCCATCAGGCGAAGAAAAGAAACCCAGGCTGCATCGTGGTGGCAGTGGGCTGTTATGTGCAGGCTGGGGGGGAAGAGGCGCTGAAGGACCAAAGCATCGACCTGGCCATAGGCAATAACAGGAAAAAAGACCTTGCCTTGCTTTTGGAGGAATACCTGGCAGCAAGGGAAGGGGAAAGGCAGGGAGAGGGCACCCTGGAGGAGAAAACCCTGGGAGGGAAATCGGTTATTGATATTGCCGGGGAGAGGGCCTGTGAACCCATGGGCATTACCTGTACTGCGGAGCATACCAGGGCTTATATTAAAGTCCAGGACGGCTGCAACCAGTTTTGCACCTACTGCATTATTCCTTATGCCAGGGGGCGGGTCAGGAGCCGGGGGCTGGATGAAGTGGCAGGGGAGGTAAAAGCCCTTGCGGGTAACGGTTACCGGGAGGTGGTGCTTACGGGGATACATTTAAGTTCCTACGGCATGGAGGGCGGGGGTGGTTTTTCCGGCAGCAGCCTCCTTTCGCTGGTCCAGGCAGTGGGAAGGACGCCGGGGATTGGGCGTATCCGCCTGGGGTCACTGGAACCCAGGATCATTACCCCCCAGTTTGTGAAGGGGTTAAGGGACTTGCCCGGCCTTTGCCCGCATTTTCATCTTTCCCTGCAAAGCGGCTCAGACCAGGTGCTGAAAAGGATGAATAGAAAGTATTCCGGGGAGGAATACTATGAGAAGGTATGTATGTTAAGGGAAGCCTTTGGAAATCCGGCAATTACTACGGATGTAATTGTGGGATTCCCGGGAGAAACCCAGGAGGAGTTTGAAGAAACAGAGCGCTTCCTGGCCAGGGTGGGGTTTTATGAAATGCATGTTTTCAAATATTCCAAAAGGAAGGGGACACCGGCGGCCGTGATGGAAGGGCAGGTCCCTGAGCCGGTGAAGGCCCAGCGCAGCAGCAGGCTTTTGGAACTGGGCAGGGGGATGTCCCGCAGATACAGGGAAATGTACTTACATAAGGAAGTGGAGGCGCTGTTTGAAGAAGAAAAAATAATTGCTGGTGCCGTTTACCAGGTTGGCCATACCAGGGAGTATATCCGGGCAGCATTCCCCGGGAAGGAGAGGCTCTCTGGCAGGATACTTACCGGGGAGCTTGTGGATTTCCTGGAGCCGGAGCTGCTGCTGTTTAGGCAGTGAGTGCCGGGTGTGGCCAGGTTTTTAAAGTCTTTCATAAGTAATGGATTGAATTTTGTTAAAAAATGGAGTAAGATAAAAGCGAACGAATGTTGTGATAAGAGGTGGCATTTATGCAGGATTTGGGAAATACACAGTTTTTCAGGGTGGAGACAGACAGCACAAGCGTAAAAGAGATACTTGCAGAGGTATATGCAGCGTTGACCGAAAAGGGGTATAACCCTGTGAACCAGATTGTGGGATATATCATGTCCGGGGATCCCACATATATTACCAGTTACAAAAATGCCAGAAGCCTCATCATGAAGGTCGAGCGGGATGAACTGGTGGAAGAGATGCTGACAGAATATATTAAAAATAATCATTGGAGATAGACAGGGAAAGATATGCGGATTATGGGATTGGATTTCGGCTCAAAAACAGTAGGGGTGGCAATCAGTGACCCTTTACTGGTCACTGCCCAGGGGCTGGAGATTATCAGAAGAAAAGAAGAAAATAAACTGCGCCAGACGCTGGCAAGGATTGAAGCGCTGGTGGAGGAATACCAGGTAGAAGAAATTGTCCTGGGGCTTCCCAAAAATATGAACGATACCTTAGGCCCCAGGGCGGAGATGACCCTGGAATTTAAGGAAAAGCTGCAGCGGCGCACAGGGCTTTTGGTACATACCTGGGATGAAAGGCTGACCACAGTGGCGGCGGATAAGGCCATGATGGAAGCTGGGATACGCAGGGAAAACCGGAAGGAGTATGTGGATAAGATTGCGGCTGTGTTTATATTACAGGGATTTTTGGATCTCAGGAAAAGGAAACAGGGAGAATAAGCATTGGAAAAAGTAAATTTTGTGCTGGACACCCAGGAAGAAGCAGGGTTTTATGTTCTGGAACAGACAAGAATAGGCGGATGCCAGTATATTCTGGTAACAGACGCTCCGGAAGGGGACGGAGAGGCGCTGATCCTGAAAGAGGTATCAGGGCGGGGAGAGAAGGAGAGCGTCTATGAAATCGTAAGCGATGACACAGAAATGGCGGCTGTGGCATCCGTATTCGAAAATTTGTTGGAGGACATTGAGCTTCAATAAATAGGAGGTAAAACTGATTGAAGAAAAACGAACCAAAAAGCAGCTCAGGGCTGAAGGTGATTCCCCTTGGGGGCCTTGAGCAGATTGGAATGAATATTACTGCCTTTGAATATGAAGACAGTATTATTGTAGTTGACTGTGGCCTTTCATTCCCGGAGGATGATATGCTGGGGATAGATTTGGTCATACCTGATGTGACGTATTTAAAGAATAACATTGAAAAAGTAAAGGGCTTTGTGATTACCCATGGCCATGAGGATCATATTGGCGCGCTGCCCTACGTGCTGCGGGACATTAATGTCCCTATTTATGCCACCAAGCTTACTATGGGGATCATTGAAAATAAGCTGAAAGAGCACAACCTTGCAAACAACACCAAGCGGAAGGTGGTCAAATTCGGGCAGTCCATTAACCTGGGGCAGTTCCGCATTGAGTTTATCAAAACCAACCACAGCATTGTGGATGCGGCAGCCCTGGCCATTTACTCCCCGGCTGGGATTGTTGTGCATACAGGAGATTTCAAGGTGGACTATACCCCGGTATTTGGGGATGCCATCGACCTGCAGCGGCTTGGGGAAATCGGGAAGAAGGGCGTACTGGCACTGATGTGCGATTCCACCAACGCGGAACGCCCGGGCTTTACGCCCTCAGAGCGCACAGTGGGCAAAATATTCGATACTCTGTTTGAAGAGCACAAAAATACCCGGATCCTCATTGCAACCTTTGCGTCCAATGTGGACAGGGTGCGGCAGATTATCAATTCCGCTTATAAATTTGGGCGGAAGGTGGTGGTGGAGGGCAGAAGCATGGTGAATATCATTGACACTGCCACCAGCCTGGGGTATTTGAGCGTCCCGGACAATACGCTCATTGATATTGAACAGATTAAAAATTATCCTGACGAAAAGACGGTGATCATCACCACTGGCAGCCAGGGCGAAAGCATGGCCGCGCTTAGCCGTATGGCGGAGGACAACCACAGGAAGATTTCCATTGGCCCCAAGGATACCGTTATTTTTTCTTCCAACCCCATTCCGGGAAATGAGAAAGCGGTTACCAATGTGATCAACGAACTGCTCTTAAAAGGTGCGGACGTGATTTTCCAGGATGTGCATGTTTCGGGACATGCCTGCCAGGAGGAGATCAAGTTGATGTATACCCTGCTCCGCCCCAAATACGCTGTTCCCGTCCATGGGGAGTACAAGCATTTAAAAGCCCAGGCAAAGCTTGCAGGAGAGCTGGGGATTGCCAAGGAAAATATTTTTATCCTCCAGTCCGGCGATGTCCTGGAGCTGACCCAGGAAAAAGCCCATATTACGGGCAGGGTCCCGGTTGGGGATATTCTGGTGGATGGCCTGGGGGTAGGCGATGTGGGTAACATTGTCCTGCGTGACAGGCAGCATCTGGCGGAGGATGGCATATTGATCGTAGTGCTGGCCTTAGACGGCGCTACCGATGAGCTGGTAAGCGGGCCTGATATCGTATCCCGGGGATTTGTATATGTCCGGGAATCCGATGAACTGATGGATGAAGCCAGAGAAGTGGTAAACGATGCGGTGGAAGGCTGCCTTGGCAGGGGGATTGCCGACTGGGGGAAACTAAAAAGCGCCATTAAGGACTCCCTGGGTGAATTTGTATGGAAGAAGACGAAAAGGCGCCCCATGATCCTGCCTATTATAATGGAGATATAAGGAGAGGCGGCCATGAAGGATAAACAAATGCTGGCGGCTGCTGAAGGCTTTGTAAGTGCAGTTAAGGACACAGAAACCTACAGGGAATACCATCAGCAGCTTGAAAGAATTAAAAGGACACCGGAGCTTTTTGAAAAAGTCAACGAGTTCCGCCAGAGGAATTTTGAGATACAGAATACCAGCCAGGTGAATGAATTATTTGACAAAATGGGCGCTTTTGAGAAGGAATATGAAAAGTTCCGGGAAAATCCTATTGTTGATGATTTCCTGAAAGCTGAACTTGCTTTCTGCAGGCTGATGCAGGAAGTAAACATATTTATTACGGAAGAGCTTCAATTTGAATAACCGGCGGATTTCGGGAAAGGCATGGTATTTTCATGAACGCAAAGTATTTAGTGGTCACTGTAGTGGAAATGATCATCAAGGTTGCAGTCATTGCCGCTTTTGTAGTGTATATTTTCCGCGGTGCTGCCATAGCATATGATTTTGGCTACCGGGTTTTTGCAGATGAACCCGTATCGGCGGCAGGGGGGAGGACCATGACCGTTGGCATTGGGGCGGATATGTCTGTGAAGGACATTGCGCTGATGCTGGAGGAAAAGGGGCTGATAGAGGATGCAAACCTGTTTATTGTGCAGGAGATGCTTTCCGCTTACCATGGCAAAGTCCTTCCGGGCATTTATGATTTAAGCACGGATATGTCGGCGGAACAAATGCTGGAAATCATGTCCACGGCTCCCGAGGGGACTGAGGAAAAAGAAAAATAAACGGAAAGCCGGGAATTGGGCAAACAGGTTCCCGGCCGCGTTTTTGGCTTAAAGGATGGAAAATTGTGATTACAGATGAAAGAGTCAGTGTGTTTATCAATTCTTTTGATTCAGGCAATACTCCGTTTTTAAATGAGCTGCAAGAATTCGCAATTAAAACCAATGTGCCTGTTATCCGCCCGGAAATGCAGCGCCTGTTAAAGCTGCTTCTTTCAATTAAGAAGCCGGAACAGATTCTGGAGGTGGGGACAGCCATTGGTTTTTCTGCGTTGCTCATGAAGGAATATGCACCTGAGGGCTGCAAAATCACCACCATTGAAAAATATGAAAAAAGAATCCCGCTTGCCCAGGAGAATTTCAAAAAAGTGGGGTGGGAAAAGGAAATCACCCTCCTTGCAGGGGATGCTGGGGTCCTTTTAAAAGAGCTGGAAGGGCCTTATGATTTTATTTTCATGGATGCGGCAAAGGGGCAATACCTTTATTTCCTGCCGGATATTTTACGGCTGATGCCCCAGGGAGGGATCCTGGTGTCTGATAACGTGCTGCAGGAGGGGGACGTGATGGAGTCCCGCTTTGCGGTAACAAGGAGGGACAGGACGATCCATAGCAGAATGAGGGAGTATCTTTATGGGCTTACCCACAGCAAGGAGCTGCGGACGGATATCCTTCCTGTGGGGGACGGTGCGGCGGTGAGTGTAAAGCTATAGGCAAATATTAGGGACAGAGGAGGAAAAATGCGGAAACCGGAACTTCTCATACCTGCCAGTTCTCTGGAGGTTTTAAAGACGGCGGTGCTCTATGGGGCGGACGCGGTTTATATTGGTGGCGAAGCCTTTGGGCTGCGGGCGAAAGCAAAAAATTTCACCAGGGAGGAGATGGCCCAGGGGATTGCCTTTGCCCACGCCCATGGGGTAAAAGTACATGTTACCGCCAATATTATAGCGCACAATAAGGATATAGAAGATGCCGGAAGGTACTTTAGGGAATTAAAGGAAATCGCCCCCGATGCCCTGATTATTTCCGACCCTGGCATGTTCACCCTGGCAAGGGAAATTTGCCCTGAAATTGATATCCATATTTCCACCCAGGCTAACAATACCAATTATATGTCCTGTCTTTTCTGGCATAAAATGGGGGCCAAGAGGGTGGTCATGGCCAGGGAGCTTTCCTTAGAGGAAATAAGCGAAATCAGGAAAAAGGTTCCGGCGGGACTGGAGATTGAGAGCTTTATCCATGGCGCTATGTGTATATCCTATTCCGGCAGGTGCCTGCTGAGTAATTACTTTACGGGCAGGGATGCCAATGGGGGGGCATGTACCCATCCCTGCAGGTGGAAATATACATTGATGGAGGAGACGCGCCCAGGAGAATACCTGCCTGTATACGAAAATGAGCGCGGGACCTTTATATTTAATTCCGGCGACCTGTGCATGATAGAACATATTCCGGAGCTGTTGGCGGCAGGAATTGACAGCTTTAAAATTGAGGGCAGGATGAAAACTGCCCTGTATGTGGCGGCGGTGGCCAGGACATACAGAAGAGCCATTGATGACTGTATGGAGTCAGAGGAAAAGTATCAGGCAAACAGAAAGTGGTACAGGGAAGAGATTGCCAAATGCACTTACCGGAAATTTACTACCGGGTTTTATTTTGGGAAACCTGGCGCAGATGCCCAGATTTATGACAACAGTACTTACATCAATGAATACACTTACCTGGGCATGGTGGAGGGGACAGATGAAAAGGGGCGGGCTTTTATCCATCAGAAGAACAAGTTTTCCCTGGGTGATACCATAGAAATAATGAAGCCGGAGGGGGAGAATGTGCAGGCGGAGGTTATTTCCCTGGCCACTGGGGAAGGGCTGCCGGTTGAAAGCGCCCCCCATGCAGGCCAGGCTCTTTGGGTGGGGCTGGGCGGAAAGGCAAAGGAGCACGACCTGTTGAGAGTGCGCAAAGAAGCCCCACAGGAAGGCTGTACAAAGGCATAGGGTTACCGCCAGCCCCTTGGGCATCCAGCAGTAAGGACATTGCTTCCAGATAATGATAGCAGGAAAGGGAGAGGAAAAATGAGCGAAGTAATTAATGTAGAAGAACTTTTTGCCAGTAAAGTATTTACCCGTGCCGTTATGCGGCAGCGTTTGCCCGAGAAAGTTTATAAGGAAGTGATCCGGGTGATGGAAAATGGCGGGGAGTTGTCCCTTGCCACTGCGGATGTGGTCGCCAAGGAGATGAAGGATTGGGCCATTGAAAACGGGGCGACCCATTATACCCACTGGTTCCAGCCTCTTACAGGTATTACGGCGGAAAAGCACGATTCCTTTATTTCCCGTCCCGATGAGAGCGGGAAAATGTTCATGGAGTTTTCCGGCAAAGAACTGATCAAAGGGGAACCGGACGCTTCTTCGTTTCCCTCCGGCGGCCTGCGGGCTACCTTTGAGGCGCGGGGGTATACCGCCTGGGATATGACTTCCCCTGCTTTTTTGAAGGAAGATGCTACAGGAGTGATACTCTGTATCCCCACCGCGTTCTGCTCTTATAAAGGGGAAGCGTTGGATAAGAAGACGCCCCTGCTGCGCTCCATGGAAGCCATCAGCCAGCAGGCCCTGCGGATTGTGCGGCTTTTTCATAATACGGAAGCGTCCAAGGTAGTGGCCGCTGTGGGGGCGGAGCAGGAGTATTTTCTGGTAGACCGGGAAAAATATTTAAAAAGGCAGGACCTGATCTTTGCAGGGCGGACATTGTTTGGTGCCCCTGCACCCAAAGGGCAGGAGCTGGAGGACCATTATTTTGGGACCATCCGGGAGCGTGTGGGCGCGTACATGAAGGATTTGAATATTGAGCTGTGGAAGCTTGGCGTTACAGCCAGGACCCAGCATAATGAAGTGGCGCCTGCCCAGCATGAGCTGGCGTCTATCTACGAGACAGCCAATATTGCCGTTGACCACAACCAGCTTGTAATGGAAACCATGAAAAAGGTGGCAGGCCGCCATGGCCTTACCTGCCTCCTCCATGAAAAGCCTTTTGCGGGGGTGAATGGTTCCGGGAAACATAATAACTGGTCCCTTGCCACGGACAACGGCGTCAATCTCCTTGACCCGGGGGAAACACCCAATGAAAATATCCAATTCCTGTTAGTACTTGCCTGTATCATAAAAGCTGTTGACATCCATGCGGATCTGCTCCGCCAGAGCGCTTCCGATGTGGGCAACGACCACAGGCTTGGTGCCAACGAAGCCCCTCCGGCCATTATTTCCATTTTCCTTGGGGAACAGCTTGAAGATGTTGTGAAACAGCTTGTGGAAACCGGGGAAGCGGCCCACTGCTTAGAGGGGGGCAAGCTGGAGACCGGGGTGTCTACCCTGCCTGACCTGGTAAAGGATGCCACTGACAGGAACAGGACTTCGCCTTTTGCTTTTACGGGAAATAAGTTTGAGTTCCGTATGGTGGGTTCTTCTGACTCCATTGCAAGCCCCAACACCATCTTAAACGCCATTGTTGCGGAAGCCTTCTGCGAGGCGGCTGATATCCTGGAGGCGGCGGAAAATTTTGACCTGGCAGTCCATGACCTGATCAAAGAATATTTTACGAAGCACCAGAGGATTATATTTAACGGGGACGGCTATTCCGTCCAGTGGGTAGGGGAAGCGGAGCGGAGAGGCCTGCCCAATATTAAGTCCATGATTGATTCGGTGGAAAAACTCACAACCCAGAAGTCCGTGGATTTGTTCAGCAAATTTAATATTTTTACAAAGACCGAGCTGGAATCCCGCCAGGAAGTGCTGTATGAAACATATGCCAAAACCATCAATATTGAAGCCCTTACCATGATTGACATGGCATCCAAGCAGTTTATCCCTGCGGTGGTGCGTTATACAAAATCCCTGGCGGATACGGTGGTTGCGGTGCAGGATGCAGGCGCGGATGCATCCGCCCAAAGGGAACTGCTGAAGGCGGTATCGGAAAAATTATTGGCTATGAAGGGAGCCCTGGAGAAACTCAAGCAGGCGGAGGCAAAGGCGGGAGCCATAAGCAGTGCCAAAGAAAAAGCCTTTTATTACAGGGATGAAGTCAAAACTGCCATGGAAGCGCTCAGGAAGCCGGTGGATGAGGCGGAAATGCTGGTTGACAGGGAAGTATGGCCTGTACCTGGTTATGGGGATCTGATTTTTGAAGTGTAGGAAGAGAGCGGCCTCTGGCCGCCATGCCTAACAAACGCCGTCACGCTTCGCGGGCCGGCTTATTGTAATAAAAGCAAAAGCCCCATGGGAAGGGGCTTTTGCTTTGAGGGAGACATTACCCTTTGCTTAAGGGATCTCGGAGAAGGTGTCAGTCTACCTTTATTTCCAGGTAACCAAGAAGCTTGCTCATGTCATATTCCGGGATGATGCCCAGATTGGAGTCATAGAATTTGCCGTCATAATGAACCAGGTAATGGCAATAACGGCCCATCTTTTCCATCATAATGCAGCATTTAGGCAGGGAAGTATCCTGCCCCTCTGTATAGACAATGATATCGCTGTGGTCTATGCCATAGTAATTAAGGGCGGAAATCACACGGCCCATGGTTCCCTGCCACACACGGCAGTCCATAACGCTTATGACCTCTGCAAGGGTAACGCCGGCAAGCATTGCCACACAGGTCTGGCCGCAAAGCCCGTCCTCCGGCTGGATGATGATGTCAAGCCCGTCAACCTTCCGGATCGGATTGTCAAAGCTGTAGGGGCTGTTCTGGTTCATCTGGATCAGGCTTCCTGTAATATGAAGAAGGATTTTGTGGGACTTACTGATATCAATGTGGGAAACATCTTCTTCCTGTAAATGGATTTTGTAGTTTCCTTTTTCTTCCGGGATCAGTTCACAGGCAATGATTTTGTTATCAAGCACAAGATCGGCCTGGATAATGTCCCGCTGCTTGCAGACTTCCCAAACGTTAAAGGGAATGCGGATGGTGTAAAGCTCATTCTCTTTTTCGATTTTACCACTAAAAAAATACCTCATAAACATAACCTCCTGGACTGAAATACATTTGTAGACGCTTTTGTAGTTAACGATAACAGATTTTGAAAGACTTGAAAATATCTTTTTTTATTAATTTAGGTAAAGTATTGAAAAAAATACAGCATGTCAAAAAAGTAACAAGCTTTGTATAAGTTGCACAAAAAAACAGGCAAAATTTTTGCAAAAATTTTTAAATAAATACTTGCCAAATCTGTAATAATCTAGTATACTATGACTTGTGGTTGAGACATTGGGCTATCGCCAAACGGTAAGGCAACGGACTCTGACTCCGTCATCTCAAGGTTCGAATCCTTGTAGCCCAGCGAAGAAAATCGGTGAATTTATTTCACCGGTTTTTTTGATGTTTCGAAATGCAGTGTTATGGGGACAGTGCCGGGATATTGTCGGTGTGGAATGGGATGAATTAGAAAGTTGATTTGTTATTTAATACCCGGAACTGCAAAAAGGGATTAAGCCAGATATGGATGCCAAAAGTGTGAGGCTGGATGTGTATGTGTGGGATGGCAAAGGCACTGTTTATGACATAGAAATGCAGGTGGCAAATGCGAAGGAGCTTCCCAAAAGAACAAGGTATTACCATTATCAGAGTATGATCGACCTGCAGATGATTGATAAAGGGCAGTCCTATAAGAAGCTGAATCCAAGCTATGTCATCTTTATATGCCGGTTTGACATATTTGATACGGGAAGCATATTTACACCTTTGAAAATATCTGCAAGGAAGATAAAAATATCCTGCTGGGAGACGGGGCGGCAAAGATATTTTTAAATGCGGATGGGAGAATGGAGGACGATGTCAGCAGAGAACTAAAAGCGTTTTTGGACTATGTGGCAGGAAAGAAGTCGGAAGATTCATTCGTGAAGAGATTGGAAGAGGCAGTAAAGGCGGCAAAGAAAAACAGGGAATGGAGGCATGAGTATATGACGCTGTTAATGAGGGACCAGGAGAATATTGAAAAGGGAATTGAAAAAGGAATCAGAGGAATGGTATCGGCATTGAAGGAGTTAAATATTCCGGACATAACGATTATGCAGAAGATTCGGGAAAAGTTTGATCTCTCAGGGGAAGAAGCAGAACAGTATATCAGGGGATGATATATCCCAAATAAGGGACGGCCAGGAATATCGCCAAAGCCTGTATATGGAAGAGGATGGCCGGGCTGGAAAAATTCCAGCCCTTATTTTTATGGGGTGAAAGAGATTATGGAAATAAAAAGTTTCCAATCCTTGCAGCCCTGCGAATTTAACCTGGCAGATTTGTTCTGCTGGGTTTTTTTATGCCTGGAAATGTGATAGAATACAAACAGCCTTATAGCCTCATTGTGAATGGGTTACCAAAACTATGAGAAGTAAAAAGAGAGGTATTGCGGGGGAAAAATGCTGTATATAATAATGAAAAAGGGGAAAGATTGGCCATATGGGATCGAAATCTTCTAAAAATATCAGGACTCTTGACATGTATGTCCGGCTGTGTGAAGGGAAAGTAATCAATAAGCCGGAAGAGGCAGCGCGTTTCGGGGTGGATGAACGCTCTATCCAGCGTGATATTGTTGATATCCGCAGCTTTCTGGATGAGCGCAGGATGGGTGCGCCTGCAGACGGCAGAAGGGTGGAATATGACCGGAGTGTAAAAGGGTTCGTGATGGCTGGGGCGGAGGGCTCTATGATGTCCAATAGCGAGATCCTGGCAGTGAGCAAGATTTTGCTGGGAAGCCGTGCCTTTACCAAAAAGGAGATTGACAGTATTTTAAGGAAGATGATGGAAGGGTGCGTCCCGCTAAAGAACATGAAGCTTGTTAAGGAGCTGATTTCAAATGAGCAGTTCCACTATGTGGAGCTGCGCCATAAAACAGATATCCAGGACAGGCTTTGGCACATTGGGACAGATATAAAGGAGCATCGCCTGATTGAGATCAAATATTCCCGGGCAGGGCATATGGAAGAAACCATCATGCGGACGGTTGAGCCTGTGGCAATCCTCTTTTCGGAGTATTACTTTTACCTGAATGCATTTATTGTTGAGAAAAATGAAGAGGGCAGATATGTACATAAGTATGATTACCCGGCTGTTTTCCGCATTGACCGTATCAAGGCTTTCAGGGAGACAGGGGAAAATTTTCGGGTTTCCTATGCGGACAGGTTTGAGGAAGGAGAGTTCCGCAAGCGGGTCCAATTTATGTATGCCGGGCATCTGATGAAGATCCAGATGAAGTTTTATGGGGAGGACCCGGAGCCGGTATTGGACAGGCTTCCAACTGCCAGGGTTATGGGGCAGGAAGGCCGCCAGTACTTTATCAGCGCAGAAGTCTATGGGACCGGGATTGTTATGTGGCTGCTCAGCCAGGGAGGCAGGGTTGAGGTCATCCGCCCGGAAAGCCTCCGGCAGGAGATGAAAAGAAAGGCAGAAGAGATCCTAAAGCTGTACAGTTAGGTTCCCCAAAAAGAAAGAGCCTCGGAAGATAATTCCGGGGTTTCGCTAATATTTTCCCGGAGTAAAGGCAGTGCTGGTGAAAGTATGATTGTAAAGTTATAAAAATATGTTATAATTCATTTTGAAAGGCGGCGAATATGTACTTTTTTGACAGCAGAATCAGATACAGTGAATTGGATGAAACTGGATGCCTGAAGCTGGAGTCTTTGCTGGACTATTTTCAGGACTGTTCCACATTCCATTCGGAGGATATCGGCCTTGGGGTAGCATATCTGAAAGGGCTGGGCAGGGTTTGGGTAATGTCTTCCTGGCAGATCGTGGTAAACTGTTATCCAAAGCTGGGACAGCGGGTTATGGTGGGGACTGCCCCCTATGGCTTTAAGGGATTTGTGGGTTACAGGAATTTCATTATGAAGGATGAAAAGGAGAACTGCCTTGCCTGTGCCAATACCCTTTGGAGCCTTCTTGATACTGGCACAGGAAAACCTGCAAGGCCGTCGGAGGAGATGCTCAAAGGGTATGTCCTGGAGCCAAAGCTTGCCATGGATTATGCCCCCAGGAGGATTCCCCTGCCGGAGTGCCTTAAAGAGGGGGAGCCGGTGCTTATAAGGCCCTGCCATCTGGATATTAACCATCATGTGAATAATGGCCAGTTTGTCAGGATTGCCATGGAGAGCCTGGGGGGCGGCCAGAAGGTGGCGCAGCTCCGGGCAGAATATAAGAAGCAGGCCATGCTGGGCGATGTGCTGATTCCATATACGGCCTGTGAGGGCGGCAGGGAGGTGGCGGTTCTTAAGGATGGGCAGGGCGCTGTCTATTGCATTGTGGAGCTTCAGGAAAAACGCCAGGAAAAGAAATAAACCAGGGATAGTTTGCGCCGCTCCTGGTGGGAAGGTAGGATGCTGTGAAAACACATTTTCACAGGCAAATTTGCACCTTGGCCCAAGTCCGCAGGCTGGGCAGGAATGGAGGAGTTTATGATAGAATTGGGAAAAAGGCAGCAACTGGCCATTGTTAAAAAAGTGGATTTCGGCATTTATCTGGCGGATCCCGAGGAGGGGGCCGACCCGGGGGAAAAGGTACTTCTGCCAGGAAAAGAAGTGCCGGAAAATGCTGCGGTGGGGGATACCATAGAGGTATATATCTACAGGGACTCCAAGGACCGCATGATAGCAACCACCAGGCAGACGGAGCTCTCGGTAGGCCAGGTGGCGGTGCTGACTGTAAAGGAAGCGGGGAAAATAGGCGCTTTTTTGGGGTGGGCGTTGGAGAAAGACCTGCTTCTTCCATTTAAAGAGCAGACAAGGCGGGTACAGCCAGGGGAGGAATGCCTGGTGGCACTGTATGTGGATAAAAGCGGCAGGCTCTGTACCACTATGAAGGTGTACCATTATCTGCGCACGGACAGCCCCTATAAAAAGGATGACCGGGTTGAGGGAAGGGTCTATGAAATCAGTGACCGTTTCGGGGTATTTATTGCTGTGGACGACTGCTATTGCGCGCTGATTCCCAGAAAAGAGCCTGTCCAGGGGCTGGAGCCGGGGGACCGGGTTGCTGCCCGGGTGGCGGAGGTGCTTGAGGACGGCAAGCTGACTTTAAGCCTGCGGGAAAAAGCGTATATCCAGATGGGGATGGATGCAGACAGTTTGCTGGAGATGCTGGAGAAGGAGGGCGGCAGGCTTCCCTTTAACGATAAAGCGGATCCGGAGCTGATCAGGGAAAAAACCGGCATGAGCAAAAATGAATTTAAGAGGGCGGTAGGCAGCCTGTATAAAAAGCGCCTGGTTGCAATAGAGCCTGATGGCATCAGAAAAATTTAAGGATGGTTGTAAGAATGAACAGTAAGAAAGCGAACAGGGTGTTTTTGGTTACCATGTTATGTTATATTGTCCTGATCCTGGGGCTGTCCCGGTTTGCGCCTGGCCTTATGGGCAACCTGTTTGTAAGCAATCTGGCAGTGGAGCTGGTTATTACGCTGCCGGTATTGGCAGCAGCGGTGGCATGTGGGGAAAAGCTGCCCGCGTTTCTGGGCTTCCGGAAAATACGGATAAAGTCCCTTCTGATGACAGTGCTGTTTACCTTCCTGACAGTACCGGCTTTGACTTTGTTTAACCTGATTTCCCAAATCTGGGTGGAAAACGAAGTTGCGGCAATGCTGGAGGGGCAGCAGGCAGGGCAGATGTCTTTCGGTATCCTGTTTTTGTCTACAGGCATCATTGCGCCCATATTTGAGGAGGTGGCATGCAGGGGGGCGTATTACCACTCCTACAGGAAATCCGGCAGTGCTTTTCGGGCAATGCTGCTCTCATCCCTTATTTTTGCCTTGGTGCATATGAACTTTAACCAGGCGGCCTATGCGCTGGTGATGGGGATTTTCTCTGTGCTGCTGATGGAGGCAGCGGGGAGCCTTTGGGCCTCGATCCTTTATCATGGGCTGGTGAATGGCAGTAATGTGCTGCTCATGTACATGGCACTTAGGGCGGACCCCGATGCATACAGCGGGCAGGCAGCGCTGGTGACCAGCAATTTCCTTATTTACGGCATTGGGGTATACCTGATACTGGCGGCGGTGACTTTGCCCTTGGCCTGGGCTGTTTTGGTCTGGATCAGCGGCCACCAGGGACGCAGCAGTATTTTATCCCAAATCTGGAAACAGAGGAAAGAGAAAAAGGATAAGATGCTGACAGTACCGCTGGTACTGGCCCTTATCCTCTGTGTCAGTCTGATGACAGGCGTTTTCTCATTCCTGCTTGTAAAGCTTGCCGCTGCCTTTGGCATTGTTCTTTATTGAATATGGTTAAACAAGCATATCAATATTGCTTCCAACATTGGGGTTAACAGATAACTCCATAGAGCGGTCCATCATGTTGATTAAGCTGGCACCCACTGCTTCTGAGCTTTCCATTGCTTTATCAAGTACGGCAATCCCCACCTGGTTGGTAAGCTGTACGTTTGCCAGTGCGGTTGATAATTCGGGAATATTCATTTGCCCCTCCTTTCCGCTGTACAGGAGTCCATGCCTCCTTTAGCGATTATTTCTATGTTCAGTGTACCATAAATTGGGCGTAAAGTAAAACCTATGATTTCCTTTTTTGCTTCTGTTTTTTGTGAAGGTTGCCCAGTGCCTGAAATTGGAAAAAAAAGGCAAAAGACATTCATATTTCACAAAAAAATAAGAAATACAGGTAGATTTTTTTGTACAATTATATTAAAATGAAAAAAGAGTTTTTGGGGAAGCAGATTTATACATGAGAACTGTTGTTCAATTTGCATAATAGAATCATCGGAAGGAGAAGGCCAATGATTTCAAATCAGATACTGCAGAACACGATTGACGGGCTTAAAGTGATTGCAAGGGTAGATTTTTGTATCATGGATACGGATGGTAAGGAAGCAGCCTCCACAACGGCCAGTATGTCCGGGTGTGGGCCGGAAGCGGTGGCGTTTGCGAAGTCCCCTGCTGATTCCCAGGAAATACATGGATGCCAGTATTTTAAAATACTGGATGAACAGCAATTGGAATACATTTTAATTGCTGCCGGGACAGGGGAAGATGTCTACATGGTGGGGAAGATGGCGGCGTTTCAGGTCCAGAACCTGCTCACCGCTTATAAAGAGCGCTTTGACAAAGATAATTTTATCAAAAACCTTCTGCTGGACAATCTGCTTTTGATTGATATTTACAGCCGAGCCAAGAAGCTCCATATCCAGGCGGATGTAAAGCGGACAGTGATGATGATAGAGACTGCCAATAGCAGGGACAGTAATGTCCTTGAAATGATGAGGACATTTTTTGGCGGCAATACCAAAGATTTTATTACGGCGGTGGATGAAAACAATGTGATTGTGGTAAAGGATTTGTCTGAGGGGGACAATCCCCGGGAAATTGAGCGGATGGCAGGGACTATCGAAACTTTCCTAAAAAAGGAAGGGCAAAGGGACGTACATATTGCCTATGGCACGGTAGTGAAGGAAATTAAGGAAGTGAGCCGGTCCTACAAAGAAGCGAAAATGGCCATGGATGTGGGGAAGATTTTCTTTGATGACAGGGATATTATTGCCTATAGTGAATTGGGCATTGGCAGGCTGATTTACCAGCTTCCCATCCCTCTTTGCAAAATGTTTATCAGGGAAATTTTCGGGGGCAGGAGCCCTGATGAATTTGATGAAGAAACCCTTTCCACTATTAATAAATTTTTTGAAAACAGCCTGAATGTGTCCGAAACCTCCAGGCAGTTGTTCATTCACAGGAATACGCTGGTATACCGGTTGGATAAACTGCAAAAAAGCACTGGGCTGGATTTGCGCGTTTTTGAGGATGCCATTACTTTCAGGATTGCGCTTATGGTAGTGAAATATATGAACTATATGGAGGGCTTTGAGTATTGACGGGAGGCTCTCTGGTTTTTAATGATAATTCTCAATAGATTCCCCCAGAGGTCTACGGGCGGCCTGCGGGAAGAAAGATACAGGTGGTGTAAAATTGGTAAAAGGCAGAAAGAGAAGAAGACAGATTGCTGACAGGGATGAGATCATTACCCTGTCAAATGTGAGTAAGGCATATGCCACAGGCGCACCGGCGCTGAACGGAGTTGAACTGCATATAAACAAGGGGGAATTTGTATTTATAGTGGGGGACAGCGGTTCCGGGAAATCCACGATGATCAAGCTGCTTTTGCGGGAGCTGGTGCCTACCTCCGGCGATATCAATGTGATGGGGTATGACCTGGTAAGGATCCGGCACGGGAAGATACCCAAATTCAGAAGGAACCTGGGCATTGTTTTCCAGGACTTCCGTCTCCTTAAGGACCGGAATGTGTACGAAAACGTGGCTTTTGCCCAGAGGATCGTACAGGTGCCCAATAAGGACATTAAAAGGAATGTGCCAAGTATCCTGGCCACTGTAGGGCTTGCAGGAAAATACAAAGCCAAACCGAGGCAGTTGTCAGGAGGGGAGCAGCAAAGGGTGGCAATTGCCAGGGCACTGGTGAACCGCCCCGCCATATTGCTTGCAGATGAGCCTACAGGTAATCTGGACCCGAAAAATTCATGGGAAATTATGAAGCTGCTGGAGCAGATCAATGAAAACGGCACAACAGTGCTTGTGGTAACCCATAACCGTGAAATTGTCAATGCCATGCAGAAGAGGGTGGTCACCATGAAGAAAGGCGTCATTGTAAGCGACGAGGAAAAGGGTGGTTATATCGATGAGGATTAGTACATTTTTTTATACCATCAAACAGGGCTTTATCAACATATTCAGAAATAAATGGTTTTCCCTTGCTTCCATTGCAACTATTGGGGCGTGCTTGTTTTTGTTTGGCCTCTTTTTCGCAATCATTGAGAACTTCCAGCACATTGTCAAGACTGCCCAGGAGGGGGTTTCTATTACTGTAATGTTTGAAGAGGGGCTGGCGGATGAGAGGATACAGGAAATCGGGCAGATGATCGAAAAGCGGACGGAAGTGTCCAAGGTGGTCTTTGTCTCTGCGGATGAAGCATGGGAAGGCTTTAAGGAAGACTACCTGAAAGGTTATGCGGACGGTTTCCCGGATAATCCCCTGGAAAATTCCTCCCACTATGAAGTTTATTTAAACGATGTTTCCATGCAGCCAGCGCTGGTAACTTACCTGGAGGGGGTAACGGGAGTCCGGGATGTAAACCGGTCGGAGATCACGGCGTCTACCCTTACCGGGGTGAATGCGCTGATTGCCTATATTTCTGTGGGGATCATCGCAATATTGTTTGCAGTGTCCATTTTCCTCATCAGCAATACGGTAACTATCGGTATTTCAGTGAGGAAAGAGGAAATTTCCATTATGAAGTACATTGGCGCTACAGATTTCTTTGTCCGTTCCCCTTTTGTAATTGAAGGGATGCTCATAGGGGTGATCGGGGCATTGATACCGGTGGGAATTATCTATGTTCTGTACAACAAGGTGATTGAATATATTATGGTAAAATTTTCCGTTCTGGCAAGGCTTCTATCTTTCCTGCCGGTAGAGGAAATATTCCGTACTCTGCTGCCTATATCCATCATTATGGGAGTGGGTATTGGCTTCCTGGGCAGCATCACAACCGTAAGAAAACATCTGAGAGTGTAATTGAGGTAAACATGGGACGATGGAAAAAAGTACTGTGCGTGCTGCTGTTCCTTGCATTGGTGCTGGGGGGTGGGCATCAATATGGAGGGGCTGTATACGCAGGCGAACTGACTAATGACAGTATCAAAAAAAAGGAAGCGGAGATTAGCAAAACTCAACAGGAGAAAAAAAACCTGCAGAGCGGGCTGACGGATATTAAGGCATTAAAGAAGGAACTGGAAGCATCCAAGGCCGACCTGGCAAGCTATGTGACCCAGCTAGACGCAAAGCTTACAGCGATACAAAAGAAGATAGAAGAGCTGAAAACCTTGATTTCGGACAAGGAACAGGAGATTGTGGAAAAAACAGCAGAGCTTGAGGAAGCCGTCAGGGTGCAGCAGGCACAGTATGACGCAATGAGAACCCGGATTAAATTCCTTTATGAAAAGGGGGAAATGCTCTACATTGAGCTTATTTTTTCCGCGGAAAGCTTTGGGGATGTGCTGAACAAAGCAGATTATATAGAAATGCTCTCTGCCTATGACCGCAGGATGCTGGATGAATATGTGGCGTATACAGAATATGTAGGGCTGTGCAGGGAAGGGCTGGAGGAAGAGCGGGATGTTTTAAATGAAGCGAAGGCGGCGGTGGAGCAGGAAGAGGCTTCCCTGAATGAGATGCTGAAGGAAAAGCAGCAGGAAATGAACAAGCTGTCTGCAGATATTCAGGGGCAGGAAGCGGCCATCAGGGAATATGAAGCGGATATTGCTGCCAGAAATGAAATTATTGCCGCCCTGGAAGCGGCAGTTGCAGAAGAAAAGAAAAAGCTTGCGGAGGAACAAAGGCCTAAATATGATGGAGGTGTCTTTGCCTGGCCGGCGCCTTCTTATACAAGGATTTCAGATGAATACGGAAACAGGATGCATCCTACCTTGAAGGTGGAAAAATTTCACAACGGGCTGGATATGGCGGCACCTGGAGGGAGCCCGATCCTGGCGGCTTACAATGGGAAAGTGGTGGCGGCGGATTACAGCAGCAGCATGGGCAACTATATTATGATTGACCATGGAGGCGGCCTGTACACCATATATATGCACGCTTCGGCCCTGTATGTATCAAAGGGAAAGGAAGTATCCAAAGGAGAAAAAATTGCCGCAGTGGGGAGCACCGGGCGTTCCACAGGGAACCACCTGCATTTTGGCGTACGGCTGAATGGGCAATACGTGAACCCCAGAAATTACCTGGGAGGGTAAAGTGCCCTGTCTGGCTGCCGGAAAGCAGCATGGGGGACAAAGTAAATGTAAATCAGATAGGAGTGGGTTTTTAGTGGATGTCAGACCGCAGATGAAGGAAGAAAAGAAAAGGAATAAGCTATCGAAGGATTTCTGGGGTGGGCTGATAGCGGGAGGGCTTATTATGTCGCTGCTCTTTACCGGTATCTACGCTGGAAGAATGGCGTACCGGCTTTTTAGTGTCCAAAGGACAGATGCCGGGACGGTAGCAGGGGACAGCATTGTGAATGGGGAAACCCTTTCGAAAATGAAGACCATAGAAGACGCCATTGGGACCTACTACTTTTATGACGACAAGGTGACGGTAGAAGGGCTGCAGGAGGGCGTTTATAAGGGAATGATGGCAGCTTTGGATGATCCCTACTCAGAGTACTTTACAGTGGAGGAGCTGGAAGAGGCGGTTAACAGCAACCAGGGGATTTCCTATGGGATTGGCGCTTACATTTCCATGAATAAGCAGCGTGACCTGGCGATGATCAACGGTGTAATGGACCAGTCACCTGCTGCCCTGGCTGGGCTGAGGGAAGGGGACATCATCTATGAAGTGGACGGGGAATCCACCCAGGGAATGAGCCTGACCCAGGTAGTCGCACGGGTCAAGGGCAGGGAAGGGACCGCAGTTAACCTGACGATTTTCAGGGAAGGGGAGAGCGACTTCCTTTCTGTGGATATTACCAGGAGCAAAAAGATTGAAACCGCCACGGTGGACAGCGGTATCCTGGAAGATACCGACCAGATTGGCTATCTCCGTATCCGGGAGTTTGACAGCATCACTGTGGACCAATATGCGGAGGCCATAGCGGAGCTGAAGGAATATGGCATGAAGGGCATGATCCTTGACCTGAGGAGCAATCCCGGGGGAGACCTTGCTGCGGTAGTGGAGGTAGCCAGGAGGATCCTGCCCAAAGGCCTGATTGTTTATACGGAGGATAAGAACGGGAACCGCAAAGAGTATTCCGGTGACGATGACTGGGAGCTGGAGGTTCCCCTGGTGGTATTGGTAAATGAATATTCTGCCAGCGCGTCGGAAATACTGGCAGGTGCGATTCAGGATTACAACAAAGGTACATTAATTGGTACCACCACCTATGGGAAAGGGATTGTCCAGCAGATACACCGGCTGGAGGATGGCACGGCCCTGAAGCTGACCATCAGCGCATATTTTACGCCTTCCGGAAGGAATATCCATGGAGTCGGTATTGAACCGGATATGGAACTGGAATATGACTATGAGGCCAGCGAAAATGAGGGGAAGGATAACCAGGTGGAAAAAGCAATAGAAGTGCTGGAAGGGAAAATCAAATAACAGCGGGCGGTTTAGAAAGAGGTGGGGAAATATTTTCCCAGCCTCTTTTCCCTATCTGCCGGAAATTTTAGTGGGCAGTGTAAAGGAACGGAAAGCGGATTATGATTTGATGGCGGCTGTTATGGTTTGCCTTGGGAAAGAGGGAGAGCCAGGCACAGGCTTATTAAAATTGTTGAATGTGCTTCTGTCTACGCAGACCAGTTCACAGGATAAGTGCCAGATATTGGAGAAGATTTTCATATTAGAATGACTTTAGCCTTGGAAAGTGAGGTGCCGCTTATGTGTAATTTGAGTAAGGGTGTGGAAGAGAAAGGGATTGAAAAGGGAAGGCAAGAGGGAAGACAGGAAGGAATAATAGCTATGGTATCAGCATTAAAGGATTTACAAATTGCAGATAGCATTATTTTGAGTAAAATCCAGGAAAAGTTCCATCTGGCGGAAGAAACAGCTAAAATGTATTTGTAAGCATAAAAAGCAGGGTGTTTCTGTGTTCTGCCTCTGGCAGGAAAACCAGTAACTTTTAGTTGGTTGAAAAAGACGATAATCCTTATATTGACAGCCGCCGCTTGCGGAACGTCCAGCGGTGGCGGAGAATCAAAAGCAGGCGGAGATGAAAATGTCACATTCCAGGCGGTTGTATTAGAAATACAGGATAGTTATTATCTTGTCGGGCCGGTGGAAGGAAGCGCAGAACTAAGCAGTGCGGGCCAGATAACCATTCCCATGGCATTACCCTTTTAGGCTTTTGCGTCTGGAAATGAGATGGAAATACACAGCCTGTTCTCAAAATACTTAGCTGATATAGTTCCATTCATTTGCTCAATCAGTGTTCTTGCAATCGCCAGCCCTAAACCTGTGGATTTTCTCGCAGCTTCCACTGTGTAAAACCGGTCAAACAATTTGCCAACCTGCACTTCATTCAATCCAGATGCCGTATTCGTAAAAGTAATATTACATGTATCTGACAGAGTAATATCTAAATCTCCGTCACTATACTTTATTGCATTGTTTAAAATATTAGAGAATACACGGGCTAATGAGGAACGGTTAAGCGTTCTGATAACATTATTTTTCGGCATCTGTATCTTCGGTGTGATACCTCTTTCATTCAGCGCTGTATAGTAAGATGCTATGCTTTCTTCTAAAATGCCATTTATGGAAACAGTCTCTTTAACTGTATTGCTATCTTTGGAAATGATAACTGAATATCCAAACAGTTCCTCAGTCAACTGCATTAACATTTCTGAACGGTTCCGGATTACTTCAATATAGCGTTTAGCATTTTCGGATTTTTCTTCTTGCTCAAGCAAATCCAAATATCCGCAGACAGCAGTCAATGGTGTCCTTAAATCGTGGGATATGTTTGCAATGGCGGTTTTCAGTTCCTGGTTACCATACTGAAAGCGATGCCGTTGTACACGGAGTTTACGGAATTCTCTATTTATGGTATTTGCCAAATTACGCATGTATCTGTCATTGCAGGAGATATCAATGAGGATATTGGTATCGGTTTTGAGCCTGTCGGCAAAGGCATTTGCAATTTCCTTTGCGGCCTTTTGCAGGAAATAAATTTTTATAAGCAAAGTAATGATAACCAAAGCCATAATGCCGATAATAGCCCATAACCATAATTCCATAGAAAACCCCTTACTTCAAATCTTTTCTTTTGAAAACAAATATGCCGCCTAATGTTGTCAAAACAGTAATTGCAATAGATGATAAGAGCATACGGGCAGAGTTACCGATTTTTACCTGCCACATTTGTAAGCCCTGCCCTGTAGGCAAGAAGTCAACGATGAATTCATATATCATCCGTTTTGCCCCTCTGACATAGTTCGGGTTAGGGGCCGGCTCTGACATTTCTATTCCGTTAGTGGTTATATTAACACCGCTTGTCATTTCTGGCTCACCAAGAGCGTTATATGTGATACTTGCAAAAACCAAAAGCCCAAGAAATAATAACATAGAAACAACAACGGTAATGGCTTTATTGGTACTTTGCATACAGATAAAAGTAAAAATCGATGAAAAAGCAGCTTCAAACATAACCGCAATGAACAAATATGAAAGCAGGTTAGGGATACCCATTTCCCAAACGCCGAGAATCGGAATGGCAACTAATGCGCCAATCAGCCAAACGGACATTATCAGCAATGTTGCAGCGAATGAGGTAATCAGATTGGCAAAATAAATGCTTTTTCTTGTATGGCCGACAATAATTTTATTCCGGATTGTCCCGTCACTATATTCAGTCCCTAAAAACATACTGCTGAACAACGCAGAAAATGCGCCAATCACGATAGCAAAATTAAAGTAATACTTATCAATACTGTAATTGTATTCCGGCATATTAACGGTTGACTGCCTGCATCCGTTCAGCATATATACAACTGAATAAATTAGCATTGCTCCCATACAGAGCCAGAAAAATTTATCTTTCCAAATACGGGAAAAATTAACAGACAATAGTTTACGCATTTATTTCACCTCCCAAAAGACTGACATAATAACTTTCCAGACTTTCGCCACGCTCCTGCATTGAAATCACTTCGCAGTTTTCTTTCGCCAATGCAGCAGCCAGTTTAGATATGTTTACTTTTGCATACATATTGGCAGTTTTGCTTGTGGTTATTTTATAATCAATCCCCATTTCATCAAGTACATGGGCAAGGGCTTTTGTGTTGTTAACTTCTATTTGGATACACTTTTTGCATGCGGCTTCTAATTCGTCTGCGCTCATTTCCTTTACAATATATCCATTGTCAATAAAACCATAATACGTTGCCAGTTTAGATAATTCATCAAGAATGTGGCTTGAAATCAGAACTGTAATCTGTTGTTCACGGTTGAGTTTTAATATCAATTCCCGAATATCAATAATGCCTTGCGGGTCAAGGCCGTTTACAGGTTCATCCAAAACTAAGAAATCAGGGTCGCCTATGAGTGCAATTGCAATCCCCAATCTTTGGCGCATACCGAGAGAAAAGTTTTTTGCTTTCTTCTTTCCCGTATTGTCAAGGCCGACTAACTTCAGAATTTCCGTTAAGCCGTCAAAAGACGGAAGCCCTAAGGTGCGATACTGCAGTTTTAAATTATCCACAGCTGTCATATCAAGATAAATCGAGGGAGTTTCGACAACAGCACCCATTCTTCTCCGGGATTTTACAATATCCTTGTCTGTGTTTTTTTTCCCATACAGCGTATAATCGCCAGATGTTGGCTCTTGCAGACCGCAGATAAGGCGGATGAGGGTTGTTTTGCCAGCACCGTTTCTCCCCACGAAGCCATAAATAGCTCCTTTGGGTATGTTCATGGATAGCCTGTTTAACGCTTTGAAATCGTTATAGTTTTTACTCAAGGCGTTTGTTTTGAGAACATATTCCATAACAAATAACCTCCTTTATGTGATGCTGGCATTATAACTGGTAATAGTAAAGAAATCGGTAAAGAAAACAGTAAAGAAATAGTAAATATTATTCAGCCCGCATTTTAAAACCAATACCCCAAACAGCGTCAATATAATCTTTTCCACTTACATCGCGAAGCTTTTTGCGTAAATTGCTAATGTGCATTTTGAGAGAGTTTTCCGTACAGTCTGGAGTATCCTCGCTGATATGGCCTAATAAAAGTGATTTTGTAACAACCTGCGTTTGGTTTTGCATCAGTATTTTTAGGATGGCATATTCCGTCCTTGTGAGTTTCACCTCTGCGGCATTTACTGTTACGGTATGGATATCTGTATTCAAAATAATATCGTCAAAACTTACCACAGGGCTGACAGGAGTATTTGATGCAGTCCGTAGATGGACAGCAATCCGGGCTAACAGTTCTTTTGTACTGAAAGGTTTTGTCACATAATCAACTGCACCGCTAAGCAATAAATCCACTTTATTGTCAATATCGACTTTCGCACTTACTACAATGACGGGTATCCCTTTTAACCTTGGAAGGACATCTTCACCGCTTAGCCCAGGCAACATCAAATCAAGTAAGATAAGGTCAGGGCGGATACCCGACAGCACAAGTAATGCTTCTGTTCCCGAATATGCACGGGAAACTCTGTAGCCATCTTTTGAAAGTGCTTCTTCAAGCATATTTCCAATATGTGTATCATCGTCAATTATTAAAATAGTTTTCATAAATCAGTCCTGCCCTGTTCCTTATAGATCTTGTATCTGCCATCAGCACCATCAATCCTGTTTTCTTTGCAAAATCTTTGTGCCCATTTTGCAGATCTAAGTTCTACTGCTTCTTGTGCCTCCGTATATTCAAACATTTCTGGCATCCTAAATCATGCTATGTTTATTATATCCGTTTAAACGAATAATCTCAACTATACAAATATGAACTTCAGGTTAAACTTATAAACTGGGGATGGACATGCTAACTGGAAATATACTGTGAATTGTGGTAGAATACGATACAACAAAAAACTGGCAGTTCAATTTGGGATGACGCCATTAACCGTAGTGGATTGGGGCAGGCGGCGGGCCTGTTTTAAAGGTGAAATTATGTACGCAATCGAAAAGGAACTAAAGATACTTAGACAGTTCATCAGCCCGAAGCTTATGGACGGCATGAAAAAATGGAATTGCTATTCGGAGGATGAAATCTCTGCGGCAGAGAAGCGGCTCCATGTAAAACTCCCCATTCCCATCCGGGAGATTTACCGGTATATGGCAGACCTGTTAGTCAGCCGTCCAATGGCTGGAGAAGGATGAGGAAACGGAATATGTCCAGTATGATCTTCTGGGGATCTGCTATCTATTGGGATATGGCTGCCATCAGGACCCGGTGAGGGGAAAATCATTTTTAGAGAAAAGCAAAAATTCGCCTTATAAAAGTTATGGGCTGGGAATGATGTACGCCGAGGGGATCGGTGTACGGGAGGACATTGAAAAAGGCGTTGAGTATCTGAAAGCGGCAGGAAATTACGGGCCGGCAATGGAAGCACTGAAACATTACAAGAAAAGCCTGTTTGGTGTATGGCGGAGAAAATAAGGACTTTTAGAAAAGGAATGCCATATATGGGCCTCCTGGGTAGGGAAAACATATTTTTCATCCTTGTGCTGCTCTTTGGGGGCATAGACCTCGTTTCCGCAATTTATCATTTAATGTTTTGGGGCTGAAACGGACGGTGCTGCATGGCAGGAGCCTATGTCCTGCTATATGTGGCGGTGGGGTACGTGATAGGCGGCGTGGAAAGGAGAACGGGGCAGATATGAAAATAAAGATGATACGCCATATTGTTTCTTTATGCTGGGTAGCAATGGTTGTTCTATTATTGGCTGGCTGTAATCCAACAGCAGGTGCAACAGAATATGAAGTAATATATCCGTCCGGTTATAGCAGGGATTCCTATGCTTATGATGAAAAATCCCCCATTGAGGGAAGCACCTGCTATCTGCAGTGGGAAAAAGCGGATGATTATGAGAAAACCTATGGCTACGATATACATATCCTGGATGAAAATGGTTCGGTATTGTATCGTTATCCCGATGTAGGGAGCAAAGCGATGCGTGGAAGTGTACAGAAAGATGGTAAAACCTGGGTCTGTGCGGAGCATTGGACGGCTCCCCACCACAATGGCTATGTGGAAGGCTGGCTGAAAGAAAGCAATCTGCTCTTGATGGATTTGAGTGATGGCGAGGTACTGTTTCAGGAGAAGGCAGGAGAAAATGAATTTTACATCACCTCAAATGGAACACGGTGCTATTTCTATCTTCCCGGAAAAGAAGAAAGTGAGAAGCTGTTTGGGATGATAAAGATACCTGCGGAAAATGCGGTAATTTATTATCGGGATACTTCGGACTGGACGCAGAAACACACGGCTTACACTTTTGACTATGTGGCAGAGCCTGTTATTGATACAAGTAACGGAGTTAAAACCCGCGTTAAATTTTATATATTTGAAAACCAGCTTAAAGTGGCATGGACATCTTATGAACCTGTTAGTGATGAGCATTGGGAGTACCTGGAGAAAAAGGCTTATGGAATCCCGCTTACTGAAAATGCTGATGAATGAGCCAAAAGCGTGGATGAGGTGGCAGCCCTTTTCGGAATTGTGTACCCACTAAAAATGAACCTGTAAAAATGCAGTTGATTATTATATAATATAAAATATATTATACGGGGAGGTTGGCTGTGAAAAAAAGATACAATTAATACTAAATATTATTATGGGTTCCCTGGCAGGCGTTTTTATTGGCTCAGTATTATATAAATACTGGCATTTTGAAAAATATCCGAATTTATATGTTATGCAGTCCGCTCCTTGGTATACTGGCATTCTAATACAAGGATTATTTACGCTCGTGTTACTGACAGTTTACCTGATAATAAAAGCTGTTCTTATAGAGAATATAGGAGTGATAAAAAAAGCAGCATTGATTTTGGGAATTATTTTTCTGTTTTTTACATTTGCAGGTGGTGGGTTTGTTATTGCAAATCATGGCCAGGTGAGTGCAGGATACGCAGTTATCCCGGGGATTTGGACTATAATATGTTTCGGATATTACCAAAGTAAAAAATAGGGATAGTATCAATAAACAAAAAATCAAAAGCAGTTACTCAAATTGCCTAAGCAATATGAAAACTTATAAATATTAAACAAATTTTCCCAGATTAGCCCTGGGAACACTTTTCCGAAAAGGGAGTAAAAAATAAAAGATTTGGAAGGGAGACAGATGCATATGAAGGTACGAAGATTTCGTTTTTATGCCAAACGAGAGGATCTGCAGGTTATCCTGGAAGAATTTCAGAATAAGTTCGATGTTTATTATGTGCCCACATATTCAGATGAAGGCCCTGTCTTTTTCAAAGACGCTGCCAGCCTGCCAGACCTGGGAACTAATTTTTTCGGCTCCCATCAGGGTAATAAGCAGATCCTTGCATTTTTAGGGACAACTGCCTGTTCCTGGAAGGAATACAGATGGAGCGGCCATGAGAAGGGAGGGATCCGGCATACTTCCCTTTGCGATGAAAATATAGAACGGGTGGATATAGACTTAAACGGCGTGTACCGGGAAGAGGCAATCTTTCCCACGGGGATCGCAACGATGCATTATGACAATGAAGTAGCAAAGGGGATGTTTGGCGGACTGAAAAAAATTGTGCGAAGGCAGTCTGTCAAAACTGTGAACGGCTGTTTTATATGTGAAGGGGCATATAAAGACAAAGAAAAATACAGATTCTGCACAATTAATATAAAGTCGCCGGAAGAATATGACCTGAAAGTTGAGTAAGCAGGGAAAGGGAGCCGGTTGTAGGCAGGCAGGGATTTTATTCTCTGGCTCCGGGCAGAAAAAATGGCCATGGAGGGCGTTATAAGGTACAACACAGAGTTGGCCATAAGGAGGAATCGTACATATGGGACTATTTGGGAAAAAGAAGAACCAGAATCAGGTGCAGCAGGGACAGCAGAAATTTCGGATGCAGTTACCCGAATGCTTATGACGAAGAGGAGGATGTTTCTGTATCCGATCTCATGCGGGAAATCTGTACGGAAGAAAGCAGAAGATGGTGGGATGCGTACAGACAGCAAAGGACAGAGGGGACAAAGGAGGAAGAACTGCCGGAAGAATCCTGGGAATTTCATTCCATGCAAAATGGTGGGATCATGGTTATATCAGGGCTTTCAGTATGCAGTGCCGGAAAGAATAGAGGGGGAAGGAGAATAAGGATGGGATTTCAGGACGGGATGCGGCAAATGCTTCTGCGCGTTGCGGCAGGGGAAGTGGAGCCAAAGGAGTGGGAAACATGGTGGAACAGCAACAAGGCTGTACTGGAAGAGAGCCTGTCCCGTGGAGACCGGGGACGGATGATGCCTGCCCTGTGGAGTGCAAACTACTATTGGATGGCAAAGACCCAGAGCGGCGTTGCCTACTATTTTCATTCCCAGGGGCGTCCGGTGAAGACGTCCGGTTATTATGAGGAAAAAGCAAAGGAAGAGGAGTTCCGTAACAGGCAGAAAGCCATGGAAGCCTACCACAGGAAAACGGCGTCTGCCAGGCGTTTCTGGGAGGAATATCTGGAGAAACATACGGCAGAAACCATCACTTTTGACTGGAAAACCCTGCTGGGAACGCCGCCCGGCCAGAAACCGCCGAAAGCTTTCAGTTATAAAAACGCAAGAACAACCGAACAGTGGAAAGAATGCGGGGAAGAACTGAAACTGCGCTTAAAGGAGAACCTGCAGGCAAAGATTGCTCCTGTGGCAAAGGCATACGGCATGAAAAAAGCAGGCCCTAAAACTTTTGTACGGGAAAAGAACGGCCTGGTATCCCGGATTCAGTTTATCGGTTATTTCAGGGGCGGCGGATATGAGGCCATGACCTGTTACCTCTGTCCTATATATGCAATACAGTACGGAATCCTAAGCTTGCCGGGCGATGTCAGCCAGGGGGAATATTTTCAAAAGATGCTTAATGGGTGGGGTGTAATCGAGTATGGCATGGAAGCGGTAGATGCCGCCATGGTGGAGGGCATCAACAGAAAATTTGATGATATCCTGACCTTCCTGGCCGACGGTGTGCTGCCGGAGTGGCAGAAAATCGACAGCCTGGAGACCTACTTTGCAAAAGAGCGCCGGGATTACCTGGAAGCCACACAGAAAGGCCCAAACGATCCGAGAACTGGCCGGCCTATGTGGAATCTGGATGCGGAGGGAAAACCGGATCCCTGGAGAGCGGATGACTATTTGTTTGGCGTATGGGATCTGCTGAACGGGAAGGGAACGGAAGGATATGCGCGTCTGGAGGAATGTGTGAGGCACAATTCCGATTATATGGAAAACCGCCTGAAAGAGTTCCCGAAAGCCTGCAATGATCCAAGAGACGCCATGGCGGTGATGTACCGTAATGCACAGCTCTTTCTGGAAACAAAGGAGATTCCAGATGCACAAAAACGCCAGGACGCAATCCGGGGGATATATGAGGAAGTATGCCGGTTCATGCGGTACTACCATGGCCTGGCTAAAAAGACGGAAAGAACCTGACAACGAGGCGGGAAAGCGCATGAGAGGAGAAAATATGATGTTGGAATTTGCCCCGAATACTTATATGTTGGAATATCAGGATGGTGCCTACCTCTGTAACGGAACAAAACGGGTAGAAGCGCCGTTGGATTTAGAGACCCTTGAGGAAGCTGTCAGGCAATGTCCGAAGCTTCAGCTGGTTTCATTGGGCGATGTTCCGTTTGGTGACCAGTGTTTTCCCATTTTGGCACGGGTTCCTAAACTGAATATGCTGGCCCTGATGCGGGGCAGGCAGATTACCGGACATGGACTGGAACTGTTGAAAGACCTTCCCTTAAAGGATCTGTTCTTACAGCGGACGGCGCTGGATGACGAGGGACTGGCTCAGTCTGCACAGATTAAAAAATTGGAAAATATCTATATAGCCGCCTGCCATCATGTTACCTTTGAAGGACTGCTGGCGGTTTCCTGGAGGGATAAGCTGCATATTAGCGATACAGACAAACATGATGATGAAGGGTTGGCAGGGCTGTTTACAGAGAAGGAGCGCAAGGCATATGAAGATGCCCGTACCTATAAAATCATGAAAAATCGAATTTCATTGGACAATGCCGAATTACAGGCTCCCATTCATGCGCTGCAGGAATTCTTTGACGACATGAACTGCTGGGAGCGGAATGCGGAACAAAAAGGCCACGGCAATCAGGCGGAGATTGATGGGTTGTTTGCCAGGCGGGTGAGTTGGTCTCCCCGTCCCGGCTGGCGTCCCGTTCATTTTTCCTTTAGAAGTGGCGGGACTTATACGGATTATCATCTGATTGCCGGAGAACGGGTCACAAAAAGCAAATTCTGGATTTATGCGGAACAGGACATTTTCTATTATCGTTATTTGATGCGCCTGATTGATAATAAGTGGATGATTGACAATGCCCAGTGGTGCCAGAAAGGGCGCTGGTCATTTTGCGGGCTGTGATGGAAAGCTGGCTCTTTCATAATAAGAAGATATTGTAAAAGCGTCCCAGGTATCAGTGGAAACTGTAGAGCAGTGGCTGGGGCTTGCCAGGGCTTAGCAGCATGGCGGTCATCCGGCAAAAACCGGAATTCTATGTAAATGGCAGTTATAAAGGTGATGATGCTGACGACAGATTGATGAACGGCTTTGGATGCAAGAAGCCAAAGGATATTTATTATTTTGAATTGGCAAAAGGTGCAAAGCATTTTAAGGAAGAAGGAAGTCGGAAAGCTATGTGTGAGGCTGTTGAAAAATATGCAGAAAGGAGGGATGCTATAAAGGTAAAAGAGGAAACAAACTTAATAACTCAAATAGTTGCAGCATTGGTTGGCTGTAAGGATAATGATACTATCATAAAAGAATTGAATTTTACATTAGAGCAAATAATTCCGCTTCGTACGGTAATGGGTAACACAAGTTGTCAGTTGGACGTCACTTATGGGTATGGCATTCTGCCCGGATAAGAGGATTGCCCCCAACAAACCAGCTATTGCAATGCCAGCTATTATCTGTGACGATAGCGCTTTATTTCTTTTATGCGATCTCATAGCAAGAAAGGCAATTCCCAGCATAAAAAGCCGGACAATCCAAACCGCTGCCATATATTCATATGATTGCACGTTGAGAAAACGGTCTGAATGGAAGATAACACCTAACCCAGCCGATAGAATAAATTCCCATAAAGCAACCGTTGCTTCATAAAAGAAAATGAGAAACAGGCTTACCCGCAACTGTGCCGCATATAGATAATATGCAATCAGTATAACAAAAATCATTTCTATACCCGTCAAATAAAATTGTTGAATGGGGAAACAGGACAGCACGGTAATAAAGGTTGTCGCACACACAGAAATGACGCTTGCTTTTTTCCTGTTTCCAGCTAATTGCTGTAATGTTATAACAAGATACATCCCTAAAAATATCCGCAATCCATTTGTAAAAAAGAATGAAAGTATCTGATACCAAGTCATCATATATGCGCCCCCCAAAACCTGTTTATCTGCTTTTTTACTTCCTGCAAATGGGAACGGCTGATCGGAAGCGTTTCACCATTTTTGAGATATGCCATACTGCCGCTGATTTTCATAATCTGTATAATATTACTACGGCTATTAAAAATCGACATTTTTAATAGCCATATTTTTCAATG
>CAJTVD010000006.1 GCA_910579495.1 uncultured Lachnospiraceae bacterium
GATAGGTGAAAAGCAATATTCAGTTAAAACACGGTAACTATGCGGCTTTCAGCCACTTTCACGGCTGTGCCGTGAATAATATAGGTTACATAATCTGCGATCTTTTGTATGTCTGACGTGATGTGGGAGGAAAAGAAAATGGAGCATTCCTCGTCCTGTATAAATTCCAGGAACAGGTCCAGCATTTCATCACGCACAACCGGGTCAAGCCCCGTAGTCGCTTCATCTAAAATCAGCAGCTTCGGCCTGTGTGCCATAGCGCAGATAATGGATAATTTCATTTTCATTCCCTTTGAAAAAGAACCGATCTGTTTCCTTTCGGGGATTTTGAATTTTTTCAGGTACTGCCTGTAAAGGCTGCTATCCCACGACTTATATACGCCGGACAATATTTTTTCTATGTCTGACGTATTAAATACGTCATGAAAATTACATTCATCAAAGACAACTCCAATATTTTCCCTGACTGAGGGAAATGTGTTTTCCTTACCAAAAATCTGTATCTGCCCATTATCTCTTTTTAATTCGTCAAGTATTAAATTAATGGCCGTACTCTTTCCGGCCCCGTTTTCGCCAATGAAGCCCACAATCCTGCCTTTCGGGACCTGAAACGAAACATGGTCCAACAAAAAGCCGTCAAACTGTTTACATAGATCCCGCACTAAAATATTGTTTTTTTCCATACTTCCGCCTCCTGCTTATTCTCCATAAAACAACTTTAAAATATTTGCCATCTGTTCATAACTGATCCCGTGGGACCTGCCGATTTCCGCGGCCTTTTGTAATAGTCCTTCTGCCATACGCAACTGTTCTTCCTGGATAAATTCTTTGTTCTGGGCGGCAACAAAGCTGCCTTTTCCGGATACAGTTTCTATAAATCCGTCACGGGTCAAATCTTCATAAGCCCTTTGGACAGTAATAACACTGATGTGCAGGTCTTTCGCCAATGCCCTCATGGATGGCAGCGCTTCGCCGGCAGATAAAGTTCCGTTCATAATCAGATTTTTGATCTGTATACATATTTGCTCATAAATGGGCTTATCACTGCTGTTGCTTATGATTATTTCCATCCATTCACCCCTTTCAATGTGTACCTTGTGTGATGATCGTACATATTTGATAAGTACAGTATAGACACATTTGGGATTGATGTCAATATGTTTTTTAATTTTCTAAAATAATAAACGGGCCTTGTCTGTGGGTATGGGCTATCAGGCAAAAGCCCCAGTTTTCCCAATGCCAGTAAATGCAGAATCCCTCCCATTCATGGGTACAGCTTGTATAAGAGGTTTTCGTGATAGTATGCAGAATCAGAAAATGGGAAAAGGGCTATAAGGTTTTTCTGGCGGAGAAGTTGAGGATGCCAAGATATAAGCTTCGTTTGGGCATTCAAATAGAGAAATCAATGGAGCTTGTAAAGACTTATTTCGGGGAGGTGTGCCGTTTGGCGCAGGAGGGGCTTAATGTATGGCCAGCCATTTTGACAGTTGTCTGGCAAAAAAGCGAAGGAGAGCAGCGCAGGGGCAGGGGTCAATCGGAATTTATAAAGCCCGCTGAGCTACAACTACAGTATAGTTATCTGTGCTTGCCCCTGCCAATATGAGTTGAATAAAATCGCTACACGATGGCCCGCTTGCGGAACCATTACTGCCATGGACAGGATAACATTACTTTATACTTGTTGCAAGCAGATTTTATCTGTTGGGCGTTTTGCAGAATTATCCAGATTGCAGACCAACAATACAGATATCGCAAAAATCAGGAAGGAAAAAGCTATGCGAAAGATTAATGGCAGCAATATAAGAGTTCCCATATTGTATCTAGGAATAATTTGTATCATAACATCACTTTACCGAAAATATTTTGCATCTATGGCACAACTTTACCGAAAGGATAACGAAACATCCAGATAGAATATAAGTATATTCTGCTTGGGTGCTTTTTTATGTCCAGGGGGTGCATAGGGAAGCAGACAGCGGAAAGCTGTACGCGCCCTGCGCGTAGAGTAGTGGAAAAGGCCATTCCCCTACTTGATGATAGCGGATGCAGACGCAGATATAGATATGGAAGCCTGCCAGGGTATAGCGGCTGCCATATGGAAAATATGGATGATTGGAGGAAAGAGGATGGAATTACAGGTAGGGCATATATGCAAATCTTATAGCAGAGGCAAAGAGGCGTTACGGGATGTCAGCTTTACATTGCGTAAGGGGACTTATGGTTTGCTGGGGGAAAATGGGGCGGGTAAGAGTACCCTTATGCGGATGATGGCTACAGTAGATTTTCCCACAAAAGGGGAAATATGCTATGACGGAAAGAATATTTTTTCAATGGATGAAGGGTATCGCAGTTTGATAGGGTATATGCCGCAGAACTACAATATATATCCAGGGTTTACGGCAAGGGACTTTCTGGAGTATATGGGTGTTTTAAAAGGGATACCGAAAGAAAAATTGAAACACAGGATAAATGAAGTGCTCGCGTTTGTAAACCTGTCGGATGTTGCAGAAAAAAAGGTTAAGACTTTTTCTGGCGGCATGAAACGCAGGATTGGAATAGCCCAGGCAATTATCAATGAACCGGAAATTTTAATATTGGACGAACCCACCGCCGGGCTTGACCCCAAAGAGCGCATTCGCTTTTCAAACATAATCAGTGATATGGGCAAGGACAAAATCGTACTGCTGTCCACCCATATTGTGTCGGATATTGAAGCCATTGCAAACGGGCTTGTAGTTATGAAGAAAGGGGAGGTTTTGGAGGCCGGGAACGTGG
This sequence comes from uncultured Lachnospiraceae bacterium, assembly GCA_910579495.1. Lineage (GTDB taxonomy): Bacteria > Bacillota > Clostridia > Lachnospirales > Lachnospiraceae > Suilimivivens. The sequence continues at coordinate 2,776 of CAJTVD010000006.1, forward strand.
ATGATCTGGTGCAGACAGTGAAAGGCCAGGTCTGGGAAGCTGCTGTGAACCAGGAAACATACCAGAGACTTCGGAATGAGCGGCCAATCATCCACTTAAAACAGATGGGGAAAAAGGTGCAGGTCCGGTTCGTGGGAAAAGAGTATCCGGATATAGATAATCAGCAAGTTGAGCCGACATTGGAAGATTACTATATTTTTACCGGCGGAATCATGAACGGGGGTGAGGGGTAAGGGATTCTAAAAAATAAGGGATTGGTGGTGGAAACGGCATGGGGGCTATGGGCCTTGGTGCAGGCATCCTGGTTTGGTTTTATCTTGGCGGCTATAACTTTGGCGGTTTCCGCAAAAGCCTTTGATATGGTTAGGAGTCCTGTGCTATAATTGGCTCATCAACTCAAAACTTGGAGGAAGGCCAATGGAATTTAAGCTGATTTCTATAGCATCCTTAATTGTTTTTTATGGGTGCTATTATGTAAAAATGCTTCAGCAGAAAAAGCAGGGAATACAGACAGACCAGATTGGAAAGGGCAAAGCCGGTTTTGTGAAATTCGTGGAAGTGACAATGAAAGTTGCTGCTGTCCTTGTTTTTGCTGCGGGGCTTGTGAGTATTTTTATTGGGACAAGCCTTAGCCCTGCCGCTGTCCGTGCTATGGGGGCAGTGATGGGCGTTGCGGGAACGGTAGTATTTATTGCTGCAGTACGGACTATGCGTGATAGCTGGCGGGCGGGAGTTTCCAAAACCGATAAAACGGAGCTTGTCACAAGCGGTATTTATCAAATCAGCCGTAACCCTGCCTTTTTAGGATTTGACCTTTTGTATATTGGTACATTATTGATGTTTTTTAACTGGATTTTGTGCATTTTGACCGTTTTTGCTGTGATCATGTACCATTTGCAGATTGTCAATGTGGAGGAGAAGTTTCTGCTTGCCACATTTGGAAATGAGTATCTGCAATATAAGAAAAAGGTATGCCGTTATATTGGCAGAAAACAGCCTGTTGGATGCACACATATTAAAGCCTGGTGATGATACGGAGGATATTCCCGACAGCTATGTGATTTTCATAACAGAAAACGATGTAATGAAAGGAAACCAGCCCATATATCCGGTAGAGAGATATGTCACGGCCGGGGAAAATAAGGTATTGTTTGGCGACGGTTCGCATATTCTATATGTTAATGGGAAGTATAGGGGCAACGATGAAATCGGAAAGCTAATGCACGATTTTTCATGCACGGATCCCGATGATATGAATTATGAAGTACTTGCTAAAAAGGCACGGTATTTTAAGCAAGACGAGAAAGGAGTTGCTACCATGTGTAAAATTTTGGAAGATATGAGGAATGAAGCGGCACAAAAGGCAGAATTAAAAAGTGCAAGAGAAACCGCAGAAAGATTGATAAAAAAGGGAAAAATGACGCTTGATGAAATTGCGGAGTGTGTCCCGCTATTATCAATTGATGAACTAAGAGAAATTGAAATGAAAGTTATACAGTTAGCATAAGTAACCATATCAATCAAAACCCAAAATAGTAACAGCGTTAGGACATATAGAAGCGTCCTGGCCTGCCGGTATCAGGGGCAAAGCGGAGAGGGCTTTTTTCCATAAAGCGGCCACAGGATTCCACCCTTTCCCTTTACGCAATCTCATATCTGTTACAGATTTCTGTCCTGAACTTATTAAACTTTGGTACTAAAATAGCATTTTTTATTAAGACACATATTTCTAAACTTGCTATAATAGATAAGCAAGGAGGGGCAATGCTATGAAGAATCAAAAAGAAGCCGTGAAAAAAGCCATAGATTATATTGAGAAAAATTTAGAAAAAGAAATCAATTTAGATGATATCTCAAAAAATATTGGCTATTCCAAATTCTATCTTAATCGCATTTTTACAGAGTATACAGGAATTACCATGTATAAATATTTACATAACCGCAGGCTAACTGTTGCTGCTGAAAAGCTGGTTAAAACAGACAAACCAATCATACAAATTGCCTATGAAGCCGGATATGATACACAACAATCATTTTCGTTTGCTTTTAAACAAATATATTTATACCCACCTAAAATTTATAGGGATATTGGAATCTTTATGCCAAAGCAAAATCAAATTTCTATGTGCGGTTTTTATTTTTTTAACCATAAGTTTATTGCACAAGTTAAGGAGATTGCCGCATGAGTACAATTCCTTATGTTATTGAACAAACTAGCCGCGGGGAAAGAAGTTATGATATTTTTTCACGGTTACTGTCCGATAGAATTGTCTTTTTAGGGGAAGAAGTAAGTGATGTGTCAGCCGGTTTGGTTATTGCCCAAATGCTGTTTTTAGAAGCACAAGACCCCGAAAAAGATATACAGTTGTATATAAATAGCCCTGGTGGTTCTGTATCGGCCGGTTTTGCTATTTATGATACAATGCAATATATAAAATGTGATGTTTCAACTATTTGTATTGGCCTTGCAGCTAGTTTTGGGGCTTTCTTATTAGCTGGCGGCACGAAAGGAAAGCGTATCGCATTGTCAAATGCAGAAATAATGATACACCAGCCAGCTATTCATGGAAATGGTATCCAGGGGCAGGCAACAGATATCAAAATCACATCCGACCATATACAAAAAAGCAAAGAACGTTTAAATGCTATTTTGGCGGGGAATACTGGAAAAAGCATTGAAGAAATTGCCCTTGCGACTGAACGTGATAATTATATGTCAGCAACAGAAGCAGTGGATTTTGGGTTAATTGATAAAATTATAGATAAGCGTTGATATAAGCCTTAATGCCCGCCCAAATGGGCGCAAAAACAGGAAACCTTTTCTTGGTTTCCTGTCTTGGCGTACCGTTCTGTGTAGCGGCGGTTATCCAGCTTTGGGAATTTACTTTGCCATATGGTTATTTTCCTTTACCGGAACATATAAGTAACAATACTCGTGAGTTCCATCTTCTGGTTTGAAAAAACCATAATATTCAACGATAGGAAGTGTGTCATTGCCATAAGTATAGCCGAGTCCAGGGGCTATTTGCTCCCCAATCCAATGATAGGGAGGAATGCCGCCCATCCACGGTTCGTGTCCGAGCACTCTTGCAGTTTCGTCACACATTCTTATCCGCAAAAATTTTGCGGCGGGTATTTTGCAAATATCATATGAATCAGGCTGGACATCAGTTGTGACAAGAAATCCAAACATCACTCCGCTGGGCCGTTCGTGTGAAAGATAATTCAAACTCATGCAAATATCCCAATTATCTTCACGGCTGTTTGGTAAGGTGGAAACAGACATAAAATCTTCCATGATTTTTTCCACATTCGGTTCATCAGTATTATTGTCTGCATAACCAACTTTTCCACACCAGATAGTGCCGCTCCATTCAACCAAATCAACCGTAATCCCGTTATAGTTATAAGTTTTAATAATATTTTCCTGCGGATGCTGTATGTTCATTGCGTCTTTCCTCTTATTTAGGTTCCAGTTAAAGTTTTAAATTTGAGATCAGTTTTTCCAGCGTTTCAGTGTTGGGAACCATGTAAGCATGGCTTTTCTTGCTTCTTCTTCACTCATATTAGGGTTCGCCGCTGCCATATTCGGTACACATGCCTCAATCATTTCTTCCATGGTACCGTTAAAAGTAAATGTTCCGTTTTCATAACAATATTTGCAATATTCTTCATTTTTGCTGCCGTCGGCATTTGTTCCGTTCAGCCCGTCCGTATCCCCCATAGGCATACCGCAACACTGGCAAAATTTTTGATTCATTTCATTCATATTCTTTCCCTCTTTCTTCACGAATGTGTTTAAAGTTTTGTATAGTTGTATTTTTATGATTTTTAGTATAGCACACATATCTTGACACCTTTTGTCAAGGTTTATTTTTATTATAAATCGCTTGTGCCTGTGCAGCTAAAACACTTTTTAAATGCTTTGGTTCAATGATTTCAACTTCTGGCCCAAATGAAAGCAGATAACCAATAAGCCATGTGTCAACAGGCATTTCAACACAAACCTTCAAATCACCGTTTTTTTGATATTCAATTTCTGTTGTCGCAAATTCATCATAAACACGATATGCCATTTCTTTTGAAAACAAGAGGACTACCTTTTGGTATGTCTGTTGTAAACTGCTTTTTAGCTCCGGGTATGGCCTTGGCGCAAATGTATTCTCCAATAGTTCCAGCTCTAATATGCGGTTAAGTTTAAATATGCGGAAATCCTGCTTTTCCATGCAAAATGCTTTCAAATACCATTCTTTTGATTTATATAATATTTTTAATGGCTGGACGGTCCGTTTGCTTTTTTCACTGCTAGTGTTTTCATAAACGATCATTACTTCTTTGTTCTGAATCACCGCTTTTTTTAATATTTCAAATTTAGAGTTATCATAATCACATTTTCCCCAACGTGAAAAATCCACCTCAAGCCAATTTGATGTATTTATATTGAAAAGAGCTGATAACTTTGTAAGCATTTCATTTCCGCCAGTATAGCCAGTGGCGGATATGCTTTGTATTGCTGTTAATACTTCCTGCCTTTCATTTTCGGATAATATTGCCCTGTCCAAAATAAAATCCTGTAATAAGTATATACCGCCATTTCTTCCCGGCTCAGCATAGACCGGGATACCTACACTGCTTAATACTTCCACGTCACGGTAAATTGTTCTTGGGGAAACTTCAAATTCGGCTGCCAATTCGGGAGCCGTAGCGCGTTTCCTGTCTAAAAGATAATATAAAATTTTGAATAAGCGACTTTCTGACATGGTTCTTCCTCCCCAATAAGAATACCACAAATTTTAAATTCCTGCTTATAATTGTACAAGAGCATTTGGCGGGGGATCTGGGCAGGGTGGAAATGAGGTAAACAATTTATAGTGTTATTCTTGACAAAGGGGCAGGGATGGCGCATGCTAACATTAAAGCTAAAAGAAAAAGCAAGGCGGGCTTTGGGGCAGAAAGCTATGGGGAAGTATAGGCAGCTTCCGGAAGAAAATAATATGTAGTATTTACAGAGGAGGTTCCATGTTGGATAGGATTAGAATCAGGCCTTATAAAGCAGCGGATGCGGATACAATATTATCATGGTGCCAGGATGAAAAAGCGTTTTACCAGTGGACAGCGGGCATATTTGGTGCTTATCCTGCCACACAAAAAGAATTTTGTTTTGTAGAATCCCTAATGCCGTTTACTGCATTTGATGAAACTGGGATTGTGGGTTTTTTTACACTGAGAAACCCGGATAGGGGATTGGATGAACTGCGGTTTGGATTTGTTATCGTAAGTCCTGGCGCACGGGGAAAAGGCTATGGGAAAGGTATGCTTCAATTAGGGCTGGAATTTGTATTTGGAATTTATGGCGCAAAAAGGGCATCGCTGGGTGTATTTGAAAATAATCTCCCGGCCTATTACTGTTATAAAGCAGTTGGCTTCCGTGATGTGGTTTTAGGCACGACAGAAAAATATTGCATACTGGGTGAAGAGTGGAAGTGCAGGGAAATGGTTATGGAAAAAAGGGCATTGTGTGGGAACCAGTGAAAAAGTAGAATGGTCTCATGGGGGCAGCCACATTCCGCAGGCCCCCGGCAGGGAACCCTCCGGTATACTACGGGAGAGCCTGCGGAAGAGGGGCTGGTGAAAATGGCTGGGGGGATTTGCCAGGAGGGAGCTTTCAGCGGGGGGATATATTGTTTGGTTTTTCTGTTGCTTTTCCTGTTTGGTTATTGTCCAGTCGGTTTTTCGTTGCCCGCTGTTTATGGCTGCCTGTTTTCGTATATGGCAGCTAAATCATGTATTCTGCGTTTTATTTCTGCACGGATATGTAAAGGCTCTAAACACTGGCATTTATCCCCAAAACTCAAAAGGATGCCATAATAATATTCGTTTTCCAGGAAAGGAAAATCAACAATGTAATGCCTGTCCCCGTCTGGCGAAAAATCCTCATAAGGGCAAAAATCAAGCACTCTGTCCAGGACAGACTGATGGATCCGGATTTTGATTTTTGTTTCCATAGCTGCCCGGATGCCATCAAAATCCAACTGCGGTTTTTGGGGATCCCGTGGCACGAAAATCTCCTCTTTCATTTGTAAGTTTGACATGCGGGATAACCGGAATAACCGAAAATCATTTCTTTTGCGGCAATACCCATGTAAGTACCAATGGCTGCCTTTTAATACAAGATAATAGGGCTCGGCGGCCCGTGTGGTTATATTTCCATGATGGGCGATATATTCAAAGGCCAGTAGCTTGTTTTTCTGTAATGCTGTCTTTATGGTTTCTATATATGCCTGCATATTGCTGTTGCCCCTCCAGGGACTGAAGTCGATACATATTTGGCTGGCTTTTAATTCGATCTCTTCCGCCCTGTCGGCAGGGATAAAACTTCTTACTTTGGCAAGTGCGTGTACCAGTTGGCCGCCCTGTACCATGCCGGGAAGGCTGGAAAGGCCCATCAATAAAGTGCAAAGGTCGTCAGCCGAAAAAACCCTTTTATCCATCTTGTATTCTTGCATGATCTCAAAGCCGCCGCCTGCTCCCGGTGTCCCGCGGACAGGGATCCCCGCCATGTTAATCGCGTCGATATCACGGTAGATTGTGCGGGGCGAAACTTCAAATATATCTGCTAATTCCTGTGCGCCTATCCGTTTTTTGTCAAGAAGTATCATAATAATACTAACAAGCCTGTCCACTTTCATTGGGCGCCCTCCTTTTGGTTTGGATTATTGCCATACTGCTGTCAACAATTACATGGTACACTGGAAATGAAAGATAATCAATAAAACAAGTAGGAAGACGGAGGGAATTTATGTTTACGGTGTATGTTTATGTTCTTGATACTTTAGCAGACTGGGAGTTGGGGCACGTTACTTCGGAGCTTTATTCTGGACGGTTTTTCAAAAAGGACGCCCAGCGTGTATTGCTTAAAACAGCCAGCCTTACGAAAGAGCCCATCCATACAATGGGTGGCCTGGCAATTATGCCGGACTGTTTGGTTGAGGATATTGTTGTGAGTGAAACAAGTGTGTTGCTTTTGCCGGGTGCAGACACATGGAATGATCCAAAGCATGGGGCTATCCTGGAAAAAGCTAGGGAGTTTCTGGCTTTAGGGGCTACAGTGTGTGCAATTTGCGGCGCAACCGCTGCCCTTGCAGGTTTTGGGCTGTTGGATGGCCGTCTGCATACCAGTAATGGGGCGGGATTCCTTGAAATGGTTTCCCCCTGCTATAAAGGGCAAAGCTTTTATATCGATCAGCCGGCAGTAGCGGATCACAATCTGATTACGGCAGGTTCTACAGGGGCTTTGCTGTGGGCGAAACAAATTATTGGGCGTTTGGGCGTTTTTGAAGCAAATACACTGGAAGCGTGGTATGACTATTTTCGCACCGGTAAGCCTGAACATTTTTTTGCCCTCATGCAAACCTTGCCGTCCGGTAATGGAAGTAAGTTGTAAATATTTCATCATAAGGGGGCAGTTTACCGGATCACCTTTTGAAAGGAGCTAAAAATGGGGTTCAACAGACAGAACGTGGAGCTGGCATTGAAAGAAGCGTCAGAATCTAACCCGGGGGCATGGGCAGGCCATTCCCGGTATGTAGCAAAAGCCTGTAAAAATTTATCCGCTCGTTAAGGGAGTAGGAATTATCTATTTTATTTTTGGGGGAAATAATATATAATAGAGCCAACTTTAAATCAGCATTTGCCCGTTTGTGGCGGGCAGGAAAAACCATAGGGGGGACATATCATAAGCGAACTACTGAAATTTACCAACAGAGAAGAATTTCGTGAATGGCTCCGTGAGAACTGCCTGTCAAATGACGGTATTTGGCTTTTGTTCGGTAAGGCAGGCGGGCCCAAAACAGTAAAGGCGGGAGAAGCCCTGGAAGAAGCTCTCTGTTTTGGCTGGATTGACGGGCAGATGGAGAAGATTGATGATAAAACATATAAGAAGTATTTTTCCCTGCGCAGAGACAACAGCAAATGGTCAGAAAAGAATAAGGCATTGGTAAAAAGCCTTGAGGAACAGATTGCCGCTCTGTTTGCGCTGTTGGAAGGGCACGGGCTCGCCTATACAAATTTTCAGGCCATGTCCCCATCCGTAAAGAAAACTTATACACGGGCATATCTTGATGCGAAGACAGACGCTGGACGGGAAAAGCGAATAGCCTGGATGGTGGACAGGCTCAATAAGAACTTGAAACCCATGTGAGGGACTGTTAACGGATTATCCATGGCAAAGGCTTGCCTAAATGTCCTTGCCACAAGTAATTTCCAAGCGGCCCCAAACCAATTAGAAAGGAGTAACATGATGGAGGAATTAAAAAGGATCATGGAAAAGTTTGCTGCATCTGGCTGGGATTTAATATCTGTTCCTGCGCAGCAATGGCTGGATGGAAAATCTGATAAAGATGCCTTGGTATCAGCAATCAAACAGGCTGATGAAGAATGCGGAAGCTGCGGCTGTGAATTAGACCCATTGTATAAAAGGGCTTTGGAGCTGGTATAACACATACCACGCCACACAAGTGGCGGCCATATTTACAAGCCCAATTTACCCTTCAAAACGCACAAATAGGCACTAAATACAACTAATAAATAAAGGCTGTGGGCACTAGGCCCACAGCCTTTGTTATATCCATAAATTATAGATAAGATATATAAAATATCCGTGGTGACGGAAGGAAGCCGCTGCAAAATAATCAATAACAGTTTAAACGATAACAGTGTCGTTTATTCTTGCCTATGTGGAAAAAATGTGCTATTATAAAAACGATAGCATTATCGTTTTACTAAATTGGGGAAGGGGATGGATGTTTTGCCAAAAGTGAAAGGCGAATATTTAGAAAACAAAAGGAACCAGATTTTAGATGCCGCATTTGCAGTATGTAAGCGAAAACCAGCCTATGACCTTACGATGACAGACATTGTATCAGAAACGGGAATGAGCCAGGGGGGAGTATACAAATATTTTAATAATATTGATTTGGTTCTTGCTGCGCTCATTGATAAGTCAAACTTACAAGGGGACTACATTGGGCAGATAGATGAAATTATGGGATCTGGCAATGCACCGGATGTTATTTTATACAACCTGTTTTTGATTTCTGGACAGTATTTTTCGGATATGCTGATAAGTTATAATAAAATACTTTTTGAACTTAGCACATTTTTTGCTTATAACCCGGAGCGGTATGGACGGATTAATAAAAATGTGACTACTTCATCCACTTTCGGATATTTAACACAATGTGCATCAAAAATTATGTTATCAGGGGTGGAGGATGGATATTTTGTGCCAGTTATGCCGGTAAAAGATATTATGGCTTTTATTATAGCTTCCTTTGATGGCATTATACGGGATGTAACGCTTTCCAAATGCTATTCCGGGAAAAGTGTGCCGGGACCAGGGGTTGCTTTTAATGAGAAAAACCTGATTCAGTGTTTATATATCAGCACCATGTCTTTGTTAGGGAAATATCAAAATGGGAGGGAGTAGTTTATGAAAAAAAGAGTGCTATTAATGTTAATAGCCGTATGCGGTTTATTAATGGGTACGGCAGTCCATGGCTCACAGGAAACGGAACTGATGGCAAACAATTATGATGTAAATGGATATTCTATTGCTTATTATGAAAACGATAAAGTGGTATTTGAGAATTATGGCGGCGGCATAAATGAACAGTCTGTATTTGAGCTTGCCTCCAACGGCAAGGTGGTTAGTGCCTATATTGCTTTGAAATTAGTGGATGAGGGAAAGCTGGGCCTTGAAGATAAAATTGCCCCTTTTTTGGATGATGGCCTGCTCACTGATGATGGGAGGATAAATGATATAACATTGAAACAATTGTTATGCCATACGGCAGGTTTTTCTGCGTCTTTTGAATTGGGCATTGATAAGAAAATATATTCGGATCCTGGTGATAGGTTTTGTTACTCGGGAGTTGGATATATTTATTTACAAAATATCATTGAAAATGTCAGTGGCATGGCGCTGGAAGAGGCTGCGGAATGTTATGTCTTTGCACCTTTGGGGATGAATAACAGCACTTTTGGACATGCCAAAACAGTTACGCCTTATATGGGGCTGTCCTCAGTTGTAATATATATATTTACAATGTTCATTGTGGTATTCATTGTGTTTCTTATAGCTGCGCTTGTGATAGGGAAGATAACGAAATTCAGGTTTTTTTCTTTTAAGGGTAGCCTGCCTGTCTGTTTTATTGTAGCTGGTATTGTGGACACATTGTTTCTTCTGTTTGTTGTATCTAAAGTAGTAGTTATTTTTTGGCTATGCTTTGCAATTATGGGAGCATTTCTGCTTCTTGCCCGAAAAAACACTAAAGTTTTTTATGCCAGTATACCAATAGCGGTTATTTTTGCTTTTATTTTAGGTTTTGCTGTTCCGGCCAGCATACCGGTTACAAATGATATAGTGGCAAAAGCGCCTAATTGTGCATATACCTTAAAATCTACAAGTGAAGATATGGCGATATTCTGCCAGGAACTGATGGAGCAATATCATAATCCTGGCGGGGCTGTGAAAGATATGTTTTCTGCTGCTGTGAAAATTGATTCTGTTAATAGCTGGGGGGCAGGTATTGCGATAGAGTCTGGGAACCAGGGAGAAACTTATTGGCATTCAGGTATTAATCCCGGTTTCCAGAGCCTTTTGGTATTATATCCTTTGCAGGATAAATATGTAATTATTCTTACAAATAGCGACAATGGGCTGCAGTTTTCTAAAGAAACAGCAAAAGCCTTTTTAGGGGTAGAAGGGCATTGGGATATTAAAAGATAAAAATGGATACAGGCCTGAGTTAAAGCAACCCAAAGCTTTACAAACCCTCATAAAGGCCAAAATAAGGGAAGCAAAATCACATAACAAAGATGGGAATAATTCTTAAGCCAAAACAAGCACCAAATGATTTAAAGTGTCATTTGGTGCTTGTTTTATAGATTTCGTCCTTGATACTGTATTGTTACAGAGTGAAAGATCTGAAAAATAATTGTTGACACATGAATTAATTTGCTGTATCATCACAAAATATACATCAAAGGCTATGAAGAGAAGAGTAAGTGGTTAGATATGTTACAGAGAGTCTGATAAGGTGAGAACAGGCGCAAAAGGAACTGCTGAAAATGGTCTCGGAGCTGCGCACCGAAGCTGTTATGCCAAGGCTGCGACGGGTGCACCCGTTATAGTGATAGGCTATCGATGAATCATTTCTCGTCCGTAGTTGATAAGGCTTATATCGTGAGATATAAGTGAATTTAGGGTGGTAACACGAAGCTAATGCTCTCGTCCCTGAAAAAGAAATTTTTCAGAGAGGAGGGCTTTTTTAGTACAAAAAATGTAACTGACAAGAAAACATGTTGTAAATGAACAAAAAGAAAAGAAGTTATCACTACAAAATTGAAAGGAAATGAGGTATGTAAAATGAGACAAATATTAATTGGCGGTGCATGGCCATATGCAAATGGTTCATTGCACATAGGACATATTGCAGGATTATTACCAGGAGATGTATTGGCAAGATATCATAGGGCAATAGGAGACAAAGTATATTTTGTTTCGGGAAGTGATTGCCATGGTACTCCTGTGGCAATAAGGGCAAAACAAGAAAACAAAACACCGCAGGAGGTCAGTGACTTTTACCATAAAGAGTTTGTAGAGTGCTTTGGGCGATTAGGTTTTAGTTATGATGCCTATATTAAAACATCTGCAAATGAGCATAAAGATTTTGTGGGAGAATTTCATAGGAAATTGTATGAAAGCCCATATGTGTACGAAAAAGAAGTTCCGCAGGCTTACTGTGAAAGTTGTAAGGCTTTTCTGGCAGACCGTTTTGTATTAGGAAAATGCCCTAAATGTGGAAGTGATACCAGAGGCGATCAATGTGATTCTTGTGGTACAGTTTTAGAACCTGAAACACTTTTGGAACCTAAATGTGCGGTATGCGCAAGGGCAATTGGTTTCAAAAACTCTACCCATTTATATATTGCTATTTCGAAGCTGCAGCCAGAGTTAGAAGCACTGGTTGAAAATCATCCCAAGTGGCGCAAAAATGCCATTGCATTTACAAAGCGATATATTAGCGAAGGATTAAGGGACAGGGCACTAACCAGAGATTTGGAATGGGGTATAAGTGTCCCTAAGGAGGGATATGAAAAGAAAACAATTTATATATGGGCGGAAAATGTATTAGGTTATTTATCAGCAAGCAGGGTGGCTGTTGGATGGAGTGCCAATGCTTTTTCTGAGTTATGGGGGGAAGATGCCAAGCATTATTATGTGCATGGAAAGGATAATATCCCATTCCATACTATTATATTACCAGCACTATTACTGGGAAATGGAGAAGCATGGCATTTACCAGACCAGATTGTGTCCAGTGAGTATTTAACTTTGGAAGGCAGGAAAATATCTACAAGCCAAAATTATGCAATATGGGTGAAGGATTTGTTAGATAATTATGAAGCCGATTCTATTCGATATTTTTTTATTGCAAATGGGCCTGAGAAAAAGGATGCAGATTTCTCGTGGAGAGAATATGTTCATAATCATAACGGCGAATTGCTTGGGGCATATGGAAATTTCGTGAATCGGACATTGGCATTCATAGAAAAATATTGTGATGGTGTTGTTCCTCAAGGGAACAATAATATTGAATTGGATAATCAAATAGATTGTCTGTATATCGCTGTAGGAAAGCTTATAGAAAGTGGGTATTTTAAGGATGCAATTAATAGGATTTTTGATTTTGTAAGAAATGCGAATAAGTTTTTTGATGCAGAGCAGCCTTGGGTTACACGGAATACTAATAAAATCGCCTGCAATAATACGCTTTATCAATGTGTGCAGATGATAGCAAACTTAGCAGTTTTGCTTTCGCCGTTTTTACCTTTTTCTTCGGAAAAAGTATTGAAGTGGTTGAATATAAGTAACAAGTGGGAAAGGCAACATGTTGCAAGTGGCTATTTGCTCCCAGAGGTTGAAATATTGTTCCGGAGGATTGATAAGAAAGTAATTGAAGAAGAAACAGAAAAAATAAAGGCTATGGCTCATATTTTAGCGGATGGTCCCGAATCGGTATAGTTAGATAACCAGAGTTATGATATACTTACATGCAAGAAAACATTTCATCAGTTCCGGTTGCCCAATGTCGAATGTATGTGGTATTCAAGCGAAAGACGGAAAATGTGGATTTGTGGGGAAATTAAATGTTACAAAAATATAAGCTGGGTTTTGATATCTGGGGATTATTACTATTTCTAATTATTATGATACCAAATTTTATTTGGTTTGCTATTCCTGCGCCAAACGATCTATTAAGGGCAAGATCAATTACAGGGACGGTTGATACAGTAGCCTCTGTATGCCAAATATGGATGATTGCTGCTTTATGTATACTGAAAAACCGGGACAGAAACAGAAAAATGTGCGTAACCCCTTTTATTATCATTGTGGCAGGCTGTTGTTTGCTATATTTATTAAGCTGGATAGTTTACTATGGAGGCATAGTAAATGTGTTTGTTATATTAGGGTTGACTATTCCCCCCTGTTTGGCATTTTTATTCTTTGCGGTTGATAGAAAGAATGGGATAGCGTTAATTCCAATTTTAATTTTTACAATTTGCCATTTAATATATGGAATAGTAAATTTTGTTCTTTGACAACTTTATATTTGAGTGTATTTATCGGTTAAAAATTTTTAATGTTTGGAGAAAACCTATGGAATATAAGGAAAATGTGTTGTGCTATGAGGATTATTGTGAGTTGAGGGAAAGTGTTGGGTGGTTGCTTTTTTCAAAGGAGCAGACACAAAAGGCGCTTAGTAATAGTTTATATACAGTTATTGCTGTTGAGGATAGGCAAACTGTTGGTATGGGAAGATTGATAGGTGACGGAATGTATTATACAATAGTTGATATCGTGGTACAGCCGGACTATCAGAGACGTGGAATTGGTAATAACATTATCAATAGGATTCTGGGATTTGTGGATAGGGAAACACCCACCGGCGGCCGGTCCAGTATCCAACTGATTGCAGAAAAAGGAAAAGAGACATTTTATGAAAATTTAGGGTTTAAGATAATCCCACATGAATTTTGTGGTTCTGGAATGAGGAAAGTTATCCGTAAGTAAGATGTGTTTTATCAGCATCAATTTGAAGAGGGCGTGAAAATGTATTGTATATTAGTGGCAGGTATTCCGGCAGCAGGAAAAAGTACAATGGCAGAAGCCATATCAGAAAGGTTAAAACTTCCTGTTATTTCAAAGGATACCATAAAAGAGTTGCTGTTTGACAATGTTGGTTTTCAGTCAAGGGCAGAAAAAGTGAATCTCGGAATTGCCAGTATGGAAATCATGTATTATGCCGCAGGCCAGCTTATGAAGGCAGGGCAACCGTTTATCCTGGAGAATAATTTTGAATATTCGTCAGAACATGGAATGAAAAATCTTTTGGAAAAATACCAATATTCCGCATTGGCCATCACTTTAACAGGTGATTACAAAGTAATCTACCAGCGTTTTCTGGAACGGGAAAGCAGTCCTCACAGGCACAGGGGCCATGTAGTGAATGACTGTTATCCGGAAAAGAAAGGGAATAATCTGGAAACCCCAAAAGCAAAAACGATTTCTTATGAAACCTTTGTCTGTGGAATAGAACAAAGAGGATTTGGCGCCTTTTGCGTTAACGGCAGGCAGATTAAGGTTGACACGACCGATTTTTCAACAATAAATATGGAAGAATTACTTGCACAGATTGCTGCATGGAAAGAGGAAATCCTGCATGGCTGACGCACGTATTCATATGGAAAAAGCGGTTATGGTGCTGTTACTGATAGGTTTCGCCGTTTTCCTTCCGGCATGTGGCACATTGAAAGAAGAAAAAGAGAGGATGCAGGCAATGGCCGCAGTTGGTGAGGCAAACGCCGTAAAGTATATCCGTGAAAAGTATGGTTTTGAACCGGAAGTGGTACAGGCTAAAGCCTGCACTGTGAGGGATGCCGGATTCAAATTGCAGACAACAGGTTCCGTGGATGTATGGATGGCCCATGGGCAGCAGGAATTCAGGGTGCATATCAGCGGGGAGGAAGAAGGCAAAGAGGGGCTGGATGATTACCAGTATGGGCTCATAAAGGCGGAGGCAAAGGCGTATTTTTCTGGCCTGCTGGGATATGAGATCTATGATTTGTATCTGGAATACAGGGACAGGCAGATTGCAGGCGACCGTTATTCGGATGAGCAAGAAGAAAATATGTTAAACGGCCTTTATCAGGAAGGGGGCTTTGGGGACTTTATGGAACAGCATCCGGTGTATTGCAGGATTGACGATTGCCTGGGGCAGGACCTGACAGGATTTGCCATGGCAAATCCTGATGCGGCGGCATATCTGGAGGAGGCGGCAAACCATTATGGCCTGAGGGCTGTCCTGATTTCCTACAAAAGCCAGGAGGACTATGGGCGCGGCTACGCCCATACCTATGGCAGAAGCGGCCTGACAGATTTTGGGATTGAACAGGACAGTTTCTATATTCAGTCCTACGCGGTATTCGAGGAAGAAGGGGTAAAATACAGGCGTTTTGAAACGCAGGAATTGGACGGGATCTTCTTTTGCTGTGTAGATAAAGGGAATGGGGATGGGATACTGGCCAAAAGCGGCAAGGTTACCTGGCAGGAGCTGGGGAAGACGAAAAAGGATCCTGTGTCTGAAATATATTCCGTGGCCAAGGAAGAGGCGGGAGAAATCACCGTATATATACCGGAAGGGCTTTTTTGGGAGGTCTGGAAGGGGGGGGCGGTGTATATACAACATTATGGGAATGGGAGGTGGTGGCAGTATGAGCCAAACATCGCTTATACCAAGGATAAAAAATATATTTTTTTTACGTATCACAATGTAAAGGGCGGCGGTTTTGATTTTGCGGTCTTTCCCTGCATTATTTTCCATTGGGTTTCAATTCAGGCGGTTTACCCACTGGGTTGATGCGTCCATAGCTGTACGGCAAGCATTTGTCTGGTCCAGCGCATTGAGCATCACAAAATCGTGGATAGTTCCCTGAACCCGCAACGCTGTCACTTCCACGCCTGCACACCGGAGCTTTTCGCCAAAGGCTTCCCCTTCGCTGCGTAAAACATCCGCCTGGCCATTTATGATCATTGTCGGAGGGAAACATCTAAGGCAGTCTATGCCAGCCCGGAGGGGAGATGCGGTTATCTGGTTTCTGTCTTCCATAGAAGCTGTATACTGCCGCCAGAACCATTTCATCCCTTCCCGATATAGATAATAGTCTGTTGCAAATTGATGGTAACTGGGCGTGTCAAAACAGGCGTTTGTTACCGGGTAATATAACAGCAGCCTGTGGGGGCATGGCCCATGCCGCATGTCTGACATCAGAACCATAGCGATTGCCATGTTCCCACCCACACTGTCACCTGCCACTGTGGGCGTAATACCGTCTGCTATCGAAAAACAATCCCCGATAATTTCCTTGATATGGGAAAAGATAAAATAGCACTGTTCGGTTGCTGTGGGGTATTTTGCTTCCGGTGACCGGCTGTATTCGGGGAATATGACCAGTGAACCCGTCCTTGCTGAAAGCTCCCTGACTAACTTTTCGTGTGTATGGAAGCTGCCAAACACCCAGCCTGCGCCATGGATATAGTATATAACGTTTCTGATTTTTTCGCCTTTAGGCGCAATAAAATATACCGGGATACTGCCCCACATCCCAGTGTTGACACAAACTGAGGATATATCGGCGGGATATTTATATACCGGCGTATCCTGCATTTTCTCTAATGCCCTCCTGCCTTGCCCGGGAGGCATCTGAAAGATCAGCGGAGGCACAGAGCTTTGGTTACAGACAGCTTCTGCAGCAGGTTCCAACGGAACACATCGTTTCATATTTCATTTTTCCTTTATGTTTTGGCTGGTTTTTATTATCATATGAAACTTTTCCGTTTTTGCATACCTGCCAGCAGCGCCGGGACATACTGGCATCCCAAATGGTTTGGTTATTCAAAATTCTGAAACGTGAAGCTGCTCCACAATACTGCCCTTATGGAACTGGCGCAGTACCAGGGACGGCACCAGGGCGGCAAAGGCCAGAAGTATTATGCTGGTAATGATGGCAGGGGCCAGCGTTAAATGAAAGGTGAAATTCCACCTTTTGTCTATAATACTGCGTACCAGCGTCAGATCCAGCAGCAATGACAGGGCAATTCCCAGGCTGGCCGCTCCCAGGGCGTACCAGAGCCCTTCCAGGGTCATCATTTGGGCCAGTTGTTTTTGGGTCATGCCAATGCTTTGCATTGTGGCAAATTCATGCCGCCTGGCCAAAATGGAAGTGATGAGCATATTGACAAGATTCAAAATGCCTGCAAAGCCAAAAATCAGCCCTATTGCCCCGCCTACAAAGTGGATGATATTCCGGCTTGTCTGGGCAACGGCGCGGGCGGAATCAGCGGAGAGATAGTTGATGCTCATATCTTTTGTTTCCATATAGTTATCCAAGAAGACCGACATATTCTTTCTCTGGCTTTCTTCAATGTCAAATGAATATTTGTAGATCACAGGCTCGTCATAGATTTCCTTATAGATTTCAGTGGGCAGGTACAGGAATAACCCATCGCCGCCGACCCTCACAGGGCCGCCCACTGTGTACCCCACCTCTTCATCATCCCCATTTGTCACTGCTTTTGCTAGGACAGAAAATTCCTTTATCTGCTGGCCATTTTTATACACAGCTATCCGGTCCCCTGTTTCCAGGAGGTCAAAAACAGGATTCATGGCCTTGGTCCCCATCTTGCCTTTGACACCCAGCAGGACGCCTTCCCCATTGCACATCTGTCCATAAAGGATATGGGGGTCTTTCTCCCCTTCCAGAATATTCATCCGCTCTATCGAGGCTTCCTCCATGCCATACACATTGCAGATTGGCTTCCCATCATCCCCGAGATTGAACACCACACCGTTTTCGGTAACGCCTGTAAGGAGGCCGCTGTAAGGTGAGTTTGAACTGATGGGCAGCTCCACGTCAAAATCATAGGTCACATTGGTATCCTCCAGGGTATTTTTATATACTGCTGTACCGTTTATAACGCCTTTTTGGGAAGAAATATCGGCGATGGTCTGTTCACTGAGGGCCATATCGCGGCTGGTAAACCCCTGCTGGTTACTCATAGACCCGGCGTTTAATATGGCGAAATCCGTGCGGATCATCTGCGCTACCTGCTTTTCGATATCCACACTGTTTGCTGCGGTCCCCACACAGTTTAACAGCACAACGCACAGCATTAGGGATATTATGATAAAAGCGCTGCGCCGTTTATTGCGGCCAAGGTTGGAAAGGGCCATTTGGGGGATGGTGGCAGTTTCCCTGCTGCGTTTTTTCTTCGCTTTTAACAGGCTGGTTTCCACATACCGGAAAGCCTGGGCTGGGGGGATGCCTGCTGCTGTCCTCACAGGCTTGCGGGTACTTAAAAAGACTGTAAAAGCTGTCAGGAAGGCGGCCGTTGCAAAGATGGAAAATGACGGGGAAATCTGGACTGCAATGTGGTTATATTCCGTATCAAGGGAGGACATGATCACCGGCATGGAAGAACGCCCAACCAAAAAACCTGCCAGAAGGCCAATGGGGAGCCCCATACATGTTAACCAGAGAGCCTGCCGGTTGATAAGCTCCTTTACCTGCCTGCGGCTCATGCCTATGGTGCGGTACAGCCCATACCGGCGGATATCCTGCATTACGGCGATATCAAAAACATTGTAGATTAAAAGATAACCGCAGAATACAAAGAGCAGAAGGAACATTGACCCTGCTGCCAGGGTTGTGCCATCAGGGGCTGGGTTTTTGGCCTGGTTGATAATGCCGGGAAGGTAATTAGGTGCCTGCATATCGTCGGGGCTGCCACCCTGGCTGCGGGAAAATTTATCAAGCTTTTCCTGGAGATGCAGCGTGTTGGTTACGGTAATGTCAGAAAAATAAACACCGGCCAGCTCTTTGTCCTGTTTATAGGTATTGCGGAAAATATCCGGGTTGGCATCCCGGAACGCTGTACCTGCCACCAGGTAACTGACCTGGTCGCTTACGGACTCATACCAGCCTGATACTACCATTGGCAGTACATATTCTTTTCCATGGGCAGTAAAAGCGATTGTAATTTCGGCGCCTGTTTCCGGTTCAGCGCCCAAATCCCGCAGTGCCCGGTCAGATGTGACGACTTCGTTTGCTGCCTGGGGGAACCTGCCATGGGTGGGGGAGGCAAAGACAAGCTCTGCTTCCGTTTCATCCATCACGTCAAGTTCAACATTATGGCGGATGGTATTGGAAAGGAAGGCAACGGGCATACGCATCCCCGCGTTCTTTACAAAATCCTCTTTTTTCAGTGCCTCAAACTGTTCCAGGGACATGTTGTGGAGCTCCGCGTCCCCGCGGCTTAGTTTTAACATCTGCATGGTAAGGGAAAGGGACTGCATGGTCCCAGCCCCAATGGTAGTGACAGAGGTAAAAAGGGTGGCAGTGAGGGCAATCGCCAGCACTGCAATAAAGTTTTGGCCCCTGTTGGCGGCAAAGGTACGCCGTGTGAGGGTTTTTAACATTTCTTTCATAGGTATATGCTCTCCTGTATCTTTATTTGGTAAGAGTATACCTCTGTGGTGTTACAATTGTGGTACAGTAATGTTACAATTTTGTACCTTTTGGCAGGCTCCTATTTTGAATGCGCCCATCCTGCAGGCAGACTACATGGTCCGCAAGCTGGGCGAGCTCCAGGTTATGGGTGATCATAACAAGGGTCTGGCGGAACCTTTCCGCAGTCATTTTCAGCAGCCCTGCCACGTTCTGGCTTGTTTTGATATCAAAACTCCCCGTTGGCTCGTCGGCAAGAATAATGGCTGGCTTTGTAATCAGTGCCCTGGCAATGGCTGTACATTGCTGCCCGCCGCCGGAAAGCATATGGGGAAAATTGTTTAATTTGTCCTTAAGCCCCATGATTGCGGCCACTTCCCTGAAAAAGAACTTATCCGGGAGGCAATCATCCAGTGCAAGGGGGAATAAGATATTTTCCCTGACTGTCAGTTCCGGGATCAGATTGTTGTCCTGAAAAACAAACCCTACTTTCCTGCGGCGGAAGATTGTAAGCTGCTCCTCGGTAAGCTTTGCCAGGTCAGTACCGTCAACCACAACTGTCCCTCCGTCGGGTTTATGCAGGCCGCCCATAAGATGGAGGAGGGTTGTCTTTCCGGAACCGGAAGCTCCGGTTATGGCGGTAAATTTACCTTTTTCAACACTTAGGCTTACTCCGTCTATGGCTTTTACCTGGCTGCAGCCAGTCCCAAAGTATTTTTTCAGGTGGTGTACTGTTATGATATCCATTGCCAAGCCCCTTTCTTTTTCAGTTCAGCAGAAAGACAGAAAAAACAGTCCCCTTTCCGGCTTGTGACCTTACGCTGATATATCCTTTTTGCAGGGTAATGATGCAGCGTGCCAGGTACAGCCCCAGGCCGACCCCTTCCTCCCCGGCGGTTTCCTGGGCCCGGTAGAACCGTTTGAATATATCGTTATAGTGCTCAGGTGCGATCCCTGTGCCTGTATCTGCAATATCTATACGGGTATAAAACTGCCATGGGCGGACGGTGATATGGATCTTCCCGCCCTTTGGCGTATACTTTACCCCATTGTCCAGGATGTTTCCCAATGCCTCTGAAGTCCATTTGGGATCATGCCGCACTGCCAGGCGGCTGTCACATTCCACTTCAATCTGTATGTCCTTTTGGTCTGCTTTTGGGCAAATGCCGCTGACTGCCTGGGCAATGGTATTGTATAAACTGCCGGTTTCCATATGCAGGGTAAAAGTGCCGGTTTCCAGGCGGGACATTTTGATCAGCGACTGCATCAGGAAGTCCAGTTTATTGATCTGGGATGCCATAGTGGTGAGGAATTCCTTCCGCTTATCATCCGTTAACTGGTGCTGCTGTAAAATATTGGTAAACATCTGGATATTTGCAATAGGCGTTTTCACCTGATGGGAGATATCGCTGACCAATTCCTGGATGGCCTGCTTGTCCTGCCGGTTCTGCCGCCCGTCTTCTTGCAGTTTATCATGAAACTGCATAAGCTTAAGCTGCACTTTAGAAGCCTGTGAGTCCTCGTAGGGATGGTAATTTTCCGGCTCCCGCCCATCCATAAGGGCATCCATGGTTTCACAGATACTGTTTGCAAGGCCTGATTGCTGCCGTTGCTGTTCCCGGCCCCACAAAACCGCTGCAAGAAGGGCAAAAGCGCCCAGCGCGGACAAAATAACGGGCATAATATTGAAAGGGATGTATTTCCACAACAGGCTCAAAAGAAGAAGCAGCAGGCCTGGGGCAAACAGCAGCCTTTTTGAGGGGAAAGATTCTGGTTTCATTTTTCACACCTCTTTGTTTTTCCACAGATAGCCCATTCCCCGGACAGTCTGGATGTAGGAATGGGAGGCATCCTCGATCTTGGCCCGCAGGCGGTTCATGGTTACAGTAAGTGTGTGGTCGTCAATATAGTTTCCCTCACAGTCCCACAGCTTTTCCAGCAGGAGCTGGCGGGTTACAATATTTCCGGCATTGCCTGTCAGAAGCCTTAACATCTTGTATTCATTAGGGGTGATGGCCAGCTTTTGCCCGCCTTTAACAGCTGTAAGGAGCTGGAAATCCAGATGCAGGAAGCCATCGTCATAACAATCCGGGGATTTTGCCGTAAGGGCGTTCCGGCGCAGTGCTACCTCTATGCGGCATTTCAGGATTTGTGTGTGAAAGGGTTTGGTAATGTAATCCTCTGCCCCCAGATTGAAACCTGCCAGGACATCCTCTTCCAAATCCTTGGCGGTGAGGAAAATCACTGGCAGCTTTGGCAGGAGTTCTTTGAATTCCCGGCAGAGGCCAAAACCATTTCCGTCAGGCAGGTTCACATCCAGGATTGCCAGGTCAAAGTGTTCGTTTTTTATAAGCTGCCTGGCCTTTTGGCAGTTATAAGATGCCACTGTCAGATAACCGCTTATATCCAGCTCAAAACATAGTCCGGCGCTTAAGGCCAGATCATCCTCAACTACTAAAATTTTTGCCATATATTTGCCGCCTTTGCTTTTTGTTATGAAACAAATTATAACTTATTGCAGGAAAGGCTGCAATCTCCATTGAGATTACGGAAATCAATATTTAAAACTGCGGCTTTCTGTGTTAAACTTATCCCATATTGATGGGCTTTGGGAGAAAATGGGCAGATTTAGAAGGCAGCGGTACAGGTGGTCATAATGGAAAATATATTAGAACTTTTTGAAAAGGAAACAGCACAGTGGTTTCGGTCCGCCTTAGGAGAGCCTACGCCGGTGCAGAAGCTGGCGTGGCAGTATATAGCGGAGGGAAGCCATACATTGGTCTGTGCGCCTACCGGGACAGGAAAGACCCTTTCAGCTTTTCTTGTGTTCCTTGACCGGATGAAAGCCCAGGCAGTAAAGGGAGAGGGGAAGGGCGGGCTGGAGCTGATCTATGTTTCTCCCTTAAAGTCGCTGGCGGCGGATATCCGGGAGAACCTGGACCGTCCCCTGGAGGGCATCGGCGGGGCGGGGAAAATTACCATAGGCATCCGCACAGGGGATACGCCCCAAAGGGACAGGCAGCAAATGGTAAGGAAGCCGCCCCATATCCTGATTACTACGCCGGAGTCTTTGTATCTGATGCTTACCAGCAAAACAGGGCAGAATGTGCTTGCCACGGCAAAAGCAGTGATATTGGACGAGCTGCATGTGCTGGTGGACACCAAAAGAGGGGCGCATCTGATGCTTTCCCTGGCGCGGCTGGATTTTCTGTGCAAAAGACCCCTGCAGCGCATTGGGCTGTCAGCTACCATTGAGCCTTTGGGGACTGCCGCCGCATACCTGGCGCCTGGGCAGGTGCAGGTGGCGGCACCCCTTATGGAGAAAAAAGTACGTCTGGAGGTATTGTCCCCCTATGCAGACAATACCAGGGGCAGGAGGAAAGACCCTGTATGGGAGGAGCTGGGAAAGCTGGTGTTCCAGTACTGCCAAAGGGGCAGGAGCGTTATCGCCTTTGTGGAGGGAAGAAGGTATGCGGAGAAGCTGGCATATTATGTAAATCTTCTGGGAGGGGAGGGGTTCGCCCGGGTGCACCACGGCAGCCTGTCAAAGGAGCAGCGGCAGCAGGTGGAGCTTTCCCTGCGGGAAGGGAGCCTGCGGCTTTTGTGCGCCACTTCCTCCATGGAGCTGGGAATTGACGTGGGGGAGATCGACCAGGTACTGCAGGTGGGCTGCCCCCGCACCATATCCGGCACGATGCAAAGGCTTGGGCGGGCGGGGCATAATCCCGGGCGGGTGAGCCTTATGTACCTGTTTCCCAGGACTGCGGCGGAATGCCTTTCCTGCGGCATGACTGCGGAGCTGGCAAGAAAAGGCATGGTGGAACGCCTGAACCCGCCCTCAGAATGCCTGGACATACTTGCCCAGCATCTGGTCTCCATGGCGGCTTTTAGAAGCTATGGGCTGGATGAGGTGATGGAGATCCTTCCAAGGGCATGGCCTTTCCGGAACCTTACCAGGGAAGATGTGAGGTCGGTCCTGGGCATGCTGGCGGGGGACTATGAGCATCAAAGGGATATCCCTGCCCGCCCCAGGGTCTTGTATGACAGGATCAACGAGAGGGTGGAGGGGGACGGCTACAGCAGAATGCTGGCCATTTCAGCAGGAGGGACGATCCCGGATAAAGGGCTGTATACGGTAAGGACCCAGGAAGGCGTGAAGCTGGGGGAGATGGATGAGGAATTTGTCTATGAGTCCCGCAGGGGCGACCGGTTCATCCTGGGCTCTTTCGCCTGGAGGATACTGGATATTGGCAAGGATGCCATAACGGTGGCTCCGGCGGCAATGGAAGGCGCCAGGCTTCCCTTCTGGAAAGGGGAGCTGAAAGGGCGGGACAAGCGCACAGGGGAAGCCTTTGGGCGTATCCTCCACTCCCTCCAGGAAGCCTATGGGCAGGGCGCGCTTTTGGAAAAACTGGAAGCCCTGGGGCTGGACCAGGCGGCGGCCAGGCTTGCCTTTGGGTATCTGGAGCGGCAGATTATGGCGGTGGGAGGGCTGCCCGACCATAAGACGGTTGTGGTGGAACATTTCAGGGACTCTTCGGGAAACAGCCAGTTAATGGTCCACTCGGTTTTTGGGAGGAGGATCAATGCACCTCTGGCCCTGCTTGCAGCCCAGATAGCAGGGGAGGAGCTTGCCATGGAGATAGGGAGCGTGGACGAGGAGGACGGATTTTTACTGTATTCTTACAGCGGGACACACCTGCCGGAGGGCATCCTCCAAAGGGTGGACCCGGAAACCTGCCTCAGGCGGCTGGAGATCCTGCTTCCCGCTACCCCTGTGTTTAATATGGCATTCCGGTATAACAGCGGCAGGGCGCTGATGATGGGGGTAAGGAAAAACGGACGCCAGCCCCTGTGGATGCAGAGACTGCGAAGTGCGGAAATGCTGGAACAGACAGTGAGGGAAGAGGCCCATCCACTGATCAGGGAAACCAGGAGGGAATGTATGCAGGAGCTTTGGGATGCCAGTGGATTAAGGGAGCTTCTGTGGGATATCCGCTCCGGCAGGGTGGGCGTAAGGGAGGTCTATTCCCAGATCCCGTCCCCTATGTCCCTTCCCCTGCAATGGGGGCAGGAGGCGGCGGTGATGTACGATTATGCCCCCACACCCAGGGGCATACATGGGGCGGTGGAGGAAGCGCTGAAAAAGGAGAAGGAGCTGCTCTCCCCCGGCAGGCAGGAACTGGCACAGGTGCAGCAGCGGGAAAAACTTCCCGGGGATGAAAAGCAGCTTCATTCCCTTTTGATGGCAGAAGGGGACCTGGCGGCGGGAGAGCTTCCGGTCCCGGTACAATGGCTGGCCAGCCTGGCTGCGCAGGGGAGGGTCTTGTATCTGGAACAGGGCCTGTGGATCGCCGCAGAGCAGGAGGCGGAATATGCCGCCGCCTTTGGGGAAGATGGGGCTTCCAGGCAGCAGGGGCAGGGCGGGTGCCTGCAGGCGCGGCTTCCTGTGGTCAGGCGGATGCTCCGGTACAGAGGGGCCGCCAGCGCAGCCCAGACGGCCCAGCGTTACGGATTGCCTGTCCCTGAGGCGGAGGAGGCCTTGGAGGAGCTGTGCCGCCGGGAGGAGGCGGTAAAGCAGGAGGGCGTGTATTACCATGGGGCCTTATACCGCCGGGCAAGGGCCCGGACGCTGAAAAACCGCCGGGAGGAGGTGCAGACCCTTCCCGGGGAAAACTATGCCGCCCTTTTGTTTGCCCGGCTGGAATCGGCGGCTCCCGGGGAGGAATGCCTAAGAAACCTGCTGAAAGGCTATGCGGGGGTATCCCTTCCGGCTCCCTTTTGGGAGGGGACGCTGCTTCCGGGCAGAGTGGGGAAATACCGGGAAAATATGCTGGATTCCTATCTGGCGGAGGGGGAGCTGTTCTGGCATATGGAAGGAAAAGGGGGGCTGCGCTTTGACTACCAGGAACAAATCGACTGGGACATGGATCCTGCCTGCCAGAAGGAGGAACTGACAGAAAAGGAGGCCCTGATATATGAAGCCCTGGAAAAGCGGGGGGCAAGCTTTATGCAGTCCCTGAACGGCCTCCTGGAAGGGGAATCTCCCCACGCTACGCTTATGTCTTTGATGGAAAAGGGGCTGGTATATGCGGACAGCTTTCTCCCGGTACGCCAGTGGAACAACAGGGAACGGGCCAAAAAAGCCGCCCCAAGGGAGCGGGTGAACATGCGGGTCCAGGCCCTGCGGGCAGGGAGATGGGATATTGTACGCCCGGTAAAGGAGCCATCCATAGAAAAACGGCTGGAGGACTGCTTTAGCCGCTGTGTGATCCTTTCCAGGGAAACAGCCGCCGCCTGGGGGCTTTCCTGGCAGGAGGCTTTGGCGGTATTGCGTATCTGGGAATACACCGGGCAGGCAAGAAGGGGATACTTTGTGGAAGGGCTTTCCGGCGCACAGTTTATCCGGGGGAAGGATTTTGATTCGGTAACACGGGCGCTGAAGCATCCGGAAAGGCAGCTGGTGTGGGTAAATGCGGCAGACCCGGCACAGTGCTGGGGGAAGGTTCTTCCCCACAAGGAAGGGAGGAGCTTTTTCAATGTTCCCGGAACTGCCCTGGCGTGCTTTGGCGGGATCCCGGTGGCTGTGATGGAAAGACAGGGGAAGACCCTGCGGGTGTTTGAGGAAGGATATCTGGAGGAGTGTATTGCCCTTTTTGCGGAGGAATACAAAAAGGGGAAGCTTTTCCCGGCCCTGCGCCGCATTGTGGTAAAAGAATATCCCAGCCAGGCAAGGGAAGCGCTGGGCAGGGCGGGGTTTTTCAAGGAAGTGCAGGACTATGCGCTGTACCGCTAATGAGGCCGGCGCATTTACCAACAAGGTTTACTAAGGCAGTTGCCCTGTGAGGGCGGCTACCTTTTCCTGTGCAAAAAAACGCTTGTGAAATAATGAATTGAAAAAATAAATCAATTAAAATAAAAACATGTAATTTTGTTACAAAAAGTTGTTGACTCACGGAGTATCCTGGTGTATAGTTAAAGTATACAAAAGAATGATAGAAAACAGGAAAAAATTAAATAATTTGCCAAGAATTTCATAATAAAGCGATTGCTGCCAGGGAAACCTGTTGCAATAAATGAAGCAAATGTGCTGATATATGAAAAGGAGGTTACAATGAAAAAGTCAAAGTTATTATCACTCGTTCTGACGGCATCCTTATCCCTAACGCTGCTGGCAGGATGCGGCAATTCCGGAAAAGACTCCCAGACGGATACCAATCCCCCGGAGGAAAAGGAAGACGCTGCCCCTTCCCAGGCTGATACGGAAAAGGAAACAGAAACGTCCCAGGCAGACGCGGAAAGCCCTGCCAAGGGGGAAGATGCAGAAAGTAAGTATGCTGGGGAGGATCCCTTAAAGATCACGGTATATTATTCCGATAATTCTACCCTTCCTTTTAAAGAAGACTGGCTGACAGTGAAAACCATGGAAGAAAAGTACAATGTGGACGTCTCCTGGGAGATCATCCCCATTGCAGATTATAATACCAAGGTTTCCCTTGCCCTGAATACCGGGACCAATGCGCCCGATGTGGTTTTGTACCAGACAACCACAGGGGAAAATGCTTCCCTGGCATTAAACGGCGCTCTTGTACCTATAAGCGATTATGAACAGTGGATACCCAATTTTACCGAGAGGGTGAAAGAATTCGGGCTGGAGGATGCAGTGGAAGCGAAGAAACTCCAGGATGGAAAGCTTTATTACATGCCATCTTTGACAGATAAGCCCTTCTATGACGGCGGCCTGATTTTAAGGCAGGATTTCCTGGAGGCAAAGGGGCTGTCCGAGCCGAAGACCTTTGACGACCTGTACGGGATCTTAAAAGCCTACAAGGAAGAAAACCCGGATTCCTATCCCCTTACGATCCTTGCCGGCCCCAGGGTGCTTTACCGTATGACCATGCCTTCCTTTGGGATCAGCGTGGGCAAGAACGGTTCTTCGGGAACCAACGTACTTAGCTGGGACTATACCAATAACGAGTATTTTGCAGCGGCAACCAGCGATGAGCTGAAGGAATACCTGGCTTTCTTCCATAAATTATATGAAGAAGGGCTTCTTGACCCTGAAATGGCGGATCCCATTGACTCTGATACCTGGTCCCAGAAAATGGCTACCGGCTATTCCTGCGCAACTTATGCATATTATGACCAGATCGGCGGCGTGGAATCGGCGGCTGCCCAGGAGGGCTTCAAGCTTCAGATGTACGCGCCCTTAGCAGGGCCTAGCGGTGCCCACCATCAGCCCAAATCCAGCCTTGGCAGCGGGATCATGTTCCCTGCGGCAACGGCGAAAAGGGATGATTTTGAAAGGATCGTAAGGACCATCGATGCCATGTTCTTCTCAGAGGAAGCGGCGAAGATCTGGTGCCTTGGGGTGGAAGGGCAGACCTATACAGAAGACGGCGGCACCATTACTTATTCAGACGAGATTTTAAATGCGGCTGACGGCGTTTATAAATATATGCAGGTCCAGTACGGGTGCGGTTCCGACGTTACCCAGATGGTCTGGTACAATGCCCGTGAGATGACCAAGTATGATGAGAATTATGCGAAGATCAATGAACAGGTGGCAGCGATGGACACTGCCATCCAGGATATCCCGCCCAGTGTAAACTTTGACGACCTACAGGCAGAGGACGCTTCCTCCCTGCAGACGCCCCTGGCGGATAATCTTGAGGTGTGGCTGGATGGGTTCCTGACAGGGACCAAATCCCTGGAAACAGACTGGGATGCTTATGTGGGTGAAATGAATAACCTTCAGATCGAATCCTTCTGCCAGATGTATAATGATGCACTGAAATAGGAACTAGAGGTAGTTGGGCGCAGAAAGCACTTATTGGAAGCGCCCTGGTATGAAATCGGCCAAAAGGGCTATCACGCTTGCCGCATGGAAAAACATGCGGCAAGTATTGGTTAAGGGCATATGGGGATGTTCTGCACCCGCCGGGCTGGTTTTTGAAAGGTATGGTATGTGTATGAAGAAAGAAAAAGCAGCAAAAAAGGGAGCGGCAGCAGTGCCCAGGCAGCCCTTTAAAAGCCATTTCAAACGGTATTGGCAGTTATACCTGATGATGCTGGTGCCGATTATCCATATACTGGTGTTTAAGTATGTTCCC
Source organism: uncultured Lachnospiraceae bacterium (assembly GCA_910579495.1). Taxonomy (GTDB): domain Bacteria; phylum Bacillota; class Clostridia; order Lachnospirales; family Lachnospiraceae; genus Suilimivivens. The sequence continues at coordinate 31,518 of CAJTVD010000006.1, forward strand.
ATGCTAGGGAGTGTGCTGGCGTTCCGGAGGTACCGCCCGGGCATGAGCCCCTTTGGGACAGAATGGGTGGGGTTCCATTATTTTAAGCGGTTCCTTACAGACAATATGTTCTGGAGGGCTTTCCGCAATACCCTGGTACTTTCCTTTATGAACCTGGTGATCAATTTTCCCATACCCATTATATTTGCCATTTTTCTAAATGAGGTAAAGAATGCAAGGTTTAAAAAGCTGGTGCAGACGGTTTCCTATATGCCCCGTTTTATTTCCACCGTGGTGGTGATCGCCATTTTAGGGGAACTTCTGTCCCCCAGCAGTGGCATGGTGAATAACTTCCTGCAAAATGTTTTCGGCATTGTCCCTGTGTATTTTATGAACGATGCGAAATACTTCCGGTGGATTTATGTATTTACGGACACCTGGCAGTTTATGGGCTGGACAGCGATCATTTACCTGGCGGCGATCACGGGGATCAACACAGAACTTTATGAAGCGGCGGAGATGGACGGCGCGACCAGGATCCAGAAGGTGTTCCATGTGACCCTGCCCTCTATCCTGCCTACCATTATGGTAATGCTGATCCTTGACGTAGGACGGATGCTTACCCTTGGTTTTGAAAAGGTGCTGCTGATGTACACCCCTGCCAATTCAGGGGTCAGTGATATCATTGACACGCTGGTGTACCGCACGGGCCTTACCAACCAGAATTACTCTTATGCAACTGCCATCGGCCTGTTCAGCGGCCTGATTGGCGTGATCCTTGTTACCGTGTCTAATACTGTCAGCAAGAAGGTGACAGGGGACGGAATCTATTAAGGGGGATAGCCATGGGAAAACATAAAAAGACAGCAAAATCCAACCTTATTTTTGACGGCCTGGTAAATCTGGTGATGATATTGGTCCTGCTGGTTTGCCTGCTGCCGTTTATTTACATGGTCGCCATGTCCCTTTCCGACCCGGCAGCAATTATGAATAATGAAGTGACCTTCTGGCCAAAGGGGATCAACCTCTCATCCTACCAGCAGATCTTTTCTTATCCAAACTTTTTCCGGGCATATGGGAATACCTTTTTTTATACCATCTGCGGGACCGCTTTTTCCCTTCTTATGATGATCATGCTGGGGTATCCTTTGTCAAAGGACTTTTTAAGGGGAAACAATTTCTTTATGAAAATGGTGATACTGACCATGTTTTTTTCGGGAGGCCTGATCCCCAATTACTTATTGGTCAGCTATTTAAGGCTTACCGGCACAAGGTTTGCCCTGCTGGTCCCTTTTGCCATCAACCAGTTTAACCTGATCATCCTGATCAACTTTTTTAAGACCATACCGGGGGAGCTGGAAGAGGCGGCGCTGATTGACGGAATGAGCTACTGGAAGCTGTTGTGGAAGATCGTGGTGCCGCTGTCAAAGCCAGCCATAGCGACCATCGGCCTGTATTCAGCGGTATTTTTCTGGAACGACTGGTTTAATTCCCTGATTTATTTAAACAGTAACCAGTATCCGGTAATGCTGTATTTGAGGAACATTGTGAACGGGACCATGATGGTAGGGGAAGCGGCAGGGAGCGCGGATAAGTCAACCATTGCCATTTCCGTGAAGGCTGCGGTGATCATTGTATCTACGCTGCCCATTATCTGTATTTATCCTTTTTTGCAGAAATATTTTGTAAAAGGCATGACGGTAGGTTCTGTAAAGGGTTAAGGAGCAAGAAAGTGAAACAGGAAGGAAGGATCATAATATGGTGGAACTTGATTACATCGCAACAGAACAGAGAAATGAAAATACCTCCAATATTGATTCAAAGAGCGTGTATGAAATGGTGCGCCTGATGAATGAGGAGGATAAGAAGGTGGCTTTTGCGGTGGAAAAAGAGCTGGGCAAAATTGCAAAAGCTTCTGAAGTGATTTATGGACAAATAAGGAAAGGCGGGAGGCTGGTGTACATAGGCTGCGGCACCTCAGGCAGGCTTGGGATATTGGACGCGGTGGAGTGCCCCCCCACCTTTGGCACAGACCCCCAACTGATCCAGGCCATCATTGCAGGAGGGACGGAAGCGATCTTCAGGGCCAAGGAAGGGGCGGAGGACGACGGCCAGGAGGGCAGGGAGGATCTGGAAAAAATTGGTTTCTGTGAAAAGGATGTGCTGGTGGGGCTTGCCGCCAGCGGCAGGACGCCTTATGTTTTGGGGGCTATGGCATATGCCAGGGAGAAGGGGGCGCCTATAATCGCGGTCACCTGCTGCCCGGATTCTGCCATTGACCAAATGGCTGATATTGGCATTGCCCCCATGCCAGGCCCGGAGGTCATTACAGGCTCTACCCGGTTAAAAAGCGGGACCGCCGAGAAGATGGTACTGAATATGCTTTCAACAACGGTAATGATCCAGATGGGCAAGGTCTACGGCAATTTGATGGTGGATGTGAAAGCCACCAATGAAAAGCTCCTGGAACGGACGGTAAGGATCGTAAAGACCTGTACCCATGCTTCTGATGAAGAAGCCAGAAGGGTCTTAAAGGAATGTGAATACAGCGCCAAAGCGGCCATTGTCATGATCCTGACAGGGGCAGGCAGCCAGGAGGCAAAGGCGCTTTTGGAAGAAAAAAACGGACGGATACAGGAAATTTTAAAAGCTGCCCAAAAGGAAGGAGCTTCTGTTTAGGAGGGCCCGGGAGGTATCAATATGCATCCAATGGAAAAATTGGCAAGTAAGGACAGCCGTCTGGTGATCGGGCTGATGAGCGGCACATCAGCGGACGGCATTGACGCCGCCCTTGTACGGATAGAAGGGAACTGGCTTTCCACAAAGGTGGAACAGCTGGGCTTTATCACCCATCCCTACCCGGAGGAAGTAAGGGAGGAGATCTTAAAGGCGGCATCAGGAGATTATGGGGGAAGCCACAGGATCTGCAATTTGAATTTTTTCCTGGGCAGGCTGTTTGCAGAAAGCTGCAAGGAGCTTTGCAGGGAATGCGGGATCTCTCCCCGGGATATCGACCTGGTGGGGAGCCATGGGCAGACCCTATGGCATATCCCCGCACAGGAGGGCTATCTGGGTAAGTCCTTTTCCAGCACTTTGCAGATCGGGGAAGCGGCAGTGATAGCAGAGGAGATGGAATGCCCGGTGGTTTCCGACTTCCGGGTGCGGGATATGGCGGCAGGCGGCCTTGGGGCACCCCTGGTGCCTTATACGGAATATTTACTTTACCGTCAAAAGGAGCGTACCATTGCCCTGCAGAATATCGGGGGGATCGGTAACATTACGGTCCTGCCTGCAGGGTGCACCCTGGAAGAGGTCTATGCTTTTGATACAGGGCCTGGGAATATGGTAATGGACGCCCTGGCGGGCCGCCTGACCAAGGGAAAGTGTACTTTTGACGGGGAAGGGAAGCTGGCGGCAGCAGGAAAGGTTGACCAGCAGCTTCTTTCCTTTATGCTGGCGGATCCTTACCTGGCAGCCCCTGTCCCCAAGACCACAGGAAGGGAGCGGTATGGGAAGTCATATGTACAGCGGCTGGAGGAGAAAGGGGAGGAGATGGGGCTCCCCCTTTTGGATATTCTGGCAACAGCCACCTGTTTTACGGCGGAATGTATCCGTATAGGCATGGAAAATTTCTGCCGCCCGGTGCCAGGGCAGCTGATTGTAGGGGGAGGCGGCAGCCACAATAAGACGCTGATGGGCTTTCTCAAAAAGGCGCTGCCAAAGTGCCAGGTAGTGACCAACGAAGACCTGCATCTGGACAGCAATGCTAAGGAGGCGGTCGCCTTCGCTATCCTGGCAAACGAAACGGTGTGCTGCCATTTTAATAATGCTGTGAAAGCAACCGGGGCAAAGCATCCGGTGGTGATGGGGAAGATAAGTTTTTAGTTTGCAAACAGGAAAGGAGTATCGTATAGTATATGGAAAAGACAGTGGAGCAGATGTCCCTTAAGGAAAAGATCGGGCAGTGTTTTTCGGTGGGGTTTCCCGGCACAGGGCTGACAGAGGAATTCTGCCGTTTCCTGAAAGAGTTTCAGGTAGGGAATATTATATTGTTTGGGGAAAATATTGAAAGCGGGGAGCAGCTCTCGGGGCTATGCGGCAGCCTCCGCCAGCAGGTAAAGGAAAATACCGGGATCGCCCCTTTTATTATGATCGACCAGGAGGGCGGTGCGATCGTGCGGCTTTCGGACGACCTGGTGAATGTGCCAGGGGCAATGGCCACAGCGGCATCAAGGGATCCGGAGAACGCTTATCTTGCGGGACAGCTTACGGGAAGGCAGCTTAAAAGGCTGGGCATCAACTTTGACCTTGCCCCTGTGATGGATATCAACTGCAACCAGGATAACCCTGTCATTGGCATCCGCAGCTATGGCGACGGGCCGGGGCAGGTGGGGGCGTATGCTATGAAAATGGCAAAGGGGCTGATGTCCGAGAAGGTACTTGCCTGTGCCAAGCACTTTCCCGGCCATGGGGATACAGCCCAGGATTCCCATTTGAGCCTGCCTGTGGTGGATAAGCCCGTGGAGGAACTGGAAGCAATGGAGCTGCGCCCCTTCAGGGAAGGGGTGGAAGCAGGGATCCCCGCCATCATGAGCACCCACATCCTTTTCCCTGCCCTGGAGACGGAGAAAATACCGGCAACCATGTCAGAAAAAATCCTTACCGGGCTTCTTAGGAAAAAATATGGCTTCCAGGGGATGATTTTAAGCGACTGCATGGAAATGGGGGCAATCAAGCAATATTTCGGCACAGCCAACGGGGTGGTAAAAGCGCTGGGGGCAGGAGTGGATATCGTCCTCATCTCCCATACCCCTTCTGTTGCCAGGGAATCCATAGAGGCGGTGGAGAAAGCAGTACAGGAAGGAAGCCTGCCGGAGGCAGTGATCGATGAATCTGTAAAAAGGATTTTAGCCTTTAAGGAAGCCTATGCAGAGAAGGAGGTAAGTGCCGGGGAACTGGTATCGGAACAGGACAGGCAGGAAGCTTACAGGCTGCTGAAGGAAACAATTACCCCTGTGGCAATGCCCCTGGGAAAGATACCGGAAGCAGGAGAGGATCCTTTCTTTGCAGGGTGCTATGCCTACCGCATCACTCTGGCGGCAAATGTGGAGAATAAAAGCTTAAGCTTCCCCCAATGGATGGAAGGGAAGCTGGGGGGCGCATCCTGTATCTTTTCGCCCAATCCCCAGGAAGAAGAGATCCGGGAGATCGCGGAAAAGGCCAAAGGGCACAGCAGCATAGTAATAGGGACCTACAACGGGCATTTGCAGAAAGGGCAGATCAGGCTGATAGAGCGGCTTGCAAAGCTGGAGGTGCCGGTGATTGTTTTTGCCCTCAGAAACCCATACGACTTGAAGGGGCTTCCAGCAAATGTCACAGGCATTGCCATGTGGGAATATTCCGTCAGAAGCTTCCAGGCAGCGCTGGAACTGCTCAAAGGGGAATGGACGCCCAAAGGACAGCTGCCCATCCACTGGTAAACAAATAACAACAACAAAAGCCCGGACAGTTGCGGGACTGGAATAGGAGGATATTTCGATGCCAGATATGTTAGTGAAGCTGTATCATCTGCCGGAGATGGACAGGGAGCAGATGAAGAAGGAAAATTATCAAATCCGAAGGGCGATGTCCCCGGACAAGCGCCAGGTGGTGGACTGGGTGAAGGAGCATTCAGGAGTTTACGCAGCGGGAGAATGTGATGTGTGCTTTTCCCATACGCCCATCTCCTGTTTTATTGCCACCAGGGAGGAAAAAATCATTGGCTATGCCTGTTATGATGCCACAGCGCCGGACTTTTTCGGCCCTACCAGGGTCCTGGACGAGGAGCAGGGAAAGGGGATTGGAAAGCAGCTTTTGCTTGCCAGCCTTTGGGCTATGAGGGAAGAGGGATATGGCTACGGGATCATAGGCAGCGTAGGCCCTGCGGCTTTTTATGAAAAATGTGTAGGGGCAACCATAATCCCGGATTCATCCCCGGGCATTTATAAGGATTTTCTGGGAGGCATAGAGAAACGAAAAGCCAGGGAGGAGGAGAAAGATGAGGACGGTTCCGGGTCTTGAGAGGATAATGGAGTATGGGGAAATATTCAGGGGAAAGGCTATTGGGCTGATTACCAATTTTTCAGGGATCACCAGTGACTGGAAAATGGACAACCTTATGTTTTTCCGGGAACAGGGCTACCACATAGCCCGGATCTTTACCCCGGAACATGGTTTCAACGGCGCTGGGGCAGGAGAAGCCATTGATGAAAAGAGCCAGCAGAGGGAGGGGGAGGCTTATATTGTCTCCCTTTACGGGGAAAAGAAAAAGCCCTCCCCCAAGGACCTGCAGGGTATTGAGCTCCTGGTGTTTGATATGCAGGATGTGGGGCTGCGCTATTATACCTATCTGTATACCATGACTTATGCCATGGAAGCTGCCGGGGAGGCGGGGATTCCTTTTGTGGTGCTGGACCGCCCCAATCCTCTGGGGGGGACTGTGATAACCGGCCCAAGGATTCTTCCTTCCCTTCACAGCTTTGTGGGGGATTATGAACTTCCCATGCGCCATGGCCTGACCCTGGGGGAAGCGGCAGGTTATTATAAAGAGTATGCTGGCTTAAAGGTGGACCTGAAGGTGATCAGGATGGAGAATTATACATCCCGGATGATGTATCCCCAGACAGGGCTTTTGTGGAACATTCCCTCCCCTGCTTTGCCTGCTTTTGAGAATGTGCTTTGTTACAGCGGCGGGTGTCTCTTTGAAGCCTGCAACATCAGTGAGGGAAGGGGAAGCATGAAGCCCTTTTTAATGTATGGTGCGCCTTTTGTGGATATGGACCTGGTCTATCACGATTTATGGGAGCAAAGGACAGGGGATAATTACGTGTTCCGCAGAAGGGCATTTATCCCTGTGAGTGGAAAGTATGCAGGGGAAGTATGCTATGGGCTGGAATTCCATCCCCTTTCGCCGGAGGAGGATTTTCTTCCCATGGCCTTAACGCTTATGAAAATTATCTGTGACCGTTATCCGGGACAGGTGACGTTCCGGAAGGAGAAAGAGGACCAGGACACAGTGCATTTGAAGGTTCTTTACGGTAATCACATGGCGGAGGAATATCTGGAAGGGAAAACCAGCTTAAAGGAGCTGCAAAGGAGCTGGAAAGAGGAAGGGGATGCTTTTTCCAAGTCCGTGCAGGGGCTCCGGCTTTACAGTTAAAGGGGAGGATGGAAGGATGGGGTTTGTATTAGGGATGGATGGCGGCGGCACTGCCACCGGGGCAGTGATTTTACGCCAGGGGAGGGAATGTGCACGGATAGCTGCGGGAGGGATCAACTATAACAGCTACCCACCAGGGCAGATTAGGGAACATTTGCAGGAGATAGCCGCAAAGTGCCAGGAACTTGGGTTTGCCCCTTCCCACTGCACAGGGGTAGGGATCGGGGCGGCGGGGATCAGTAATCCCGGGGCAGTCCCCTTTTTGAAGCAATGTATAAAAGAATGCGGTTTTGTGTGCCCTGTGGTGGTAATGGGGGACCATGAGGCCGCCCTAAGGGGCGGGCTGATGGGGGAGCCTGGCGCCCTGCTGATTGCGGGGACCGGTTCCATATGCCTTGCCAGGAACAAGGCAGGCCGACTGTACAGGACAGGGGGATACGGGCATTTGATCGACGATGGCGGAAGCGCTTATGCCATTGGCAGGGATATTCTGCAGGCAGTGGTACAGTCTTATGACGGAAGGGGAAAAAAGACCCTGCTCACGGAAGCGGTTTTCCAGGAACTTTGCATCCATTCTGTGGAGGGACTTACAGGCTTTGTCTATGGCAGCGGTACGGGAAAAAGGGAGATCGCCGGGCTTGCGGTGCTACTGACGGAAGAGAGAATCAAAAATGACCAGGTTTCAGAGAAAATTGCAAGAAATGCCGCAGGGGAATTGGTAAAGCTCATAAGGCCCTGCCTTTCCTGGCTGGGGGAAGGTTCCTATCCCCTTCTGTTCTCCGGCAGCGTGCTTATGAAAAACAAGATGGTCAATGAATTCGTGCGGGAGCAGATGGCCAAAGAGGGGTTGCCTGGGTATGTGGCGGAGGGGAAAAAAGACCCTGCATATGGTGCGGCATCCTGGTTTCAGGATAATGCAGGGTGACAGCCCCGGTAGCTTAATTCCAGCTTTTTTTCTATCCGGTCATAATCCCTGCCAGCTACTGCCATAAATAAGATATCGGATATGTAAAGCTGGGCAATGCGGGAGCTGGTTGCGCCGCTTCTTTTCAGGATCTCGGTGGAGTCCGTATAGAGTACATAATCTGTCAGCTTGGACAGGGGGTTGTTGGCATTGTGCCGGGTAACGGCTACCGTGGGGGTACCGGACATTTTCAGGATCTCCCCTAAGCGGAGGATCTCCTTTGTTTCCCCCGAATTGGAAAAAAGTATGGCAATATCCCTGGGGGAAGTGATCGCGGCATAGGCATAGCATACATGGGCATCGTTGCTGAAAAAAACATGGTAGCCCAGGCGGAGAAATTTAGAATACAGATCTTCCGCTACAAGCCCGGAGGCACCGATACCAAAACAGCCGATGGTGTTGGCGTCAATGATCATTGGGATAATGCTTTCAAGGGCTCCTTCGTCCAGCAACTTCCTGGTGGATTCAATGGCCTGGATGCTGTTGGCGCTTACATGGTCTGCGGTAACGGAGATGGAGTCGCACTGGCGGATGTCAAGGAAGGGGGTCTTGGGGGAATCCTCATCCCCCTTTTCCTGGCTGATTTCCAGGAAAAGGGCGTTTTTCAGCCCTTTCATGCCGTCATAGCCGATACTTTTGCAGAACCGTACCCATGCCCCCTGGCTGGTTTGGGACATCTGGGCAAGGGACGCCAGGGGATACTGGAAAATATGGTCCGGATGGGCCAGAAAATAACTGGCAGCGATCTGTTCTGATTTGCTTAAGGCTGAATACATGTAGCGTACATGGTTTTCGATATTTGTCATAGCAGGCGTTGGTTCCTCCTGTGATACCATTTGTATTTAAAAAATGATCCTACGGTAAAAAAGCCCTGGTTCCTGTAGTCTGGAACTGGGGCGCAAATATTTCTGTCAATTTATATTCTAGGTTATGATAAGTTATCTGTCAATATGTTATCAGGCTTAATTTTGTAGAAACATTGCTTTCGGGCACTGCCCGCGCCTTAAATGATTACTTACGGGGACAGCGCTGCCCGCCGCCCTTATTGTAATTTACCGGAAGGCAGGTTACAATAAATTGCAGGAGGCGATTGATATGGAGAATATGAAGAAGTTTACCATAATGATGAGGGATACGGAAGTTATGAAGGTGGATCTTGGGGCGATGCAGTATGAGGTTGTCCAGGAGCAATTCCTTCCCTACCCTATCAGGGGGAAACTGGGCGTGATGCCAGAGCTTGGGGGGACGGTGTCGGTTGCCGAGATGACACAGTGGATGGTCTTGGCCAGGAAAAATGAGGAAGCTGTCGTCAGTTGGCTGGCCAACCGGGTATTGCCCCTAAGCCGGGCGAATGCCAAATGGATATATAACCTCTGCCATTTTGAGCAGGTGGGAACGGACGAGCAGAAGGTGAAGATAGCCCTTGCCTGCAGGGCGGTGTCGGTGCTGGATCCGTACTGGCTGAAATTTGAGGAGGATGGGGAGCTATCCTGGCGCCAGGTAAATGTCAGGGAAAACCCTTTGAATGAGATTTTGGCCCAGGTGGCCCTGCATGGAAAATCCCTTACATTACAGGGGTCTTTGGTCACTCCGGAGCTGACCACAAACGGGGCTTATGCCAAGGCTTGGAGGAGGCATGGGGATTCCCTATTATGGCTTTATAAACTGGGCGCAAACGGAAATACGGAATCCCGGATAGAAGTCATGTGCTCCGGCCTGTTGGATAAGATGAACGTGGAACATGTCCATTATGAAGCCGGTGAGGATGAAGGGAAGTATGTCTGCATGTGCCCCTGCATGACCACAGAGCGTAAAGCCATCCTGACGGGGATGGAATTTATTTCTTATTGCCATGTGAATGGGATCGACCCAGACCAGAGGATGTTTGAGATCGATGGGGAGAGCATTTATAAAATGTGGATCGTGGATTTCCTTATCAGCAACAGGGACAGGCATGGGCAGAACTGGGGATTTTTTTATGATACAGAGACCATGGGGATCTTGGGGTGCCATCCGCTGTTTGACCATAACAACGCTTTTGATATTGATTTTATGATGGATATGGATGCGCCCTATCAATTCGGCGGCATGACCATAAAGCAGGCTGCGCAGAAGGCCATGGGCCAGGTGGACTTTCATTTTACGGAACCGATAACAAGAGAGGACTTTATCACTGAGAGGCAATACAAAAGTTTCCAGGCCAGGGTCAGGTGCCTGGGATTAAAAATGGAGGGGTAGCTGGGGACATTTCCCCTGTATAGAAAAACCGGTCATTGGGGGAGGGTGACTGTAAACAGGGAACCGCCAGTTTCAGAATCTTTCACAGAGATACTGCCCTGGTGGGTAGCAACGATCTCCCAGGCAATGGATAGGCCCAGGCCAAAGTGCCCTTTGGCGGTACGGGATCTCTCCGCCCGGTAAAAGCGGTCGAAGATCTTTTTCTTATCTTCGTTGGAAATGCCAATACCGTTATCCTTGACGGAAATGGAAAAGTTTCCTTTTTCAAGGGAAGTTTTTTGGTAGGAAAGGGACAGGTTTATTTTTCCCCCTTCACGGGTATAGCTGATGGCGTTGTGGAGAAGTATGGAGACCACCTGCTGGATACGGCCAGGGTCGCAGGAACATGGGGGCAGGATATTTTCCGGCAGGCCAATGGAAAGGGAAAGGGATTTTTCCCTGGCCATAGACTCAAAGGATTCACAGGTATTCATCAGCAGGGTGTCCAGCTCCACGGGCTCTTTGCTGATGGGGAAACGGTGGTTGTCCGAGCCGGAGAGCAGCAGCATATCGTTGACCAGGGAGGACATGCGCAGGCTTTCCTGCTTGATGATTTTCAGGAACTTGCCCTGCCCTTGCCCGCCCTGGCAGCATTCAACGCAGGAAAGGATGACAGCCAGGGGAGTGCGCAATTCATGGGAGGCGGCTGCCACAAACTGTACCTGTTTTTGCTGGTTTTCCAGGATCGGCCTTAAGAGCCTCCCGGTGAAAGCCCAGGAGAAAAGGGACAGCACTGCCACAGCCCCCAGGTCAATCAACAGGAAACGGATACGCTGGTGGAAGATCTGCTCTTTCAGGGGCCTTAGAGAGGAGAGGATGATCACCTGCAGCAGGGAGGAATTTTTTTCGATGTGGATCACGGAACTGTAAAAGCCTTCCCCTGTGGAGGGGGAGGTGAATGGGAACTCTGTATGGTAGGAGACATAGGGGGAGACTTTTCTTCCATCCGCTGTTCCGCTGGCCGTGATCTTGCTTCCATAAGCCGCCAGGCTTTCTTCCAGAAGCTTTTTCCTGGAAGAGTCCGTCTCCTGGGAGACCTGGTTGTATAGGAAGGAAATCCCGTTATCCAGCACGAAAAAGGTATAGTTACCCTGGGCCTCCATTTTGGAAAGCCATTCCATGGAGATCACGGACTGCTGTTCCAGATTGGCGGTGATGGTGTTCATATGGTTTTGAAAGGAATGGAAGTGGTTTCCATACAGCCCTGTTTCAGATACATACAGATAACAAAGGGACATAACGATCATAATTACCGCAGTGATGCCGGAGCATAATACGGTAAGGCGCAGATGCACTTTTTGGTACATGGTTCATTCTCCTGGCAGTCAGAATCCGTTAGCGTTGGCGGCGCCTGGCTATGGGGTGTGTTTATCTTCCAGGCAATAGCCGATGCCCCGGATGGTTTTGATATTCAGGTGGCTGCCAACACCTTTTAAGCGCCTTCTGAGAAAATGGATATAGTTATCCAGGTTGCCGTCCTCCACATCACTGTCCGGCCCCCATACTTTCAGGAGAAGGAGGTTCCTGGACAGGGTCTGGTTTTTCCTGCGCAGGAAGGTTTCCAGAAGGGCGGCTTCCCGTTTGGACAGGGTGCAGCTCCCCTCAGGCCCTGTAAGGCGGCATTCGCGGGTGTGCCATTTGATATCTGCTACTGGCAGGATATCATCGTTGTTCATGCCCGAGGGACGCCTGGTGATACAGCGGATCCTGGCAAGCAGTTCTTCAATGGCAAAGGGCTTGACCAGATAATCGTCGGCTCCTGCATCAAGGCCTGTTACCCTATCTGATATGGCCCCAAGGGCTGTAAGCAAAATAATGGGGGTGGTAATCCCCTTTTTGCGCAATGAGGAAACCACCTGGGAGCCTTCCATTCCGGGAAGCATCCGGTCCAGTAGAATGATATCGTAGATATTCTGTTCCCCATAAAAGCAGGCTTCTTCACCATCAAAACAGGGATCGACGGTAAAGCCTTCCAACTCCAGTTGGATGGTAAGGGTCTGGTTAAGCTGTTCATCATCTTCTGCAAGTAATATTCTCATAGTCTCATCCTTTTTTAGCATTATAATTCATTGTAACATGAATTTCTAAAAAAATCCTCCCATATGTTGTGATAAATTATTTATAATTGGATATTTTTTGCAATAGGAAAAATCAGGTAGGGCATGATTGACATAAAACTCTTTTTATGCTAATCTGTACTTGCCGTACAATAACGGTAAGTCACATGCCGATGGAAGGAATACAAATTAAGGGCGGCACACTTGGATTTTGTATTAATTATGCCCATGATAAATCAGCAGCCAGCCTATGGATATGGTATTATCAGCAAATTAGAAAGGCAGAAACCGCTGGGGAAAGGGACGCAAATAATGAATATTGTTATATCCAACCAATTTGGAATACCGATTTATGAGCAAATCAAAGAACAAATCAAAACATCAATTTTGACAGGTGAATTACCTGAAAACGCGCCACTTCCTTCCCTTCGCCAGCTTGCCCGTGATTTGCAGGTAAGTTTGGTAACTACTACCAGGGCATACAGTGAATTAGAGCTGGAAGGGTTCGTCCAGACAATGCCCGGAAAAGGTGTGTATGTAAAGAAAATCAATGAAGCTTTGGTCCGTGATAAATATTTGAAGGAGGCTGAAGCCGCCTTAACTGCTGCTGCCCAGCGGGGAAAGCTGGCTGGCTTATCAGTAAGCGACCTGCATGGAATGCTGGATACGATTGAGAGGGCAATAAAATGAACAATGCGATTTGCTGATGTGGTTGTTCTGGCGGCGGTTTTGAGGAATCAAAGCCGCCGTTTTTTCAAATGGGACGGCTGAATATCTGCGCCAGGCGGCTGGGATAGGTAAAGCGCTCCCGTACCTTTTGGTACCCATTTCGGGCGATTTTCTCACGCAGGCCATCCCTTTTCAGGTAAAAATCCATTTTTTCCAGGGCATCTTCAATACTTTCATATAAAATGGCATCTTTGCCGTCTTCAAATAATTCTGCAAGTTCCGGCTGGTAATTGGACAGCAGTGCACCTCGGCATCCCATAATATCCAAGGCCCGTAAAGGGATCCCTGTGTGTATATCTTTTAATGTAATATTCAGGTTAAGTTTACTGTGGCGGAATACGAAAGGCATTTGCTGGTAATATTTCAGCGGCCCATAATTGGCAGGCATTCCTTCCGGCAGTGGTTTGGGATAAGTAAACAGCCGTGTGTCAAAGCGCCTGTTAGCCTGCCTTAAAAGTTCGGTACGTTCTTTGTGGGTGATTTCTCTTGCAAGGGCATGGGAAAGCCCCTGCTTAGTAAGGGCCGTTGTCCTTTGGCCTAATTTCTGGTAAGAATGGTTCAGGCTTTCTAAAACCTTATCAGAAATCAGGCTTTCTATAAAATAGTATCCATACACAAGCATTTGTGCCTGGAGGAGCCCTTCTAAATACCCTTTGTCATAGTCCCTGGCAGGGGAGAGCAGGGTTTCCAGGGGGGAATCATATAACTGCCCGACAAAAGAAATCCCGCAGCAGTAATCCTGGGTGGGGACAGGGTGCTTAAGCAGCCCATCCAGCCTGCCAACATTCACTGCCAAAGGGAGATGGTGCACATTCTGGAAGCCTTTGCCCTGGTAAGCAATTGCCTCTGACCGGTCAAATAAATAAATTTGGTTCATCTCATAAGGGAAATAATCCTGAAGCCTTTCATCCAGAGGGCTGTCATATGACCATGAGATATATTTTATATGGCATCGCTGGCACACCCTGGCAGCCAGCGGGAAAAAATTAATGCTGAACATCAGGTCATAGGCAGTTTCTGTTAAACACTGCTCCAGGCGTTCCTCAAAAAAGAGATCCTCATAGCGGTCTTTAAAATGATAATAAATCGTCTGGCAGGAATGTCCCATATCCCTGAGGGCGACAAGAATATCCCAATATATATATGAACCCGAATCAAAAAGTAATATTTTCATGGCGGCCACCCCTTTCTTGGCTGTACAGTTCTATAATCTGCCGGTAATCCTTTCCCAGGATGTTTTGGTACTTTTTCAAAAATATTTGGCGGTATTTGTCATATTGGCTTAAATCCGGCAGGCCTCCATCGTCATGGAGGCACCAGGGATTCCTTTGCATGGGAATGGCAATTTTGTAGCCCCTTTTAAGGAATTCTATACATTGGAAGGCATCATAAAAATCAAAGCCGTCCAGTTCGGTGGTGTTCCAGGGAAGGTCATAAGCGGTGGCCATGAAAAAGCCGTCTGCCACTGCTGCATACCTGTATTTGTCTGAATGGACCGAGTATTGATATTTCTGGTAATCCACATAAGGCTTTTCCGGTTCTTTTTGGTAGAGGGCGCCAAGGCGCTCCATGTGCCACATGATTCCGTCATAGGCGATTGCCTCATAGCCTACCATTCCGATCATCCCGATCCCCTCATGGGATGAAAAGATGGAGAGGATATCTGCCAGGATGCGCCTGTTCAGGATAAATACATCCTGATGCAGGTAAATCTTGTACTTGGCATCTGACTGCTCCATGGCGCCCTGGTAGGCTGAGGTGATGGACTCTGCCCCTGTTACCGTAATAAAGTCCGTACTATAGCCCTCCGGTATGGCCAGGTGCTGGATATAATGGAGACATTCCTCCAGATAGGCAGGGTTATTTGTACATATAATAAAACAAAATTTTTTGTTATTCATATTGGGGCTCTCTTCCTACAGACTCTTTCAGCTTCCCATAAAGGCTTTTCTCATTTTCGCCCCAGGAAGACCAGTACAGTGTTTCCAGTGCCTGGTACATATCCATGCCGGAAAGCGCCAGTTCGCTTTGCAGGGCTAAATGGATGGCAAAAGGGGATAGATTGGCAGAGCGCAAAAATTGCCCTGCCTCTGTTTTGGATTTTTCAGACAGGCTGAAATGTAGGCGGCGCAGGGCAAATAGCGTGATTAAATATTTTTCCAGCAGCGCCTCTTTGCTTTCACAGCCCAAGCAGAACGGGGGCAGATGGTAGGATGTCTCTAAATAAATTATGGACAGTATCCTGTAGAGCCTGCGGGCTTCTGCTTTATACTCCCATGCCAATTTCCCTTTTCCGGATTCAATATAAGGAATCAGGGAAAGCAGGGAGGGGATGTCATTGCTTGCCAATGCGTTATTGGCTACCTGGCCAATATGGCGCAGGGCGGAAAGGGTTTCTTTTTGGTCAAGCTTTAACTGCTGAAAATAAAATTCTGCCTCTAAATCCAAAGAAAGCTGGAGGGGCAGCCCGCATTTCCTGGCTGTCCTGTAGATTATGGCAGCCATTTTCCTTGCATTTTCCCTGGCGCTATCTTCGGTGCCGCCTTCCTGCCAGCCGTTAATTTTTTCCAGATAAGGCAAATCCGGATATTTTTCCAGCAGCCCATCCATATATGCCTGGCCTATGCAATAAAAAAACATGGAGATGCTCAACGGGCCTGCCAGAAATCTTTCATTTCTGAGGTTTTGCCCTAACAAAAAGTGGACAAATTTGGTGTCCCACAAATTATAGGAAATGCCGCCTGTGAGGGTAGTAAACTCAAATCCGGACAGGTTGACAGTGACCACCATTTGGGCACCGGACCACTGGTGCTTTTGCAGGTTGCCAGCACTGAGGGTATCATGTTCTATAAGGTTTGGGCATCCGGATGTTAATAATTGCTTTAAGTCCTGTAGAAGATCCGGGAAAATATCCCCTTCTGTCAATAATAATATTTTCATATCAGATTGTTCTCCGCAATAGTACGCCCTGGGATATCATTGGCCTTTGGGCTTTGCCACTACCAGGTATTGAAAGGCCAGATAGAAAAAGGATTCACTTGAGCCGATTTGCTTTAATTGCTCTACAAACCGGCTGTCTTCCTCTGGCATATTTGGGACTGATGTATATGTACAGAAAGTGATTTCATAGCCAGCCCTATTGAACATTCTGACGATTTCGTTATAAGTGAAAAAGTGAATATGTGTCCTGTCAAGCAGGCCCATGTCCTGATAAGTGAAGTCGCCATTAAGCAGTGATTTCAGCACAGTATAATGCATCAGGTTTGGGATTGAGGCAACAATTTTGCCGCCGTGCTTAAGAAGATGCCTGCAATAGCCCACAACCTTTTCAGGATCCCTTAAATGTTCCAGGATATCTCCGAATAAAATATAATCAAACGACTGGCCGGAATATGGCAGGCAGCATTCTTCCACATTAGCTGATAGGACCTGGCAAAATCCAGAGGCAATAGCCGCAGAGGTGGGATTAATTTCAACCCCATATAACCGGGCTTTTGGAAATAGGTTTTTGATTCTCACCAGATTGGCGCCGCAGTCACATCCAATCTCTAATACTGTAAATGCCTCATCCCTTTGCCTTTGGATAGCATGGACCAGATTTTCGTTAGGGGCAGTATTGAAGTAGTTCATGCCCCATTTTTCCCTTAAAGTATTGTTATCCTGGTTTTCCGTAAGGAAAGCGGCATAATAATTAACAGATGGGGTGATTTCATAAGTAAAAATATTCTGGGCATATACGAAATTCCACTTTTGGGACAATCCCCTGAAGGAGTAGTCCAGCATTACGGTATCTGGTAAGGATAAGGCCTCATCCATTGGCCCGATTTGGTCAATAAATTTACGGGCAAAAAACACACACTGGTATGGTAATTTCATCGCCGTTTGCACCTTGGGCTCAAAGGCTGTGTCTATGGGCGTTTCCAGCACTTTCAGAAGATCTGTCTTTTGGGGAAAGGCTGCGGCATAATCTACCGGGATGACAGCGCCAATATTTTCCTGGCTATTGCTGATTTCTTCTAATTTCTGGATACAGTTTCCCAGGCAGAGGATATTCCCATTGAGGACCATGATATTTTCGGTGGATGAAAATTCCTTTATTGCAGTGTTCATAATGCAGGCATAGTTTTCCAGTTTTTCCGCACATATGTAGTTATAGTCATTCTGCCCCATGGCCCATGCCCTGATATGGCTGTCGAACCCCATATCAATAATAATGATATCCTCATTGGATATGCCGGAAATTGTCCTTAAGTAATTCAGGTTTAATTGAAGGGCTTCCATGTTCTGGTATATGGTTAAAAAGATTTTTGTTTCCATAAATTGCTCCTATATGCCGGGCTGTTTTTATAGTGGGCTACATTCTTCTTCCATGATGAAATCCAGTGCCTGCCTGAGCCTGGCTTTTAAAGAATGATGATCTTTTATCCGTTTGTAGCCATTGATTGCAACCGTTAACCGTTCTTTTTCATGGGTGAGGTAATAGGCTATTTTGTCTTCTAACTCTTCAAGGTTATGATATACTTCCAAATCCTTCCCTACCTCAAAATACTCATCCAGCTCGGGCTGGTAATTGGTCAGGCAAAAGCCGCCTACTGCCAGAATATCCCACACTCTCTGGGGAATTCCGCTTTCAATGCTCCTTGATGTAATATTAAGATTGATTTTACTAAGATGGAATACCTTGGGCATCTCGCTCCCATAGTCCAGCCAGGGCTTTACGGTTAAATCCTTTAATATTTCTTTTGCAGAATCATCGGCATATACAACGATATGGAACCTCTCTTCCAGTGCTTTTAAGAGATGTATCCTTTCTGTTTCGTTGCATTTTCTTGCCAGTTTCATGCTTTCGCAGAAAAAACGTTTATTAACATTCCAGGCTTTCCAGGTATCTTCCTGCTGTTTCGATGCCATATAGCTGATTAATTCTTCCGATGCCTTGTCAAAAATAGTGGTTGACGTATTCCATGTACAGTCCATTTGCCGGATCAAGGATTCCGCCTCTTCTAAAAAGCTTTTGCTGTTATCATCAAAAATTTGTTCAAAGCCGCGGTTATTGTATAAGCGGCCAACAAAGGATATATCACAGGAATATTTCTTTTCATCCCTTTTGCCGATATGTACAGCGCCGAAATTATCAATTTCCGGGGCTAACGGAAGATAGAATAAATGTTTAAGGCCCAGGAGGCTTAAGCGTCCATATTGTTTTCTGTCAAACACGCTGATATAATTCATTTCATTCAGTGCTTCTTTACTATATAGATCCATTAAAGGAGAGTCATAAACCCATGCATAATAGGGGATGTGGGAATTTTGGCAGGCATTGGATACTTCCCGGCAAAAGTCATAAGTTACTGCAAGGTCATAATGCCCTTCTTCCAGCTCTTCCTCTAATAACTCTTGCACTTCCAGGTTTAAGCCAACAGTGTTTCCTAGGGAGACTTCCGTATTTGATATATCCACCCTATGGCCTAACTGCACAAGGGCAAAAGGGATTCCGATTAACTGTATTTGTTTGCTGTGGAGGAACAGTATTCTCTTTTGGGCCTTTTTGGAGAATGCTATTTCAGGATATTCCTTTAGCAGGGTCTCCCGGTACATATTATAATTCCATAATGACAGGCAGCCGGAAGAATGGATTACCAACTCTGTTTTTTGTGAGGGGACTACGATTTTATAACCAGCCCTTCGGAATTCCATGCATTGGGATACATCATAAAAGTCAAAGCCGTGAAAAATATCTTCACGCCAGGGCAGGTCGTATTGCGTGGCCATTAAAAAACCATCAACGGCTTCAACTTCTTTTATGCCTTTCTTCAGGCGTTGCAGGTTAGCTTTTGCCCCCTTTTCTACAAGTTCTTCTAAACGGTAGAATCCTCCGCACCGCTGTTCATGCCACATGACACCATCCTTGGATAAAGTTTCTGCCCCTACCATTCCCAGCATGCCGATTGCCTTGTCCTTTTTAAATATTTTTAATAGGCGGTCGAGAAAATGATATTCTATGATGAAGGTATCCTGGTGGAGATAAATTTTATACTTTGCATCAGATGTTCTCATAGCTTCGTTATAGCCTGATGCCATAGAAACGGCATCTGTCACAGTGATCACTTCTGTTTGGTAGCCTTCCGGAATGTGTAAAAGATTTATATACATCAAACATTCCTGAAGCTGCAGTTCATCATTGGTACATATAATAAAAGAAATTTTATTTTTATCTGCCATTTTTCGCCACCTGTTGTAATTCCGCAGCCAACTCTTTGGCCTGCTCTGTTGGACTTTCTATTTTTAACAGATTTTCCAAAGCCCTTTCCCATTGCATCCCATCTAGCCAGAGGCCAGCTTCTTCCAGCAGCAGCTGCTCATTTCCGGGAAAGGTTTTATTTGCGTATTGTAAAAGCAAAAGGGTATTGAGAATCTCTCCCTTCTGTCTCAGGCGCTGGGCTATAGACAGAAGGTTTTCTTCCTTTCTTGAGGTTTCCGATACAATAATTTTTCCGATTGCCAGGCCGCTTATATGTTCTTGTACCAGCCATTCCAGGGCTTGGCCAATATAGGCATCAGGGACAGCGTTTTCTATCCGCAGGCCGCAATATAGGATTTTCAGGTATTTCTGTTCCACATCCCTGAGACTGGAAATCCCGCTGAAGATGTCCGTTTCTATTCCCAGGTTAGATAAATCCTTTTTTTCTTCCAGCCAAATATTAAAAAAAAGGTCAAGTTCGGCAAGCTGGTTATCTAAACACTTTAGTTTGGAATAAAATTTTTCCCCGGCCAAATAAAGCATGAGATGCTTGATTGCCTTAAAATCAGTTCCTTTTTTTAACTGTTGGCCAATTTCTGCCTTTAGCCGTAATAGCTCCTGGCATTGTTCTTTAAGCTTCATAAATCCTCCAGGGAAAAAGGGGCTGGTAAAAGCCAGCCCCCTTTTTATTGGTAGTTTTGTAATTCTGATTAGCTAAGCAACGATAATACACCCTGGTTAGCCTGATTGGATTGAGCCAGCATAGCCTGGCCTGCCTGTGCCAAAATGTTGTTGTTTGCATACTTAACCATTTCTGTAGCCATATCGGTATCACGGATCTGGCTTTCCGCGCTGGTGGTATTTTCAACTACATTATCCAAATTATTGATAGTGTGCTCAAGCCTGTTCTGAATAGCACCCAGGTCGGAACGCTGTTTACTGATTGCGGTCATGGCAGCTTTAATGGTGCTGATTGCGTTCTGTGCATTGGCCTGGCTTGACACGCCTGAACTTGTCAAGCTGCTTACACTGATTCCGGCTGAGTCCATTGCATTAATGGAAACGGAAATTCTGTTTCCGCTTGTTCCCTCAGCCCCAACCTGCAGGTCAACTCCGTTACTCCAGCTTCCATCCAGAAGATTCTGCTCATTAAATGTTGTTGTTTTGGCTACACGGTCAATTTCGCTGATCAGTGCATCCACTTCTGACTGGATATAACTGCGGTCTTCACTCTGGTTTGTACCGTTAGCTGATTTCACTGCAAGCTCGTTCATTCTCTGAAGCATATCATGTACTTCATTTAATGCGCCTTCTGCTGTCTGTACAGCGCTGATGCCATCCTGGGCATTTAAGGAAGCCTGCGTAAGGCCTCTAATCTGGCGTCTCATTTTTTCGGAAATAGCCAGGCCTGCTGCATCATCAGCGGCACGGTTCACCTTGTAACCGGAAGAGAGCTTCTCTGTGGATTTCGCCTGTGTCTTTGCTGTGAGTCCTAACATTCTGTTAGAGTTCATTGCGGTTAAATTGTGTTGTACTACCATAGTATTTACCTCCATGTGTTTGTTTTTATGCAATTCCATTTACATAATTATTTATAATAAACCGGATGCCCTGCTATCTGCCGGGCCCTGGCATACCAGCGGCACACCCGTTTATTACCAGAAAGAATTACTGGCTGTCAGGTTTTTTATATTTTTCAGGATGCTCTTCCTGGCGGTAATATTTTGGGAGCTTTTCCCGTTCCTCCAGGTCAGTGATTTTCCTTTCAAGCACCCGGCTCCTGACGATGTTTACATCTTTGGGCGCATCTATCATGATTCTTATGTGATTTTTGGTGCCCCCCAAAAAAATGATTTTAATATCGTTGCCGAGCATCAGGTATTCTTCAGCGGCGATAGACATCCTTAACATTTTTTCCTCCTTGAAATATTTTGCCTGTTTTGTAAGATACTAATCCATGTAACAAAATGTATATTGTGTTGCCTCTTTTTTGGCTGTTTTAAATATCAATATTGCGGAAGATACTATCCCTGTCATCCTGTTCTATGCCCAGGTAGCGGACCGTGGTCTGGAAGGATGAATGATTATAAATATTCATTAAGAGCGCGGGCTTAATGCCTTGCTGCCATGCATGGTAGCCAAAGGTTTTCCGGAGGGAATGGCAGCTAATCACGCCATTTAAATGGCATTCAGCCGCTGCTTTTTTAATGATCCGGAACGCCTGGACCCTGGTAATGGGGTGCCCCTTTCGGTTACTGTTCTCAAAAAGGAAGCTGCCGGGGGATGTTGGGGTTCCCTGCCTGTCCAGGTGTTCCTTATATTTAAGAAGAGCCTCTTTTAAATTCCCATTGATCAAGACCATGGACTTTTTATCTGTTTTCTGTTCAGTAATGTATAAGTGTTCTTTGCAATTGTGCGTTCCAAAGTCATACACATGTTCCCATTTCAAATGTAAGATATCCGAAATGCGGAGGGCTGTATTTAGCCCTGTTACCAAAAGCAGATGGTTCCGGGTGTTTGGGCATACAACCTGATAGTACTCTTTAAACCGTTGTAAATCCTGTGCATTTCTTATTGGCTGTGCAGTATTCATAATATTTTCCTCGTTTCTGCGTTGCTTTGTAAACCACAGGCACAAATGCCTGCCAGGTTTGTGGATGCAGCGCAGACACAAACCTCTGAGAAGGAAAAACAACTTTTCATGCTTCCCGCCTAAAATTTTTCGTTCCGGCCCTAAAGTTTTATTTCTAGTTGCCGATATAGAAAATGTAACAAAAAAGAGGTAACACAATATACATTGTGTTACCTCTTTTTTGTTACCCGATAAAATTATTTGTTAAACTTGCCCCATTTGCAGGGGATATGGTATCATAAAATAAACATAATTTTGAAAAACTATTCATCAGGGAAATGGAGGAGGAAGGAAATGAAAGTGCTATTATTAAACGGGAGCCCCCATGGGAAGGGATGTACCTATACGGCTCTTTGCGAGGTAGAAAAGGTATTGCATCAGGCGGGGATTGAAACCGAAATGATCCATGTGGGCAATAAGGATGTCAGGGGCTGTGTAGCCTGTGGGGCCTGCAGGGAGAAAGGGAAGTGTGTTTTTGAGGATCTGGTGAACGAAACTGCTCCTAAATTTGCAGCATGTGACGGTATTGTGGTTGGCTCCCCGGTATATTATGCATCTGCAAACGGAACGCTGGTTTCATTTTTGGACAGATTGTTTTACAGTTCGCCCGGGGATAAGACAATGAAAGTGGGGGCTGCCGTTGTGTCGGCAAGAAGGGGAGGGTGCTCCGCCACTTTTGATGGGCTCAATAAATATTTTACGATTTCAGGAATGCCGGTGGTGTCGAGCCAGTATTGGAACAGCGTCCATGGCAATACCCCGGAAGAAGTTTTAAAGGATGAAGAGGGGCTGCAGACAATGAGGACCCTTGGGCGGAATATGGTATTTTTGCTAAAGAGCATAGCCCTTGGAAAGGAACAGTTCGGCCTTCCGGAAAAGGAAAGCCGAATTGGGACGAATTTTATCCGTAATAACTAAATAGCATTGTAAAATGTGTGGCTGTATGCTATGATAAGGTTCAAAAATTCCATGCTTAATTACCCCAAATTACGAAAAAGCGGGAGATATTTGGCAGGCAGGCGGATTTGCTTTTAGAGGGGGATGGCTACCGTTCGGACAGAAAAATTATACATAAAGCAGCACTTATCAAGATGATCAAAGTACTTTCAGGGGAGAGCCATACAGATCATATAGAGGATTGGATGGAACAGCAGAAAATAAGGGAGGAGGATGAGATTACTGTGTGCGAATTATTCGACCAATATGTACGGCAGGGAAAGATAGAAGGAAAAATAGAAGGAAGGGCAGAAGGGATTGAATGGGGGGAGGCGAGGCGGCTTGTGGCGGATATTGAAAGTGCCATGCAGTTTTTTCAGGTCACATTGGAGAAAGCCTGTGAGGGGCTGGGGGTCACCGTGGGCAAATATGAAGAAGCTAAAAAGCTGGTTTAAGGCCATTGGCCAGGTTTATAAGTGCTTGGAAGGGAGCAGTTAGGAGAAATGAGGGTTATAAAATCAAAAATGTGGACCCTCGGGCGGAATATGGTATTTTAGCTAAATAGCATTGTTAAATGCAATGAGGCATTTGCCGGGCGGGAATGCCAGATAAGGATAAGTCTTTGTTTCGAAATGTATCTTGCAATTAAAATCTGCATATGCTATAATGCCAGCAGGCAAAGAAATGTGGAGAATTCCATGTAGGCAAAGAACGAATCCCCCGACCGTAATGGCGTACAGTCGGGGGATTCTTCTTTTCTTTTTATAGTGGCAAAGCATCCACTAGGCTATTTGTTGCCTTTGTCGTGCTTGTCTAGCCATTTGCTGATGAGGTGGCAAACCACACCTGCTGCGACAGTCACAAGAAATGTGAAGAATAACTCCATGTAAACACCTCCTCCCGTTGCCGGGTGTAGGTTGGACAACATAAGCATTATAACATATCAATAGGTGATGGGCAAATATAGGGGCTAAAAAGCTGGTTTAAGGCCATTGGCCAGGTTTATAAGAGCTTGGAAGGAAGCAGTTAGGAGAAATTCTCCTAACTGCTTTTCTTTAGAGAAAACTTAGAGACTTCCCTGCTATGATAGTCCAAAATCAGTTAGGAGGAATGAGGATTATGAAAATCAAAGCTGTGGTTATTCTATGCGCCATCTCTCTTTTGGCGGTGGCAGGCTGTGGGGAGAAAACGGGACAGCCTGTGGTGGCGGTGGATGTGGAAAAAACAGATCTGGGAAAAGGCCAGCCGCCGGAAGGGGAAATTGCGCCGGAGGGAGAAAACATGGATAACCCGGGCAGTAAAGAGGTGCCAGGGGATGGGAATACCGCAAGGGACAATGCGGAAAAATTAGAGGGAAGTGTTAAGAGCATAGGAGATGCCAGTATTGTAGTCAGTAGGAGTTTTACAGAAGAGAAAGAAGGGGTTTTATTGATGTATGCGCCAGCGGAAGGCAGTGGGGAAGAAGTTTTGGTTACTGTGAACTTTTCTGAAGACACCAGATACATGCTGCATACAGTAAAGAACGGCGGCGTTAACGGAGACTCGGATGTTACGGAAACAGAAGCGTCTTTTGCTGATATTGAGGAGGGATCAAGCCTTTCGTTGGAGGGATATTTTGTAACCCCGGATAAAGAATATATGGCTGACAGTGTAATAATATATAAATTTATATAAAATATTTGTTTTAGAGAAAACTTAGAGATTCCCCTGCTATGATCAGGATAGTGAGGCAAAACAATTTGCCGATGCCTGTGAATGGCAGATTCTGCCGGGCCGGGAGGGTTTCCGGAGGACGGGAAAGGAAAAGGAGGAGAAGGGTATGAAGAAAAAGTTTATTGCACTTTTGTGCGCTGTATCATTGGTGGCGCTGTCCCTTGCAGGATGCGGGACTGGCAGTAAAGATACAGGCACGCAGGAGGGGCAGGCAAATGAGGGGGAGGGCGTTTCCGGCGGGGAGGATGGAAAACAGGATGATGGTAAGAAAGAGGGATCAGACAGCCAGGATGGGACAGGGGAAAATACTGCCATGGGCAGGTATGTGGAAAGTACCATGGATATGTCAGAATACTGCTTAAGTTCTTTTAGGATCACCAGGCTGCAGGATGGGACGCTTGTGATACCTGACCGCTATAATGGCAAGGTTATATCCAGGGATAATGGCACTACCTGGGAAATGGAGGAAATGGACTGGCTTACGGAAATCGTAAAGGAAAAAAAGTCTTATGTTACTTCCATATCCTGTGGGGCAGACGGTACCTTTGGGATTATTTATGAAGATGGCAGCAAGGAGGAGGAAGGGGAAGGAAATGGGAATATTAATACAGAAGGACTTTTGGTAAAGCCGGACGGTACTAAAATTCCCTTCCAGGTACCCATCGTGGAGGAAGATTCCTGGATCAGCAGTGTATGGTTTTCAGGTTCAGGAAGAGTTTTTGTCACTACATTGGGCAGAAATATCTATGAGATCAAAGAGGATGGCAGCAGCGAGAAGTTCCTTACGGTTAACGGAAGGCCCCAGCACCTGGAGTTTGTTGGGAATGTGATGGTGATAGACGGGGAACACATGGATGAAATGCTGCTGTATGATATAGAAAAGAAAGAATATGTGGCAGATGAGGTATTAGTAGATTTTGTAAATGAAAATTATAAAAACAGGAACTACAGCACCGTTGACTGCTATACCATGTTCTTTTTCCCGGGAGAAGAGAATGTGCTCTATCTTGCAGGGGATAAGGGGCTGCACCGCCATGTGATCGGAGGGGGAGCCATGGAACAGGTGATAGACGCAAACCTGTCCATTTTTGGCAATCCGGCTTACATTTTTTTCGGCATGGCTGCGCTTGCGGATAATGAATTCCTGGCACTGCTCACCGGGCAACAGTTGGTGCGCTTTACTTACAACCCGGATATTCCCACAGTGCCTAATGAGCGGCTGAAACTTTACAGCTTAGAGGACAGCGATACTATACGCCAGGCAGTTACGCTCTTCCAGTCAAATAATCCTGGGATATATGTGGAATATGAGGTTGGCATGGGAGAGGAAAGCTCTGTTACCAGGGAGGATGCACTGAAAAAGTTGAATACCCAGATTATGGCAGGGCAGGGGCCGGATGTACTGGTCCTGGACGGTATGCCTGCCGGTTCCTATATTGACAAAGGGATGTTATTGGATTTGACAGAGTGCATCAATGAAATGGATGCAGAGAGTAAACCCTTTGACAATATTATAGAAGCCTTCCGGAAGGACGGGAAAGTTTACATGCTGCCCTGTGAAATCATGCTTCCCCTGATAAGCGGGAAAGAAGGGGATCTCTCCGGCGTGGAAGATTTGGAAAGCCTGGCGGAGCTGGTGGAGCGGCTCAGGAAGGAAAATCCCGGAAGTGATATTCTCCAAATCTGTTCGGAAAAGGGGATCATGCGCCTGTTTGCCATGGTATCAGCCCCGGAATGGAAAACGGAGACAGGAGGGATCAATAAGGAAAGGATCAGTGATTTCCTGCAGCAGACGAAAAGGATTTATGACGCCCAGATGGACGGCCTGGAAGAGGAATTTATCGACGGTTACAGGAAAAGAAGTGAAAATATCATGGAATATTACGGCGTGGAGCTGGAAGATTCCGATTTCCTTGGCAGTATAGGATGGTATGCCATTATCGGGGAGGGCATTCCGGTCCAGTGCGGCTCGGCCTCTTACAGAACCCAGATTACGGAATTGTTTTCCATCAATAAAGTAAAGGGATTTGAAGACCATGCGTTTAAGCCGTTAAACGGCCATAGCAAAGATGTATTTGTGCCCAAAACACTGGTAGGCATCAATGCTGCCTCCACGCAGATGGATGCGGCAAAGGAAATGATTAAAACGCTGTTCGGAAAGAGTAACCAGTCTTCCCTGTTTAAAGGGTTTACAGTAACACAGGGCGGCCTTGAGGCGCTCTTTACCATAGATGAGAAATACTTAAGCGCAGAAGGGATTTATAGCTATATGAGCACAGGCAGCCCGGAGGGTGATTTTATTTCTTTTGATATCTACTGGTTCAGCGACGGGCAGAAGGAGATGACGGAAAAATGGCTGAAACAGGTCAGGGTACCTTATGTGCCAGACCAGGTACTGGAGGAAGCGGTTTATAATGAAGGCACCAGCTATATCCAGGGAAAGCAGAGCCTGGAGGAGGCAGTGGATGCCATAGAACAGAGAGTTTCTATTTACATGTCTGAATAAACATGCAGGAAGGCAGCCAGGCTGCCCAGAGCATTTGCGGACGCAAGATTTTTGCGGCCGTAAATGGCTCTGCGGTAAAGGAACCGTGAAGGCAGTTATGGCAGAGTGGAATAGGAGGCATGGGTTTGAAGAAGAGAAAAGACAGAAGGGCATTTTTTATATTTATGGCACCCAGCCTGGCAGGCGTGGCCCTGTTTGTGCTTGCCCCTTTTATGGACGTGTTTAAAAGGTCTTTCACAACGGCAGTCACGGGAAAATATACGGGCGTGGATAATTACAAAACGATATTTCAAAACCAGGCGTTTTTGGTAGCCCTTTCCAATACCATCCGTTTTACCCTTGTGTGTATTCCCCTTCTGGTACTGATAGGGTTTCTGGTTGCCTTCCCTTTGGGCAGGCTAAAGAATGCCGGGCTGGTCAAATCTGTTTATCTGTTTCCTTTGGCTATGCCTACGGCAACCATTGTCATGGTCTGGAAAATGTTTTTTTACAAACAGGGGTTTTTAAACCTGTTTCTTTCCAAAATCGGGGAGTGGACATGTGCCTGGGGGGAGATACATAATGATTATCTGGGGACAGAAGCTGCCTTTTGGGTTTTGGTGTTTAGTTATATCTGGAAAAATACCGGCTATACGGTGGTTCTCTGGCTTGCGGGTATATTAAGTATCCCGGAAGAACTGATAGAGGCGTCAAAGGTGGATGGGGCAGGGGGGCTTAGGCGGGTCATTTACATCATCCTCCCCAACTTAAAGGGAACCCTTTACACCATTGTGATCCTGTCTTTTTTAAATTCATTTAAGATTTACAGGGAGGCTTATCTGGTGGCGGGGGCATATCCCCATAAGAGCATTTACCTGCTGCAGCATACTTTCAATAATTGGTTTGTGAATCTGGAATTTGATAAAATGGCGGCAGCAGCGGTATGCACAGGGGGCTTTTTGTTTGCTGTGATTCTGGGGCTGCAGAAGGTGTGGGATAAAGAAGTTTAAAGAAATGGGAAAATTTATGAAGTCCGGATTGTTAACAGGTATTCAAAAAACATTGGTCATAACTGCATTGATACTCCCGGGGATATTTGTGGCGCTTCCGGTAATGGTTTTAATTACCGGGTCTGTGATGGACAGATATGAGCTGAAAGATTATCTGGGCCCGGTTTTTATGGAGGGGACAGAATTTATCAGATGGAAACTGGTGCCGGATTTTCCCTCCTTTGATAATTATGGAAAGCTGCTGTTCCTAACGCCCCAGTTTTTTGTGCTGTTTTGGAACTCCATGAAAATGGTGTCATGCATTCTGGCAGGCCAGCTTCTTGTGGGTGTCCCGGCTGCTTGGGCCTTTGCGGTGTACAAAGTACGGGCAGGAAAACTGCTGTTTGCGCTGTATGTGGTACTGATGCTTTTGCCTTTCCAGGTGACCATGCTTTCCAGCTACCTGGTACTTAACAGGCTGTCACTGCTGAATACCCAGCAGGCGGTGGTCCTGCCCGCCATATTTTCTACGTTCCCGATTTTTTTAACCTATGGGGGCTTCCGGTGCATTCCGGGGCAGCTCTTTGAGGCGGCAAGGGTGGACGGCGCGGCAGAGATTACGGTCTTTTTCCGCATGGGGCTTCCCCTGGGGAAAAGCGGCATCTTGTCTGCCATGGTGCTGGGATTTTTGGAATACTGGAATATGATGGAACAGCCTATGGCCTTTTTGGACGACAAAGCGCTTTGGCCGTTATCTTTGTACCTGCCGGAGATTACCTGGGTACAGGCAGGCTATGCTTTCTGCGCCTCGCTGATTACTCTGATACCCGCAGCTTTTGTATTTGTCATGGGGCAGGATTACCTGGAGCAGGGAATCATTTATTCCGGCCTGAAAGAATAATGGAAAAAGAATAGGGGTTGAATGGAATGCAGAAAAAGATTGTTGTGGGATTTGTCCTTTTCCTGGGATTTATGTGGCTCTGCACAGTGATATCAAAAAGCTTCTATACTACAAAGCTTCCTGTGGTAAGTACCTCAAAACCGGAGGAAAAATATATTGAACATATTGTAGAAGCGGACGGTATCGTGGTGGAAGGGGGGAAAAAAGCAGTTACTGCCCTTGGGGGGCTCCGGGTGGAGGAGCTGCTTGTCCATGTGGGCGACAGGGTGGAGGAAGGGGATGTGCTTTTCCGGATTAACCTGGATGATTTAAGGGAGCTTATGAAGGATAAGCAGACAGAAATTGATAAGCTTCAGCTACAGGTAAATTCCATCCTGGAAAACCAGGAGCTTGCCAGGCAGAAAAAAGAATTAGAGGAAGCCAGGGCAAGGGAAGATTATGACACTACGGCCAGAGAGAAAAACACAGATATCGGGCGGGCGGCGGATGTGTACGCCAGGAGGATGGAAGATTTAGAGGAAGAGGGGTTAACCGAAGAAGAACGGCAGGCCATTTTGGATGAACTGCAAAGCGCCGCTTATGGGGAAGCGGACGCCATGCGGGAACGTGACAGCGCGATGAAAGAAATCCAGCGGAACCTTGAGGATATTCAGTTCCCGGAAAACTCTGACGCCACCCTGTCTGTTACCCAGACGGAAATAACCAGCCTGCGGGGGGACCTGTCAGTTTATCAGAAGGTTTTAAACACCCAGGGAAATGTGACGGCAGAAGCGGCAGGCATGATTACTGATATCTATGTGGAGGCCGGGAGCCGGGTGCCGGATTCAGCAGCGATCCTGATGACAGACGACAGCATCCCCTGCCAGCTGAAAGTACTCATTGATAAGGAACAGAAAAAGTACATAGGGTTTGGGGATGAGGTTTCCATTACGCTGGATGGCAGCAGGAATGAGATGGAAACTACCATAGAATATTTTTCGGAAAGCCAGTCCATGCCGGGCAGCTTTGAGACATTTATCCCCCTTCCGGAGGGGATGGGAGTGCCGGGGCTTTCAGGAAAGCTGACCCATTCTGAGAGAGGGGAAAAGTATGGGTACTGTATATCCCCGGAAGCGGTCCATAGATTGGATAACAGGGAGTTTGTGTATGTTCTGAGGGAACGGGAAGGGATCCTTGGGAGGGAATACTATGTGGAAGAGGTAACGGTAAGGGTACGGGATGAGAACCGTGATTGGGCAGCAATCGAATCCCCTTCCCTGGATGGGGAAAGCCTGGTCATCACCTCTGCCGACAAGGAGTTCGCCAAGGGTGATGTGGTCAGACGGATAGATTAAATTACCTGGTTTTAAATTGCATATTGTAAAGCTCTGCATAAATGCCGCCTTTTGCCAGCAGCTCTTGGTGGCTGCCGCTTTCCGCGATGCCGTTTTCTGAAAGCACCAGTATTTTTTCCGCATTGCGGATGGTGGAAAGCCTGTGGGCAATCACAAAGGTGGTACGGTTCTTTGCCAGTTTTTCCAAAGATTCCTGTACGACCTTTTCGCTTTCATTGTCAAGGGCTGAGGTTGCCTCATCAAAGATGAGGATAGGCGGGTTTTTCAGGAATACCCTGGCGATGGACAGCCTTTGCTTCTGGCCGCCGGAGAGCTTGATGCCCCTTTGGCCGATATTGGTTTCATACCCTTCGGGGAGGTTCATAATAAATTCATGGGCATTGGCGTTCTGGGCGGCGGCAACGATTTCCGCATCCGATGCATCCGGCCGCCCGTAACGGATGTTGTCCATAACGCTCCCTGTAAAGAGGTACACATCCTGCTGGACTATGCCGATATTGCCCCGCAGGCTTTTCAGGGTGTAATCCCGGATGTCTGTACCGTCAATTAAAATGCACCCGGAGGACACATCATAAAATCTGGGGATCAGGCTGCACAGGGTAGATTTTCCAACCCCTGAAGTTCCCACCAGTGCAATATATTCCCCTTCCTTTACGTGAAGGTTTAAGTGGGAGAGGACGGTTTCAGAGTGTTCCTCATAATGGAAAGAAACATCCTTAAAGATAATGTCCCCCTTTGCCGCTGCCAGCTCTTTGGCGCCCGGCATGTCTGTAATATCCGGGTTTATGCTTAAAATCTCCAGAAACCTTGAGTAACCGGAGGCGCCGTTCTGGAACTGTTCCGTAAAATTAATCAGCTTTTTGATGGGTTCCGTAAAGTTATTGATATAGAGCAGGAAGGTGATCAGGTCGGTAATGGAGATCATGCCTGCGGTGATAAACACAGCCCCCACCGCTATTACGGCTACACTGATAAAGGTGGTGAAAGCCCCCAGGCCGGAATGGTACAGGCCCATATACCGGTAGCTTTCCCTTTTGCTCTCCACAAAGCGGTCATTTCCCACTTTAAATTTGCCCATTTCCATCTCCTCATTGGCAAAGGATTTTACTACCCTGATGCCTGAGAGGTTGTCTTCAATCTGTGCATTGATATCTGCAATTCTTGCCCGGTTTTTCACAAAGGCCCGTTTCATGCGCACATTAAAATAAAAGGCATAGGCCAACATAACAGGTACCACCCCAAAGGCAACCAGCGCCAGCCTCCAGTTGATGGAAAGGAGGATAGAAAAGGAGCCGATGAGCTTAATAACGGAGATGACAATATCCTCAGGCCCGTGATGGAACAGTTCGCTGATTTCAAACAGGTCGTTGGTAACACGGCTCATAAGCTGGCCTACCTTCTGGTTGTCAAAAAAACGGAAAGACAGCTTCTGGTAGTGGGCAAAAATTTCATTCCGCATATTGTATTCCATTTTTGCTCCCATGATATGCCCGTAATAGGCAATAAAATAATTGCAGTAGCATTCAAGGATGATCAGCAATACCATAGCCCCGGTAAGCGCCATGACTGTTTGCAGGGAATCCGACGGTTCCCTGTAGATCACATCGCTGGTGATATACCGGATGATCAGGGGGATCACCAGGGTAACGGCAGCCCCAAGGCAGGCGAAAAACATATCAGCGGCAAATATTTTTCTGTAAGGCTGATAGTAAGATAAAAATTTTTTCCATTTTCCTTTCTCCATGTAGCACCTCATATATGATTTGATTTTTGGTCTGGTTAATATGGTAACACGTAATAGCAGGGGAGTCAAATATTGGCAGTGTGCCTGCTGCTTGTAAGGAATAGTTTATTTGTATAATTTGGGAGAATATGATATGATATCAAATACATTACCTGATAGTAGCTTTACTGAAAATGAGGGACGTGTAGAATGGATTATGTAGTGCTTGATTTTGAGTGGAACCAGAGCAATAACGGGAAGGAGCCGGAGGCAAGGGAAATTCCTTTCGAGATCATTGACATTGGCGCTGTGAAGTTAAACAGCCTCAGGGAGATCACAAAGGAGTATAATCAGCTTGTAAAGCCCGGGGTGTATCATCAGATGCATAAAATAACCGGCAGCCTGATTCATCTGCATATGAAGGACCTGGAAAAGGGCAGGCCCTTTACGGAGGTCATAAAGGAATTCCTCAACTGGTGCGGGGAGGGTTTTATTTACTGCACCTGGGGGCCGCTGGACCTGTATGAAATGCAGAGGAATATGCGTTACTACCACATGGAGCCTTTAAGCCATGCGCCTATAAGGTTCCTGGATGTCCAGAAGCTGTTTGCCATTGCCTATGAGGACAGCAAGCTGAGGCGGAGCCTGGAATATGCCATAGATTTTTTAAGGATTGAGAAGGATATTCCCTTCCACAGGGCTTTCAGCGATGCCTATTATACGGCAAAGGTGTTTGCCAGGCTTCCGGAAGCGGTGCTGGTGAACTATTCCATCGACACTTATGTGCTCCCTTCCTGCAGGCAGGAGGAAGTGCATGTGATGTTTCACGATTATATGAAGTATATTTCCAGGGAATTTCCGGACAAGCAAAAAGCACTGGAAGACCGGGAGGTTATCAGCACGAAATGTTACCTGTGCCACAAAAACCTGCGGAAGAAGATCCGCTGGTTTTCTTCTAATGGAAAACACTATTACAGCGTTTCCTTCTGCCCGGTCCATGGGTACATGAAGTCAAAAATCAGGATACGGAGGTCTGAGAACGATATGGTCTATGTGGTAAAGACCTCCAAATTCATAACAGAGGAGGAGAGCAGGAAGATCCTCCAAAAGAGGGGCAACCCAAAGCATCCCCAGCCGCCCCAAAGGCAGGGGGGCGCTTAAGGGTTATAGGTATCATACCGGGAGGAGGAAAAGTCGGGTTCCTCCTTCCGGCTTCTTTTTCTCAGCTTCCTGCGCCTTTTTGCCAGGCTTTCGCCGCTTTTGGCGCTGAGGAAGCTGTAGCTGCACATAATGGAATGGGCCACAAAGCCGGCAATCAAAATCAGTGCGGCGGCGGATATTATGGCCAGTGTTGTTTTCACGTTGATAATGACCACATAAGGCTCTGCTTCCTGGGGAGCCTTGGCGCTCTCGCCTATGTGGGTAAAATCATAGGGGGCAGGCAAATCTTTCACCAAATCCACTGTTGCGGTCCCCAGATAGACGTTGTGGTAATAATAGTCAATGACCGCCACCTCGTTTTCATTTTCCGTGTCATAGGAAATAGTGGAATCCAGCTCCTTAAAGAGAGCCACCTTGGGCATGATCAGGTAGCTGTCCGGATTCAGGGTGAGGATAGGCTTGGAATTACCGAACACATCGCTGGATGTATTAAAAAAGTTGGAGTTCTGGATGGAATAATTGGTTTCATTTTCCGCTACTTTCACGGCTGCGAAGTTGGTGAACCCATAGTCAAAGAGCTTGACGGTATCATAGAACTGTTCAGGGGACTCTTCCTTCATGACCACGCAGATTAATTTCATGCCGTTTTGTTCTGCACAGGTGACCAGGGTCTGCCTTGCCTGGGAGGTATAGCCGGTTTTCCCCCCTTTGATCCCTTCATAGGGGATTTCGCCGCTGACCAGCCGGTGTTTATTCCTGATGATAATGTCGTCCGGCTGGGTGTCGGTAGGCTCAAAGTGATGGTAAGAGGTATTGCCGATTTTAGAGAGCAGCTCGTTTTGGAAAAACGCTTTGGCGATAATGGCAAGGTCGTAGGCACAGGTATAGTGCTCTTCGCTGTGGAGCCCATGGGCATTGACGAAGTGGGAATTCCGGCATCCAAGCTCTGAAGCCTTTTCGTTCATCATGCCTGCAAAGGCTTCCATGCTTCCGGCCACGTGTTCTGCCACGGCATTGGCGACTTCATTGGCGGAGGCTGATAAAATCCCATAGAGGCATTCTTCCATGGGCATGGCTTCCCCGGCGTCAATACCGATGTTGGAGCTTCCCGGCTCAATGCTGAAAACGGCGTTTTGGGTAAACCTGACCATTTCATTTTTCTGGGAATTCTCTGCGGCAAGAAGGCAGGTCAGAAGCTTGGTGGTGCTGGCAGGATAGGCTTTTTCATAAATATTTTTCGCATAGAGAACAACGCCGGTATTTGCTTCCAGCAAAATTGCGGACTGGGCACCGATTTCCGGGCCTTCCGGCCAGTTTTCCGTCTGGTTGCTCTGGATTGGAAGCTGTTTTCTCTCTTCTGCCAGGGCAGCGTAGTCTGTTTCCCCCTCCGGGGCGGCATAAACACCTATACTTGTGTTAACAAAAATATATGCAAATAACAATGCGGGCAGCAATCTCACAGCAATCCGCCTGATGGCCTGATATTTCATGGGGGCTCCTTTTCTATATTTATGATACTCTTATGGTTTCCAATTATGATAATTAAATATAAGTTTACCTGTTATAGTAACCGTTGGCAAGGCGCAAAACAATATTCTTCAGAATCTTATTTTTTCATCCATAATTTTAGCATATTTTTTACTTTTCATTAAGAGGGAAAAGGTGTAAAATAAATGCCATATGAAAATCCTGGCTGCCCCCTAAGGCAGGGCCGCCATAGTGGGAGGGATGGGAATGAGGCTTAAGAATGTCAAAGGGGCCAGGGAGGCAGTGGAGGGCAGCCCTTTGGTGGTTAAGGAGCCGGAAAGCGCAAAGGGAAAATGGGATGCGGTTTTTGGGAACGGAAATCCCATCCGTATAGAGATTGGCATGGGAAAAGGTAAATTCCTCCATGAGCTGGCACTGAGAAACCAGGAAGTCAATTACATCGGCATTGAAAAATATTCCAGCGTGCTGATAAGGGCGCTCCAGAGGATGGAGGAGGCTCCCCTTTCCAACCTTTTATTTATCCGCATGGATGCGGAGGAGATTGGGGAAGTTTTTGGTGAAGAGGAGATAGACAGGATCTACCTGAATTTTTCCGATCCCTGGCCCAAGGAGCGCCATGGGAAAAGGCGGCTGCCATCCCGGGAATTTCTGGGAAGATACCAGGGGTTTTTAAAAAAAGACGGGGTTTTGGAATTTAAGACGGACAACAGGGAGTTATTTGATTTTGCCCTGGGGGAGCTTTCCCCGGCAGGCTGGGAGGCAGTTAAGGTCACCAGGGACCTGCACCGGGACAGTGAGATGGCGGAAGGGAACATAATGACGGAATATGAAGAAAAATTTTCGTCAAAGGGAAACCCGATTTATAAATATATCATTAAAAGGAAGCAAATACTATAATAATAGTATTATATCAATATGTTGGATAATTCAGGCAAAGAATTGAGAAAGGAGAAGTAAAATGGAATTGAAAATCACAGACAGCAATTTTGAAGCGGAGGTTAAGGGGAGCAGTATGCCGGTTTTGGTGGACTTTTACGCGGACTGGTGCGGCCCCTGTAAGATGATGGCGCCAGTGGTTGCCCAACTGGCGGAAAGCTACCAGGGTAAGTGCAAAGTGGGCAAGTGCAATACGGATGAAAATCCGAAACTGTCCCAGGAATTTAGGATTATGTCTATCCCCACCTTTATCTTCTTCAAGGATGGGAAAGCGGTAAAAACAGTAGTTGGAGCCGTATCAAAAAATGAGCTGGAAGAAAATATCAAGCAGGTGCTGGCATAAGCCTCACCTGCTTTCATGTGCGCGGGGTATCTGGCCCCAGGCGGCAGGATGGGGCCGCTGGTTGAGAAAAGAGGAAAGGTATGTATTTGATATTTTTTCTGATATGGATAATATTTAACGGACAGTTTACTTGGGAGATTGCCCTTTTTGGGCTGGCGGTAGCAGGGGTGATGTACTGGTTTATCTGTAAGTTCCTGGATTACAGCCCCCACACGGATTTGGTGGTGGGCCAAAAGCTCTTCCAGATCCTGCATTACGTGTTTGTGCTGGTAAAGGAGATAATTAAGGCGAATTTTGCAGTAATAAAAATGATCATGTCCTCCAGGTATGAAATCGAGCCTGCAGTGGTACGGTTTAAAACAGACCTGCGGACAACCCCTGCAAGGATACTGCTTGCCAATTCTATTACGCTGACGCCGGGAACCATTACTGTATCTTTGGAGGAAGACGAATATGTGGTGCACTGCCTGGACAAGAGCCTGGCAGAAGGGATCAACAGCTCCATATTTGTAACAATGCTCAGAAAGATGGAAGGGACGGAAAAGTAACAATGCAGATAAAAGAAAATATGACTGCTCTTTTAAAGGTATCCCATGGAATGTACATAGGGGTACTGGTCATTTTGGCGGTTATGCTGTTTGCCTGCCTTTACCTTGCAGTAAGGGGACCCCGCATTGCGGACCGTATTGTGGCGGTGAACATGATGGGCACTATGGTCATGGTCATGATCGCAGTGCTCTCCCTGTTGCTGGAGGAAGGGTTTCTGATCGACATCTGCCTGATTTACGCGATGGTAAGCTTCCTGGCAGTTACCATTATTACCAAGGTGTACATGGGGGTATATGCGGAGGCCAGGCAGGAGGGCGGGGAGAGTGCCCCAAAAGAAAATGGAATAAAGGAAGGACTGGAAATAGGAGGTGACTGTGATGGAAGTGCTGGGATGGGCCAGGCTGATTGCCGGGGCGCTGCTCCTGCTGGGCGGCCTGATCATTTTTGTAATTGAATTGTATGGTATTTTTCATTTGAAGTATGTGTTAAACAGGATGCATGCGGCGGCTATGGGGGATACCCTTGGCATCAGCTTTTCCCTGGTGGGGCTTATGGTCTTGACGGGATTTAATTTCACTACCCTGAAAATGATGCTGATCGTGGTTTTTTTGTGGATTGCGTCCCCTGTTTCCTCCCACCTTCTGGCAAGGCTGGAGGTTACAACCAACGACAATTTTAAGGAACATTGCGATGAGCTGCCGGACCTGGCAGGGGGGGAGGAACCATGAAGCTTTTTCAGATGATACTTATGGTATTTTTGGTTGTATGCGCCATATCTGTGAGTTTTTCAAAAAATCTGTTAAATTCCATTTTAATTTACATGTCTTACTCCCTGGTTATGTCTGTAATCTGGGTCTGCCTGCAGTCCCCGGACCTGGCGATTACCGAGGCGGCGGTAGGGGCGGGAGTTACCAGTATCCTGTTTTTTGCCACGTTGAAGAAAATCCACGCCATCCAGATTGAAAGGGGGAAGGATGAGAGGGCAGGGCTGACGGAGGGGATACCGGAGGCTTCCGGCGGCGGACAGAAGGAGGCGTCATGCGATGAGCAAGCTTAAACCTCAGAAAGAGTATGAAAAAACAGTGGCGTTCCACTTTTTCCGGTGGCTTTCGGGGCAAAAGGACCCTTATCTGGGGGAGGTGGAAATGCTGCCCCAGAAGGAAAGGGAAATACCAAAGGCAACCATCCTGGAGCGGATGACGGAAAAGCAGATGATCCGGGATAAGGTTTTTGATGTGGAAAATAATAAAGGGATCAGGGCGTTCCGGAAGGTGTATGTGGTATCCGCTATTTTATTCTGCATCATTTTAACAGGGCTTTTACTGTATACGGTTTCCTATCTTCCAAGGACGGGAAATTATGCCAACCCTGACAATAATGTGGTATCCCAGAGATATATAGAAAAGGGGCTCCAGGAAACGGGGGCTCTGAACATTGTGTCGGGCATGATCCTTACTTACAGGGCGTTCGATACTTTTGGGGAAACCAATGTTTTGTTTATCGCCACCTGCTGCGTGATGATCCTCCTTATGGTGGACGATGCCATATTAAAGAAGCAGGAAGTAAAAAACGACAGGCGTTTTGAACCGAAAAATGACATGATTTTGCAGGGGACAGCATTTGCCCTGTGCCCCATCATTTTTATTTTCGGGATTTATGTTATTTTGAACGGGCATTTATCTCCCGGCGGCGGTTTTTCCGGCGGGGCGATTTTAGGGGCGGGGCTGATTTTGTATGTGAGTGCCTTTGGCTTTAAGAAGACCCAGAAGTTTTTTAATGAACATATTTATAAAGTGGCGAAAATTACGGCTCTTTGCATGTATGGTATCATTGGTTCCTATTTTTATATTACAGGGGCTAATGGGGTGGACAACCATATACCCTTAGGGCTGCCGGGGCATATATTAAGCGGCGGCATTATCCTGCCCATTGATATCTGTGTGGGGCTGGAGGTGGCCTGTACCATGTACGCCTTTTATGCCCTGTTTCGGAGAGGGGGGCTGTAAAATGGGGGCAAATCTTTTTTCCAATTATGGGGAAGCAGTGGCAATGATTCTCTTTGGGATCGGTTTTGGGAACCTGCTCCTGCAAAGTAACCTGATCAAAAAGATTATAGGCCTTAATATTATGGATACGGCGGTTTATCTGTTCCTGGCGGAGAAGGGATATATTGAGGGGCGGGTTGCGCCTATTGTTGTGGACGGGGTACAGAGCATGGAGGCCTATATCAATCCCATTCCCAGCGGGCTGGTGCTCACCGGGATCGTGGTGTCTGTGTCAGTGAGTGCGCTTATGCTCTCCATTACCATACGTCTGTACCGCCGTTACCATACGCTGGATTTGGATGAAATAAATGTCCAGCTGCTGAAGGAGGAACTGTAAATGGAAACTGTACAGAACTTTCCCGCAATTTCCATTCTTTTGTGCCTGTTTGCGGGGATCATCAGTTCCGGGCTGAAAAGAAAAGCGGCCAGGTGGGTGAATATCCTGCTGGTGGTGGCCGTGGCGTTTTTAAGCATATATACCCTGGGATATGTTTTGGCCACAGGGGCTTCATATGTTTATGTGATGGGCAAATTTCCCGCACCCTGGGGAAATGAAATCCGTGTGGGCGCACTGGAAGCGTTTACAGCGTTCTTTTTCTGCGTTATCATGCTGCTTTCGTTAGAGGGCGGCAGGAAAAAACTGGCGGACGAGCTGGAGGAAGGGAAGACTTATCTTTACTATGTGCTTTCGGACCTGCTGCTTTCTTCCCTGCTGGCCCTGGTATATACCAATGACTTGTTTACTGCTTATGTTTTTGTTGAAATCAACACCATTGCAGCCTGCGGCCTGATCATGATCAGGCAAAACGGCAGGACAATTAAAGCTTCCGCCAGGTATATGATCATGAGCCTTTTAGGCTCAGGGCTCCTGCTGCTGGGAATCTGTATGCTTTATGACCTTACGGGGCATCTGCTGATGGGAAATATCAGGGAGCAGGTGGGGATCCTTTCCGTTACAGGGGAGTACCACATCCCTCTGCTGGTGACCATTGCCCTGATGAGCGTGGGGCTTGCCATTAAAAGCGCCCTGTTTCCTTTCCACGGGTGGCTTACAGATGCTTATGGCTATTCCACTGTATCCTCTGCGGCCATTTTATCCAGCCTGGTATCCAAAGGATACATATTTCTGCTGATTAAGATTATTTACAGGGTAATTGGGACGGAAGTTTTCAATGAAAGCAAGATCATTAATATTCTGTTCGTTTTCGGCCTTATGGGGATGATTTTCGGCTCCTTAAGCGCCATCAGGGAAAATGATGTAAGGC
Organism: uncultured Lachnospiraceae bacterium; assembly: GCA_910579495.1. Taxonomy (GTDB): domain Bacteria; phylum Bacillota; class Clostridia; order Lachnospirales; family Lachnospiraceae; genus Suilimivivens. The sequence continues at coordinate 71,463 of CAJTVD010000006.1, forward strand.
GGATGATCTCCTTTTCCTCTGTGGCCCAGATTGGCTATATTTATATGGGCATAGGGATGGGGACCAAGGCGGGGATGGAAGCCAGCGTATTCCATATCCTTTCCCACGCAGCCACCAAATCGCTGCTTTTTATTGCGGCTATTGGGCTTACGGATGTATCCGGGGGCAGCAGGAAGTTTATTGACCTTACAGGGGCCGCTTTCCGGAATAAGTGGGCGGGCGTTGCCTTTACGGTAGGCTCCCTGTCTATGGTAGGCGTCCCCATGTTTTCCGGCTTTGTAAGCAAGCTTTTGTTTGCCCAGGCAGCGGTGCAGAATGAGATAAAGATGCTTCCGGCGCTGATTGTCCTGGGAATCAGCACCATCTTGAATGCAATTTACTTTATGAAGACGGTTATCCGGATTTATACGCCTGTGGAAGATCTGAAATACGAAAGTATTACCTTTAAAAATATGAGAATGTATGCAGTGACACTGGTTCTTTTTATCATCCTGAACGTGTTTTTGGGCGTAAGCTCCCAGCCTGTGGTTGACCTGATCGGCCAGGGGCTTGCCATGTTCTCTTAAGGGGGTCCATTATGTATTATATGCTATATGCTATTTGTTTTCCTGTCCTTACAGGCCTGTTTCTCCTGGTATTTAGGGGGCTAAAAAACAGAAAAAGCCTCCTGCTGTTTACTGCGGCCGCTTTGGCGGGGGCGTCGGCGCTGGTGGTTCTTGCCCTCTGCCTTGGGCAGGGAGGGATGCTGACGCTGTTTAACCTTACAGAACGGCTTCCTGTGATGTTTAAGGTGGATGGGGTTAGTGTGGTGTTTTCCGTAATGACGGTAATTGTTTTCCTTTGCGCAGGTTTCTTTTCCTTTTCATACATGGAGCATGAACAGAATGAAAAACGGTATTACGGATATTACCTGATCGTGTTCGGGGTATTGATAGCCCTGTGCTTTGCTGGGAACCTGATAACCTTTTATATGTTTTTTGAAGCCCTTACCCTGGCCTCCCTGCCCCTGGTACTCCATAAGGGCGGCAGGGAAGCGGTGATGGCAGGGCTGAAATATTTATTTTATTCCCTCAGCGGCGCTTATTCGGCATTGTTCGGCCTGTATTTTATTGAAAGGTACGGCAATACCTTAACCTTTAGCCCCGGGGGTGTGATCAGCGCGGAAATGGCGGCAAAGTATAACGGGCTCCTTCTGGGGATTGCCTTTGCCATGCTCATTGGCTTTGGGGTGAAAGCGGGCATGTTTCCCATGCACGCCTGGCTGCCCACCGCCCATCCGGTAGCGCCTGCGCCTGCGTCGGCGGTGCTTTCCGCTGTGATTGTAAAGGCAGGGGTGCTGGCGGTGGTGAGGGTGGTATATTATATATTTGGAGTTTCCTTTTTGGGAGGCTCCTGGGTGCAGTATGCATGGATGTCCCTTACCCTGGCCACGGTCTTTATGGGATCTATGCTTGCCTACAGGGAACCGGTGCTGAAAAAGCGGCTGGCATATTCTACGGTGAGCCAGCTTTCCTATATTTTATTTGGCCTTTCGGTGATGGATAAGGAGGCCGTGACAGGGAGCCTGCTGCATGTGCTCTGCCATAGTTTTATTAAGGCGGCTTTATTTTTGTGCGCCGGGGGGATTATTTTCAGGACAGGGAAGACCCGGGTGGAGGAGCTTCGGGGGATTGGGAAGGAAATGCCCGCTACCATATGGTGCTATACCATTGCCTCCCTGGGGCTTATCGGTATTCCGCCTATGGGCGGCTTTGTTAGCAAATGGTATCTGGCGGTGGGGGCGTTGGGGGCCGGCATTTCCTGGTTTAGCTGGATTGGGCCGGTGGTCCTTTTGGTAAGTGCCCTGCTTACAGCAGGATATCTTCTGCCGGTAGTGGTTTTGGGATTTTTCCCGGGGGAGGATGCCTGCCCGGGGGGATGGGAGAAGAAAGAGCCTTCCCTTCTTATGAGGATCCCTATATTTGTCCTTACTTTGCTGTCTGTGGTGGCAGGGCTGTTCCCAGGGCCTGTTGTGGATTACCTGTCCCGGATCATAGAGAAAATTATTTAGAAGGGGGAAACAGTTATGATATTATTGGTAATTTTGATTCCTGTGCTGGCAGGCGCGGCAGTTTTTCTGGTTCCCTTTAAAAGGCGCAGTTATATGGAAATTTTTCTGGAAGCTGCAGTAATTATCAACAGCATTTTAGTGTGGTATTTGCTGATGCACAGGTCGGAGAGCATTTTTACCCTGGCAAATTTTACAGGAAATCTTTCCATCAGCTTTAAAGTGGACGGCCTGGGCATGATCTTCGCAGGCCTGGTTTCCGCCCTGTGGCCCTTTGCCACTTTGTACGCCTTTGAGTATATGGCCAGGGAGGAGCATGAAAGAATGTTCTTCATGTTTTACACTATGACCTACGGGGTGGCCCTGGGGATTTCCCTTGCAGCGAACCTGCTGACCATGTATTTCTTTTACGAACTGCTTACACTGGTTACGGTTCCCCTGGTGATGCATACCCTGACCAGGGAAGCCATTCTTGCCAGCCGGAAATATCTGTATTATTCCCTGGGAGGGGCGGCTTTTGCCTTTATCGGGCTGATTTTCGTGATCATATACGGGGCGGCCACAGAGTTTGTGTTAGGGGGGACGCTGGATCTTTCCAAGGTGGGGGAGCGGGGCAATGTGCTGCTTTTGGTTTATGTGATTGCCTTTATGGGATTCGGGGTAAAGGCGGCTGTGTGCCCTTTTAACTCCTGGCTTCCCCAGGCGGGGGTTGCGCCTACGCCGGTTACCGCCCTGCTCCATGCGGTGGCGGTGGTGAAGTCCGGGGCCTTTGCTATTATCCGGCTTACCTATTACAGCTTTGGCACAGAATTTTTAAGGGGAACCTGGGCGCAGTATGTGGTAATGGTGATTGTGATGTTTACCATTGTGTATGGCTGCAGCCGGGCGGTAAAGGAGACACACTTAAAACGGCGGCTTGCCTATTCCACCGTCAGTAATCTGTCTTATATTCTTTTCGGTGTGGCCATCATGACCCCTGGTGGGATGGTTGGGGCTCTCTGCCATCTGGTTTTTCATGCGGTAATGAAAATCAGCGCTTTCTTTTGTGCCGGTGCCATTATGCATCAGGCGGACCGCCATTATGTCCATGAGCTGGACGGACTGGGGTGGCGGATGCCCGCAGTATTTGGCGTGTTTACGGTATCTGCCCTTGCCCTTATGGGTTTTCCGGGGCTGGCTGGCTTTGTGAGTAAATGGTACCTGGCTTCTGCGGCGGTGGAGAGCGGCAACAGCCTTGCCTATGGGGGGATTGCCTGTCTTTTGGCCAGTGCGCTGCTGACAGCCATCTACATGCTGACGGTGGTGGTGCGGGGCTTTTTCCCGGCCGGGGAGGCTGGAAGCAAAGAGCTGGGTCAGGTCAGGGACCCTAACTGGAAGATGCTGCTCCCGCTGTTTGTGTTTACCGGGTTTATCGTATTGTTCGGGCTTTATTCAGGGCCTGTGGTAAAATTTTTTGCCGATGTGGCCGCAGGGATCTATTAGGGGGAATATGATATGGGTTTATTGCTTTGCTTTGGCGTGTTTTTTCCAATGGTGTCCGCTTTCGCCGGGTATCTGGCTGGCAGGAGGGATAAAAGGGCAAGGGACTATTTGGCGGCCGGGGCCACAGGGGTAGAGTTTTTCCTGTTCCTTTTCTTTCTTGCCAGGGCTGCTATGGGGGGAGAGGAAATCCGTGTGGGGATACCTGCTGTGTGTGGCATGGGGCTTAACTTTACATTGGACGGTTTCCGGGTGCTTTATGGCGGGATAGCGGCTTTTATGTGGTTTATGAGCACGCTTTTTTCCCGGGAATACTTTGCCCATTACCGGAACCGGAACAGATATTATCTGTTCCTGCTGCTTACCCTTGGGGCAACGGAGGGGGTATTTTTATCCGCGGATTTCTATACTACTTTTATCTTTTTCGAGATCATGTCCCTTGCCTCTTATGTATGGGTTGCCCAGGATGAAAAAAAAGCATCCCTGCGGGCGGCGGAAACCTATCTGGCGGTGGCGGTGATTGGCGGCCTGGTAATGCTGATGGGGATTTTCCTCCTATACAGCGTGGCGGGAACATTGGAATTTCAGGGGCTGGCCGGGTTTTACCAGGAAATAGCCCGGGGCACCCATGAGGGGGCTGCCTCTGCCAGGAACCGTGTATGGGCAGCGGGAATCTGTATGCTCTTTGGTTTTGGGGCAAAGGCGGGGGCTTTTCCCCTTCATATCTGGCTCCCTAAGGCCCATCCGGTTGCCCCGGCCCCGGCTTCTGCGCTTTTGTCAGGAATCCTTACCAAGGCGGGGATGTTTGGCATATTAGCCCTTACCTGCTATCTCTTCCTGGAAAACAGTATCTGGGGCGGGCTGGTCCTGGTCCTGGGGGCCTGCACTATGGTAGTGGGGGCAGCCCGCGCTTTGTTCTCCGTGGACTTAAAAGGCACCCTTGCCTGTTCTTCCGTCTCGCAGATTGGGTTTATTCTGGTGGGCGTGGGGATGTGTGGCCTTTTGGGGGAGGAAAATATTCTTGCGGTAAGGGGGAGCCTTCTCCATATGGTAAACCATTCCCTGGTTAAGCTGGTGCTTTTTATGGCCGCAGGAGTGGTTTTTATGAATGTGCATAAACTGGACCTGAATGATATACGGGGGTTCGGCAGAAAAAAGCCCCTGCTCCAATTGATTTTCCTTATGGGTGCCCTGGGGATCGGGGGCGTTCCCCTGTGGAACGGCTATATCAGCAAAACCCTGATCCATGAAAGCATTGTAGAGTATCTGGAGCTGGCCAGGGAGGGGGCGGTCCCCCTTATTTTTTCCCCGGGGGCAGTGAAAGCGATAGAATGGCTTTTCCTGGCAAGCGGCGGGCTGACAGTGGCTTATATGGCAAAGCTGTATGTGGTGCTGTTTGTTGAAAAAAATAATGACCCTGCCCTTCAGGAGAAATTTGACGCCTTAAAGGGCAGGTATATGAATAAAGCCAGCGGGGCGGCCCTTGGGATAAGCGCGGCGCTGCTCCCGGTGATGGGTTTTTTCCCGGGGCAGGTTATGGCTCCCCTGGCGGATTTGGGCCAGGGCTTTTTCCATGGGGCGGAAGGGAATGGGGATATTCCCTGGTTTTCCCTGGCCAATTTAAAGGGGGCGGCAATTTCCCTTTTCATAGGAGCCCTGGTTTATGTGGTTGTGGTAAGGCTGTGGATGATGAAAAAGGAGCAGGGGATTAGTGTCTATGTAAACAGATGGTACAAATACCTGGATTTGGAGGATTATTTTTACCGCCCTGTGCTGCAAAAGGCGCTGCCCTTCGGGCTGGGAGTGGTATGCCGGGTGCTGGACAGCCTGGTGGATTTCCTGGTGGTGGCACTGCGCAAGACTCTTTACAAAGACAGCAGCCTTCCCTGTGAGCTGGCGGAGGGGACACCCCTGACCCATGCCCTGGGGCGGCTGGTAAACGGGCTGGAAGGGATTGCCAACGCCACAGTTTGGAGAAAGCACCCAAAAAATGTGGATTATGAACATAAGTACGCAATGATTCACGAAGAGTGGTCTGAGGACAGCACGATCATAGGAAGGAGTATGTCCTTTGCGCTTTTGCTGTTCTGCTTTGGGCTTATCATCACAGTGGTTTATCTCCTCCTGTAAGGAAAAAGGAAAGAAGCAACTATTTTTGCGGGCTCTGCACTTGGCGGCAAAGCCCGCAAAAAAATTTATATCAGATTGCATATTGACATTTACGGGCAAAAAATGTATGATAAGTGGTGTCGTAAGATTGCGGCGTGTGGCTCAGCTTGGTAGAGCGCTACGTTCGGGACGTAGAGGCCGCAGGTTCGAATCCTGTCACGCCGATGGAATAATGGTATCATACATAAATGTCAATGTGTATGGTGCCATTATTTTTACTTTATTGGATTTTTTGTGGGAAAGAGCGGTGTTTTTATGCAGGAGATGGAACCGGAAAGCAAAATGCAGAAACAGGACTCTGATTTTATAACTGAAAAAATCAAACAGCGCCCGGTGAATAAGAAAAAACTTCTTAGGAGGACGCTTTTTACGGCGGCAATGGCGGTTATTTTTTCCCTGGTGGCCTGCCTGACATTTTTAATTTTGGAGCCCGTCCTTAGCAACTGGCTTTATCCCGAGGAGGAGCCTGCGCCCGTTGAGTTCCCGGCGGAGACAGAGGAGATTCTGCCGGAGGATATGTTTGCGGACGATACGGAGATGATAGAGGCAGAAGCAGAGGCGCAGCCGCAGCCCTCCCCTTCGCCGGAAGAGGCTGTGGAGCCGGAAGAGCAGATTGCCCAGGCAATTGAGGGCATCAGGGAAGAGATTGCGGGCATTAGCCTGGATATGGATGACTATACTGCCATATATGAACAGATGGCGGAGGTGGCGGAAACAGCCGGAAAATCCCTGGTTACGGTGACAGGCTCGGTATCTGGCGTGGACTGGTTCAACGCCCCTTATGAGAGCAAGGACCAGACTTCGGGCATTATTGTGGCGAAGCTGGAAACGGAGCTTCTGATCCTGGTAAATTACGAAAAGCTTGTAGATGCGGAAAGCATTATGGTGGCTTTTGGCACAGGGGAGCAGGCAAGGGCGGAGCTTAAGAAAAGGGACGCCAATACAAGGCTGGCGATCGTCAGGGTTCCGCTGGAGGCGCTGAAAAGCGATACTGTGGAAGAGGCGGTGGTGGCGGATCTTGGGGCAAGTTCCAGCGGCAGCGCAATGATAGGCAGGCCGGTAATCGCAATAGGAAGCCCTTCAGGCATTCCCAACTCTGTCTGTTATGGCATCCTTACTTCCAGCAGCCTTTTGAATATGACCGATTCCAGCTACAGGCTTCTTGGCACGGATATCTATGGCAGCAGGGATGCCTCCGGGGTTTTGGTCAATACCAAGGGCCAGGTGCTTGGCGTTATTGATAATTCCCATAACAGCGAAGATATGAAAAACCTGGTTTCCGCCCTGGGGATTACGGAACTCCGGAAGGTTATTGAACGGATGAGCAACGAAAAAGACCAGGCATACCTGGGGGCACACGGGATGGATGTTTCCCTGGAAGCCAATGAAAACCTGGGAGTGCCTTTTGGCGCATATATTACGGAAATAGAAATGGATTCCCCTGCCATGCTGGCGGGAATCCAAAGCGGGGATGTCCTTACCGGTATAGGGGATAAGGAGATCAGGACCTATGGGGACCTGGTGAACAGCTTAAAGGAGTTAAAACCTGAGGAAGCAGTTAAAATTACCCTGATGCGCCAGGGGCCGGAAGAATATGTAAAGATGGAAGTGGACGTTACGCTGGGGATTTTGGAGTAAGGGAAAGCGTCCGGAAGAAAGGAAACAGGGTGAAGCGGTATGAAATTTATTAAGGATTATAAAGAAGGGGACAGGCTGTTTGATATCTATCTGTGCAAATATAAACAGGCGGCAGTGACTAAAAACGGCAAAGCCTATGAAAATGTGATATTACAGGACAAAACAGGCGTGATAGATGCCAAGATCTGGGATCCCAACAATGCGGGAATTGCTGAGTTTGAGGCGCTGGATTACATAGAGGTCTACGGGGATGTGACCAGCTTCCAGGGGGCTTTGCAGGTAAATGTGAAAAGGGTGAGGAAATGCCAGGAGGGGGAATTTGAACCTGCCAATTACCTGCCGGTGAGTAAATTTGACATTGAAGAAATGTACCAGGAGCTGCTTGGGTTCATCAAGAGAATAGAAAACCAATATTTGAAACAGCTTTTACACACATTGTTTGTGGAGGATGAAGCTTTTATCAGCGCGTTTAAACAGTCCTCAGCGGCCAAAACAGTCCACCATGGGTTTGTGGGAGGGCTGTTACAGCATACGCTCAGCGTTACAAGGCTCTGCGAATATTATTGCAGCGCATACCCTTTGCTGAACAAAGACCTGCTGATTACCGCTGCTATTTGCCATGATATGGGAAAAACCAGGGAGATTTCCCCCTTTCCCCAAAATGATTATACAGAGGTAGGGCAGTTCCTGGGGCATATTGTAATCGGGACAGAAATGATCGGGGAGAAAATCCGTAAGATAGAAGGCTTCCCGGCACTGCTTGCCAGCGAACTAAAACACTGTATCCTTGCCCATCATGGGGAATATGAGTTCGGTTCACCCAAGAAACCTGCTATCATGGAAGCGCTGGCGCTGAATTTTGCGGACAACACAGACGCCAAGCTCCAGACCTTCACGGAAATACTGGAAGGTACTACGGAAACAGGCTGGCTGGGCTTTAACCGGCTGTTTGACTCAAACTTACGGGGGACAAGGCTGGAATAAGTATTCCCCAGGCGCTGTTTGGCTGCCAGGGAGAAGTGGAAGGAAAGTGGAAAGTCATGATTTATGAAAAAAATCAGCTTTTAGAAGTAGAGATTGTGGATATGTCCTCTGAGGGAGAGGGAATTGGAAAAGCCCAGGGGTATCCCTTTTTTGTAAAAGATACGGTTATCGGTGATGTGGCGCAGATCCGCATTACCCGCGTAAAAAAGAATTATGGCTATGGAAGATTAGAGAAGGTGCTTGCACCTTCTCCTTTTCGTGTGGAGCCGGAATGTAAATTCCACAGACAGTGCGGCGGCTGCCAGATACAGGCAATGGACTATCAGCAGCAGCTTCAGTTCAAGGAGGCAAAGATTAAAAATAATCTTATCCGCATTGGCGGTTTTGCACCGGAGCTGGTTGGCCGGATTATGGAACCTGTGCTGGGAATGGACGTTCCCTTTGGCTATAGGAATAAGGCGCAATACCCTGTGGGGGAGGATAAGGAAGGTGGCCCCATAGCCGGATTTTATGCAGGCAGGACCCATACCATTATTGCCAATACCAGGTGCGCCCTGGGGGTTAAGGAAAATGAAGAAATACTGGAAACCATACTTTCTTATATGAAGAAGAACCGGGTGCCTGCTTATGACGAGCTTACCGGCAAGGGAACCGTGCGGCATGTCCTGATCCGGAAGGGATATCACAGCGGGGAGATCATGGTGTGCCTGGTGGTGAACCTTGGGCAGGGAAAGGGGGCGCCTTGCCTGCCTGCCCAAGATCAATTGATAAAAGCTCTTTCGGAGATACCTGGCATGGCAAGTGTGTCGCTAAGTATCAATACAGAAAAAACCAATGTAATCATGGGGAAGGATTTCTATACTATCTGGGGAAAGGAGACAATAGAAGATACCATTTATGTGCGGGATGCCAAGAAAAACTTTCAGGAAACCGGGCAGGGGATCACCTTTTCCCTTTCACCGTTATCCTTTTACCAGGTAAATCCTGTACAGACGGAAAAGATCTACAGTGTGACCCTTGATTATGCAGGGCTTACCGGGAAGGAAACGGTGTGGGACCTGTATTGCGGGATAGGTACGATCTCCCTTTTCCTGGCAGGAAACGCAAAGTGGGTGTATGGTGTGGAATCCGTACCGCGGGCAGTGGTGGACGCCTGGGAAAATGCCCGGAAAAACGGTATTGGAAATGTGAGTTTCTTTGCAGGGCAGGCGGAGGAGGTCCTGCCGGATAAGTATGGCAAGGAAGGCATTACCGCTGATGTGGTGGTGGTAGATCCGCCAAGGAAAGGCTGCGGGGCGGAATGCCTGGAAACCATATTGAAAATGGCACCGGAAAGGATCGTGTATGTGAGCTGCGATAGCGCAACCCTGGCTAGGGATTTGAAGGTGCTGTGCGAAGGGGGATATGAGATTGTGAGGGGGAGGGGGATTGATTTGTTTCCTATGACGGTTCATGTGGAGACGTGCGTATTATTGTCCAAACTCAAAACGACACAACATATAGAAGTGAAGATTGACCTTGATGAAATGGATTTAACGAAAGCGGAGAGCAAGGCGACTTATGCGGAGATAAAACAATATGTATTAGATAAGTTTGGCTTGAAAGTATCACAGCTTTATATTGCACAAGTGAAAAGAAAGCATGGCATAATAGAAAGAACCAACTATAATATAGGAGAGGGAAAGGCAAGAGTGCCGCAAGTGCCTTTAGAGAAAGAAAAGGCAATAGAGGATGCTCTAAAGCATTTTAAGATGATATAAGCCGAAATAAAGCGTTTAGGGGTATGACAAAAGCTGTCAGCCCCTTTTCCTATTTAAAAGATTTATAATGCGTTGCCGGATAGCCGTAAAAGTTTATGTTGCACTTCCCCTACTTTCTTGTTAATAATTTGCCTAGCGTCTAGGCTGTCACAAAGCACTTGGAGAGGTAGATTTTTGTCTGTCCAACCTACCGCATACCAAAACTGACAGACAAAAATCGTTGCGAACTTAGTGCGACTGACTGGTACGGTTATTTATAGCATATACATAATATTTATAGTTAAGCGTTTTTATTTTTACTTGGTTTTTGTGGATATGGTTTTTTTATATCTGTACGTCCAATAAGGTAATCTGTACTTGTATAATGAAAATCCGCTAATAAAGATAATATTTCTATCGGGATGGCTCTTTCATCATTTTCATATCTTGAATAAGTTCGTTGAGATATGTGTAAATATTTTGCAATATCTGTTTGCGTTAAGTCTCTATCTTCTCGAAGATTGCGTATTCTTTCATATTTCATATCTATACCTCAATATAAATATAAAAAAGACCGAAATGGACTATTGATTTTTAGACTATTTCGGTCTAAAATATAAGATGATGTTATATAAAAATCTCTCAACAAGAAAGCGAGGACTTTAAGGATGAAGAAAAGAATCTTAACGAAGGTTATCACGATGGCTATGGCATGCGCTCTGGTCGTAGGAAATACAGGTTTAACAGTTCATGCTGCAACGGATGACGGTGCATATCATGGCGATGATATGGCAGATGGCGGTTCCAGCGCATCTGACGGAAGCGATGATATCGGTGGTGGCGGCAACAGCGGTTCCAGCAATTCCAGCTCCAGCAATAACAGCGGTTCTACCGATGATGGAGCATATCATGGCGATGGTATGGGAGACGGCGGTTCCAGCGCATCAAACGGCAACGATGATATCGGTAGCGGCAACGGCGGTTCCAGCTCCACAGCATCCTACACAGCGCCCAAAGCGGCAGGCAAAGCTGCATCCGCAGGCAAAGAGACTTTCCGCGCAGTCGCAAAGGCTGGTGCAGGAACTTACAAAGTAACTCACAAAGGCGTGGAAATCGCAACGTTCAGCCTTATGGATTCTGACAAAAAGGCAGTTTCCTGCACAGCAGTTACGCTCAAGCAGCGTGAAGACAAGAAATACGCTATCGACTTCCAGGT
>CAJTVD010000007.1:0-13282 GCA_910579495.1 uncultured Lachnospiraceae bacterium
ATCCAGTCAATCAGACTGCGCACTTCCATTTCCGTATTATATAAGCATTGGGCGAAAGTCCCCTCACAGGCGGTCAGTGATTATATGCTTAATGGATGCGCAAGCGCATCCATAGAAGAATTTCAGAAAATCGAGAAAGAAGAAAAGAAAACATCTAAAAAGAAAAAGCAGAAATAAGCATAAAAAAGACCTTGCCGATATTCAGTTTTCATATCTGAAAATCAGCAAGGTTTTCTTATGCCAATGATGTAATTATTTAGTGCGTGATGTTGAAAATGTTGCCAAATCGTTGCCAGTACCTAAACAAATTTGTTTGCATCCCGCATAAACACTAGCTTCTTAAAGCCCATTTCATCACTCGAACTCTATCGTCCCCGGCGGCTTCCCCGTGCAGTCATACAGCACCCGATTAACCCCCTTCACTTCATTCACGATCCTTCCTGCCACCTTCCCCAGCACCTCCCAGGGAATCTGGGCGGCCTCCGCCGTCATAAAGTCAGATGTACACACAGCCCGGAGGGCTACCGCATAATCATAAGTCCTCCCGTCCCCCATAACCCCTACGCTCCGCATATTAGTAAGGGCGGCAAAAAACTGCCCAAGCCCCTTATCAGCGCCAGCCTTTGCCACTTCCTCCCGGAAGACCGCATCTGCATCCTGTACCATACGCACCTTATCGGCAGTCACCTCGCCAACGATCCGGACGCCAAGCCCCGGCCCCGGAAAGGGCTGCCTGTTGACCAGATGCTCCGGAAGCCCCAGCTCAATGCCGGCCCTGCGCACCTCATCCTTAAACAGCATCCGCAAAGGCTCAATGATCTCCTTAAAGTCCACACAGTCAGGAAGCCCGCCCACATTGTGGTGGGACTTGATCACCGCGCTCTTTCCCAAGCCGCTTTCAATCACATCCGGATAAATAGTTCCCTGCACCAGAAAATCCACCGCGCCGATTTTCCGTGCTTCCTCCTCGAACACACGGATAAATTCTTCCCCGATAACTTTCCGCTTCTCCTCCGGTTCTTCCACCCCTGCCAGCCTGCTATAAAACCGTTCCTGGGCGTTTACACGGACAAAATTAAGGTCATAGATCCCTTTGTCCCCAAAAACTGCCTCCACCTGGTCCCCCTCATTTTTGCGGAGCAAGCCATGGTCCACAAAAACACAGGTCAACTGTTTTCCCACAGCCTTTGCAAGAAGCACAGCCGCAACAGAAGAATCCACACCGCCGGAGAGGGCGCATAATACCCTGCCCTTCCCCACTTTCTCCCTCACCTGCCTGACTGCATTTTCCACAAAGGAATCCATACGCCAGTCCCCCTTGCAATGGCAGATCCCACGGACAAAGTTGGAGATCATTCTCATCCCCTCTTTGGTATGCATCACTTCCGGATGGAACTGCACCGCATACAGCCCTCTTGCCGGATCCTCCATCGCCGCCACAGGGCAGGCCGGTGTATGGGCAGTAACCTTAAACCCGGCGGGAGCTTTTTCAATATAATCTGTATGGCTCATCCAGCAGACAGTTTTTTCCTGGACATTGGAAAAAAGGACAGACTCCCGCCCCACTTCTACCTCCGTCCTGCCATACTCACTTACCGGGGCGGTTTTTACCTTTCCGCCAAGCATATGGGCCATTAACTGGGAACCATAGCAAATGCCCAGTATCGGTATCCCCAGCCCAAAGACCTCCTCCGGGCATCTGGGCGAACCATCCCCATAAACACTGTTAGGGCCGCCTGTGAAAATAATCCCCTTGGGTCCCATATCCTTCAGCCTCTCTATCCCCAGGCTGTAAGGATGGACCTCACAGTAAACATTACATTCCCTGACCCTCCTGGCAATCAACTGATTGTACTGTCCTCCAAAATCAAGTACAACGACCATTTCTTTTTCCATAATCTCGCTCCTGTCTCCTGTATATGTTTACCGCCATCCCTCTATCCGGCAGGAAAAACATGTTTTCTGCCTTCATGTCTCCCTTTAATTAAAGCAGGACGCCCCCGCGGGGCCACATTGTTTATCCCCCTGCCCCAACAAACCGTTCCCATTTGTGCCCATGGTATCTGATCCCATAGCAAAGCCCGCGGAAGCCCCAGTCAATGGCCATGGCCACCCACACCCCAAGCAGCCCTCCGTCCAGATAATAACTGAACAGATAAGCAAAGCCGATCCTGAATACCCACATGGAGGCAATGGCGATGATCATTGTCCAGACCACGTCTCCCGCTGCCCGCAGTGTATTGGGAAGGGTAAAGGAGGGCATCCAGAACAACACCGCCAGGACCGTATGCCAGCGCATGACCAAAACCGCCAGTGCCTCTGTCTGGGGTGTCAAATGGTAAATGCCCATGATCCAGGGTGATGCCACAAACAGGATGCCCGAGATCGCTGCCGTGCATCCTATGGAAATAACCATCAGCTTTTTGGTATAATATCTTGCCTGCTGAAAGTCCCCCGCCCCAATACACATGGACGCCACTGACAAAAGAGCCATGTTGATCGCCTGTCCCGGCAGCACATTAAAGCTTGCCAGTGTGTTGCAGACCGCATTGGCCGCTATGGCATAGGTGCCAAAGGTAGAAATCAGGGAAAGCAGCAAAATCTTCCCAAGCTGGAACAGGCTGTTTTCCAGGCTGTTGGGAATGCCAATATACAGTATCTTTTTAATCAATACGATATCCAGCTTCCAGGTGACCCTTCCCTTAAGATTGATCTGCTTGTCCATGACAAACATCAACACCATTATCAAAAGCGCCGCCGCTATCCGCGAAAAGGAAGTGGCAATGGCTGCCCCTGCCACTCCAAGCTTTGCCCCATAAATAAGAATGGCATTCCCTGCCAGGTTTATCAGGTTCATGGCAATGGCAATATACATGGTGGTTTTGGAATCACTCATGGCACGGAACAGGGCCGCACAGGAATTGTAAATGGCAAGAGGGCAGATGGAGACCGCTGTGATGACCAGGTAAACAGAGGCGCTTTCCATCACCTCCCGCTCCACCTGCCCGAATACCATGCGCAGCGCCGGCTTATAGGAGGCAAGAAAAATAATTGTCACGGCAATAGAAAGGTATATGGAAAACAGCACAAGCTGCCACGCCGACTTACTGGCATTTTCCGAATCCCTCTGCCCAAGAAAATGCCCGGCAACTACCGCGCCGCCAGTAGCCAGCGCCGCTGTTATATTTATGATCAGGATATTAATGGTATCTACCAGGGAAACGCCGGAGACTGCCGCCTCGCCAACGCCCGCTATCATTACTGTGTCTACCATCCCCACCAATATGGCAAGAAGCTGTTCAAATACCAGCGGGATGATCAGTTTTTTCAGATCCTTATTCGTGTACAGCATATTGATTCCTCATATAATGTATGGCAAAAAACTTCCCTGCACCTGTCATTATAGCACGAATAATAAATACATCAATACCAAAGCCCTCCCTAAATTGCTTTTACGGCTGCTCATGGTGCATATGCTGATATTTTTCTTTTGTGGCCATCCCTCCCCTGATATGGCGCTCCTGTTTGTTCACATCCAATACTTTCCTGGCATCTTTGGCAAGGACCGGGTTCACCTGCATGAGCCTTTCCGTTACATCTTTATGTACCGTACTCTTGCTAATCCCAAACGCTTTTGCAGTCTGCCTCACCGTTGCATTGTTATCAATAATATAATTGGCAATATCGATTGCGCGTTCCTCGATATAATCTTTCAAAGGAAATCCCCTCAGAACACTTTTTTACATTGTATGAAGTATCCTGGGGGGATATGACTTTGACATTCCCTGATCCTAAAGTTTAAACAGTGTGCTCAAAATCCCTCTTCCCAGGGAAGCCCCCATATTGCCGCCCACCTTTTTTCCGAAGCTTCCTCCTAAGGATTTGCCCAGGGAATTCCCCACTTCCCTGCCCACAGTGCCTGCGGCGCTTTTTGCCGCCTGTTCCACCGTTCTTTTGATTGCCTTCTCCTTTTGGGCGGCTTTTTTCTCCGCTTCCTTCCTGGCGGCTTCCTCTTCCCTCTGCTGGCGCTTTAATTCCGCCGCCGCTTCTCTCTGGCGCTGGCGCTCTGCTGCCGCCTCCTCCTTCTGGCGCTGGCGCTCTGCTGCCGCTTCCTCCTTCTGCCTTTGCTTTTCCTCCTCCCGCTGCCGGGCAGCCTCTTCCTCCTCCTGCTTCTGGACCCTCACCTTTTTCTCCAGGATCTCATAGGCGGATTCCCGGTCCACCATCTGGGCATACCTGCTATAAAGCAGGCTTCCGGTGACCTCTCCCCTCCTGGCCTCATCCTCCAAAGCGCCCATCTGGCTCTGGGGAGGCAAGACCTCACATTTCTTCACCACCGTAGGGGTTCCCTTTTCATC
The DNA here is from genome assembly GCA_910579495.1 of uncultured Lachnospiraceae bacterium. Lineage (GTDB taxonomy): Bacteria > Bacillota > Clostridia > Lachnospirales > Lachnospiraceae > Suilimivivens. Next base: position 4,359 of record CAJTVD010000007.1, read on the forward strand.
CAGCACAGAGATAAGGGCTTCCCCGATCCCAAGCTGTGTAAGCGTTTCATAAGTATCAAATTCCGGATTGGCCCGGAAAGACGAAGCCGCCGCCTTCGCCCCCTTTTGCTCTGCCGGGGTATAGGCATGGAGGGCGTGCTGCACCTTATTCCCAAGCTGCCCCAGGACTCCATTAGGGATATCCTTCGGGCTTTGGGTGATAAAATAGATCCCCACGCCCTTGGAGCGGATCAGCTTTACCACCTGCTCAATCTTGGCCAGCAACGCTTTGGGGGCAGTATCAAACAAAAGGTGGGCCTCATCGAAGAAAAACACCATCTTGGGCTTCTCCCGGTCCCCCGCTTCCGGCAGCGTCTCAAACAGCTCCGACATCATCCACAGCATAAAGGTAGAATACATAGTAGGGCTGCCGATGAGCTTCTGGCAGTCAAGGATCTGGATGGCACCCCTGCCGTCGCAGTCCGTACACATCCAGTCGGCAATAGAAAGGGCAGGCTCCCCGAAAAACTCCTCCCCCCCTTCCGCTTCCAGCGCCGCCAACGCCCGCAGGATGGCTCCCATGCTCTGTTTGGGAAGGTTCCCATATTCTGCGCTGTATTCCTTTGCATGTTCCCCCACATATTGGAGCATGGAGCGCAGGTCCTTGGTATCCAAAAGCAAAAGGTTTTCATCATCCGCAATTTTAAATACAATGGCCAGCACATCCGACTGGGTCTCGTTCAGCTCCAGGATCCTGCTTAAAAGCAAGGGGCCCATCTCGGAAATGGTGGTGCGCAAAGGCAGCCCCTTTTCCCCATAAATATCCCAAAAAGTTACCGGATAGCTACGGAACGCAAAGCCTGCCTCCTTAAGCCCCATCCCGTCAATCCTCTTATCCAGGCTCTGGTTCCCCGCCCCGGCCCTGCACATGCCTGCCAGGTCCCCCTTCACATCCGCCAGGAACACGGGAACCCCGCAATCGCTGAAAGATTCCGCCAGCACCTTCAGGGTTATGGTTTTACCTGTTCCCGTAGCCCCTGCAATCATCCCATGGCGGTTTGCCATCTGGGGGTAAATATAAACTTTTTCGTCCCCGGATTTCCCAATCCAGATTTTCCGGTCCTGATACATAAAAATATACCTCCCTCTCCTGCCCTATAATACAATCTCTTAACTCAAGCCTTTTTTACGCTATTCATTATAATGCCTGCAAGTGTATTTTACAAGATTCTCCCTCCAGGCCATATGAAAAGTGGGAATTATCCCTTGACATCTCCCAGTTTTTTACTATAATAAATCCTTGGGAATTCCTGTGTAAGCAGTTTTTCCCGAAACAACGTCAGTTCGAGACCTTCCTGACGAAAAGGGCCCCAAGGTTCTTTTAAAACAAAACTAAAGGAGAAGAAAAATGAATAAGAAAGCGTCAAACCATGTCCTGCTGCTGGTCCAGGCAGCAATGATTGCCGCGCTCTATGTAGCGCTCACCTATGTTGCCAATCTGCTGGGGATTGCCAGCCAGGCAATTCAGGTACGGTTCTCAGAGGCACTCACCATTCTGCCTTACTTTACCCCCGCCGCCATACCCGGACTTTTTGTAGGCTGCCTGCTGGCCAATATTTTAACAGGCTGTGCCATCCCCGACATTGTTTTCGGCAGTGCCGCCACCCTTGTGGCTGCGTTCCTTACCCGGAAACTGCGCAAATGTAAATATCTTGCCCCCGTCCCCCCCATTGCGGCAAACACCCTTGTGGTTCCCTTTGTGCTTCTGTATGCCTATGGCGTGGGGCCTTTATGGCTGTCCTTCCTCACTGTGGCCATTGGGGAAGTGATTTCCTGCGGCATCCTGGGCATGTTGCTTTTATTTACCCTGGAAAAATACCGGGGCAAATTATTTTTAACATATTAGAACAAACGCCGTCACGCCCCGCGGTCCGGCTTATTGTAAAAAAGGAATACGGAAAGGGGGTTCCCCTCCCGTATTCCTCTTGCTTACAATAAGCCGGGGCGCAAAGCGTGGCGGCGTTTGTTTTGCTACTCACGCATAATGTATACGTTCCCGCTTCCTGTCTGTGCCTGGAACCGCCCCACCGGCGCTTCCCCAACATCCCCTTCCGCAGTGTTTCCGCTGTTGTTATAGGAAAGCTGCTGGCCGAAATCCGTTTTAATAAAACCGCTGCCGGTTTTGATTTCAAAATGTAACTGTATTTTTCCCGCCAGCTCCACTTTGATATTCCCACTGTCCGTCTGTAATGCCAGGTCCCCGGTAATTTTTCCTTCCTCCACTTTAATATTCCCGCTTCCGGCTTCCATCCTGCCATTTCCCGTAAATTCCTCCAGGGTAATGTTCCCGCTTCCTGTTTTCGCATCCAGTGTGCCTTCTACCTTCTCACCAGTAATATTCCCACTGCCGGTTTTGGCCGTCACATTTCCCCTGATATCTTCCACCTTAACATTTCCGCTTCCTGACCGGAAGGATAGTTCCCCTGCATCCCCATAACGCCATTTCACATTTCCGCTTTTTGCCGTTACCATCAGCCTGCCCTCCGGCTCCAGATAGCCTGCCTCGGAAGTGATATTGCCGCTTCCTGTTTCCACGGCCAACTCCTTCAATCCTTTTTCCGGAAGATAAACTTCAATTCTCTCCCCGAAGCCAAAGCCTAGCACAATAACGGTATTGGTATCCCCCCCTGTGACAGTAACCTTTCCATCCTCTCCATATCCCACCTGTGCCAGGGACTGTGGGCCTCTGCTAATCAGGTACTCTTTAATCACTATCTTCTCATCCTTTGCAGGATAAATGATAATATTTTTATGTTTATATTTTATCTCCAGGCTCTTTGTCTTTTCCAATGGAAGCTCTATGGTATTTTGAAGCTCCGCCCTGCCTCCCAGGGAAATTTCTACAGATCCCCAGGGCCGCCCGTCCTGTGATGCCTTTTTTATACTCATAATACATATCCCTCCTAACGCCAGCAGCATAGCCGCCGCTGCCAGCTTTTTTGCTGTTTTCTTTTCCATCATCTGCCCTGCCCATCTTTCCGCCCCTGCTTATAAGCCCTGCGCCTGGCTCTGTCCTTTAGCCAGGAGACCGTGGGATAATACAAAGGGATGGTGAGAAAAATGATCCATCCCGGATGCCAGGCATCAAAGAAAATCCCCAGGGAAAGATATATTGCCGCTACCAGCACCGGATAGGAAAAGCAGTATGCATTGCCAGTCTCAATGGCAACCGCCAGGGAATACCCTATGGGGATCAGCAGAAACATCAGCCACCCGGGATGCCAAGCGTTAAAAACAAACCCGATAAACAGATAGCAAATGATAATGGCCGCAGCCATAGGGTAATAACGCCCCTCATTTTGGCCATCCTGCTCCTGTATGCCATTCTCCCAAATTTCTTGGCGGTTCCCCTCCTCCTGCCCACAGCCTTCTTCCGGCTCCCTGGAATCTCCCGGGAGGGAAAAACCACTGGCATCCGCCTCATCCGCCCAGACAGCCCCTTCCCCCTGGGACGGGGCCTGTACCTCCCCTCCCGGCTCCGGGATTTCATCCTCTGTAAGCAAAAGCTCATCCAGGGAAACCTTGTACAGCCGCGCCAGCAGGATCAGATTATCTGTATCCGGGGATGCCTCTGCCCTCTCCCATTTACTTACCGCCTGCCTGCTGATGCCAAGCCTTTCGGCAAGCGCCTCCTGGGACAGATGATTACGCTTCCGTAAATTCACAAGCCGGTTTGCAATCTCAATATTCATCTTTACTCCCATCTGTCCGCATTTGCGGACGCTGAAACCCGGGAGGCTGGAAGCACTTTTCTTTCTTAAACCTCAATAACCTCAATCCAAACCTCCACCTCCCGCTTACTTGCTGCCACAGGAAAATTATATGCTTATTTGCCTTTGCCCGGCCACCAACTCTGGTTTGAACCGCCGCAACTATTGGTTGCGGGCCCCATAAACACGCCATTTTCCCCTGGCACAGCCAAAAGCACTTTAATCCCGGTTTCTGATATAGGTTAAAAAGCAGTTGCCGTTTTGCTCAAACCACTCTCTGGAATCGTTCATCCCCATCTTATAGACGGTACCTGTTTCCGGATTCATTATCACTGTATTTTTTTCGTTAAAGCCCACCAGCAGGACCGCCGAGCCGTCCCTGAGCAGTGCCAGCACAGGGATATCCTGGTTTACATAATACAGCACCGCATCCAGCGTACACCCGGTTAAGTCCAGCACCTCCACATCCGGGAGGCTGTCCTTTAAGATTGAGAGGACAGACCCGCCCCGCTCCAGCAGGTACTTTGAATTTCTCACCACGCCCTCATAGGCAAGCAGGGAATCCAGGCATACTGCCAGGGAACTTCTGTCCTCCGACATCATTTCCCCGTGAATGGCCATAATCTGGTTGGAAAGGCTGCGGTTCCCCTTCTGCCACACGTAATACCCTTCCTTATTTATCACCACGCCTGAAATCTCATCTGCATGGTTTACCGCGCTTTTTTCATTGGTATAAGTGTTCTCTATCCCATACTTCCCATAAACATAGTACCGGCGCCCATCCTCCTGTTCATATTGGGAGATGCGGACCTCCCTCCCCTCCTCCACAAACACCTCCCTGGGCGTCTGGTGGATCAGGGTGTCAGCGCTTATGGACGCTTTCAGGGCAATCTGTGTAAGCTTCTCATATTTTTCCGTAACTGCCGTCTCAATGGTATTGCGCTTTACCACTTCCTTCTCCGCATTCATGATCTGGTCGTCCTTAATGGGCACATAGCCGCCCTCCTCCCCTTTTTCCACCCTGGAGAGGATGATCTGGTTCCCGGTAACTTTTCCCGCCGTCACATAAACATTCTCCTCCCGGTACTCCATCAGCACGCCCTCCGTCTCATTTTCAATGCGGAGGCAGTACATCGGGAAAACCGTGTTGCCTGCACTGTCAGTTACAATATCCTCCTCCCTGGCAATGCCGTAAATCATATCCTCCTCCATAAAGCCGATGGGAGAGAGGATCTCGCCTGCTGCCGCCTTAATGCTTTTTTGCTTTCCGGTAGTCATATTCATCAGCACCAGCTCCTGCCCATCATAAAGGCTCCCTTCCTTCTGCCACACCGCCATTTTATTACTTTCAGAAACCTTATAGCGGCCCTCCGCCAGGTTTTCCACCACCACATTGCAGGTATGGTTCATTATATGGATGCCGTAAATCGTATCCTTCCATTTCAGGTAAAGCATACTGTTTTTATTAATATAAGAAAGCTGCCCCACTTCCTCTTTAAGGAGCGCCTGGGATTCATTGCAGGGAATATATACCATTTCCTCCACAGTATTTACCGAACTGTCGTAGTAATAGACGGAAATGCCCACCGCCCCCTCATGGCGTCCCCTGTTCATATAGCCATATACAAGGAAAATCACGTTGCCCCCCTCATCCACATGGAGCAGCTTCATCTCATGGCCCTGATACAGGGTTCTTTTATCCAGGTTCCCCTTATTATAAAAGGAAAACAAAAGGGCCATCTTATTTTCCGCAAAGTTATAGCAAAACAGCCTGTTCCCTGTGATAAAGGCAAGGTTATTGCCCCCGTCGCTTTCCAAAAGGGGAATATCCCTGCTGGTGATCCCCAGCATGATTTTATTATTGGCATACACATTGCCCTTTGGGTCAAATATCTGGTCCATGGCCCTCTCAAAATCCAGCAGGTACATCCGGTCTGACGTATGGCGCACCCGGTAAAACTCCTTTACCATGTAATAGTTCTTCCCCCTGCCCTCGGGCACAGAAACATAATAATCCAGCACAAAGCTCCCTAGCTGGGGCCCCAGCTCCCTGATGGTGAAATTCACAGGCCCCTCCCTGGTAACCGCAAGCTCCCCCCAGGTCATCTGCTGGAAGCTGCTGTGGATATCCACCCTGCCAAAGGTGGTGTTGTCCCCCTCGGCGCTGGACTCCATATACTTGGTAAGGGACGTTGCTTCCTCCTTGTCAAAAGTTTTGCCGGAAAAATCCCACACAAAGGCAAGCTTCTCATCCACAAAATACTCTTCCGTACTGACCACCCTGGTATAATACCTTACCTGGCTTCCCCCCTCTAAGGTGAGCAGGATCACCAGGGCATACTCCTGGTTCGCCTCTATCAGGTCCTTTAGGGCGAAGGTTATTGTGGCCTCCTCCCCGGAAGGCTTAAAATTCTCCAGCTGGGTACTTTCCACCAGCCGCCCCCCGTCCGGGCTCCTCACCTCAAAAGCCACTCCCTGCACCATTGTCCCATATGGCTGGATATCCAGCGTGATCTTCCTCCCCGGTGCAAGGGGAGTAATGCTCTCCCGCATCTGGCTTAACTCCATGGCCTCCTTATAGCCATGCATCTCATTCAAATGAAACCCGCCGTAATTCACCGAGATTACAGGATAAACAGCCTTCCCCATCTCCGTGGTCATATCCGTATTCCCCTGGTTCATCATGCGGCTTACAATCAATATGGTCATAAAGAACACTGTAGCTACGATGGCTCCCTTTATGATCGTCTTTTTCATAATCATCCTCCCTGCCGCCCTATTTCCCCATAGCTCCCCGCTCCTCCATCAGTTTCTGCAGCGTAGTCCTTACCTGTAATGCCTCCGCCATCCTTCCTGTCTTCTCCCCGCTTTTCCCATTATTTGCCTTTCCCTTCTTCACCGCCCGTATGAGAAGGTTTTTCGGGGTATGCTCCATATCAATAAATTCCAGTATCTGGGCCTCATAGCCCGCCTCCTCCAGCAGGTTGGCGCGGATCCCGTCAGTGACCAGGGCCGCTATCCGCTCCTTCAGGATCCCATATTTCAAAACCGGCGATAACAGCTCATTTTCGATCTGCCCGTTTACCTCATGCTGGCAGCAGGGAACTGCGAAGATCACCTCCGCCCCCCAGTCCACTGCCTTTTTCAGGGCAAAATCTGTGGCCGTGTCACAGGCGTGGAGGCTGACCACCATATCCACCCTGCCCGCCTGCTGGAAATCCTTAATATCCCCCTGGTAAAAATCAAGGTCTTCATACCCATACTTTTTCCCAAGCCTCCTGCACCTTTCAATCACATCCCCTTTCAGGTCAAGGCCGGTAATGTGCACATCCATGCCCTTTAATTCATGGAGATAATAATACAGGGCAAAGGTCAGGTAAGATTTCCCGCACCCAAAATCAATAATATGGACCTTCTCCTCCTTATACAGTGTAGGCAGAATATCCTCCACAAATTCCAGATAACGGTTAATCTGCCGGAATTTATCATACCGGGCATGGATAATCTTCCCCTCCTGGGTCTGTACCCCCAAATCCACCAGAAAAGGAACCGCCCTTCCTTCCTCCAGCAGGTACTTTTTTGCCCTGTTGTGGGACATATCCGGCAACCCCCCGGCCTGCTCCCCCTTTTTCTTCTGCCGCTTTATCATCATATTTCCCCTTTTGCCCACAAGTACATGGAGCCGCTCCTCCACGCTCTCCCCTGTAAGCTGTTTAAACTCTTCCATATAAGAAAGCACTGCTTCTGCCGCTTCCTCCCTGGTATAGTTCTTATGAAAAACCTGTGCCCCTTTTGAGAGGGTCTCCTGAAAACACACCTCCCCCTTTACCATCACCGGGCGTATTTTTATCTTAAATGCCCCTTCCTTCTTCCTGGGGCCGCTGATCACAATCTGATACAGCCTGTCCGACAAAAATCCAGACAATGCTTCCCTCAGTCCTTCCATTCCTGTCCTCGCAATCCGCGCAGGGTTACACCAGTAATTCTCTGGCCCGGCGCACAAAAATATAGCCACAACTTTTTGTCATGACTATATTTTACTTACTAACCAGCCAAACCACAACCAAAATTTTGCCCATGGGCTGTAAATTTCCAAATATTGACGGGTATCCCCTGGCCTTAGAACCTGAGGATCCCTCTTTTCATATCGTGCCTTCGCTTATAAATCTCATAGCACAGCAGGATCTGCACCAGGTCACCCAGCCATTCCCACTTCTCCGGCGGGCTTTCCACTTCCTTCTGTTCCTTTTCTTCCTCTCTCTTAATCCGGTCTGATATATCCCTGGATAACCTGTAAATCTGCCACTTATCCGGGTACTCATCATAAATCATGCTGCCCTCATAGTCCAGCTTATCCAGAATGCCGCTGATCATTTTCTGGTACTTCTTTGCCTGCATGGGATACATCTGCTGCAAATATTCCAGGTCCCTCATAATAGCATCCTCCTCCTGATAATACATCGGAAGAGGGTAAGTCATATAAAAGGGCAATACTTTGCGCTCATACATAGGAATTACTTCCTTACCTCTTTACTGCTATCATATGCCCCACTTTCCCTATCTGTGAAGCCCATCCGCCAGCTTTCTCGCCTTTTTTACATCTTCTCCGCCGCACAGCCCCCTGCCGTAACGGGCCTTCTCATATAGCCTTGCAAACTCCTGCGCTAAATCCCCCTCTTCCGGGAACAGCGCCGCGCAGCACTCCCGGGGCGTGGCCTTTGTTGCCAGGACCGCCCACTCTTCCTCCTTCAGGGATGCCCTTTCCTTCTCCAGCACCTTCCGGTAAATCCGCCGGATCCTCTCTTCCGGGGAAAGGGCCTTCCCCATGCGCTCCCAAAGGCTGCCCTCCGGCTTTTCCTTCTGCTTCCTTTTCCCCCGTTCCAGGTTCTCCACCTTATCTTCAAAGGCACCCTCCTCCTTGGCCGGGCTTTTCCCCTTCCTGGAAAAAATCTCCCGGATCAGCCGTACAGCCGCCAGGAGCGCAGTTACAGCCAGGGCAATCAGGGCCGCTGCCACTAAGGCCTCAAAAAGGATTTCAAAAATCTGTGCCAGGAGGGAAGGTTCCCCTGGCTCCATCAGTTCGCCAAAACCCTCTCCCGCAGCCCCTGCCGCCTCTTCAAATACAGGCTCTTTTTCCCCGGCGCCCGGAAGCATGGAAAACAGGAAACGGAAAAC
>CAJTVD010000007.1:13304-80894 GCA_910579495.1 uncultured Lachnospiraceae bacterium
TGAGGGCAGCCCCTATGGTATCTGCCAGCCCCTTGTGGGCGCCAAAAACCATAAGGCTCCCGGCAATGGCGGTAAAGCCCCCCGCAAGCGCCATTGCAGAGCGGAACACATGTTTCACAGGAATGTTTTCCGTCGTCCGGTTATTTACGTCCATAAAATGAAGGAACTGCTGGAAAAAGTACCGCAGCAGGTATCCCACAGCAAAACCCGTCCCCACATAAAGAAGGAAGCCGCTCCACGCCCCGCCCCCAAACCTGCCGTCAATCAGGTACAGCCCCCAGAAAACCAGGGCTGCGAAAGCCGGGTGGGCAGCCTCCATCCCTGCCGCCAGCCCCTTCATCTTCCTGCTAAAGCTCATCAGGGTAATGGCCGCCAGAAGAAAAAACAGCAACGCCTTCTCAGCAATCGCTTTATCCAGCAGGCAAAACCCGCCCCAGGGAAGCAGGTGCAGCAGCAGGAACACCCAGAAGCTTTCACACCGCTCCCTGGCCCCATAATAAAAAAGAGGGACCAGGCCCAGGGCAAGCAAAATCCCAAAGTCCGGCGGGGTTTCAATGAAATCCCCCCACACCACTACTCCCAGGGCAAACAGGACCAGGAAGTTTGCCATCTCCGCCAGGGCATTTTTAACAATCTCTATTTTACGGCTCATAACAATCACCCCTCCTGCACATAAAGAGTACGCCCGGCAAGCTCCCAGCCGGAAAGCTCCTCCTGCTTCGCCCCCACAGGGCAGACCCACACAAACCCTTCCCCCCGCTCCCTGTGAAAACGCCTTAGCACCTCCAGATAATCCTCATGTTTGTAGGCGGAGATAAAGACAGTATAAAGGGCGCTTCCCCCAAAAAGCTTTTCCCCCAGGCAGTCCCCAAACCTGGGAAGCTGCCCTTGTGCCTCCAGCCGCGCCAGTGCCCGGTCTACCGCATCCACACTGGAAGCAGCATTCAGGCCTTCCAGGGAAAGAAGCTGCCCTGTAATGCAATCCCTGCCATTGGCATAAACGCTCACCTGGATTCCCTGGATAAGGAATTCCCTGGCAAGGGCAGCGCAGAGGCTGATGGACATTTCCACAAGCTCCTGCCTTTTTAAAATATCGCTGTCCTCCAGGTTCATAAAAATCCGCAGGCTGCTTACCGTAGTGTGCTCCCTTTCATTCACCATCAGTTCATCCATCCTTGCGCTTGCTTTCCAGTTGATTTTCCTGATTTCATCCCAGGGCTCATATTCCCGAATCCCCCGGCAGGTAAAGGGATCCTCCAGCTCATACCTTCTGGCGGCAATCTCCCCGCTGATCTTCCGTAGCGCCGGTTCCAGCATTACCCCGGAAAGCATTTTGGGGGTTACATAAACCGCCGCGCCGCTTTTCCGGTAAGCTGTCATCTCTTCGGAAAAAAACAGGTCCGCCCCCACCAGGTCAATGCCCTCTATGGCATAATAGCCCCTTTGGGGGCAGGTAAGCTGGTGGGTCCTGGTGATTCTCTGGTAGGGCATTATGCTAAACAGGTCATTCCGGTAATACCTGTCCGTCACCATCCCGTTCTCCCTGTCGGAAAACACCAGATGGCGGGAACACTGGAACTTTACTTTCAGGGAAGATAAGGGGAGCCTTTTGCGGTTTTCCACAACCTCCCATAGGCAGGTTGTCTCCCCTGCCCGCACCATTTCCTTCCCAAAACGGAGAAATACATAAACCTCCCTGCTCCACCAGCGGGCATATAACATTCTCTGGGCAAGGAAAAAACCGCCCCCCAATAATGCCGCCAAAATAATAACCATGCCCTTTCCCCCTCCCTTATAAACACTTCTACCTAAGGCCAAAATCCTCAGTGGGGGCCTTGGCCTGTTCCAGGATCTCCCGGACCACCTCTTCTGCCTCCTGGCCGCTGTGCTGGCCGTAGCCCAGCTTCATCCGGTGGGCAAGGACCGGCACTGCCAGGGCCTTTACATCGTCGGGTATGCAAAAGCCCCTTCCCTCCAGCGCCGCATATGCCTTCACCGCACGCAGGAAGGCCAGGGTCCCCCTGGGGCTTACCCCCATCACCACCCGGCCATCCTCCCTGGTGGCCGCCACAATCTCCACCATATATTTTTCAATCTCCGGATGGACAAACACCTGCTTTACCGCCTCTTTCGCCTGCCCCAGCAGGGAGAGGGAGGCCACAGGGGAAAGGCTCCCGAAGGGATCCTCCTTCATAAACCGCTCCATGATGGCAACCTCCTCCTCCCGGCCCGGCATTCCCAGGGAGAGCTTTAACATAAAACGGTCAAGCTGGGCTTCCGGCAGGGGAAAGGTCCCTGCAGTTTCCACCGGGTTCTGGGTGGCAATGACGAAAAAGGGATCCCCCAGGGGTAAGCTTTCCCCGTCAATGGTCACCTGCCGCTCCTCCATACATTCCAAAAGCCCGGACTGGGTCCTGGGGGTTGCCCTGTTGATCTCGTCCGCCAGAAGGATATTTGTGAACACCGGCCCCTTCCTCAGCTCAAACTCGCCGCTTTTGCGGTTATACACATTCATCCCCGTTACATCCCCCGGAAGCAGATCCGGGGTGAACTGGATCCTTGCAAACTTCCCCTCCAGGGATGCCGCCAGGGACCTGGCCAGCTTCGTCTTTCCCGTCCCGGGCATATCCTCAAGGAGCACATGGCCGTCCGCCAAAAGGGCGGCCAGCATCAGCCTTATGGTGCCCTCCCTGCCAACAATGACCCTGCCGATATTCTCCCTAAGGCTTTTCCCAATCTCTTCCACCTGCTCTGTCTTCATACTACCTCTCCCTTCCCTGGTCCTCCCGGTGCCTGCGCGGCGGGCCGGCCTATTGTAACACAAAGAGGTATATATTTCCATATATACCTCTTTCCAATGTCATATTTCAGGCTTATTTAATCACATGGATACGTGCAAGGGCTCTCTGCAAAGCAGTTTCCGCCCGTAAAATATCCGTTTCCGGGGTTTTACTGCGCAGCCTCTCTTCCGCACGGCCCCTTGCAGCCTCCGCCCTCTGTTTATCAATCTCCTCCGGCCATTCCACGATCTCCGCCAGTATTACCACCTTATCCTGCAGGATCTCCGCAAACCCTGCATGAAGGGCGGCTTCTTTCGTGCCGCCTTCTTCACTGATGGTAAGGATGCCAGGGCTTACAATCACCGTCATAGGAACATGTTTCTTATAAATGCCAATCTCCCCTTCGGTAGTGTTAAACTCTACCATGGAGACCTGCCCTTCATAAAACACGCGGTCGGGGGTGATGATCCTCAATGTAAATAAATTCGTATCTGCCATCTGCTTCCTCCCGAAATTATTTTACCCGGGCAAGCACATCGTCAATACTCCCGGCATTTAAGAAATAGCTCTCAGGGATATCGTCATGCTTTCCTTCCAGAATCTCCCTGAATCCGCGGATCGTCTCATTAATCGGCACATATTTCCCTTCCAGCCCGGTGAACTGCCCTGCCACGAAGAATGGCTGGGATAAAAACCTCTGTACCTTTCTGGCACGGGATACCACCAGTTTATCGCTTTCGGACAATTCATCCATACCCAGGATAGCAATAATATCCTGCAGTTCCTTGTATTTCTGGAGAATCTCCTGTACCCCCCTGGCAGTCATATAATGGTCCTCGCCCAAAATTCTGGGATCCAGGATCCTGGAAGTGGATTCCAGCGGGTCCACCGCAGGATAAATACCCAGCTCCACAATAGACCTGGAAAGAACGGTGGTTGCATCCAGATGGGCAAAGGTCGTCGCAGGCGCCGGGTCTGTCAGGTCATCCGCAGGCACATATACTGCCTGGACGGAAGTGATAGAACCGTTTTTGGTGGATGTAATACGCTCCTGAAGGGCACCCATTTCTGTCTGCAGGGTAGGCTGGTATCCTACCGCCGAAGGCATACGTCCCAACAGGGCGGACACCTCGGAACCCGCCTGGGTGAAACGGAAAATATTATCAATGAAAAGCAGCACATCCTTGCCGCCCTTGTCACGGAAATACTCTGCCATGGTAAGGCCTGATAAGCCCACCCTCATCCTGGCACCGGGGGGCTCGTTCATCTGCCCGAACACCATGGTGGTCTTGTCAATAACCCCGGACTCAATCATTTCATGGTAAAGGTCGTTCCCCTCCCTGGTTCTTTCCCCAACGCCGGTAAACACGGAATAACCGCCGTGCTCTGTAGCGATATTACGGATCAGCTCCTGGATCAGCACCGTCTTACCAACGCCCGCGCCCCCGAAAAGCCCGATCTTTCCACCCTTCTGGTAAGGGCACAGAAGGTCTACCACCTTAATGCCGGTCTCCAGAAGTTCCTGCTGGGTTGACTGCTCCACAAATTCCGGGGCTGCCCTGTGTATAGGTTCATAATCCACGCCTTTCGGGGCAGGCTTATTGTCAATGGGATTTCCCAGGACATTAAACATACGCCCCAGGGTATTTTCCCCTACCGGGACGCTGATGGGAGCCCCTGTGGCGATGGCTTCCATCCCTCTTACCAGCCCGTCGGTCGAACCCATGGCAATACACCTTACCGTATCGTCGCCTAAGTGCTGGGCTACCTCAACGATAAGCTCCCCGCCATCCTGTAAAGGGATCTTGATCGCCTCGTTGATTTCCGGCAGCCTGCCATCGGTGAACTTTATATCCAGAACGGCGCTGATAATCTGTGTAATTTTTCCCGGGCAGCTATTCTTGCCCGTATTTTTATCTGCCATTTTTCCTCCATTCCTGCCCGGCAAACACCTGGCAATTTTTTTCACACTGCTGGGGAGGCACCTGAAAATAACTGCATTTCCAGGCGCCTCCTAGGAAATTGCATTCGCTCCTGCAATAATTTCCGTCAGCTCCTGGGTAATGGACCCCTGGCGCGCTCTGTTGTACAGCAGAGTCAAACTCTCTATCATTTCTTCTGCGTTGCTGGTAGCCGAATCCATGGCCTGCATCCTGGCCCCGTTTTCACTGGCTACCGCCTCAATCATACCGCCGTAAATCAGGCTGGTTATATATTTAGGTATAAGCAGATTTAAAGCTTCCTCATCCTCCGGTTCGAAGTTCATAAGAGCCCCGCCCTTTTCCTGCTCCTCCCCGCCTGCCCCTTCCTCCTCATGGACTTCCACAGGAAGAAGCTTTAACAGGGTAGGCACATGGACTACCGTATTCTTAAACGCGGTGTAGGCAAGGTAAATCTCACTGATCTCACCTTTGGAAAAAGCCTCCAGTACTGTCTTACTGATTGCCATGGCGTCTACATAGGCAGGTTCCTCAATCACGTCCGAATAATCCGCCCTGATTTCATACTGCTTCTGCAGCGCCTCCTTTCCCTTTTTGCCGATTGCATAAATGGCCAGGTCCTCTCCTGCCAGATGGCCCCTTGTGACCAGTTTAATCACATTGGAGTTGTATCCGCCTGCAAGCCCTCTGTTGGAAGTAATCACAATCACCGCTTTCTTGCCGGACTCCCCGGATTTTAAAAACCGGTGGTCCAGATTCTGCGTCTTCTTCAAGATAGAGACAACTGTTTCATACATACAGCGGAAATAGTCCCTGGATTTCTCTGCATTTTGTTTTGCTCTCTGCAGCTTAACAGTGGAAACAAGCTTCATGGCCTTGGTAATCTGCTGGGTGCTCTGGATACTGCCCTTACGCCTTTTTATGTCTCGCATTGAAGCCATAATGTCACCTAATCCTTATCTTTTTCCCTAAGGAAAAGCCCGCAGGCTTTCTCCTTATTTTAAAAACGCCGCTTTGAACTCTTCTATCGCTTTCTTTAAGGTATCCTCGGTTTTGTCTGAGATCACCTTTTCCTTTGCAATGGCATCAGGGACCTGGGGATACTTGGTATTCAAAAATTCAAAGAACCCTTCCTCAAATCTTGTAATGTCCTCTGTAGGCACATCCAGCAGATACTTGTTAGTAGCCGCATAAATAATGATGACCTGGTACTGCACCGGCATGGGCTGGTACTGGGGCTGCTTCAGGATTTCCTTAATCCTTTCACCCTGGGCAAGCTTTTCCTTGGTATCCGCATCCAGTTCCGAACCAAACTGGGCAAAGGCTGCAAGCTCCCTGTACTGGGCAAGCTCCACACGGATAGGTGCCGCAATCTTCTTCATAGCCTTAATCTGTGCCGCGCCCCCTACACGGGATACGGAAAGGCCTGCGTTAACTGCCGGCCGGAAACCGGAATTGAACATTTCCGTTTCCAGATAAATCTGCCCGTCTGTAATGGAAATAACATTGGTCGGAATATAAGCGGACACGTCACCCGCCTGGGTCTCAATGATAGGAAGTGCAGTGAGGGAACCTCCCCCGTATTCCTCGCTCATCCTTGCCGCACGTTCAAGCAGCCTTGAATGCAGGTAGAAAACGTCGCCGGGGTACGCTTCACGCCCGGGAGGACGTTTCAGCAGCAGGGACAGGGTACGGTAAGCCGCTGCATGTTTACTTAAATCATCGTAAACAACCAGCACATCCTCCCCCTTCTCCATCCACTCTTCGCCGATGGCGCATCCGGAATAAGGGGCAATATACTGCAAAGGCGCCAGCTCGCTTGCCGCAGCAGCAACTACCGTAGTATAAGCCATTGCGCCGGACTCCTCCAGGGTATTTACGATAGATGCCACAGTTGAGGCTTTCTGCCCGATAGCAACATAAATACACTTAACCCCCTGGCCCTTCTGGTTAATAATGGTATCAATAGCAATGGCAGTCTTGCCTGTCTGCCTGTCGCCGATGATCAGCTCACGCTGCCCCCTTCCGATGGGTACCATGGAGTCAATTGCCTTGATTCCCGTCTGCAGGGGCGTATCAACAGACTTTCTGGTGATAACGCCTGAAGCTACTCTTTCAATCTTACGATATTTATCTGTCTGTATAGGGCCCTTCCCGTCAATAGGCTGGCCCAGCGCATTTACTACACGTCCTGACATGGCATCGCCTACAGGAACCTCAACAACGCGCCCGGTGGTCTTAACCGTGTCGCCTTCATTGATATTCTTCTGGCTTCCCAAAAGTACCGCACCCACGTTATCTTCTTCCAGGTTTAGCACCATTCCGTATACTTCACCGGGGAATTCCAAAAGCTCTCCCTGCATTGCGTTTTCCAGACCATGTACACGGGCTATACCGTCGGCAACCTGGATAACCGTGCCGACGTCCGAAACTTCCAGTTCGGAAGCATATCTTTTAATCTGCTCCTTAATCACAGAGCTGATTTCTTCCGGTCTTAAATTCATGGTTCTTACGCACCTTTCTGTTACTTTCTATTATGTGAGAAGCTGCCTGCAGGGCCAAAACCTCTTTTACACCTGCACTTTCAGCAGCTCCCGCTGCAATTCTGACAGCTTGCTTCTCACACTGCCGTCAACCACACGGTCGCCGATACGGATGACCATGCCCCCAATCAGGGCGCTGTCCACCTGATAGTGCATCTCCATTTTCTGGAAAGATGTGGTACCCAGCAGCTTCGACTCTATTTCTTTTTTCTTTGCTTCACTCAATTCAAGGGCAGTGGACACATAAGCAATCCCGATTCCCTTAAGCTGTTTCACCTTATCCACAAAATAATCCAGAATGGCATCAATTTCCCCATATCTGTCCTTTGCAACGATCAGATCCAGGAAACCAAGCAGCTCCCTGGATATCCGCCCCTCAAAAACTTCCCCAAGGACTTTTAACTTCTCTTCCTTCAGGATCTTGGGGTGGTTCATCAGCCTGCCAAAATCGGGGTTTTCCAGAAGAAGCTCCCTGAGCTGGATGACCTCGCCCAAAAACGCCTCTTCCCTGCCCTCTTCCACAGCCAGTTCAAACAAAGCTTCACCATATGTTGCGCCAACTAGCTTTGCCATGTACTCTCACCTATTTCCTTTAACGTTTCATTTACCAGGCTTTCCTGTATGGTTGTATTGATAGATGCTTTTACTACCTTACCCGCCATCATGGAAGCAAGGACTACCATTTCACGTTTCACATCGTCAGCCGCTTTCTGCTTCTCCAGCTCTGCTTCCACCTTCGCCCGTTCAATAACCCTGGCAGCTTCCGCTTTCGCCTCTGCGATGATTTTATTTTCATTATCCAGTGCACGCTTCCTGGCATCGCTTAAAATTTCTTCCGCTTCTTTATCAATATTCTTAAGCTTCTCCTCATAAGAAAGCTTAAGGCTTGCGGCGTCTTTCTTATCCTTCGCCGCCGTCTCCAGCTCATCCTTTATCTTGGCCTGCCGCTTCGCCATCATTTCCCTTACAGGGTTAAACAGAAAATACGACGCTGCCAGAAAAAGCACAAAGACCGCGATGATCATAAGCGTAGCATCCGCCAGAAGCTGCAGGTCCAGGTCAAACAATCTGGGTTCCATCCGTAAACCTCCTTTCCTTCTCCCTATTCGCGCCCGCCCAAACCGGGGGACCTCCCCCTTCCAGGAAATTCATCCCCTGGGGGCTTCTTTCTCTGGGATCCCCGTTTTTATTGGGCAGCTCCCAAAAGGGGCCTAACGAACAGCAGAAGAATCGCTACCAGCAACCCGTACAAACCGGTGGTCTCTGCCACCGCCTGGCCAAGAAGCATGGTGGATGTAATATCAGACTTTGCCCCGGGATTCCTTCCCACTGCTGCAGCCGCATGGCCTGCCGCAATACCCTGGCCTACACCAGGCCCGATACCGGCGATAACCGCCAGGCCTGCGCCGATTGCTGAACAACCTAAAATAAAATTCGTGTTAAAATCCATTTTTGTTTCCTCCTTAACGCTTTTTACACCCTATTCAGTTTTGTTGTTTTCCGGCGGCTACTCTCCTGTACTGCAGGCGTCGGTGACATAAGTCATCGTCAGCATACAGAATACATAAGTTTGGATCGCGCCTGAAAAGAGATCAAAATATACATGAAGTGCTGCCGGCCATATAATGGCCACTTTACTCAGCAATGCATATATCAATGCCATAATCGCCGTTCCCGATAAAATATTGGCGAACAGACGCAGCGAAAGCGAAACCGGAACCGCCAGGTCGCTGATGATATTGATCGGCGCCCAGATCGGCCACGGCTCACATAACCCTTTCAGTACTCCTGATACCTTCTGGTACTTAAATTTGTTAAAATGAATCAGCGTAAATGTAATGATACCCAGCGCAAAAGTTACACCATAATCCGCTGTCGGCGGCCGCAGTCCCAGTAACCCGGAAATATTGCTGATAAAAATAAAGATAAATATCGTCCCAATATAATTCCGGAACCTTACCGCCTGATTTCCCATAACCCCGGAAATCATCCCGTCAAGCTTCTCCACCATCAGCTCCACCACATTCTGGAAACCTCCCGGCACTTCCGTGGCACGTTTCACCGCACGGTTAGCGGCAATACAGAAACCGATGATTATCAGCATGACGATCAGGACGCAGACGTGGGTCGTGGTGATCCATACCGTCTGGCCAAACAACTGATAGGAAAAGACCCCATGGACCATAAAGTCTACTTCCGTATCTCCTGCTAACAAAATTCCCTGTCCCATAACTTCACCTCCTTACCTATCCTGCCTGTCTGCAGGTTCTTCTAGCAATGGGGGAAGGATTTCCTCCCCATATAAAATGTTACTGGCCTTTTTAGTGATAAAGTGCATATAAGCTGACGCTTTCAGCCCCATGATCCCCAAAAAAGCAGACAGGGGATTTGCACTATCCCATACAGCGATCAGTAACAGCGCTGTCGTAATAAAGCAATATCTCAGTATATTATGGGCACTCATTGCCTTTACCGCCTGGCTCTCCCCAAGATCCAGGGCGCGGTCTAAAGACCACCACATATGAAAAGCAGATGCCATGGCAATCAGTATCCCAAGCCAGAGCCCTAAGCTGTAGCCTGCCTTATCCTCCGGCAAAAATGCAAAAAGCTGGCAGAAGACGCCAAACAGCAAAATCCCGGTTTCAAGCTCAAACAAAGTCCTGTTCATCTTTGTGATCTTTTCTCTCATCTGCAACTCTCCCGTCCCTTCTGCTTTTGTGAAGGTAAGCGGACTGGTCGCTGCCCTTTGTATAAATCTGCCTGGCAAAGCGGTGCACATTCCTCCCCCCTGCCACGGCACCTACAAAAAACAGTACCACCACCAGAAAATCTGTCCCCAGCTTCTGGTCCAGGAACATTCCCAAAAAAGAACAAACAAAAAGAGGGACAAGCATGTTAATCCCGAATTGTCCTATCATCGTTAATGCCTGATAAACCTTTCGATTATATTTCACACGCCTCGTCCTTCCAGATCCAAACCATACCTAAAGTGCCTGCCTTTATCATACTCATAAATCATTATACCACTTTTTCTATTTCTGTCTAGAAATAATTCATCTTTTTTCATAAGGCATATTGGTGAAAGCCGTTGACTTTCTTTTGGTTTAATAGTAGTATTTTCCATAACCAACGATACGGACGGATTTCTATACCAATAAGGAGGCTTTATGACAAACCCTGTTTTATACCGCAGACGCATTATCCCCGAAGAGTGTATTCTTCTGAAAGACGATATCATCCTATCCTGTGACGAAAAGCACATCGTCACCTCCTGGCATACCCTGCACCCGAAAAAGGACCTCCACCATGGAAGCTCCTGCTATTTCCTGCAGGAAGGATTTAAGGTGAGCAAATTCTGCCGCCAGGATGATACCCTCCTTTACTGGTACTGCGACATCGTGGCCTATGACTACCGCCCTGGCCCAAACACCCTGACTGTCACGGACCTTCTTGCGGACGTTATCATTTATCCCGACGGCTTTGTAAAGGTGGTAGACCTGGACGAGCTTGTGGCCGCCCTGGATTCCCGGGCCATTTCCCTGGAAACCTTAAAAACCAGCCTGATCCACCTGGATAAACTGCTCCAGGTCATCTATTCCGGCGGCTTTGACAGGCTGAAAGCCTATGTGGAAGCCGCCGCCCATTAATAAAAAATATGCCCCGCTATCTGGGTACCGGTAAGGCCCTCAATAGGCGTCCTGAAAAACAGGCAATTCCCAACGGTAGTCTGCCCCGCCATGGCGGCATCCGCCGCCCGGTAGCAGGCGTCTGTGGCATGGTTCTCCGCAAGGGCAAGGGCGAGGCGCCCGCTGGCTACCGGCGAGAATTGCTTATGCTGATAAATGACCCCCACCACCGTGTCCGGGAAAACAGAACTCATCACACGGTTCATCACCACTGCCCCTACCGCCACCTGCCCCTCGTAAGGCTGGTTGCCCGCTTCACAGTAGATCAGGTTGGCAAGCAGGTACCGGTCCCCGTCTGCAAAGGATATCTCAGAGATATCCCGCCACTTGGACTGGGCCGCCAGAAGGGAAAGCCTTCTCTCCTCTTCCAGCTGCTTTTGCAGCTCTGCCAGATTGTTCTTCTGTTCTTCCAACTGCCTTTCATATTCCAGCATCTCCGCTTCCGTCTCAGAAATTTCCCGCTGGAAAGTGGTGATCTTGCCGGAAGTCTGGCTTACCAGCCCCGCCACCCGGCTCTGTTCCGCTTCCACGGACACCTTCAGCTCATCCAGGTCTTTCTTTTCCTGCATCAGCCGCGCTTCCGTTTCCTCAATCTCCTTCCTGGTGGCTTTAAAGGCCTCAAGCTGCTGCCTGTCATACTCTGACAGCTGTTCAATATAATCGCTGCGGTTTAAAAAATCCGAAAAGCCTTTGGAGTCAAAAAGCAGCTCCAGCATCATATAATCCCGTTTTTCATACATAAACTGGATCCGCTTTTTCATGGCGGCATACTGCTCTTCTTCCCTTTTCTTTGCCTCTGCCAGCTGCCCCTGGGTGTTTTCAATCTCCTGGTTCTTTGACCGGATTTCCTCCTCCAGCCTGGCAAGGTTATCGCATACCTTGGACAGCTCCGAATTTAAATTGTTCAGCTGCCCCTTAAGACCCTCTGTGGTCTGGTTCAGCTCATCCAGCTCATTTTCCCTGTTATCAATCTCCTGCTCCGTGCGTTCCTGCTCTTCCTTTTTCTCGTTGATTTTCTGTTCCAGGTCTGATATTTTATCCGCATATGCGGTCAAAGGGAAAACGCATGCCAAAAGAACCCCCGCCATTCCCATGGCAATCTGTTTCTTCCCTGCCTTCCTTACTTTCTTATTCCACCTCTGTCCCATCTCAGCTCTCCGCCCCAAAACCCATTCTGCCCTGGGGCCTTCTTCCCCTGTAAAATTTCATGATAGGCTTTCCCCCTGGTCAGCCCTCCAGCTTGCCCACCCGGCGCATATGCTTTTCCTCCCCGGAAAACTGTGTGCCCAAAAAAGTATCCACAATTTCAAGGGCAAGGTTCACCCCCACATAAGCACCGCCCAGGGCCAGCATATTGGCGTCGTTGTGCAGCCTGGTCATTTTCGCCAGATAGGGATCCGTACACAGGGCGCACCGGATACCGGCAACCTTATTGGCCGCAATGGAAATCCCTACCCCGGTAGTGCATACCACAATGCCCTGGCTGCAAGCCCCCGATGCCACGGCTTCTGCCGCCGCCCTGCCAAAATCCGGGTAATCACAGGAATCCCTGCTATAACACCCGAAATCTTTAAAAGGGATCCCCCGGTCCTTTAAATGGGCCATGATCTGCTGCTTCAGGTCATAGCCGCCATGATCGCTGCCTATCGCTAACATACTGTGATCCTCCTGTCAATTATTATTCCAGTACCGCCCCCGCTGGTTTATAGCCGGATTATCTGGTGCCCGGCGGCTTTCAGCAGGCGGTTCATCACCGCCTCGCCAATGCCCCGGCGCTGGAAGCTCTCCGCATAGATAACCTCCACGCCCTCCTGGTCAAATTCCCTGAGGATACGGAATAAGTGCCTTGCCGCTTCTTCTTCCTTCTGGCGTTTTCCCAGGCTTTTTACGGAATCCGCCTGATAATCCGCTTTCGTCTCGTCAGTGGCGACCACCCCTGTTTTCTGCCCCTGGCATCTGTGCCCTTCAAGCTGCTGGTTGATGTATGCCGCCCGCTGCCGCTGCTCCCCTTCCACTACCGTAAGGCTTCCCCTGGGGGCATAATGCCTGTATTTCATGCCCGGGGCTTTGGGCGGGGTATTTTCATCCATAATGGCCCCGTCCTTCCCCACGTTCCCCACAGCCTCCCTTAACATTTCCTCTGTGATATATCCCGGCCTTAAAATCATGGGGATCTTTCCTGTAAGGTCAATGATGGTGGATTCCAGCCCGATATCCGCCTCTCCCCCGTCAATGACCATATCCACCCTGCCCCCCAGGTCCTCTATCACATCCCGGGCGGCAGTGGGGCTGGGGCGGCCGGAACGGTTGGCGCTGGGTGCCGCCACATAGCCCCCCGCTGCCTTGATCAGCGCCCTGGCGATCTTACTGGAGGGCATACGCACGGCTACCGTGGCAAGCCCGCCGGTAGTCTCTAAGGGCACACAGCCTGCTTTTTCGAAGATCATGGTAAGGGGCCCCGGCCAGTATCTCCCGGCCAGAACCTCCGCCACAGGCGGCACCTCTTTTACAATCTGATAAAGGGCTTTCAGCTCCGCAATATGCACAATCAGCGGGTTGTCGCTGGGCCGGCCCTTGGCCTCATAGATCTTCTTAGAGGATGAGGCCTTCAGCGCGTCTCCCCCCAGCCCATATACGGTCTCTGTGGGAAACGCCACCAGCCCGCCTGCCTTAATGATCTCCCCTGCCTCCTGCAGGGCCTGCCTGTCCATGTTTTCTTCCTGTATCTGAACGATCCTTGTATTCATACAAAATAAGCTCCCGGAAGGTGTATTATCCTGAAATATCTTATAAGCTTCTTCCTTCCCCTCCTACTCTACCACATTTCCCATATTTTGACCACCTTTATTTTCTTTAGTGTTTCTCCCTGGCCATCCCATAACACTGTCATAGAAAAAGGCGTGAAGCTTTATGAATGCAGCAGCCCCACACCTTTTCCCCGCCATTCCCGGCGGATCCTTTCATCTTCCATAAATATTGGCAGAAAAATATTCCCTGTTTTTGTCAAAATCAATTTCCAGCACCGCCATCCCCCTGATATTGGCATCACGGTAAGTGCCCTCTAAGGGGATGCTCCCCTGCTCCATATCATAAAGCAGGAATTTACCGGCCTGGAGGCTCAGGGCAAAGCACTCCCCCTTTTTCAGGTTAGTAGCCAGGTTCGGCAGAAGCTCCCCAAACAGGCCGCCTTTTCCGGAAAGAAGGGACGAGGGCATCTTTTTCACCACTGCCGCCAGCACCTTTCTCTGGCGCTGGGTCCTGCCGAAATCCGTGCCGATATAGCGGATCCTGCTGTAGGCAAGGGCCTGGGCACCGTTCAAATGCACCAGCCCCCCGGCGGAAGTGTCCATGTAGTCTGTACCCTCCGGCCTTTGGGTAAGCATGTTATATTCTACCAGGTAACCGTTCACATACTCAATCTCCTCTACGGACAGCTCCAGGTCCACACCCCCCGCCGCATCCACCAGGCTGGCGAAAGCCTCAAAATTCACCTGCACATAACGGCTGACTTCTATGCCAAAATTCTGTTCAATGGTTTCCATCAAAAGCTCTGGCCCGCCATATGCATAAGCGGCGTTCAGGCGGCTGCCCCCATGCCCCGGTATCTCCACATAAATATCCCGTAAGATGGATGTCATATAGATCTTTCTGGTTTTATCGCTGATGGAAAGAAGGATCATGGCGTCCGACCTGCCATCTTCCCCGTTTTCCCGGGAATCGTTTCCTATTAATAAGATGTTTACTACCCCGTCCTTTTTCCAGGGCTTTGCGTCATGCTCCCCTGCCGCCTGGTAGTTCATCTTATCGTACAGCCTGCCTGCGATGAAATACCAGCCACCCAAAAGCACCACCGTAAAGACCAGCATAAATAACACAAAACGCAGCAGCCTGGATTTCTTTCTTTTTTTCCTGTTATTTTTCATCCCTGCTAATATGCCCTGGGGCATACCCTCCTTATCCTGAAATGGAAAACCTCAGGTTCATTTTACCATCCTAACCAGGTACTGTAAAGGGCGCAGGATAACGCACGCCCTAAAGCCAACCGTCCCTATGGCTTCCAAACGCAAAAAACCTCCAGCATAAGATAAATACATATCTTATATTGGAAGTTTATCCCTATTCCCTTACCCTTTATTCCTGTATTAATTTTTATTCCTATATGCTTTTCTCTGCTTTGTGCGGGAAATGCTTCTGGTATTGGCAAATTTCAAAAATTACATCCTTATACATCTCTGCCAGCCCTTTCGTAGGCTTCCACCCTATTTCCCGCAGCTTTTCTCCCGAAAGCCGCAGGCCTGTGTCCGGTGCATATCCGTTTTTCATAGGATCTTCTATTCCAATTCCTACCTTTATCCTGCCTCCGGCTATCTGCCGGGCAACCAGGCCTGCCATATCGCGTACTGACATTGTATTCCCCTCATTTACTACATTATAAACTTCTCCGTCAGTCCCCTTATTTAATATTGTAAAAATTGCATTTACAGCATCCTCTGATGCACAGTAATTTCCTAAAGAAGCTCCCCCTGTCTTCAGCTCAATGTCCCTGCCTTCATATGCTGCCCTGGCAAACTGCATAAAAACACGCCCATCATCTACCCTGGCTCCCCTGCCAAATATCTGTGCCAGCCTGGCAATTTTTACAGGTATGCGGTATTCCTGCTGATAAATATGGCAGTAATGCTCCGCCATCCGTTTCCCTAATGGATAACAGCTCCGCGCAGCTTCTAACGGCAGTTCCCCTAATTCTTCTTCTCCGCGCAGCCTGCCTGTATCAGCCACCCTCCCATAAACTTCCATAGAAGATAAGTAAACCATGCTTTTTATGGAAAGCTGTCTGGCTAATTCCAATATACTCCTTGTACCAAGAACGATACTGTCCGCTGTCTCTACGGGATATGTTACCATTTCAATGGACTGCGTAACAGATGCACAATGGATAATATAATCAACATCTACCGGAAGCACTGTACTGTTTAACTCCATCAGTGAGGATTCTATAAAATGCAGTTTGCCTGTATGTTTTGGCACCATCCCATACATCTTTGTTACTTTATTCATATTTCTAACAGGTAACAAAATATTATCAAACATTCTTTTGTCAAGAATCTCCTTAACCAGCAAACTGCCGATGAACCCTGTCGCCCCTGTGACTAGAATATTTTTCATTTGCTAAATTCATCCTTACAAAATCTCTATTGCTACCCTCTCAGTCAATTGATGCCCGCCGCCAAAGGCACAGGCTATGTATTTAAACCTTAGCCCCGTTTCCTCCACAAATTCCACCAGTGCCTTATATTCATCATCCTGCCAGCCAATTTGCCCGGCCAGCTCATCAAAGCAGATAACCGTTCCCCTGCCAATATTATCCTTCAAAAGTGAAAGTACACATTTTGTTGAACTATACAAATCACAGTCAATGTGGATAAAAGAGCACTGTTCTGATTTATGCGCTTTAATAAAGCCTGGAAGTGTCTCGTCAAACCACCCCTTTATTAGCCTTACGTTTTCATTCACTACAGGCAGCTTCCCATTTTCGTTGAACTTTCCCTGCTGATAACCAGGCAGCCACCCCTCCGGCAACCCTTCAAAGCTGTCAAACCCGTAAATAATTTGGGGGCTGATCCTATTGGATATATAATTTATGGAACTGCCTTTATACACGCCGAATTCTAAGTATAGCCCCTCTTTATGCCGAACATTCTCAAGCACATAATCGTAATATAAATTTCTTTCTTCAAAAATAACATTTTTGCCAGGAGCATCCGGAGCCTCTATGAAATTTCGGGCAATAAATTTTGCCGCCTTTTCTTCATAGTATTTTTTTAAAAACAGGTTTGTATAACGCATCCTGTCCTGTCCATAAATACAATCAACTTTTTTGGTGATATAATTTATTTTATTATTGAGAATGTTCATATTATCAAGTATGTTATTTACCCTGCTGCTTTGTCTTATATGAAGTATATACGCCATGCCTCTTTCCGTAAACAAATCAAACACCCTGCCCAATTCATTATCCGTGACAGCCGCCGATACTATTTTCTCTCTTTCAATTCCAATAGAAACTGCGTATTCAAATATTTCTTTCTGATGCACCACCGAACTAATAAAAATGAAATCATAGTCCAGCCCTTTCATACTCCCAGGTGCCATAACCCTGCTTTCGCCTAACACATTCTTTTCTTTTTTTCCTTCATCAGTGTCAATATAGCCTATTACTTCCGCTACATCCTTATCAAAACACTTAGACAGGCCCAGCGCCATTCCACCGGCACCCCATATCAAAATTTTTTTCATATCTATACTCCTGGCATTATTTTCTTAATTCTAATAAAGTGGCATTAATCAGCGTGGATGAAGTCCCTTTATAATATGGGAAATAGACGATCTTAACACCAACCTCTTTAAACTGCTTTTCGTAGCCATTCCACTTATCTGTGTTATACCAGTCATCCCCTACAAACATAACGTCAAACTTTAATTTTTTCCACATTTCAAACTTATCCATTGATTCCTGGGGCACTGCCGCATCCACATATTTTATATTCCTTACAATTTCCATCCTTTCCCCAAAAGGAATCACCGACTTCTTATGTTTATAGGACACCAGTTCATCTGTTGTCACTCCCACAATAAGCTTATCGCACATCCCCTTCGCGTTTTTAAGCATATTTAGGTGCCCTACATGAAAGAGGTCAAAAACGCCCGCCGCATAGCCTATAACCACCTCTACCACCTCCAATCCTTTGTAAAATAAAGACCATAAAATAATTCCATGTTTAAAAACATCCATATTATCTGGTTTCCGTTTTTGTACTGCCTGCATGTGTCAATTAGCTTTTCAGCAGACTGTTCCTTTAGCCATATTTTTTCTTTAGCCCCTTGCCTGAGCATCGCATAAAGGCTATTATCCCACAACATAAGCGGAACCGGAAATCCCACTTTTTTTCTGTCAACTACAGCGGAGGGCAGATATCCATATGCTGTCTGCCTTAATAAATACTTAGGCACATCCAGGACTTCACTATAGCTGGCAGATGCCTTTCCCTTAGCCTCCTGTCTGGCCATTTTACTTTTCCAGTGCAGCTTAAGAGAGTAGGGAACATTTTCATATACATATTCTACTAGCTCATGGTCCAAAAATGGCACCCTTGCTTCCACAGAAGCTAACATTGTTGTCGAATCCACCCTCTGTAATAACCCCTTTATATGGTACTTGTGAAAAAAATAAAATACATTGTATTCATTTCTTCCCTCAGCAAATTTTTGTTTTATATTCCCGTCGTAAAAATCTCTCCTGCCTTTGCCCACTGCTAAAAATTCGTTTCTAATTTTACGTGGCACATACTCATATCTCTGGATAAAATAATCATAAAAATCCTCCTGTTTCTCACTGTTTTCATAGTCAAAGGGGGTACGGAAGATCCTCCCATAGCCTCCCAACAGTTCATCAGCCCCCTCACCTGAAAGGACCACCGTAATGTCTTTCTTCAATTCCCGGGACATAACTGCCAAGGGGACTTCATTCGGTACCCCTAACGGCGCATCCTTATATCCAATGATTTCTTTCATCTGGTCCAGATAATTCTCTTGGGTCATCAAAATTTCATGGTGCAATGTCTTATATTGCCCTGAAACCATCCTCGCATAGCCAAACTCATTCATCTCAGGAAAACCAACCGTATAGGTATTCACTCTATGCTCTGACTTTTCAGCCACCATTGCCGTTAGAAGGGAAGAATCAATCCCGCCGCTTAGATAAGTCCCCAATGGCACATCCGCAATTGTCCTTCTCGAAACTGCCTTTCCCAAACGCTCATCAAACGCCTTTTTAACCACCGCCTCGTCCTGGCACTCTTCCATGTTAAAGCTTTCAGGAATATCCCAATATCTTTTTTCTTTTACTTGTATCTGCTTTTTAGTCTCAATACGGAGATATGTCCCGGCTTTTACTTGAAAAATCCCTTTAAAAAAAGTGAAGGGCTCCCTTACATACCTATATCCGAAATAGTCATCCACAGATGCCCCGTCCAAAACCGCATCCACCAATCCGCTGGCAAGTATTCCCTTAATTTCGGAAGAAAAAATTAGCTTTTCAGGATCCTGATAATAAAAAAGTGGTTTAATGCCGAACCTGTCCCTGCATAAATAAAGCATGCTTTCCCAAGTATCGTAAACAGCAAATGCAAACATTCCATTACAGACCTTTAAAAACGCATCAATACCATAACATTCCAGATAAGCCAGCAGAACTTCTGTATCTGAAGTAGTTTTGTAGAGATAATCTGTCTGTGCCTTCAGGCTTTGGTAATTGTAGGTCTCACCATTATAGCTTAACACCCACCGCCCGGATGCTGATGCCATAGGCTGGGCGGAACGGGTATCCAAATCAATGATACTGAGCCGCCTGTGCCCTATGGCTATTTTTCCACTTTCAATGACAACCGTTTTCCCCATATCGGGCCCCCTGTGTAACAGCGACCCATTCATCTTTTCTATCCTTCTGCTGATTTGGGGATCATACTTTTTCAATAAAATTCCGTTGATTCCGCACATAGCCGTCCCTCCTTCCGCTGCTTCATATCAGCGCAGATATTATCCATGAAGCTTTTGAAGTATCATTTCACTGATTTTTGAATATGCCATCTGATTGATATGCCATGGAAAACAGCCGTGCCGGAATTGCTGTGAAGTATAATAAAAATCCTTTCCGGTTAAATGATCAATCACTGTTATCCCCGGGCATTTTGCCACGAAATAATCATAATACAAATCCAAAAGCCCGTTGATTTCCTTAATCTTTTTCACTTCCGGATAGGCTATCAGTTCTTTACCGCTTATACCGTCATGGTTCACACCATAGTTTTCACATAATTTCATCCTGACAAGAATAATTTTCTCACAGGGAATATAGCGCATCAGTAAATCAATAAACCGGCCGCAGCTTTCCTTCCACAATCTGGTAGTATTTTCATCAAATCTTAATAATGTTTCATATTTCATGGATTTTGCAGATTGGGTTTCCAAAAATGCATCGCTCAATGTAAAATAGTTATCACCCAGAAGGCCAATATCATAGCGCTCTTCCAGAAAGTCAATTAAAATAACATCTGCATCCTGAAAGTCAGCAATATTCTTTTGCAAAAATCTATTTGTAAAATCATTTATAATTCCCATTTTCCTAAAAGGATTATCTGACAATACCGGGATAAAATTCAAATCCCGGCTGTTCTTATTCATTAAGCTGATAATGCTTTGGAACCCATAATATTCCTGTAGGATTTCGTCCGGTTCACTGTTCATAATTATTTTGCTAACAGTATAAAGATTATAACTCCCCCAGGTTACCACCTTGGGCTCTTTTAATTTGCCATTCCCCTGAAAATACGCAGCGTAAAAATCATTTTGCAAATCTACAAAACCTTTGCAATAAGAATTACACACACGTCTTACCATACGGTAATTAATTTTCAGCCGCCTGCCAATATACTGCTCCATTTCGTCATGATATTGCCCGAATAAATTATGCCTTTTAAAGAGATCCACCAATGTATACAAGCATTTTATCCTGTCATCCAATTTATTAAAATCGCTTGTTGTACTGCCTGGATGGTTTCTGTAGAAATATAATCCCTCACCTATAAAGCTAATCCTCCCGGCATATGCAAAAAGTATTGGAATCGCCGCAACATCTTCAAAGAAATGTGCGGGAAAGGAAAAATCTGTCTTTCTAAATAATTCTGTTTTGTATAGCTTTCCAACCGGATATGAGGAAATTCTGAAAACATAATTCTTATCCCTCCCGCGTTCTAAGCATTCATCACAAAATAACTCTTCATATTTTACTGCTATTTTCTCCTCGTTTATCACCGTCCTGTATAAATTGCAGACTGCAATATCCGCCCCATTCCCAGAAAGGGAATCCATCAGTTTTTCAACAATATGCCCGTCCACCCAATCATCTGAATCGACAAACATGATGTATTCTCCCCCCGCCACGCTGATACCCTTATTTCTGGCTATTCCCTGCCCGGAATTTTCCTGATTGATTATCCGGATCCTGCTATCCTTTTTCCCATAGTCTTCACAGACAGAAAGGGAATTATCTGTAGAGCCGTCATTTACCAATATAATCTCAATGTCACGGAATGTCTGATTGATTAATGACTCAATGCACTTTCCCAGATAAATCTGTGCATTATATATAGGTACAATAATTGATACCACCTCGCCGCCCCCTATGAAATATCAAATGCAAACTCAACCTTGTTTTTATTATAATCTAAGTTATGGATTACTTCCTTTATCTCCGGCTTTAAAACTTTATTATCATCGAATATCCTAACGCCCTCAAATTCCTTTGAATTGTAGGTTCCCCAATTACGGATTGGTGTCAAATAAACTTTGTCAACCCCCAGCTTTTCCCCCCACTGTATAAAGGCCGGTATTTCCCGGTAGTTATCCCATTGCACACACATATTAATTTGAAAATAATCCAATTCCCCGCATTTCCTTTTTTCCGCCAGCATCTGCAGGTTTTTCCCAAGATTATCCCATGAATCTACATTATTGCTCCTGCGCAGTTTCCTGTAGGTTGTTTTATCTGCCGCATCAATCGATACAATAATTTTTAATTTCCTGTATTTTATCTTTAGTTTTTCAAAGTATTCTTCGGTTAATAACGTTCCATTGGTCCGCAAGTCCAGTGAACTTCTCTTTCCGCCCCCATGAAACATCAGTTCCTTATAAACATTGCTAAAGAAAACTTCTCCCTGGCCACCCAAAAGTAAAGTATTACAGCTTTCCAGCCAGCCAGAGGATATGATGATATCCCTTGCCATTTCTGTTTTTCTTTTCCGCCCGCCGTTTTCAACAATTACACAATCCCTACATGACTTACAAAATAAATTACATGTTTTGTCAATCCCGATTTCCAACACGTCCGGTATATGCTTTGTCTCAGGCAGGCCAGCCATTCTTTTATCCGTTGTATCTGCCTGGGGCTTTAAATGTACACAAGTATTCACATTACAAAAGGAATAAGTCCTATTAATTAAAGACAGGCGGAATATTTTTGCTATAGAAGAATTCCATATTTCGTCTGGGGAGCTCTCCAAAATATTACCTACTGAATCGCTCCAGTCACCACAGCAAAAATGAAAATCATACACCGAATTTATAACCGAATAGTAAAAGGGGCGGGCACAAATCGTTTGGTCCTGCATAGCCCCATAATAGGTCTTCATCAACATCAGTGACGGTATTTTCCCTGAACTCTCTATATAATCTTCATCTAAGGTGCAAAATAGCTCCTCCGCATATATGTAATTTACATCAGAACCAAAAGTATCTGTCTCTTTTTCGCACAAGATACACAATAAGTTTTCTTTTGTATTATCCCCATACCACCCACAATTGCCGTTTATGTCATACTCATCATCTATTCTGATTTTATCAAAAATATATTTAAAATCTTCTCTGTGTTTATATGTCCCAACCAGCCTGATATATCTGCTGCCCAGAAAATGATATAAGCTTTCTGCATCTTCATATCCCATTATAGAATGGTTATATGCCAGCCCATAAATATTGTGAGAATAGTAAATAAATGCATCAATCCCTAATTTCTGTAACTGCTTTTTGATCTGCGGGAAATATTGCGTTGCAATGACTACTGTTACCCTGTCTTTCATCCGGACGATTTCTTCTACACTGTAAACAGGGTAATTAGAAAATTGCTTTCCCCACTTTTCCGTATCATTATCACAGCACCCTATGACCGTCCAACCCTTTTTCAGCAAATCCTTTATGCAGCGTTTTCCCCATTTCCCACAACCGAAAACAACAATCTCTTTTTCACATACATCCGCTAAATACATTTTTTTCATAGTTATCTACAACCTCAGCCTCTCGCATAATCTTCTGCAATTATTGCCATCCGGATAATCATGGACCAGCCTGCTTACCCGGCCGCGTTCCTCCGCGAATTCATCACGGCCATTGGCAACACTTCCGATAAAGTCTTTTAACCCATCAATATTTTCTATTTTCATTCCCGGCATAAGTTCCATTGCATTGGGGACAGAAAACCCTAACTTATAATCTTTCATGTCATCTATTGTGTAACCTATCGGCCTGTCAAGCAACATAAAGTCAAAGCCTATCGTGGAATAATCTGTAACCATGGCGTCTGCAATTTTCATAATATCATAAATAGTTGCCTGCCAGCTTTCCAGGTCATTCTGCGTCATAATGATAAAATTTTCTGCTGAATTTACTTTAAGATGATTCAAGTCCTGCAAAAAATGGGGCTTATAAATTATCAGGATGTTATACTTTCTGAGCGCATCCATTAATTGGGCCAAATCACCCCCAGAGTGGATGGAAGGGATACCAAACAGAAAATCCTTTGCCGTATCAACACGGTTGGTGTTCTTTCTCTGCCTAAAAGTAGGCACCCACAATATAATCTTATGGTAAGTATCTGCTTTCATTTTCTCTTTCCACTGCTGTTCCCGTTCCTTTGAACCTTCTGAAAAAAGGATATCTGTTCTTGGCGAGCCGCACTCCAAAATCCTCTCCCTGTTGACAGAATACTGTTCACTGATAATTGCTGTGCTGAAAGCAGAAGGGCTGATTGCGTAGTTCAAATTCGGCGGCAGCGTAATAACCCCTTTTGTTGCCTTTATCGGCGGAGAACCATGATTCAGGTAAACACTGACTTGTTCCATGCGAAGTTTATGGACTATCTGGTTCTCATATATGATATATTTGGCCCTGCCTACATAAAAATAATATTTAACTACAGCCCACAAGGATAACGCTGTCATGGGCGTGCGCCTATTGAGATATATTTCTCTGCTGCTGCCCTGGAACCGCTCCGGATGTTCACACAGCCATACCAGCCGATACTTATTAAAATAGTGATTTTCTGCTATATATTTCCCCAAGGCCTCCGCATTTTCACAGGTATCCCCTTCCCCGTTTAAAACAATTACATCGCCCAGCGGCAGGCGGCACATGATCCTTACAACATGTTTGGCCAGCCCAAACCTTTTATTGGGTGCCTTATAGCATATTCCGTATGGATTACCGCATATATTCTGAACCTGGCTAAAAATTTCCTGGTACTTAAGCGCGGTTATCACTATTACATATTTGCTGATATCTATTTCTTTCAATGCTTCTGCCTGTTTTATTTCAATTTTACATCCGTTTAGCTGAGCGAAAGTGCCTGCCTTGCTTTTATCATTATCAATAATAAAACTTACCTTTTCTTCCAATTTGAGGTTCTTATATACTTCAAAAAGGTAAAACAAATTTGCACCCGCGCCAAAGCAGATAATCCTTTTTTTCCTGGAAATTCTTTTTAGTTTATTTGCCGAACATTCTGACAGCCTCATATTACCTTCCCTGTCTCCATGACCCCTCATCATAATGGATTGCTATTACCTCCTCAGGTACCAGCCCATAATCTTTGGAATAAGTATATGTAGGGAAATAGCCAGGAGAAAATATCTGGATATTCCCAATATTCTGAGTTGTAAAATCCATCTGAAAACCATATTTTCTGATTATTTCAGTTTCATAATAGCAATTTGTCGTTTTGTTGCATGTTCCATTTTCATAAAATGGAATACTTCCCCTGGGATTATCCCGGATTTCCTTGACAAGCCCATTTCCCCTGGCAGCGCCAAACCCACTGCCACTGTTAATTGCAGGCCATTTCCCATAAGTGAAGAAAGCCTCATACCGTCTGAGAAAATCAATATTTTTCATCAGCCTGACATCTGTATCAAAGTAGAACCCTCCATATTGGTAAACCACATCCATCCTGACATAATCCGACACGAATGCATAATATCCCCTTTCATATGCCTCAGTAATATACCTGCATTTTGCCAATTCATAATTCGTTTCATTCCAAAGGCATATTTCATAATCCGGGCACAGCTTATTCCATTCTTCTATCAATTTCTTCTGCCTGTCAGGGATTTTCTTTAAGCCAAACCAACAATAATGTATCTTTTTGGGAATCTTTGGTTCTTCCTGTATCACCTGTGAAACCAATTTATTCAAAGCCGGAAGACAGGAACAGTAATCACACAGCACAGCTTTCCCCTCTTTCTGCAATCCCTCTACTATTCCCCTGTCATCTTCGCAGGTAATAAGCAAAAGCGCATCCTTATACCGCCAGTCCTGTAATACCTCCTTCTCCCTAATATCAAATTTCCTTCCTTCAATCTCAATTGATGAACTGGTTTTGTTGCGGTCTCCGTCTACCCAGAATATTACCTGATTTAACAATTCATACTTTTTTAGCAAACAGCCTATATGCCGTGCAGCCATACCTGCCCCATAGCAAATCAACGGCCTGTTTTTCTCAGTGACTGCTTTTTTTATTTGCAGAAAATCCCAGTCATATCTTTTCATCCAAACGCCTTTACCCCATTTTGACTTATTTGTCCAATAAATCTAATATGCCGTCATGTATTCTTCTTCCAATTAACATTTCCCCTTCACGGAATAAAGCGTCCTCAGAATTATCTCCACTGTCTTTTTCCGCAATCACATTCTCCAAAAAATCTTCTAAAGTGAAGAACTGTTCTTCCCTATAGAGAACTTTCCCTGTTTTCTGCCCAATCGTCCCCTTGTAATAATCTGCTATAAATTCTGCCCTTCTATCACAAAATTCAAAGCAACATTCTTCTAAGGTGTTGTCAAGTATATTCAGCCTGTAATTGGCTATATACTCTGTCACTGAAGAGCCGTCCATTTTCCTTTGCCTGAAAAGATAGTAATAAGGCCCTGATTCAAATAAAAACCCTATCGCTTCATCCTTCCCAACCTTAGCAAATTCATTTTCAGTAATTTTTCCTGTTTCCGGATCTATCTTGACAGACATATTTGCATAAGCAGGAATAGCCCTAAGAAACCCTCCAGAACTGTACCCTTTTGTAAAAAGGAAATTGACATCCGCAAAATTTTCCGGGTAATCATCGTATTCCGCCACTATATTGCCAACCGGGTCCCAGCGTATAAAAGCTCCTTTATTTCTGGGAATAAGCCAGTAATAACTTCCTGCCTCACATATACTCCAACTCCCATGGTTGTTACTCCCAACAGAAAACAGCTCCCCTTTGCACTCGTCCATGTGGAACTTCAGCACAGTATTCCCAACTGTATTGGGGATATAGAAAACAGGTTCTTTGACCAGCGTGCCCTGCCTGAAAATAAAACTATCATCCGTCACCCAATCTGCATAATAATCAAGCACCCTTGTGCCACAGTCCATCCGTATCACCGCCGGATAAGTTGCACTTATAAAAAATATATAATTTCTATATTTAATAGCATCTGCAAATTTCAGCGCTGGTTTATAAAACCTGTTTTCCCCTCTATAATCATGGATGGAAACCGTTCCAAATTCCCCGGCCAGCACGTCATAAACAGAAATATATTCTGCTGATGCCGGCGCGAAATATATTTTCCCATCTACATATATAGCTTTAGAATGCAGTCTTTTTCCATTTTCTCTTTCCTGTGGAAACTTTCCCACATAAGCGCATTTATCCGTACATACGTCTATTTTGAAAAGGCCATTGAACAAAGTACTGGAGGCATATGCTGTAAATTCATCAACCTGTACATAACCTTCAAACATCAGCCCCCTATTTGTGCTTTCCAGAAAAGACTGGATAAAAATAGATTTGCCGGTCTGTCTATATAATTCGGCCACACTGCTCATATCCCCAAAATAGGCATCGCTTATGGCAATTGCCCTGTGCAGGTCCGCTGAACCGTCAAAAATTCCGAATCCCTCTTTCTTGTAACGGTTAACAATATCATGGTATTCTGCCGCAATATGTGGCCGCATTGACTCTAAAGCCGAAACCATCAAGGGGTGGGGACGCCATAGGAGGACTACACCGTCCTTTGCCCGAAAGGAATCAAGAACCGCCCTTATTTTCCTAAGCATCTTTTCATCCTGCTTCAGCACTGTATCTATGGTAATATTGTATAAAACCACTTTTTTTCTGCTTCCGTCTGCCCTGAAAATTAATTTCTCCCACTCCTTTGGAATCTCATAAGGTTTTTCCCCCTCCGGAAAAACCTTATCATATTTAGGGCTTCCCAAAGCCATAAACTTCTCTTCTACTCCGCCGGAAGAATCCTGGCGCCCGCTTTCTTTCACAAATTGCCGAAATTGCCCAACGTATATCTCCCTTACAGTTTCAGACTGCACAATCACCCGGTCTGCATATATAGTGCCTGGCAGAATACAGAAATGTTTTTGGAGTTGGTTCCCAATTGCCACAAAATAAGGGATATAAACAAGCATATCTGTATATTTTTTCAGTTCCTTTGCATAAAACATAGGATGAACGCTGGTTACATAGTTAAATTCATCATAAGGATTATGTATATAGATAACATCCGGCCTGCGCCGGGCGATATCATATTCCTGCCAGTCCGTAACCTGGACATAAGGAGGATATTCCTTTGCCTCACAATGCATCTGCCCCCAGGTTCCGTTTGGATTTTTATCAAAATATGGTATCGGGACTACGTATGTATCGCACATACCATCCCTTAAGGCTGCTTTCCACACACTCTCCATGCTATCCCACATAGAAGCTTTATATGGCAAAAATACTATCTCTATCTTATCATTTGGCAAATCATACTTTATTCTGCTTTTGATTTCAGACAACTGCTTTTGAATTTTCTTTGCAATTTTCCTGCTCCTCACATTGTCATTTATAACAAGGCTCATCTGATAGAGGTTCTCGCAATATTCTGACAAAATATTGACAATATCCTTACTTTGCCCCTCACCTGCTTCCAAAATATCCCCAACCTTAATCGCCGACTCCTGGCATTCTGCCAGAACTTCTATTGTTACCGGAAGATGTAAACTAAAATTGCGGGCAACGGCATGGTTAATTTTTTCCAATGAAGTTATAATGCCAAGCAATTCTTTCTTCTTATATTTTTTCACCCCTATTTCCTCACAGCCCAAATATTTGCTGCCCCTCCAATGCTTCATATAATGCCCGGTATACATAAAAATCGGCAGGCTCTGTAATTTTCAGATTATTTTTTGTACTTTGCACCATATGCATTGGCTTATGGTAAATACTGCATAAATGTGAGGAATCAATTGTCTTCACGCCATCTTCCCTTGCTTTCTGGTAAAGTTTAAAAATATCTCCAAAATAAAAAGCCTGGGGAGCCTTCGCCACATACATCTGATTCCGGGGCGGCACGTCAAAGATATTTTTCCCATCTATGCTTCTTACCACGCTTTCCCTTACTGCTTCCACTGTAATCGCGCTCCCATGTTTTTTTACCGCCTCTATATTTGCCGAAATTAGTTCTCCATTAATCAGGGGACGCACTCCGTCATGAACCAATACAATGTCCTCCTCCTGAGCCATCCCCTTCATCGCAACAAGCCCATTATAAATAGAATCGTGCCCGGTCTCTCCCCCAGGAACAATCTTATGGA
The DNA here is from genome assembly GCA_910579495.1 of uncultured Lachnospiraceae bacterium. Classification (GTDB taxonomy): domain Bacteria; phylum Bacillota; class Clostridia; order Lachnospirales; family Lachnospiraceae; genus Suilimivivens. The sequence goes on from CAJTVD010000007.1 coordinate 41,766, forward strand.
CTTTCGTTATACCATACCGCTTAAGCAGCCCTTCCAGCTCTTTTATCCATTCAGTAAGGCAGACAATTATAATACTGCCAATATTATCATGATATTCAAAATGTTCTAATGTATAAATAATGATAGGTTTCCCATGCATTTCCAAAAACTGCTTTGGTTTTGAACGGCTGCTCATTCTCCTTCCAGCCCCGCCTGCAAAAATCAACGCTGTTACCATAGACTATCCCCTATCTTTCCAAACCAAACCGTTTTCACCTTAGTTTTTGCCCTCTAACCCTACAGACACATCTATTAAAATAAGGCACATTGGTCATCTTCCGATGATGCGGGATATCCCGCTTCGCTTCCCGGTACGTCACCAGCCCAAATCTCATGCTTGCATTACAGCCAATAACACATTAGCCTGCCTGCACATGATAACCCATGTTCCCGGAATCCTGGCATACCCAATACGCAGGCCCATGATAACCGCCTGCCTTCTAATGCCGTAAATAATTTTTATATCATAAATTTCCGCCCGTTCCATAACATATTCCTTTTCCGGTGAAATAAAGGCGCTATACCTTTATTTATCCAGGCATCAATTTTTCTGATCTTTCTTATCTCCAATAGGCCTTTTCCAGGAAGAAACACCCTTCCGGCATCAGGCTCCCCGGCCATCCCCCTCCATGCCGCGCTTTTTTGCATTCTGGGCGGCATTACGCTTTTCCTCTGTCTCATATCCACAGGAGCCACATACAAAAATCCCTTCTTTTTTCTCCCCATTCCCTCCGCATCTATAGCATTCGGCGCTAATGCCCTTTCCAAATACCTCCACAAACACCACTGACTGTTCCCTGCATTTCTGATGCAGCCTGCCCCTGATATATCCTCTCTGCCACAAGGCAACAGAATTATTGATTTCCTTGCTTCCACCATGCTTCCGGGGCCGGGGCAGCTTTGGTATATAAACGGTTTGCGGTTTTTCGGTTTTCAGGAATCTATTTAACTCCATATTGATATAACTGTGAAGCTGTTCTGTCATTCGGTGCTTTTTGGCCATGTACTTTTTTCTGCCAAGAGCATGTCCCTGGTCTTGTGTGTGCTTTATGGCCTGTTCCCGTACCCAGTCTGCCAAGGCAATCTGGTATTCCCCCAGCTTTTCTCCATAAACATTCCCTTCATCTGTAGTAAGCATCACGTACATTCCCACTGCCAGCCCCACCTGCCTGGTATAGTCTGTGTGTTTTTGGATTTTCACATTGACTGGGATCTTTATTTCCATCTTGCCTGACTCTGGAAAAAGCTTGATATAAATCTGCCTGCTGTACTGGTTATTATCCGTAAGAGGCACATAAATACGTTTCCTTTTTTCCTTCATGGTAATATAGATTCCATGGTCACCATAACGGTATGCCCTCTCTGTAAGGGAAAACCCCTCCGCCCTATTAACATGCATCCTTACATGCAAACGCCTGACCTGCCGCCGCAGGTAATTATCCAGCTTCTTCACATCCACGCTGCCTGAAAGCTGCCCATATTTCTTCTGTATCCCCGCTTTCAAATTAACAGGCTGGCAGTTCAGCACTGCCCCAAAGGCATTATTAACTTTTAGCAAGTATCTTAAGTAATGCTTTTCCTCATCAGAGAACTGCCCATTGCTGCCCACCTTTTGGGCCACTGCCTCCCTAGTCCTTGTCCACTGTGCCTTAATGTCCCCCAAGGCATCAAAAACAGCAAGGTTAAAGTATACAAAAGGAAGCCCCAATTCCTCTCTCAGCCCAGTCGCTATCATTTCATTCTGTACCGTATACCCGGGATAAATTTTAGACAGGCTGCCTATCCCGCTATAACGGCCATAAACATACTCCTTCACCTTTGCATAATCGCCAGCAATCTCCAATAGCTTTTTCATGTCGTCCTTAGCAATCGGTTCTTTATTATATTGATGTATTGTTTTGCATACTGTCCCTGACGGCATCCCTGCATCCTTCCACTTCCATGAGCCTGCCTGCGAAACGCGCTTATTATACCATTTGCACAAGGTATACTTTTTGCAAAAGGCGTTCTGCCACGGAAGCCACCTTTATTTTAATATATTATCGTCAACTTTTCAAGAAAATTAATCCTATTTTTTATGTAATTTTTACTGCAAAAATATTTTTGCAAAAAGTATACCTTTTGCGACGGAGCCGCCATCCGCTGTTTCCTTATTTTTTCTCACATAAATCTGTTTTCTGAAAGCAATTTAGATGCCATTATCCTGCCCTTTACACATACCTTTCTTCATACCCAGTTTATTTCAACCTATTCTCTTTTAATTGAACATATGGATGACACCAAAATATGAACAATTCCACCAAGAAAAAAATAAACTCACTTTATCAGGGAATTATTATACCCTGTTAAAGTGAGTTTTTTGTTCTCATTATTTCTTAAAGTTGCTTTCCTGCAGCCAGCTCCCCCACTGCCGCCACCGGATGGCGTATAACGGTCTTCAAATTCTCCGCCCTGCATTTACGCACATCGCTAAGGTAGATCTCATGGTGATAACGGGCGCCTTCCATATCCGGCGCATACCCCATCTTTCTGGCAAATCCTTCCATTGCTTCTATGGTGGCAGGTTCATCGTCATAGGAGCCTATGTGCATACACTGCACACACAGCCCTTCCTCATAAGTGAAAAACTCCGCCTTTGAAAAATCAGCTTTCTTTTTTGCCGCCGCCTCTGTTACCGCCCAATGGAATTCCTCCTTTGTCACAAACTCCGGCAGCCGGATCATGGAGATCCACTGAAAGTCTTCCTTTCTTGTGTAATCGACCCCTTTTACACCCTCCTGCCACCACAATCCTTCCAGGGGCGGAACCACATAATCAAAATATCCCTCCATCCGATGATCCCCAAGTTTACTCATTTTAATGGTAAAGGCAATCCCGTAAAGGAGCCCGATAGACAGCTTGTACTCCCCGCCTTCCTCATTAGGGTCCCCCCTGCCCCGCACCGCAACGAAATTCATAGACGGCACAGTTACCAGCCCCGGTTTCTTCTTTGGCATATAAAATTCTTTGTATTCCTTTTTGTAATCAAACGCCACCCTTTATGCTTCCCTCCACTTTCTGCACTGGACGATCCTTTTTCCATTATCCCCCTGCTTTTCATCATAAGCAAACTGATTCAGCAGGCCACAGGGAAAGCTTTCACACTCCCCGCAATGGGCCAGCCCCTTTTCCTCACAGCAGGATTTCACCGGGCAGCTCTCGCCCCAGAAGGGTTTTTCAATATGTACACAGCCCCCACAGTTCATCTGCCCGCGATATTCACACTCCCCGCACAAAATGCCACACCTTGATTCCACCATCCCTGTCTTTTCCTCCTTCAGTCCCACATAAATATGAATCTCACTGTTCTCCATACTGCCATCCTGGTATTCCTCAAAATCACAGCCAAAACCCTGGGCAGCCCCACAGGCTCCCGATCACACTCCCCATATCAGGCGCAGCATTATTTGTCCGTGCCGCGATACCCGCCACTGTTTTTTCCTCCAATGTTACGATTTCATATTCCATCTTTCGTCCATCCTTTCTGTTGATGGCACTATTGTATCAAAGCAACCACGACATCTGTCTGTCATGGTTCCAGATATTTTTTCCGGATCCCCTCAGCAAAGGCAAGCACGTCTTTCCGGAATGCCGCAGGCTCCAAAAGCTCCGCTCCCTCCCCAAAAGAAGCAATCCATCCTACAATGCTGTTTTTATCCGTAAACCCAAAGGAAAAGAGCAGCGTCCCGTCAGGCTGGACGGTAAAGCTCTCGGGGCCATATTCCTCCACCAGCCGCCACTGATATTGGGGCTGGATGACCGCCTTTACCTGATACCCGCCGGGAAACACCCGCTCCGGGGAAAGATCCGGCAGGGGGACCGCCCGTTTCTCAAAAGCTTCTCCCATCTCCAGCCCCGTCATCCGCATGAGCTTGAAAAGCCGGAAGTCTTCCCTTATTTCACACCACCCCCACAGATACCAGCTTGCCCACTGGAAAATCAGGGCATAAGGCTCCACAGTCCTTTGGGACGTCCCCTTGGGCGCAAAATAGGTGAAGGATACCTTGCGCCCTGCCAGGACCGCCCCGTGGAGCAGTTCCATTTTCGGGGAAAGGGAGGCTTTGTACCAGGAGGAAAGATTAATGAAAATATGCCCGTCCCCGGCAAGCAGGTTAGAGGCCCCGGCGGAAAGCTTTTCCATGAGCTGGGCGTAGCGTTTTGTGCCGCTGACGCTGTCCAGGCTGCGGAGCCCTGCCAGGATTGCCTGCATATCTGACCTGCTTAGCAGCGCCCGGTCAATTTTGTACCCCTCCATAATGGAAACCCCGCCGTTCGCCCCCGGTTCCGTCACCAGCGGGATCCCCGCCCTGCACAGCGCCTCAATATCCCGGTTGATGGTGCGGCGGGAAACCTCAAACTTCTCTGCCAGCCAGGGAGCTGTCACCTTTTCCTGCTGCAACAGGATAGATAAAATTCCCAGCATCCGATCAAGCTTCATCCACTATCTCCTCTCCGGTTTTATTCGTGATAAATAACCATTCACCCTTCACGTTAAAACCAGTATACCACGAAAAAGGGGACAAATGTATGTCATGTTTCCCCTTTCCTTCTGCCACCAGGAAAACCGCCCCCCACCAAAAAGAACAGGCAGCCGCCCCACCATAGGACAACCGCCTGCAGCCCAAACAAAATCTATGGATGGCCGCTAAGGTATTTCATAATTCCCATATGGATATTCCATGCAAGCTGTTCCTGGTAAACCTGGCTGGAAAGCTTTGCCGCTTCTTCCCGGTTTGAGAGGAAGCCGCATTCCACGATCACAATAGGCTTCGACGTCTTTTTCAAAAGAAAATAGCTGTCATTCCCCTTTGCCTCCCTTTTATTATCCGGGTCAAGGCTCCGGAGCTGTTCCTGCAGGGTCTCTGCCAGCAGCTTACTTTTTTCACTGGTGGTGTAATAAAATACCTGCGCCCCATTTACATACTCCTCATGGTAGCTGTTCTGATGGATGCTCACCACCAGGAGCGGGTCGGCGGCCTCTATGATCTCCAGGCGCTTTTTCATATCCTGTACCTTTTTATTAGAAGCGCTTTCCTCGTACAGACCGGCATCCCCCTCCCTGGTCATCACCACACGGATCCCTTCCGCCTGCAGGAACTGTTTCAGCTTCTGGGCAACCAGCAGATTGATATCCTTTTCAAGCTGGTCATTGACGCCCACCTTCCCTGGATCCGCTCCCCCATGCCCTGCATCTATTACAATGCAGATTTCCTTCCGGTTCTCCACCTGCACACCGCTCACATAAACAGCTCCCTCCCTTGCCACCACAAACATGGAAAATAAAAGTATCCCCACCATCACCAGCTTTAAAATCCTGTTTTGCTTTTCTGTCACGCCATGCCTCGACTATCATTTTCCTCCTTTCAATGTATGAAAAATAAGCTGTGGGTATACCCCACAGCTTATCTCAATCAATGGCAAATCCTGCCTATCTGCTTAAATATGCGCCTATCTCGTCCCAGATTTCCGGTTTCTCAAAGCCAAGGCGCCAGCTTGCCACTCCCGCAATCTGATAATTATCCATTACATTCAGCTTCACACGGATAGATTCCACATCCTCCAGCCAGACCTGGAACAGGCTGCCGCCCTCTGTATATTCCCCATAATTCTGGCAGGCTGCCTCGTCCCACTCTACAGAAATGCTGTGGGCGTTTACATACTCCTGCGCCGCCTCCATCCCTACTGCCTGGCTGCTGATCTGGCCATTGCTTGTCTCCCATATTCTGGTGTAAAAGGGAATCGCGTTAATGACCTTTTCCGGGGGAACCTGTTCCACTGTTTTCGCAATTCCATCCTCCACGAAATCAATGGACGCAACGCTTCCGGCCTCCGGGCTCCCTGCATAATGCTCATCGTATCCCATAACAATCACATAATCTGCCACTATGCCCTGTTCCGCCCTGTCATAGTGTGCCGTATACTCTGTAGGCACATAATTATCCACCGAAAGGACAATGCCGTTGGCCCTGCAGGGAATGGACAGTTCCCGGATAAACTCTATATAGTGCTCCCCGCAGTCCGCGCTTATCTGTTCAAAGTCCACATTGATCCCGTCAAGCCCATAGGTAAGCGCTTCGCCCACCAGCCCCTCTATGAGCTTTGCCCTTTTGGTTGTGGAGGAAAGCAGCGCATACATGTCAATGCTGTCCTTATACTCAATGTTTTCCACAAGGCCCCATACCTCCAGCCCCTTCCCGTGGGCCTTATCCACATAATCCCGGCTGGCAAAGCTGGTAAAATTGCCTTCGCTGTCACTGACCTTAAACCAGGTAGGTGAGATTACATTCAGCCCTTTGGCATTTTCCGTCATTGCCTCAAAGGTATCATTCCCCCCTATCCCGGACACCACATGCCACCCCAGATTGATCTTATAATCCCTGGCCTGGCTGGTATATACCGGTTCTTCATAGTCCGTAACGGGTATGGGAAGCTCCTGCCTTGCCTCCCCAAGCTTTTTGTTCTCCACATAGCCGATAATGGCATCCCCTGTCTTTACCTTGCTCCAGGTTTCCATCTCTTCTAAAAGGATTACCTTCTCCCCTGCGGGAAGGTCTTTAAGGATTTCGCTTTTTACCCCGCCCAGGACCCTTACGGCGGTATCCTTCTTTACCTCTGCCACCTTCCGCTCCGGCCACTGGTTGTAAATCTGCAGCCGGAAAGGCTCCCCAAAGCCCTCATAGGAAAAATTGGCGTACTGCTTTACATAATCTATTGCAATATACAGTGTTTCCCCTTCATACCGGGCAGGAACATATTCATAGGCCATCTCCCCCTCTTTCCCGGTTACCACATTGCTGCCAATCACGGTACGGGCTATATGGTCTGGCAGCGTATAGAGCAAAAGCCCCTCCCCCTGGTCTTCATAAAAACGGCTGTTAAAATACTTATGGACCGTATCCAAATCTAAATAATACACGCCGTCAAAAATCCTGGCACGTTCCCCTATCAGCTCATCCTGCAGCACAATGGCCACATCCTGCTCCCCTGCCATATGGAAATAGGCAGACAAGTCAGCGCGTTCTTTCGTATAAGAATACTTCTCCAAAAACATCGCGCCTAAGCTCACGCCCGCAATCACTATAATAAGGACGACTGCCACCAGCACGGGTATTATCTTTTTTTTCATCCTGCATCCTCCAATCGCCCTATATTATAGCAGACTATTCCCATACCGTCATTACCAATTTTGACTTTTTATTACAATTTATCCGCACCTTCCGGGCACCGGAAAAATCCTGTTACATTTTTATCGTTATAAGGGGTTTTTATGCCGCATGTTCCCTCCGGCCCCCGGTGTGCGGAAAAATCTAGGCGCCAGTCACCAAAAGACGATCCTGTCATACCTGATTTCTTTCACTTTGCCCTTTTCATCCGTTACATAGTCTGGCATGTAAACTGTATCTTCATTCACACAACTGTTTACAATATAGTCCGTAGTGGACGGGGCGCCGTTTAAGTACAGTTTAATCCCTTCGCTTTCTAGCTTTTCAAGCCGCAGCTTCAGCAAAGAGGTTTCCATTTCACAATTCGAAGCCATAATTTCTCCCATCTGTCCTGGGATGCATTTCCTGGCAATTTCCAAAAGGCCCACGTGATATGTCGTGCCACAAAGATAAATTAATCCCAAAACTGATTATAGTTTTTATTTTAATGACGATAATAGAAACAGATAAGATGCCGGATACGTATCTAAAAAATTACCGCTGCGAATTTCCAATTGGGGTGAATTATAACAGATGAAAATCCATAGAAATATTCGCGACAAGCACAAAGCCTGTAAGACTTCCCTTCCCTAAATTTAAAAATGGAATAAAATAAAGAATAACCAAATGGCCTGCGGCCTGAAGGGAATAGATGGAACCGCCGCTTGCCTAAAAACCCAATGGCAGGGCTGGCTCCCATGATTTAATTTACTTAGATTCGTGTAAATAAAACGCCTGTTTCATGCCTCCTTCTGATACAGAAATTTATCCGGAAGCACCTTACGAGACTGATTATAGTGTTTATTGCCAATTTTTGCAAGTAGTTTTTTTAATATTTTATTTATTTTTCACAAATACATTAGAAATCAGCAATATACACCCATTTTATAAAATTTTTTTAAACTGTTTTTCTGCCCTATTGACTTAATTTCGCACAAAGTATAATATACTTTTAAGTGATTGTATGTGTCACCAAACGGCAAGATAACAGTATCTTAATAGTAAGGATGTGATAATTATGAAAATCGAAAAAGTTAACGACCACCAGATTCGCTGTACCCTTACCAGAGAAGACTTGGCGGACAGAGAGCTCAAGCTCAGCGAACTTGCTTACGGTACCGAAAAAGCTAAAGATTTATTCCGTGACATGATGCAGCAGGCATCTTTTGAATTTGGATTTGAGGCGGAAGACATTCCTTTAATGATAGAAGCGATCCCTCTGAATTCCGAGTGTATCGTCCTGATTATTACCAAGGTGGAGGATCCCGACGAGTTAGATACCCGCTTTTCCAAATTTGCGCCATCTGTCCACGAGGAAGACAACGCTTTAGACGACGTGCTTGATACCCTGGCAGAGGGCGCGGACGAGGTACTCGACCTGTTCAAAAAAATCCAAAACAGCAGGGCAGGGACAGCTTCCGCAGAAGGCAGCGCCAATGAGGATGCAGGCAGCGGGGATGCCCGCCAGTCCTTCAAGAACGCCCTCCAGAAAAAGCTCCAGGATGCAGTATCCGCAGAGCTTACCAGGATTTATTATTTTGCAAGCCTGCGGGAGGTGATCGGTTCCGCCCATGTGCTCTCTAACTTCTACAGCGGCGTCAATTCCCTGTATAAGCAAAAGGACGGCTCCTACCTCCTGGCACTTTCCAAAAGCGCCCATACGCCTGTTGAATTTAATAAAATATGCAACGTTCTCTCAGAATACGGCTCATGCATCAAGTCCGTACCCGCTTCGGAAGCCTATCTGGAAGAGCACTTTGAACCCATTGTAAGGAACACGGCCCTGCAATCCTTATCCTGTATCTGATAAGGGGCAGCTTTTTCCGTGTGCCCTCCGGTAATACGTGCCGGACGCCCTTTACAGGTCCCATACAAAACGCATACCGCCTTGGGCATCGCCTGGAGGCGGTTTTTTGCGGCCAATTCCCCAAAAGCCCGTCCCCCTGGCCGCACAATTTGCTAACCAGAGGATTTATCGCTTGCACAACTTGCCGTCTATGGGATTCCTGTCAAAAAAAGTTGGTTTTTTGCAGGTTTTAATGCTAAAATGAATTGATTACCGTAAATACGTTTTTACCAAATTATGAAAGGGGTCCGAAATATGAAAAAATTTAAAGGCGGGCTCACAGCAGGCGGGTGCGTCCTTTCGCTGTGCTGCCTGGTTGCGCCGGTTATGGCCCTTGCCGCCGATGGGGGTGGTTCTGCGCCATCCATGTACGCCACCTTCTGGGCGCTGCTCCCTCCTGTGGTGGCTATTGTGCTTGCCCTGGCCACCAAAGAAGTTTTCAGCTCCCTGTTTGTGGGAATTCTGGTGGGCGGTTTATTTTTTTCCGGTTTTTCCCTTGAAGGCGCCGTCCTCCACATCTTCAATGACGGATTTGTGTCGGTGCTTTCCGACAGCTATAATGTAGGTATCCTGATATTCCTTGTGATCCTGGGTGCCATGGTAAGCCTGATGAACCGTGCAGGGGGATCCGCCGCCTTCGGGAAATTCGCCAGGGAAAAAATCAAGACCAGGGCAGGCGCACAGCTTGCCACTGTGGCTTTGGGTGTGCTGATCTTCATTGATGATTATTTTAACTGCCTAACTGTGGGCAGCGTTATGAGGCCGGTAACAGACCAGCATAAGGTTTCCCGGGCAAAGCTGGCATACCTGATCGATGCCACCGCCGCCCCGGTATGCATTATCGCCCCCATTTCCTCCTGGGCTGCCGCCGTGTCCGGCTTTGTGGAGGGGGAGGACGGTTTTTCCATCTTTATCAGGGCAATCCCTTACAACTATTATGCCCTGCTGACACTGGTAATGATGGCCGCCATCATTCTGCTGAACATTGATTTCGGTTCCATGGCCGCCCATGAAGCCAACGCTTTAAGGGGTGACCTGTTTACCTCCGGCGGCAACGTTTCCGGCCAGGAGGAGGAAGCCCCCTTAAACACCAGGGGACGGGTGGCCGACCTGATCATCCCTATTGTAGTCTTGATCTTTTTCTGTGTCATTGGGATGGTCTACACCGGGGGCTTTTTTGACGGGGAGAATTTCATCTCCGCTTTCTCTAACTCCGACGCCTCCGTGGGGCTTGCCCTGGGCAGCATTTTGGCTATGATCACCACCATCCTTATTTACCTGGCAAGGAGGGTTCTCTCCTTCAGCCAGTGCATGGACTGCCTGCCCTCCGGTTTTAAAGCCATGGTACCCGCTATTTTGATCCTGACCTTTGCCTGGACCTTAAAGGCAATGACAGACAGCCTGGGGGCCGCAGAATTCGTTGCCACAGCCATGGAACAGAGCGCAGGGAAGCTGGTGAACTTCCTGCCTGCGATCATTTTCCTTGTGGGATGCTTCCTGGCATTCTCCACCGGGACCTCCTGGGGTACCTTCGGCATTCTGATCCCTATTGTTGTGGCAGTTTTTGCCAGCTCCAATCCACAGTTGATGGTCATTTCCATCTCCGCCTGCATGGCAGGGGCTGTGTGCGGGGACCACTGCTCGCCAATTTCAGACACTACCATTATGGCAAGCGCCGGTGCCCAATGCAACCATGTAAACCATGTGGCCACCCAGCTTCCCTACGCACTGGTTGCCGCCGGGGTTTCCTTTATTACTTATGTGGTGGCGGGCTTTGCCCAAAACCCCTGGCTTCCCCTCCCTATCGGTATCCTTCTCCTGCTGGCATGCCTGATGGCAATCAAGCAGATGAGGAAAAATAAATAAAAAGGAGTAACAGAAAAATGGACCTGAAAGAACAAATCACACAGGCAGTAGAAAAAATCACGAAAGACAAAGCCCTCCAGGAGCAGTTTAAAACCGACCCGGTGAAAGCCTTAGAAAGCGTACTTGGCATCGACCTTCCTGAGGAAGCCATCGACCAGGTGATCCAGGGCGTAAAAGCAAAACTTGCAGTGGAGAAGACTTCCGACCTGGTGGATTCCCTAAAGGGATTCCTGAAAAAATAAACCGGCCCGCTACAGGCTGCAGGTATTAGCCCTGTGAAGGAAATCCGGCAGGGGAAAGCCCCTCCCGGTGCCAGGCACCCGCCAGCGCCGGCCGGCATATTCCTTCCAGGTATCCATATGCACAAAATAACGCAGGCCCGCCCCAAAAGGCAGGCCTGCGTTTTATTAAATTCCCTGCGGCGGCGGCCAGGCTTATAACGCCCCAATCTTCGCCATCAAATCATCAATATCCATCCCATGGACCATGGCCGCCTCTTCCAGGCTCTCTGCCTGTGCGGAGGGACAGCCAAGGCAATGCATCCCTGCCTCCATAAGAACCGGGGCAACATCCGGGTTCGCCCTTAAAATTTCACCAATTGTCATATCCTTACTGATCTGCGCCATCCTCAATACCTCCTTATCATCCACGTTTCCGCCGCGGCACTTGGCATTATGAAAACCTGCGGCTTTTTCAGTATAATACTTTGCCCAGTTAATGGCAAGACTAAACCTGTCCCTTCCACAAAAATCCCCTTTTTTGGCAAATTTACCTGCCAGGCGCCGATAACTTCCGGAAGAATTTATCTTTTCTGCACTTTTTACAAAAAAAATATAAAATTTCCGTAAAATCCATACTTTGTTTATAAAAAAGTACACTCTTTGCCTTGACTGGAAATGACTTTGTACCATATAATGAAAGTACGGTAAAAGTATCACTTTTATGGACAAATACACAATCAATATTTTTAGTAGGAGGCTTACGCAAAATGAGATCAGAATGGAAAGATTTTGTAGGCGGCAAGTGGGAAAATGAGGTTAATGTACGTGACTTCATTCAGAGAAACTATCACCTTTACGAGGGTGACGAGTCCTTCTTGGCAGAAGCTACACAAAACACAAAAGACTTATGGCAGATGGTACTTGAATTGCAGAAACAGGAACGTGAAGCAGGCGGCGTTCTTGACATGGATACCAAGGTTGTATCCACAATTACGTCTCATGGCCCTGGGTATTTGGACAAATCCAAAGAGACCATCGTTGGTTTCCAGACAGATAAGCCTTTCAAACGTTCCCTGCAGCCTTACGGCGGTATCAGAATGGCTGAAAAGGCATGTGCAGACAATGGTTATGAAGTAGACCCTGAGATCAGTGAGTTCTTCTCAACACACAGAAAAACCCACAACGCAGGCTGCTTTGACGCTTATAATGCAGAAATGAGGGCATGCCGTTCCGCCCATATCATCACAGGCCTTCCGGACGCTTACGGGCGCGGCCGTATCATCGGCGACTACAGGCGTGTGGCACTGTATGGTATCGACAGGCTGATTGAAGATAAGATGGCACAGAAAGACTCTACAGGGCGTGTTATGACAGACGATGTTATCCGCCTGCGGGAAGAGCTTTCCGAGCAGATGGTTGCTTTAAAGCAGATGAAGCAGATGGCTGCTTCCTACGGCTGTGATATTTCCAGGCCTGCTACTAACGTAAAAGAAGCAATCCAGGCTACTTACTTTGGATATTTATGTTCAGTGAAGGAGCAGAACGGCGCGGCTATGTCCCTTGGACGTACCTCTACTTTCCTTGACTGCTACGCAGAAAGAGACCTTGCCAACGGTACCTTTACCGAGCAGGAAATCCAGGAATTTGTTGACCACTTCATTATGAAGCTGCGTTGCGTGAAATTCGCACGTACCCCTGAATACAACCAGATTTTTGCAGGTGACCCGGTATGGGTAACAGAATCCCTGGGCGGTGTAGGCGTAGACGGGCGTCCTCTGGTAACAAAGATGAGCTTCCGTTATCTCCATACCCTTACCAACTTAGGGCCCAGCCCGGAACCCAACTTAACAGTCCTTTGGTCCACAAGGCTTCCTGAAAACTGGAAGAAATACTGTGCGAAGATGTCCATCCAGACCTCCTCTATCCAGTACGAAAACGACGACCTTATGAGAGTGACCCACGGCGACGACTACGGTATCGCATGCTGCGTTTCTTCCATGGTTATCGGTAAGGAAATGCAGTTCTTCGGCGCAAGGGCTAACCTTGCAAAATGCCTCCTTTACGCATTAAACGGCGGTGTTGACGAAGTTACCAAGAAACAGGTTGGCCCTAAATACCGTCCTGTTACAGGGGATGTCCTTGATTATGATGATGTATACAGCAAATTCATTGATATGATGGAATGGCAGGCAGATGTTTATGTAAACACCCTGAACATCATCCATTATATGCATGACAAATACTGCTATGAAAGAGCTGAGATGGCTCTCCATGACAGGGATGTTAAGCGTTACTTTGCAACCGGTGTTGCCGGCCTTTCCATCGTTGCTGACTCCTTATCCGCTATCAAGCATGCAAAGGTAGAGGTTATCAGGGACGAAGACGGCATCATCGTAGACTTCAAGACAACAGGGGACTTCCCTAAATATGGTAACGACGACGACCGTGTTGACACCATTGCCCAGGACGTTGTACACAAATTTATGACAGCAATCAGAAGACACCATACTTACAGGAACGGTGTTCCTACAACCTCCATCCTTACCATTACATCCAATGTTACCTATGGTAAGGCAACAGGCAACACACCTGACGGACGTAAGAAAGGACAGCCTTTCGCACCTGGCGCTAACCCTATGCACGGACGTGACACCCACGGTGCAGTAGCTTCCTTATCTTCTGTATCCAAGCTTCCTTTCAATGATGCACAGGATGGTATCTCCAATACCTTCACCATCATTCCCGGAGCCCTTGGAAAAGAAGACCAGGTATTTGCAGGCGACATTGAAGTTGACCTGAACAAATAAGAATAAAAAAACATTCCACTTTCAGGAGGTACAAAGCAATGGATGACAAAAAAATGATTGATGACCTTGTTCATATGCTGGATTCCGGTATGGCAATGGGTGTAGGGCACGTAAATGTGGACTACGACGAAACCAAAGAGGACTCTAAAAATGTCCAGACCATGGGATGTACGGATTGCTCCAGGACTCCCCTGGCATGCAGCGTACCTACCCTGGAAGATGGGCTGGATGATTTCCATTAATAGAAGGAGGTAAAATTACCATGTCAAACACAGCACAGGTAGATAACTTAGTATCATTATTAGATGGCTATGCAACCAAAGGCGGACATCATCTCAATGTAAACGTGTTAAACAGAGATATGTTATTAGACGCACAGAAGCATCCTGAGAATTACCCTCAGCTTACAATCCGTGTTTCCGGATATGCTGTTAACTTCATTAAATTAACACCCGAACAGCAGGCTGACGTTATTTCCCGTACATTCCATGAGTCTGTATAAGCACCAGCGCATTCCATGGATCAACATCTAAATCGCTAATAAAGCATTGCAAGTTGCTTATTAGGCACAATATTAAAACCTCCGGCATTATTTACAGCCGGAGGTTTTAACGTGAAGCCTTACTTCTCACCCCTCTTGGTTCCCGTCCCCTTTACCGTCTCTCTGAAATTCCAGCAAATCTCCCGGCTGGCAGTCCAGCACGTCACAGATCGCATTTAATGTGGAAAACCGGATAGCGCTGACCTTGCCTGTCTTAATATTGGAAAGATTCACATTGGCAATCCCCACCCTTTCCGCCAGCTCATTTAAGGAAATTTTCCTGTCCGCCATCATACGGTCTAATCTTAATATAATCGCCAAGACACCCACCCTCTTTCTACAGCGTTTCATCCGACTGCTTTTGCAGCTCGCATCCGTACTCAAAAATATTCACTACGCTCCACAGGGAGAACCCAACTGTAATTCCTATTAACAGGTTACTTTCCAGCGAAAATAAGGTAATCATTATAAAAGCTACTTTCACGCTTTTTACTATCCCCGGCTGAAATGGGGAATAGCTTACCTGGATTTCCTGGAACACCTTGCCTATAAAATGCATGACCACCGCAAAGAGGCCCAGCATAATCCCAATGGTAAACAGATAAGTCCCTAAAACCTCGGAAAAGTACCCGTCCCTTGTTAAATGGGCTACCAAATGCATTTCAAAGCCTGCACTGTCCTCTAACCTGGGCATAATCTCCTCCCGGGTGAAGTCCCCCCTTGACACTGCCTTCTCCACCTCCCTGTTAATGGGATCCTGAAAGGCAATCATCATAGCTCCCGTGGACAGCGCAAGGACTGCCGCCACAATCAATATCACCTTAACCGCCCTGGCTGCTTTCAGGGCAATCCTGCTGCTCTTTTGAATTTTCTGCACCTTTAAATTTCCCTCACTCATTTTTCCCTCTCTTCCCCGGAGCCTGACCATAGGCTATCTGCCCTGCCTCCAGAACAGCGGCTCCTTGGGGCTGTCTGGGGCTGCAAAGGCTTATTCTGTGCAATGACTCCAGCCCGGCATATACCTCTCTTTCCTGTTACACTTTCATGATAATATAACGATATACGTTTGTCAATAATAATTTAATGTTTATCATTAAATATTATATATTTATCATAAATTCTTCTACGAATTTGCCAATCAGGGCAATTATCCCGGGCATTACCGCCCTGCCATTAACGGATTCCCCTGGCACTCCCTGCTGCTTTCCCGGAATTTCTCCCCAACAGATTGGAATTTTTCCCCCAATCTGCTATACTGTAGTAAACACCCATATGATATGGAAAGTAAGAAGGGAGAATCTATTATGCAAGGTAGAATTCATTCACTGGAGAGTTTCGGCACTGTAGACGGGCCCGGAACGCGGTTTGTGGTCTTTGTCCAGGGCTGCCCCATGCGCTGCGCTTACTGCCACAATCCTGATACCTGGGCAATGACCGGCGGTACCATGATGGAGCCAGAGGAAATATTTGAGCAATATAAAAGAAATAAAGATTTTTACAAAAACGGCGGGATCACTGTCACCGGGGGAGAACCCCTGATGCAGGTGGATTTCCTTATTAGCCTGTTCACCATTGCAAAGGAAAACAATGTGCATACCTGTATTGATTCCTCCGGCATCGCTTTTAAACCCGACAATGGGCCTTTCATCGAAAAGCTGGATAAGCTGATGGCGCTCACTGACCTGGTAATGCTGGATATCAAGCACATAGACCCTGAAAAGCACAAAGAGCTTACCGGCCAGCCTAATGATGGGATCCTGGCATTTGCCTCCTACCTGAACAAAAGGCATGTGGATATGTGGATACGCCACGTGATTGTTCCCGGCATCACAGACCAGGAAGATGATTTATTTAAGCTCGGTTATTTTATCGGCCAGTTCAGCAACCTAAAGGCCCTGGACGTGCTTCCTTACCACACCATGGGCGAATCCAAATACGAAAAGCTGGCTATCCCCTACAAGCTTGCAGGCGTCCCTGCTATGGATAAGAATAAAGTGGTGGAGAAAAAGGCTGTGATCTTAAACGGGATCCGGCAGCGCCGGGAAGAACAGGCAAAACATTAAATTTCACAGTAATTTAAGGATATTTTACTTGTATTCCCGGAGATTTTATATTAGAATGTACTAAGAGATTGATAATAAAATATCAAAATACTTAAACATATTTTAAGGAGGAATTTATCATGGCATATGTAATCAGTGACGCTTGTATTTCTTGTGGCGCTTGTGCAGGGCAGTGTCCCGTAGGCGCTATCAGCGAGGGAGACGGAAAGTTTGAAATCAATCCCGATACCTGCATTAGCTGCGGCTCCTGTGCTGGCGGATGCCCTGTAGGCGCGATTTCAGAAGAATAAACGCACAACCTTAAAAAGCGTTCAGTCATAGGACTGAACGCTTTTTTCCTAAGAAAAGCCTTGGGAAAAATCCTTTGCTTTTAGCCTTTTCCTTCCCGTTTTCTTCCTGTTCTTCCGCTTCCCCAGCCATCTCCTCCTGGTTTTCTTCTTCCTTTGGCCCATCCTCTTTTGCTGTTTCTTTCCCTGCCAGGTTTTCTTTTACCATTTCTTCATCTGCTGCTTCGTTTATTTCTTCATTTACCTGTTCAATAGTTTCTTCCATCTCCGGTTCTTCTATCCCAATCCCAGTTTCTTCTATTCTTGCTTCCTCTTCCTCCGTTTCCTTTTCCGCTTCCTTTCTCATCCTGTTTTCCTTCTTTTGCAACGCTTCCTTTTGGGCATTCTCCCGCCGGGCGGCAGCATCCTTGCGTACCCGCTTCCCTCTCTTCCCCCGCCTTGCATAGGACCGGATAAGCTCATCAATCTGCTGGTAATGTTCTTCCTGCCTGGCAGCCCGCTCTTCCTCCCTGGCCTCCTCCCTCTCCTCCCGGAGACGGAACTGGTAATCCAGCTCCTTTAAAAGGGTTTCCTTGATATCCTGGCAGATTTCCTCTGTATTGCACTGCACTGCTTCCGCGATCATATCCTTCAGGAGCTGCTGGAGGCGGTAGCTCTTCTGTTCCCTGGTTTCCTCCTGCAATGCCATTGTCTTTTCTTCCACTGGCAGAAATTCCCCCTTTTTTACCATCACCACATGGCGTTTCCCCATATCCAGCTCTGACTGGGACAGCCCGGCCATTTCCGCCCCCTGCTGTCCCTCCGGCTTGTCAAAGAGCAGCACCGGTGTCTGCAGGTCACCGTTTTTTAACATATGGCGTATTGCCTTAAGCTGCAGTCCCTGCTCCTTTAATTCCTTGATCCGTATAAATCTCCTGATATCCTCTTCCGTATAATACCGGTGCCCCATTTCATTTCTTTTGGCCGGGACCTCCAGCTCTTCCTCCCAGTACCGAAGCACATGTGCCTCCACTTCCACCTGCTTCGCTGCATCTGAAATCATGTAAATCTTTTCCGCCTGCTTCATAATCCGTCTCCTTTCTTGTCTCTCCGAATATCACTTTTATTGTAAAAAAAGGACATGCCTGCCTGGCTTGTCCTCCTTTGTAGTGTAAGTTGATATGTAGTTTCAAAGTAAGGCACCTTCTGCCCTGTCCCCTTATTTCTGTAAGTTTGCAAATTTTGTATAATCTGGCAGCCATACCAGCTCTATTGTGCCAATAGGGCCGTTTCTCTGCTTGGCGATAATGATTTCCGCAATTCCTTTTCTCTCTGTATCTTTATTATAGTAATCATCCCTGTAGATAAACATCACCACGTCCGCATCCTGCTCAATGGCTCCCGACTCGCGCAGGTCCGAAAGCATGGGCCTGTGATCCGGGCGCTGCTCCACTGCACGGCTTAACTGGGAAAGGGAAACCACCGGGACGTTCAGTTCCCTGGCAAGGGCTTTCAGCGAACGGGAAATATCCGATATTTCCTGCTGGCGCGAGTCTGAGCCCCGGCCGCTTCCGGACATTAACTGCAGGTAATCAATAATAATAATCTTCAGGTCATGTTCTAGTTTATACTTCCTGCACTTAGAGCGCAGCTCCGAAATACTGATCCCCGGGGTGTCGTCAATAATCAGGTTTGACTTCCCGATAACGCCCGCGCTCTCAATCAGCTTTTCCCACTCCGCATCGGAAAGGTTTCCTGTGCGCAGGTGCTGGGAATCCACCCTGGATTCCAGGGAAAACAGACGGTTTACAAGCTGCTCCTTGCTCATCTCCAGGCTGAAAATAGCAACTGTCTGGTTCAGCTTAAAGGCCATATGCTGGGCAATATTAAGGACAAAGGCAGTCTTTCCCATAGAAGGCCTTGCAGCCACCAGGATCAGGTCAGAGGGCTGCAGCCCTGCCGTCCGGTAATCCAGGTCAATGAAGCCTGTGGCAATCCCCGTTACAGTACCGCTGTTCCTGGAGGCTTTTTCGATCTTGTCCATAGCGTTCATCACCACCTGCCTGATTGGGACGAACTCCCCGGTATTCCTTTTCTGGACCAGCTCAAAAACCCTTTTCTCCGTGTCCTCCAGGATTACCTCCAGGCTCTCCTTGCCGGCATAGCAGGTATTGGCAATCTCCTCGTTCAGCCGTATCAGCTTCCTCAAGGTAGACTTTTCCGCCACTATATTGGCGTAATACTTGATATTCGCCGAGGTGGGGACAGCAGTGACCAGGTCCCGGATAAATTCCAGGCTGCTGACCTCCGGCGGCACATCCTTCTCTTTCAGCTTGTCCTGCAGCGTCACCAGATCCACCGGCTTGCCCGCATCGCTAAGCTCTACCATGGTGTCAAAAACCACCCCATACTGCTTACTGTAAAAGTCATCGCCGCATATAAGCTCGGAGGCTACCGTAATGGCCTCCCGGTCCATGACCATGGAACCGATTACAGACTGCTCTGCCTCAATACTGTGGGGCAAAATCCGCTTTATGAGCGCTTCATCCGTTGCTTGCATTTACCTTTTAACCTTTCTCCGTCACCTTTACTTTCAGCTTTCCGGTTACCTTGGGATGGAGCTTTACCCCAATCTCAAACACCCCAAAGCTTCTGATGGGTTCCGGGAGGATCAGTTTCTTCTTATCTATTTCCTTGCCGCATTGGTCCTTGTAGCCCTGGGCAATCTCCTTGCTGGACACAGAGCCGAAGGTTTTCCCCCCTTCCCCTGCCTTAATGGACAGGACCACTTCATCCTGCTCCATCTCCCTGGCAAATGCCTGGGCCGCCTCAAGCAGCTCCTTGGCCTTCTTCTCGTCATTGGCTTTCCGGAGCTTTAAGTCATTCATGTTCTTTCCACTGGCTTCAATGCCGAGTTTTTTGGGCAGCACAAAGTTCCTTGCATACCCGTCGCTTACTTCCACCACATCACCCTTTTTCCCAAGGGCCTTAACATCTTCCAATAATATTACTTTCATTTGCTTATCCTCCGTTCTTACTATGGCTGCTTCCAATGTTTTCCCAAACCGGCGGCGCATCCGCCCCTCCTTTTGCTTTGGGGAATCACTCTACCTGCAGGTCTCCTTCTGCAATCATTTTATCCAGGGTTCCCTTTAAGGCACCAATCCCCTCAAAGATGGAAACGCCGTTTAGCTGGCACCCGGCAGCGCTTAAATGGCCGCCCCCTCCCATCTTTTCCATAATTACCTGCACATTCACTTCGTCAATGGAACGGGCGCTTATAAACACCTGCCCCTGGTACTCTGTGAGTACGAAACTTGCTTTCACACCCTTTATGTTCAGCAGCTCATTTGCCGCCTGGGCCCCTACGATATTAGGGCTTTGGATATCCTCGCTGGAACAGGTGGAAATGGCAAAGGATTTTTTATAAATTTCCGCCTGGCTGACTGCGTCCGCTTTGGCCTTGTACTCATTGGCATTTTCACGGAAAAGCTTCCGGACCCTGGTAACATCCGCCCCGTTCCTGCGCAGGAACGCTGCCGCCTCAAAGGTCCTGACGCCGGTTTTCGTCACAAAATTGTTGGTATCTATGATAATGCCGGAATACATACAGTCCGCTTCCTCCGAGGTGATGCGGATACTCTGCCCGATGTACTGCAAAATTTCCGAAACCATCTCACAGGCGGAAGACGCATAAGCTTCCACATAAGAAAGCGTAGCGTTCTCAATGATTTCCGTCCCCTGCCTGTGATGGTCCAGCACGACAATGGATTTACACAGCCGGAGCAGCTCCGGGCATTCCGTGATACTGGGCTTATTCACATCCACCACCACCAGCACTGTGTTGCTGCCGGCAAATTCTATGGCCTGCTGGCTGTTGACGATCATATCCTCCTGGTATTCCTCATGGCTCTTAAACAAATCCACCACCGGCTTCATGGAAGCACTCACATCATTTAGCACAATATGGGCTTTCCGTTCCAGGGTAGTGGCTATGCGGTAAATCCCCACCGCCGCGCCAAAACTGTCCACATCCGCAAAACGGTGCCCCATGATCAGCACTTTTTCCTTGGCGGAAATGATTTCCCGCAGGGCCTGGGCTTTCACCCTGGCTTTTACCCTGGTGTTCTTCTCCACCTGCTGGCTCTTTCCTCCATAATAGGTTACGCTGTCCGGTGTCTTCACCACCGCCTGGTCGCCGCCCCGCCCTAAAGCAAGGTCAATGGCGTTCCTGGCAAACTCATAATTCTGGGCATAGGTAAGGCCGCTTAAGCCTAAGCCGATACTGATGGTCACCGCCATCTCATTGCCGATGTTCACCGTCTTCACATCGTCCAGGATGTCAAACTTACTTTCCCTTAACACTTGCGTGGCCTTCTTCCGGAGAACGACCATATACTTGTCCTTTTCCAGCTTTTTGCAGATGCCGTCCAGTGCCGCGATATATTTGTTCACCTTCCGGTCAATAAGCGCAATTAAAAGGGAACGGCGCACCTCTTCCACACTCTCTAAAGCCTCGTCATAATTATCCAGGTAAATCAGCCCCACTGCAAGGCTCTGGTCGTCCACCTCCTGCAGGGCGATCCGCAGGGCTGTCTCGTCAAACAGATAAAAGGCAATCAGGTAGCCATGGTAATCCCCTGCATCCACAATATCACTGCTGCTCATCATATCCCGCATGGAAATCTTCCGCATTTTAGCAGTATAATTGCTGTCCTCAAAATCAATGGCCGCCTCGGTAAATTCCAGTTCCCCCGGCATCTTTTCCTTTGTAATAGAAGGAAAAAGGGAGGTTATGGACTTTCTGTACCCCTTATCCTTATGTACCACCCTCTCAAAAGCCTGATTAGTCCATATAATATGCCCTTCGTCATCCAGCATGGCATAGGGAATTTCAAATTCCCGCAAAAGGGCTTTCTGCACCTGCCCGTACTGGGTGGCAAAGCTCACCAGTTCATTCATGATCACAGGCTTATTGTAAATCTGTAAAAAGACCACCACCCCGAAGTACAAAAGGGCAAAGCAGCTCACCACCAGCCCCGCCGGGATACTGAGCAGATACACCACCACATTGACCACTGCCAGCAGGAAACCCAAGTATAAGGAAGTCTGCATATATTTTTTCAGCCTTCCTTTTAATTTCATATTGTTTTTT
Source organism: uncultured Lachnospiraceae bacterium (assembly GCA_910579495.1). Lineage (GTDB taxonomy): Bacteria > Bacillota > Clostridia > Lachnospirales > Lachnospiraceae > Suilimivivens. The sequence goes on from CAJTVD010000007.1 coordinate 63,811, forward strand.
AATGGAGCCATATCCCCACACCCCTGTCATCCTATATAAATACACTTACTAAGTATAACATTTTTCGAGAAAAGTTTCCACCTTATTATTCACAAGGTTTTAGACATAATCCCGCCTTTTTTTACATATGCCGGGAAGAAGGGCAGCTTTTCCCCATTTTTCCCGGCCAGGCACCGCCCTTTTGGCCATAGCTTTTCCTGGTGCCTAAGGCTTCCAGCCCCTTACATATTGCCATAAATCTCCTGGAGGAATTCCTCCCACTCCTTTTGTGTCATTTTCGTAATGTCCAGCCGTTCCCCTTCCGGCAACTCAAAATCCCCGCACTGGTTTGTGACCTTAATATCCCCTGCCAGGAGCTCCTCACCGCCCAGGGAAAAGCTGTCAATGCTTACCACAAGCTTTTTGCCGGGAATGCTTTTCTTCAACTTTCCCTCCAGCAAAAAGGTACTGATGCCGCCATACCCATCATATCCTTGGAACCGGAAGTCCCCCTTCTCCTTATCATATTCCAGGGTAACGGTTATATCCTCCCAGGAATCCTCCACCTCATATTCCGCCTGATAGGCACTGCCGGAAAGGCTTCCCCTTCTGGCAAGCTTTATCTCTCCTTCATGGCCTGAAATGGCCAGCTCCATATTTTCAAGGGGAAAACTCCCCCCATAAAAGTTCCATTCAAAACTGGTGCCTTCCTCCGGCTGCGCATAAATCCGGGCAAGACGTTTTTTGTATGTATAAAAATAAATGTCAATGGGGCTGTGCTCCCCTAGCTCACTGGCCGTTTCTTCCAGCAGCCCCACCATGTCATAATACCCCAAAAGCTCCCGGGCGCTTCCAAAACCCGCTGCTGCCGCAACAAGTTCATTGCAGTAATCCCGGAACGCCTCATTCTTCTCATAGACCCTCTTAATATCCAGGATATACGCCGCCATATGCTCCCCTGTAAGGGCCGCCCGGTAACCCTTGCAGCTCCTTACCGCCCCATCTACTGTAAGCTCCCTGCTTTCACAGCCTTCCACTTCCAGGGAGTAGAAAATATCCTTAACGTCCTTGGCAATCTCCAGCATCCCCTGTTTCAGCTCTTCATCCTTAAAATCCACCTTCCTGCTTCCCTCATTGAGGGATTCCAGATATCCGGCAGTCTCCTGGTCCAGCAGGCCCTGCCTGGCCAGGTTTTCCACATCCGCCTCAAAAGTCTCCCTGTCTACCCGGAACACATATTCGCTGATATAGGGAATGCCAAGGAGCAGCTCTCCCTTATCCACATACAGCTGGGCATAAAATAGCGAACTGCCAAAGTAGCCAAGGTCTATCTTGGCACCATAGGCTTGCGTGTTGCCATTTACCAGCATTTCCAGCTGCAAAAGCCCCCCCATCCGGAAGTCCGCTTCCGCCGAGTATTCCCCATCCTTAAACATCCCCTGGTACTCTTCTAACTGCCACGCCTTCCCCATAGCCTCCAGGCTCTGCGTAAAGGTGTTTTCTATTGCCCCAGCCAGCGCCTTTTTCTTATTGCCGATAGAACCCGTAGCATACGCCACTCCCAGCAGAAGCAATACAAGCCCTGCCAGTACAGCCGCAGGAATGATGGCTTTCATTGCCCGCCCTGTCTTTTCCGGCTCCATACTCCCTTTGTCCATTCCCTCCATACCCTTCTCCTTTTTTGAAAAAAAACCAACCATCCCATAAGAGATGATTGGTTTACGAAATCTTCACCTGAAACTATTAATCACAGGTATAAGGCATCAATGCAACATGGCGTGCTCTCTTGATTGCCACTGTAAGCGCCCTCTGGTGCTTCGCACAGTTTCCTGTAATTCTTCTGGGGAGGATCTTTCCTCGCTCAGACACATATCTTTTTAATTTATTAACATCTTTATAATCAATTACATTATCCTTATCCTTGCCGCAAAATACACAGACTTTTTTTCTTCTGCGCATTCCGCCTTTTTTTCTCATGGGAGAATCAGACTTCTCTGCTTTATTGTATGCCATAATGATTGCCTCCTATCTTATTTGCACTGCTGATTTAGTTAAACGGCAGCTCTTCGTCTATTCCGTCGGGAATATTCATAAATCCGTCGCCTGCGCCCTGTGGCTGGGGCATCCTGCTTCCACCTCCGGCAAAGCCGCCGTCCATGCCGCCACCGTTGCTGTTTTTGCTCTCCACGAACTCGTGGTCCTCCACTACAACGTCGGTGGTGTAGACCCTCACGCCATCCTTGTTGGTATAGCTGCCTGTCTGGATGCGCCCTGTAACTAAAATCTTGGTTCCCTTCCTTAAGTATCTTTCAGCGAACTCACCGGCCCTTCCAAAAGCAACACAGCCAATAAAATCTGCGGAATTTTCATCGTTGTTGCGGTTGAACCTGCGGTCTACTGCAAGGGTGTACCTTGCAACCGCAGTGGAATTTTCTCCCTGGGAATACCTTACTTCCGGATCCCTTGTCAAACGCCCCATCAATATTACTTTATTCATACCCGCCTCTTCTTTCCAGCATATACTCTTTCTACGCTTTACGCTTCCTGTTTAACGCATAAAAATCTGATAACGTTGTCCATAATGCGCACACGGTTTTCAATCTCAATGGGCGCAGTGGTTTCTGCGTCGAACTGGATGAAGTAATAGAAAGCTTCTTTCATCTTCTGCACTTCATAGGCCAGCCTCTTCTTGCCCCAGTCGTCAACATTGGTAATGGTGCCGCCAAATCTTTCGATCAGCGCTTTGCATTTGTCAACAACTGCCGCTCTTTCCTCATCATCGATCTTCGCATTGACAACAACGGCTAATTCATACTTCTTCATGCTTAAGTTACCTCCTTTTGGTCTCTGGCCCCCTTACGGGGAGCAAGGAAATTTTTCCGCACCAGGCGGAATAAATTTAACATATCACGGTGTTCTATGATACCATGAATTCCCGGATATTTCAAGTATTTGTCCACATTTTGGGGAAAACTGTTAACAAAACCCCCGGGAGCCCAATGGCCGTGCTGCTACTGCCTTACGCCTTACGGCTGATTTGTTTGATCTTTTTCTCTGTGCGGCTTCTGGGACCCATCACCTGATGGCCGCAGCCTAAGCACTTGAGCCTGAAATCCGCGCCCACACGCAGCACCTCCCACTCAAAGCTCCCGCAGGGATGGGGCTTTTTTAGAACCAGTGTGTCTCCAACCTGAATATCCATAAAATGTGCCGTCCTTTCCTGCCAAATCCTAACAATATAAGCCCTTCGGGAATCCTTTTACAAAGCGCCGAAGATCTCCCCGATGCTGCCCTGTACCACCAGGTCCGCTGCCCCGTCCCTGGCAGTAGGGGTCTTGTTCACCAGTACCAGTTTGCCGCCCCTGTAATAATCGATCAGCCCCGCCGCAGGGTAAACCACCAGGGATGTGCCGCCCACAATCAGTACATCCGCATTTCTTATATAATTAATGGCTTCCCTTAAGGTCCCGCCGTCCAGCCCTTCCTCATAGAGCACCACATCCGGCTTGATGGAGCCGCCGCAGGCATCACATCTGGGAACCCCCTTTGCCTCTTGCATATACTCTGCGCCAAAAAACTTCCCACACCCTTCACAGTAATTCCGCAGTACGCTGCCGTGAAGCTCCAGCACCTTTTCACTGCCCGCCGCCTGGTGCAGCCCGTCAATGTTCTGGGTGATCACCGCTTTCAGCTTCCCCTGTTTCTCCCATTGGGCAAGCTTTAAATGGGCGGCATTCGGCCTGGCTCCCAAACAGAGCATCTTATCCTGGTAAAACCGGAAAAACTCCTCCGGCTTCCTTCTGAAAAACGTATGGCTCAAAATGGTTTCCGGCGGGTAATCATATTTCTGGTTATAAAGCCCGTCCACGCTCCTAAAGTCCGGTATGCCGCTTTCTGTGGAAACCCCCGCTCCCCCGAAAAACACGATATTATCACTGTTATTTACGATTTCCCTTAATTTTTCAAGCTGTTCCATCCTAACCCCTCCAATCCCGTTACTGCCCTGCCTGTTCTTAGCAGCTTGGTTCCCGCTTTCCCTTGGCACAGGCATCCTCCCCTTTATTTTACCTGTAATCTTGCGCTTTGTAAAACCTTTTCGCCTATTCACAAAAAAGCAATTTCCTACATGTTCCCCATCAGGAAATCCTTCATCACGCCGAAAAATTCCCGCATCATATTGTTAGGCTGCAAAAAAGGCTCTCCCTTTGCGGCGATCCCATATACATTTTCATATCCCGCCTTCCGGGCGATCCTGACAGCCCGGAACACATGGAAATCATTACTCACAATGCCTACCCTGTCCTTTTCCTTATCCAAAAATTCCCCGGAAAAGGCCAGGTTCTGGAAGGTGTTTCTTGACTGGCCCTCCTGGAGGATCCGCTCCGGCGCGATCCCCTTCCCCACCAGATATTCATACATCCCCTGGGCTTCCGGAATATGCTCGTCAGCCCCCTGGCCGCCGGATACGATCACCCTGGTGTCCCCGTTCTTTTCCAGATAAAGGTACGCTTCATCCAGCCGGTACTGAAGCACCCTGGAAGGCCCGCTCCTTTTCATCTGTGCCCCCAGCACCACCAGATAGTCCAGCCCCTCCGGGGCTTTCTGTGAAAACCCGCTGATGACCAGCCCTTCCACCAGGACAAAGGCCAGGATCCCCACGCACACCAGCGCCACAAAAATTTTCCTAAACCAGCCTGGGATCCGCTGCTCCCAGATCCCTTTTTTCAATAGAAGGGACAGGCTCATCGCCCCTGCCCCAAGAAACAGCCATATAAAATAAAAATTGGTCCCATGCCCCGTAAAAAAGGCGATACATAGAAAATAGCCCAAACATAAAGCGCCCAGCAATAGTAAAATCAAATACATTTTTCCTGCCTCCTGGCTTTATTTTAACATCCGGAAAAGGGAAATCAAATGAATAGATTTAAAATTTATGAATTATTAAGAAACCCGGAAAATAAATATGGCTATGCCAAAAGCATAGCCACAACAGGGAAATTTTGCCGGATATCCCGCCGGCTGTAAACTTCCCCATGTATCGGTCCCGCCGCCAATATCTATGTTCTGGGCCTTATTGAGTGAGAAGGGAAAACACAATATTGAACAGGAACAGACAAAGCACCACCATCCCTGCCAGAGCCCTTACGCGGCTGCTCTCCAGTTGCTTGCGGAACTCCTCCACGATACAGCAAGAAGGGTCAGAAGGGACATAGTTAACACGATAGGTTTCGCCAAGGCTGTAACTTCCCTTCCGTTTCTCAGCGAAGTCCAGGCTTACCGTATATTCTTTCCCATTCACCTGATAGGAAACCACAGGGTATTCGTTTTTCCAGCGGAAAGAACGGTTACTGCGGCGGACTGTCACCAACTCGCTGACCCTCCCGTTAACGCTTCCTGTCATCTCCTGGGCCCGTTTAAGCAGCCCGCTTCTCTTCTTGAAATTGCGGAAGTTCATAAAAGCCAGCGCCGCAAACAGGAGCCCGAGAAAAGCCGACACGCCCATCACCAGTGTCTGTACACCTGCATCCATAAAACTACCTCCTAAAGTAAAAATTTCAGCATATGATACTCTGCCTTCTGTATTCTACCATACATCCAACCGGATAGGCAAGCCCGCCACACCGGCATCCCAGCTTTACGCCCCGTCTGCGCTCCCAATAAGCACTTTCTTCCCGCAAAACGCAAACCCGTACTTCCGTATCCGCCCTTTAGGGATCCCTTTTGCAATGAGATCTGCCTGGTAGCCCATTTCCTCGATCTGCCTGATTGCCGCCTTTACTGTATGTGACAGTTCCTTTTCGTCCTCGTCCTGTACTTTAAATTCTAAAACCATGGCATCATACTCTGGTTTCCTGGGTTCCAGCACCACATCGTACCTGCCAAACCCACTTTCACGGTTAGACGTAACTACATATTTATCAGCCAGCTCCACCATCAGCCCCAATACAAACCCATGATAGAAACGCTCCGGCTGCCTTTCGGAAGGCCTGGTCCCTGTGTCAAAGCTGCTGAACATCTCCTGTGTAACTTTATTCATATAAAAATTCATTGCCTTTATATCATCCAGCAGCAGTGCACGGATAAAATCATTGTAATTATCACTTTCGCAAAACCAGTCCTGTATCATATTTTCAAACATGATATGCACTTCCTTGTTTGTCAATTCCATATCATAATATGTGCGGCCTGTGCTTTCCTCAAAAGCAGTCCCTGCCACTTTCAGGTATCCGCTGGCAAGCAGCAGGCTCCACACAGCGTTCTTCCTGGTAAACAGGTGGTTGTATACAATCTGTTCATCTATTTCCATATGGAGCATCCCGCCCCCCAGCAAAGCTTCAAAGCTCTTTTTAATATCAGGTTTCCCTTCCCTAAGCAGCTTTTCTACCAGGCCATTGGCGCTGGTATTAGCCCAGTAAGCCCCCACTTTCCTTTCTGAGAGAAAATAAGCCACAGACCAGGGATTATAAATATCTCTCCAGTCCCCAAAGGTAAACCCATCGTACCAATTCTTTACCTGCTGTTTCTGGCCGGACAGGCCGTACTCTTCCAGGGCAGCAAATACCTCTTCTTCCGTAAACCCAAAGCAGCCCGCATATCTGCCTGAGGTCGTTGTGACCACCCGCAGATTATTCAGGCCAGAAAAGACAGACTCTTTACTTACCCGTGTGATTCCTGTCATAACTGCACGTTCCAGGTAAGGGTTCGTTTTAAAAGTGGAGTTCAGCAAACTCCTGGTAAATGCCACCATCTCATTCCAATACCCGTTCACATACGCCTCCTGCAGGGGCGTGTCATACTCGTCCAAAAGGATAATGGCCTTCCTCCCATAATACCTGCCCAAAAAATCCGACAAAGACCGGAGGGATGCTGCTGCCACACTATCCCACATATTTGCAGAAACCTTTTCATAAAAATCCTGTTCCTTGCCGTTAAGCAGCCCACTGCCAGGGAGATAGTCATGCTTATTATACTGCTCCTCTATGATTCTGCATATTGATTCCCGGGCACCTGCAAATGTATTTTCTTTGATTCCCGCAAAACTGATAAAAAGGACAGGGTATGTCCCCTGCAGATCCCGGTACTTCTCATCTTCCCAGATGGAAAGCCCTTCAAACAGCCCGCTTTTTCCCGCCTGCCTGACAGAAAAGAAATACTCCAGCATACTCATATTTAAGGTCTTGCCAAACCTGCGGGGGCGCGTAATCAGTGTCACCTCGTCACCTGACTCCCACCATTCCCGGATAAAATTTGTTTTGTCTATATAAAAATTATTATTTACCCTGATTTTTTCGAAATCCTGATTCCCAATGCCAACCTTCCTTGCCATAGCCTGTATCCTTTTCTGCCCATGCTTCTCCCTGATGCAGCCCTTCTGGAATTTATTATACCCTTTACTTAACCACTTCACAATGGAATCTTTCCTGTTCACAATAACCAGTTATCCTGGGTTAAAAAATCCCCGGAAACCAAAAACTGATTTCCGGGGATCCCATCTGTTCCCTTACACTTCTGTCTCTATTCTTCTGCCCCAAACCAGATATAGGATACCTGAAAACTGCCGGAAGCACTCTTGCCTTCCTCCTCCCCCGGATATCCCATCAGGGCTGCCTTAACAGGGTATTCCGCCTGGAACTCCCAGGAATTCATTGTTACGCCATTATTAAGCTCTTCCGTCACAGGTTCCCCATAAAGCCTGGCCATCTCAGCATTTACAGCATCATAGCCTGCTGCGTCGTTAAGCCTGATATTAATATTGGTAAGCTTTCCATTGATAAACTCAAAAAAACTGTCCTGGATTTCCACCCCGGCAATGTCCAGGGGAGACTTCCGCAACAAATAAGTGACGCTTTCCAACTTATTTGTTTCTTCATAGCTCCCCCTTCCTTACAGCAAAAACCGCCTGCTGAAAGCTTTCCTTTGAAATCTATATAATATTTTTATACCACAGATCCATACCAGCGTCAATATCTTATGCAACATTTCCATAATAACGCAAAAATTGACTTTATCTATTATAGCCAAATTCATCCCCGGCAAATAATTTCCATCACTTACCTCACAATCTTGTAATAAGTCTTCGCCGTGGCCAGGTAGCTTACCCCATACAGCAGGATAAATATAAGGGACGCAGCCACTGTGCAGAACCCAATAAGCCTGCCATTAAACATCTGCAGCGCCGCCATAAGTTCCTCTACCATAAACATGCCTGCAGCAGTATGGGCCAGGGCTCCTGCCAGGGGAAGGAAAAACACCAGAAGGATCTGCCTGTGGACTGTACTCTTGATTTCCCTTCCGCTCATGCCCACCTTCTGCATGATCTCAAAGCTCCCCCTGTCCTCATAACCTTCGGAGATCTGCTTGTAATACATGACCAACAGCAGGCACATAAAGAAAATAAGCCCAAACAAAATCCCGATAAACAGCAGCCCGCCATACATCGCATTTAACTGCGCCCGCTCTTCTATCCCGTCATAATGGCCTGCGTAGATTTCCTGGTTCTCCCTGCCCCACTGGATAAAGTCACTGACTGCCCCCTTCTTTCCTGCTTCGCTGCCTTCCAAAACAATCCCTATATGCTGGTAGCTGCTTTCCAGAAAGCCCGCCAGGTCCGAAACACCGCTCTCCTTGGCATATGCCGCCACACATTGGGCCAGCGCCTCCCGGTCCCTGACTACTATGGCGTACCCCGTACCCATGCCATCCCTCCCTGCCTTGGGATAGGGATAAATACTCCCCAGCTCTTGGGCAACTTCCAGGGAAAGCCCCATAAACTCCAGGCTTTCAAAGCCCCTGTCGGATCCCTGGGAGTAAAACAGTACCTGTCCCGGTGAAAGGGCCTTATTTTCCCCCGACATCCTGTTATAGTCCTCAAGGGCCAAAAACACAACCCTAAAATCCTCCTCATAGTCCTCCACAGGCATTTGGAACCGGTTTCCTGTAAGGGAGCAGGAAAAACTTCTCATCTCATAGATATCCAGCCTCTTTGCCTGCACCCCATTCTTTTCCAGGATTTCTCCCGCCTTCTCCCTTATTTCTTCCTGGGAAAAATTTCCTGCCGCATAATTTATCTTTACATCATAAGGGAACATATGATGGGTAATGCCGTTAAGCCCCAGGTACAGCACCACCGTACAAACCAGCGTGATCACCACCATTGTGGAAAAAATACAAATATTAGAAAGCCCTGCGGCATTCTTTTTCATCCGGTAAAGCATCCCGGAGACAGTGACAAAATTGCCCGGGCGGTAATAAAATCCCTTCTTTTTCTTAAGGAGCTTTAAAAATAGCACGCTGCCCGAAGTAAACAGCAGATACGTACCCAAAACCACCCAAAAAACCGCCAGGAAGAAATTGAGAAAAATCATACTGTCTAAAGAAGAACGGATGGATATGGCATACCCCATGGCCAGGAACCCTACTCCCAGCATGGCATAAATAACCGTAAACCTGGGTTCCTTTTCCCCTTTCCTGCTGCCTTGGAGCAGCTCCACAGGCTTTGACCTCCCTACCTGCACAAGCCCGTAAAGAAAATTGATAAGAAAAACCACTGCAAAAAACAAAAGGGTGCTCTTAAAAGCCTGCCAGGTAAACACAAAATCCGCCTCCACAGGAAAGGAGATCAGCCATAGCAGGAACAGGAATAGCAGCTTGGATAACGCTACCCCCAAAAGGATCCCCCCTGCCATCACTATCACATAAGTAATCAGGGATTCGCATAACAGCATCAGCCCAATATGGCGTTTTTCCAGCCCCAGGATACTGTAAAGCCCAATCTCCCTGGTGCGCCTTTTCACCAGGAAACTATTGGCATAATACAGGAATGGGATCAGTATCAGCCCCAAAAGTACCCGGCCAATGGAAAGCATCATCCAGGCATAGGCGCCCCTGGGGATCCTGGCCATCAGGTCGTTTGATAAAATAGAAGAAAATGCAAACCATGTAAAGGCAGAAAAAATACCCGCCATCACATAAGGATAATAAACCGTCCCGTTCTGGAACATTCCCTTTGCCGCCATCCGGGGCAGCAGTTTCCACTTGTTCATTATGACGCCTCCTTTTGCCCTGCCCGTCCCTCCCGGGTATTTTCTGTCTGCAGCACTGTCAGCGTGTCCGAAATCATCCTGTACATGGCATCATCTCCCTGCCCGCCCCGGTATATCTGATGGAACACACAGCCGTCCTTGATAAACAGCACCCGGCCCGCATGGCTTGCCGCCTGTATACTGTGGGTCACCATAAGGATCGTCTGCCCTTCCCTGTTGATTTCCCCAAAGAGCCTTAACAATTTGCCGGAGGCCTTGGAATCCAGGGCTCCTGTAGGCTCATCCGCCAAAATGATGTCCGGGTGGGTGATCAGCGCCCGGCAGACCGCCGCCCTCTGCTTCTGCCCTCCGGAAACCTCATAGGGATACTTTTCCAGCAGTTCCAGGATCGACAGTTTCCCCGCCAGGGGAAGGAGCCTCTTTTCCATCTCCTCATATTTTACTCCCGCCAGTACCAAGGGCAGGAAAATATTATCCTTCAGGGACATGGTATCCAGGAGATTAAAGTCCTGGAACACAAATCCCAGATGCTCCCTCCTGAAGGCGCAGATCTCCCTCTGCTTTACCTCCCCCAGGTTTTTTCCTTTTAAGACCACCTGGCCGCTGGTGGGCTTATCCAGGGAAGCCAGAATATTCAAAAGCGTTGTCTTCCCGGAGCCGGACTCCCCCATGATCGCCACATACTCCCCTTCCTCCACTGAGAAATTCACATCATTTAATGCGTGTACCTTCATCACGCCAAACCGCGTGGTATATATTTTTTTCACATTTTTTACTTCTAAAAGAGCCATTTGTCCTGTTTCCCTCCTTTTTGTTGATATCCTAATTATAAATAAAAAGGAAATGCGGTGCCATATGTCTGGCTTACATTTCTCTGGCCCAGGCTTACATTTTTGTAACATTCCAATCAATCCCGGTAGCCCATAGGCCATAGCTTCCTAAAAAAGTGTAAGGCCTTTGGCCGTTAAATAGGCTTTACACTCTTTACCCAATCCGCTATAATAATTATAAAATTCAACAACTGTTCCAATATATAAAGGCGGTGGAAAGATGGTAAAAGATATGGGAATGACAAACAAACAATTCCAAGGCTTTATCCGGCTTGCTTTAGGATGGCTTGAAAAAGCTTTGGAAGAATCACCAGACAATAAAAACCTACAAGCATTAAAAGATATCTTCCAGTCAATGCTAGAAGATGATTAACAACGAAACAGTAACCGCTAACCGAAGACGCCCGGATAATTGCGGCAACGGAGAAACAGTGAAAGCCCCAAAATAAGCCCACCCCCAATCATTGGATATGGTTGGGAGCGGGCTTATGCATATGTTCTGATCTTAGGTTATCACTATTCCTGTACAAATCCCAAAATCACCTTCGTCCCCTTCCCCTCTTGGGATTCCACCCTCATAGTATGGGACAGCCTGTTCATGATCTGCCTGCACAGATACAGGCCAATTCCCGTAGATTTTTTGTCCATCCGGCCATTATAGCCGGTAAAGCCCCTCTCAAAAATCCTTGGCAGGTCTTCTTCCCTGATGCCCATGCCTGTATCCTCTATGGCCATGTAGTAGGATCCCCCCTGCCTTTTCCTTCCCTGTGCATCCGCCCCGTAAATAGAAATCCCGCCGCCCGGGGTATATTTCAGGGCGTTGGATAGGAGTTGCTCCAGGACAAAGCACAGCCACTTTTCATCTGTCACCGCCTGGATGCTAAACTCCTCCATAGAAAAGGAAAGGCCGCTGCCAATAAACAAGACCCCGTATTTCTTCACCGCCTGTTTGGTAATCTGGTAAACATCATAGGGCTTTAGCAGCAAGTCGGAAGACAGGCTCTCCAGCCTGGCATAATGGAGGGCCATCTCTGCGTACTGCTCTATTTTAAACAGCTCCTCCATCGCCTGCCGCCCCCTGCTTTTGCCTGCCGCGGCATCCTCCCCGCCCTCCAGCAAAAGGCCCAACGCCGCTATGGGGGTCTTGACCTGGTGGATCCACATAGTATAATAATCCGCCATATCCCTTTTCTTTTCATCATACTCTGTGACCAGCCTGCGCTTTTCCTCCTCTAAGGCAACCACCATCTCCTGGTAAATTTCCTCCTCTAAGGAATTGGGCTGGGGCAGGTTACCGTCCCTCTCACTTTGCCGCGCAACGTCCATCAGCTTCCGGTGCCTTCCCAGGTAACGGGCAAAATCAAACGCCAGGAAGCAAACGCCGAAAAAGCCCACCAGGAACAGGGCGTAGAGCATATTATAAAGGACTTTCTGATATCCATACAGCCCTGCCACGGCAAACAGGATAAGGGGGGACAGACAGTAAAGCAACACTGCCCCTGCCCTCTCCTTTATATACGATTTGATGGCTGCCATCTCCTCATCCCTCACCTAACTGATACCCTATGCCCTTTCTGGTGACAATAAAATCTGAAAGCCCTGCCTCTTCCAGGCGTTTCCTCAGACGGTTGATATTCACCGTCAATGTATTGTCATCTACAAAACACTCATCATCCCACAGCCGCTTCATCATACTCTCCCGGGAAACAATATTGCCGCTGCCCTCAAACAAAAGCTGCATGATTTTAAATTCGTTCTTTGTCAGCTCCAGCTTCACGCCTTTGTGCAGCAGGGACATATCTGTGAGATTTAACACCACATTCCGATACTCCAGCACAGCAGACTGGCTCTGGAAGGAATACGCCCTGCGCAGCATGGCCTGGATCTTCGCGCCAAGGATCTCCAGGTCAAAGGGTTTTACGATAAAATCATCCCCGCCCATGTTGACTGCCATCACTATATTCATATTATCCGAAGCGGAGGATATAAAAATCACCGGCACCTGGGAAAGCTTCCTGATTTCCCCGCACCAGTAATACCCATTATAAAAAGGCAGCCCAATATCCATCAGCACAAGCTGCGGGCCAAAGGTGCAAAAATGCTGCAATACCCCTGCAAAGTCTGCTACCTTTTCCACCTGGTATCCCCACTTTTCCAGATACCTTTTGATTTCATCTGATATGATATGGTCATCCTCCACAATTAAGATCCGGAACACCCTCTCTGCCCTCCTGCCCTTTTCCTGAAAAACTATATCAACACCCAAAGCTTTCTGATATGAGTATAGCATATCCCTGTATTTTTTACCAGCTACCAGCAGGTTCTGGTGCTACCGGCAGGTTCTGGTGTTACCGGCAGGGCTGTCCCTTTGGCAGGCTGGCGCATAGTTGACAGCCCTTCCTGTTAATAATATGATGATATTAAGACATGCCCGCTATCACCTGTACCTGTTAACCGCTGGAAGGGAGGAAAATCTTTGAGATATTATATTGCTGACCTGCATTTCTTCCATACCGCCATGATCCATTCCATGGACTGCCGCAATTTTAAGACTATGGAAGAAATGAATGAATATATGATTGCCAAATGGAACCAAAAGGTCCGGCACAATGACGAAGTCGTCATCCTGGGGGATTTCTCATGGGGAAACGCCCAGGAGACCAACAGCCTGCTTGAACGCCTTAAAGGAAGGCTGTACCTGATCCAGGGAAACCATGATACCTTCCTGAAAAAGAAACATGTGAACTTAAACCGGTTCACCTGGGTCAAACCTTATGATGAGCTCTCTGACCAGAAAAGAAAAATCATTGTATGCCACTACCCGATCATGTGCTACAATGGCCAATACCGGCTGGACGAGGCGGGCAATCCCAAAACCTATATGCTTTACGGCCATGTCCACAACTCCCGGGACGAAGAGCTTATCCGAAAATTCCAGGAAATCACCCGGCAGACGCCTACTGTGGATGTGCAGGGGAATGCCCGCAACATCCCCTGCCAGATGATCAACTGCTTCTGTATGTATTCAGATTACGAACCGCTGACACTGGACGAATGGATCGTCTGTGACCGGGAAAGGCAAAAAAGCTGCCAGGCCGGCAAATAAAGCCAACGCCTTCCCCCTGCACAGGCCTTTGCCCAAAAAGGAAGGGGCGTGCTGGCCGCCCCTTCCTTTTCTGTTTATATTATTCCTCTGTTTTCACTTCTTTTTTCCTGGGCGGAAGTACCACCTTATCCAAATGCCAGATCTCATCCACATATTCCTGGATAGTCCTGTCAGAGGTAAACTTGCCGCTGCAGGACACATTTAAGATGGCGCTTCTTGCCCATCCCTTTTCATCCCGGTAAGCTGCTTCCACTTTCTTATGTGCCTCCGCATAAGCCTTAAAATCCTTCAAAATGAAATAAGTATCTGCCTTGGAGGTGCTCTTGGTATTGAGCAGCGAGTTATAAAGGGTCCTGAACCTGTCAGGGTCATTGGGTGCAAAGGTCCCGTTGATAAGCTGCATCAGGACTCTCCTCACATCCGGATCGTTGTTGAAAATCTCTGTAGGGTCATAGCCGCCGAAGTTTTCGTATTTGATAACCTCGTCGGAGGAAAGGCCGAAGATAAAGGCATTGTCCTCTCCCACCTCTTCAACGATCTCCACATTAGCGCCGTCCATAGTCCCGATGGTAAGCGCCCCGTTTAACATAAACTTCATGTTCCCAGTACCGGAAGCTTCCTTGCTGGCGGTGGAAATCTGCTCGGATACATCTGCCGCCGCGAAAATCAGCTCCGCATTGGACACCCTGTAGTCCTCAATAAACACCACTTTGATCTTCCCATTGATGGCAGGGTCGTTGTTCACTACCTTCGCCACGGCGTTGATCAGCTTAATGGTCATTTTGGCATTGTAATAACCAGCCGCTGCCTTCGCCCCAAAGATAAAGGTCCTGGGGTAGAAATCCAGCTCCGGGTTGTCCTTTAACTGGTTGTACAAATACATTACATGGAGAATATTCAATAACTGGCGTTTGTATTCATGGAGCCTCTTGACCTGTACGTCAAAAATGGAGCGGGGGTCTACCTCGATCCCGTTGTGTTCCCTGATATACTCTGCAAGGCGTACTTTGTTCTGGTACTTGATATTCATGAACTCCTGCTGCGCCTTCTCATCATCCGCATAGATCTTCAGCCTGTTGATCTGGGGAAGGTCCGTGATCCATTCGTTTCCAATATGGTCGCTTACCCAATCCGCCAAAAGGGGATTGCCATGGAGCAAAAAGCGCCTCTGGGTGATGCCATTGGTCTTATTGTTAAACTTCTCCGGCATCATCTCATAGAAATCCTTCAGCTCCTGCTTCTTTAAGATCTCCGTATGGAGCCTTGCAACACCGTTTACAGAATAGCCTGTTGCGATGGCAAGATGGGCCATTTTCACCTGGCCGTCATAAATAATGGCCATTTTGCGGACTTTTTCCTGATTGCCCGGGTACAGCTCCTGGATCTTCAGGATAAACCTGCGGTTGATCTCTTCTATAATCTGATAAATCCTGGGAAGCAGCCTGGAGAACAGTTCAATAGGCCATTTCTCCAATGCTTCCGCCATGATCGTATGGTTGGTATAGGCACAGGTCTTGGTGGTCACCTGCCATGCCTCGTCCCAGGTAAGGTAATGCTCATCCATAAGGATCCGCATCAGCTCCGCGATGGCTACTGTAGGATGGGTATCATTTAACTGGAAAGTCACCTTTTCATGGAACTTTTTGATATCCTTGTGGTTCCTCATATACTTGGCAACCGCTTCCTGCACAGAAGCGGAGATAAAGAAATACTGCTGCTTTAAGCGGAGCTCCTTGCCTGCGTAATGGTTATCGTTGGGGTAGAGCACCTCCACGATGTTCCTTGCCAGGTTTTCCTGTTCCACAGCCTTGTGGTAGTCTCCCTTGTCAAAGGAATCCAGCTTAAAGCACTCCACAGCCTCCGCATCCCAGATGCGCAGGGTGTTCACAATGCCATTGCCGTAGCCAACGATGGGAAGGTCATAGGGAATAGCCTTTACGCTCTGATAGCCTTCCTGGGTAAAATTGCTTCTGCCGTTTTCGTCAATGCGCACGCTTACATAGCCGCCGAACTTGATCTCCTTGGCATACTCCGGCCTTCTCAGTTCAAAGGGATTGCCGTCCACCAGCCAGTTGTCCGGCACCTCCACCTGGTAGCCGTCCCTGATCTGCTGCTTGAACATACCATAGCGGTATCTGATGCCGCAGCCATAAGCAGGGTATCCCAGGGTGGCAAGGGAATCCAGGAAGCAGGCTGCCAGCCTTCCAAGGCCGCCGTTCCCCAGCGCCGCGTCAGGCTCCTGGTCCTCCACCACATTCAGGTCAATCCCCAGCTCGTCCAGGGCTTCCTTCACAGGCTGGTAAGCCTGCAGGTTGATAATATTGTTGCCCAGGGCACGCCCCATAAGGAACTCCATAGACAGGTAATATACCATCTTCGGGTCCTGCTTATCGTACTCTTTCTGGGTGGTCAGCCAGTTGTCAACCACCGCGTCCTTGATGGCGTAGGCAACTGCCTGGAAAAGCTGCTGCTTGCTTGCCTCCTCCAAAGTCTTTCTATATAAGGTTTTCACATTGTAAAGCACACTTCTTTTGAATAAGTCTTTTTCAAAAGTTGGCGACACAGGTATTGTCGTTTTTTTGGCTATCATTTTTCTTTCCTCCACTTCCTCTGCCTGTATATGCATTTTCCGGTTTATTATACTACACATTTCCAGAAACCACAAGATGAATGCCTCCAACTTATGAAAAATCAGGGCATTGCCTCCCACAGCCCCTTGGCCTGTATACTGCAAAAAAAATTATCACACCCCCCTTTAACGTGGTATAATAAATCCCGTCTTTAGGATTTAGCACTATGATTCTTTGGAAGCAACTGAATACCCAATACATTGACAGTCAGCATTTATGCTGGCTTTTTTCTTTTTTCAATACTTGACAAATAATTTATTTTATGATTGATAGTATAGTGCTATAGTGTTATAATGTAGATGGGTGATATCTATGGCTTATTTTCTAAAAAAAACAAACAATAAAAAGGGCACTTACCTACAGATCTACGAAAGTTATTATGATCCTGAACGTAAAGGCGGTGCCCATCGTTCCTACAAACCAATCGGATATGTTCATGAACTGCAGGAAAATGGTATGGATGATCCGATCGCTTTTTATCGTGAAGAAGTCCAAA
>CAJTVD010000008.1 GCA_910579495.1 uncultured Lachnospiraceae bacterium
TCAATAAAATTCAGCATGATTGTATGGTCAACCACCGAAATGTATGGTAAACTCATACATGGAATAACCCTTTCAGTGGTTCGTATCTTTCATAAGTGTGGGAACTTAAGGATACCACAAATCCATGTGAAAGGGTTATTCTTTTTATTAAAAACTTTCAACTCTCAAGAAATATATTAAATCTAACAGAATTAGATAGCATACACTGGATTGCAGAATTGATATATAATAGAAAATTAAATGTCCAGGAGAAAGAAGTAGTACAGGATAATATAAAGACCCTTCTTGATAAATATAAGTTAGACACAGGAAAATTTGATATCATCATAGGATACAGGGCTAATGACAGTTATTTTGCATATGCAGAAGCATTTGTATCCGGAACGATTTACAAAGATACGTTGGAAAAGGCATTGAGGACAGGGGAATTGGGAATACAGGTCTTTATAAAAAGTGAAAAAGCATTTCATAGTTTAAAGAGAATTTTAGTGGAAGAAGTGCCAGAGAAATACAGGGGCTACTTTGTAAAAAGAGATAAAAATGCACGTGACACCTACAGGTCATTAAGTTCAAATCAGGGCAGCAGGGCAGGAAAACAGACAATCTATGATTTTTTATAGGAGTTGGCATGAGAAAGGTATTGGAAGGCTTAGAAGATTTAACCTGTTATGACGAATTTTGGTTAAATAAAGACATGGAAAACATGGGATATTTCTTTGAATATTGTGGTAAATACTGCCAGGAGATACTGGCAGATAATTCATTTGATTTAGATAAAGAAAAGTTTATTGAAGCATTTATGAAATCTGATTGCAGGGCACTTATGGAAGTAGGGCACCCAACACTGCTATCACAGGCAGCATATGATACAGTGAAGGATTTTATACAGGTAGACAATAAAAATAATATAGAAACATTCAGGTCGAAAGGGGAACAGCCTGAATACAAACATATGCAATTATATTGGGTGGGCTGGATGTATGCATATATTCATTTTATGAGTAAAGAAAACAGTAAAACAATCATTGAGAAGATGCCTTTAAAAGAAATGCTGATTGATTATAAGATAGGCCATGAAATGGGCAAGGAAACATATTATAAAAAGATAGGATACCTTTTTGGTAAATAAAGTTTATAAACAGGTAAAAAATATAAACCAGTTATTCAAAATCAGGAGCAACGGCAAAAATTTCATGAGTTCATAATTGAGTTTGGCGATGATTTATGATATTATAAAGGTGGTAAATGGGGTAAAACATTGGAAGAGGGGTATGTAGTGTATGAAATTTAAAAGTGGCGTTGGCTATTGCTTCACATAGCAGCGTGAGGGGCGTGCCGATTATGGCTGATATCAGAGCATTTCTTGGAAAATTTAAAATAACGCGGAGCCTGAAGGTTCGCTTATTTGTCATTATGTTCCTGCTGGGCATAGCGCCCAGCATCTTTATCAGGGCGGGGATATTGGAAAATTATGAAAGCCGGGCCGTGGAGGTGCGCACCTCCGATGTGCAGACACAGCTCCGGATCATTGCCAATCATCTGATCACCTATAATTATCTCCAGGACACATCATCGGAAGTGATCGGGGCGGAGTTAGAGCAGCTCTCCAACCTGTATAACGGACGAGTCCTTATTATCAACGGAAATCTAAAGATCATCAAAGACACCTACGGCATCAGTGAGGGAAAGACCATCATTTCGGAAGAAGTTATCCGGTGCATGAAAGGGACAAACACTGTTAATTATGATGCGGTCAACGGCTTTATTGAGCTTACCATCCCAATTGTGGAAACGGTATCCGCCCAGACTGCCACCCAGGAGCTGCCGGAGGGAACTGAGCTGGTAAGGGGCGTCATGCTAACCAGTGTTTCCACAGATACCATTGTGGCTACCATTGACATTCTCAACAGGAAAGCGCTGATTGTGGAGATCATTATGGTGGTGGTGATTTTCGCCCTTGCCCTGGTGCTGGTGCAGATCCTGATCCGTCCTTTTGAGCGGGTGACCAAAGCTATCAGCGAAGTGAAAGAGGGCTATACCAACGAACCTATATCGGTGCCTGACTATCTGGAAACAGAGCATATTGTGGACGCCTTTAACAGCCTGTTAGAGCGCATGAAAGCCCTGGACGATTCCAGGAAGGAGTTTGTGGCCAATGTGTCCCACGAATTAAAGACGCCCATCACTTCCGTGAAGGTATTGGCAGATTCCCTGCTTGCCCAGCAGGATGCACCGGCAGAGCTTTACCGTGAATTTATGAAAGACATTGCGGAAGAAATCGAGCGGGAGGACAAGATCATCAACGACCTCCTGGCCCTGGTAAAGCTGGAGAAGACAGCGGCGCAGCTAAATATCAGCGTTATCAATATCAATGAGCTTACGGAGATTATCCTAAAAAGGCTCCGTCCCATTGCAAGGAAAAAAAATATTGAGGTAACGCTGATTAGCAAGCGGGAAGTGACGGCGGAAGTGGACGAGGTGAAAATGTCCCTGATCCTCACTAACCTGGTGGAAAATGCCATTAAATACAACCAGGAGCAGGGAAAAGTGGAGGTTACCCTGGATGCGGACCATCAGTTTTTTACGGTACAGGTGGCGGATACGGGAATCGGCATCCCGGAGGATGCCATCAACCACATTTACGAGCGTTTTTACCGGGCGGACAAATCCCATTCCAAAGAAATCGGCGGCACCGGGCTGGGGCTTGCCATTACGAGAAGCGCGCTTGTCCTGCATAGGGGCTCTGTTAAGGTGGACAGCAAGGTGGGGGAAGGCTCTGTGTTTACGGTAAAGATTCCCCTTACCAGGGTTTTAGTATAAAAGGAGCGGTATTTTGATAAAAAAGGGAAAATATTTTCTCCTGCTTTTCCTGGTGGCAGCGGCTCTTTGTGCCTGCAGCCTGGGGGAGCGGGAAAAGCCGGGAAAGACTTATAAGATTTATTGTGTGAATAATAATGAAACGGGGATATCCTCTTATGAATACACAACCCAGGCTGCCCAAAAGGAATTATTGGCGGCAGAATTCTTAGGGCAGCTTGGGGCAGCCTCCGAAAAGCTGGAATACAAAGCGCCCCTGTCCGGCTCCTTCCAGCTTTTGGATTATACTGTGGGGGAAGACCAGCTGACCCTGAGCTTTGACGAAAACTATAAACTGCAGCCAGTGACCACAGAGGTCCTTGTGCGTGCAGCCATTGTAAGGACCCTTACCCAGATAGAGGGGATACAGTATGTATCCTTCCAAATCCGGGATGAGCCCCTCACCGATGCTTCCGGTGCAGTGATCGGCTATATGGGAGGGGACATGTTTATTGATAATGCAGGGAATGAGATCAATACCTATGAGAAAGTAAAGCTGACCCTTTATCTTGCCAATGAAAAGGGAGACGCCCTGAAAAAAATCAACCGTTCGGTGGTTTACAGCAGCAATATTTCCATGGAGCGCCTGGTGGTAGAACAGCTCATTGCAGGGCCGGGTGAAAATGAAAAGGTTTTTCCCACCATTAATCCCGATACGAAGATCGTCACTGTAAACGTAAAGGATGGTATATGTTATGTAAACCTGGATGGTACTTTTCTCACCCAGATTTATAACGTAACCTCTGATGTCACTATTTATTCTATTGCCAATTCCCTGGCGGAGCTGCCCAATGTGAATAAGGTGCAGATATCCATTAACGGGGATTCCAATATGAACTATAAGGAAAATATCAGCCTGTCAACAGTGTTTGAGAGAAACCTGGAGCTGGTGGAGCAATAGGGAATGGGGCAGGGAGCCTGTGCCGGCGCGGTATGCACAGGCTTTTGGGAACATATGCCGCGCAGAAATGAGGCGCTTATGGTTAAACGCCCGCTGGGGCTGGGCTGTTTCGGGGCGGCAGTGGTTTTGTTCCTGCTGACCCTCCTGCATCCTGCCCCTTATACAGATTACGGGGCTTTCCAGAGGGAAAGGGTAACCGTAACGGGCATTGTGTACAAGAAGGAGACTGCCACGCAGCAAGGGGAGAAGGTGTTGGCGCTGTATTTAAAGAGCGCCAAGGGAACCCGGGCACCGGCTGCGGGGGAGGATACCGGGCCTGCTTTCCAGCGGGTACTGTGTTATTTAAAAGCCGGGCAAGAGGAGCCTGAAATGGGCGCGGCGGTACGGCTCCAGGGAACCTTATCAGTGTTTGAAAGGGGATCAAATCCAGGCCAGTTCGATGCCTGGTCTTATTATCAGATATCTAAAATTTCTTACCGCCTGAATCAGGCGATGATCTTAGCAAAAACCAGAAGCTATAACCGATTAGGGGAAATGTGCTATCAGCTTAAGGGATTCCTGGCAGGAAAGCTGGAGGGATGCCTTTCCCCGGATGCCTGCGGGGTGATGCAGGCAATGCTGCTTGGGGAGAAGGGCAACATAGGGCAGGAGCTGAAGGCCCTTTACCAGCAAAACGGGATCGCCCATATACTTGCTATTTCAGGGCTGCATGTTTCCCTCCTTGGCATGGGCCTTTACAGGCTGCTGCGGAAGTGCGGCGCACCCATGAAAGGGGCCGCGGCGGTTTCATCCCTGTTCCTGTTTTTATATGTGATGACAGTGGGCCTTTCCGTTTCTTCTGTGAGGGCTGCCGTGATGTTTGCCTTCCATATGGCTGCGGTTCTCTTAGAGCGTACTTATGATATGCTCACAGCGGCGGCAGTTGCGGCGGTACTGATCCTGGCAGGGCAGCCTCTCTATTTATACCACAGCGGTTTTTTGTTTTCTTTTGGCTGTGTGTTTGGCATTGGCCTGGTGCTGCCAGGGCTTTTGGAAGGGAAATACATGAATATCCCGCCCATAAAAGCAGTGATGGGGGGACTTGGCATGGCGGCAATCACCCTGCCGGTATATCTTTGGTTCTATTATCAGTTTCCGGTTTATTCTGTTTTTTTAAACCTTCTGGTGATCCCCCTTATGGCTGTCCTCATGGGGGCAGGGCTGCTTTTGCTCCTTACCCAGCTTCTGTGTCCGGGGGCAGGGGAGGTGCCTGCATTTTTGGTCCAGGGGATTCTGGAGATTTACCGGGGAGCCTGCCAGGCCTGCCAGGGGCTTCCCGGGAATTTACTCACGCCCGGGCAGCCTGCCCCCTGGCAGATTATGGTTTATCTTCTGTTGGCGGCTGCCATGGTTATGCTGGGGAAAAGGATCAGGCCGCTGGCCCGCTGGGGGATTATGGCGCTGGCTGTGCTGGTGTTGGTGCTCTCTCCCAGGAGAGGGCTGACGGTGGCATTTCTGGACGTAGGGCAGGGAGATTGCATTTACATTGAAAACGGCAATGGGGGCCGTTACCTGGTGGATGGGGGAAGCTCTTCTGTTTCCCGTGTGGGAAAGTACCGGGTGATACCCTTCCTGAAATCCCAGGGGGCGTCCCGGCTGGAAGGGATAATCGTAACCCATCCCGACGAGGATCATTGTAACGGCATCCGGGAGGTGCTGGAAACCGGGCGCCAGGAGGGGATTTCGGTGTCAAATCTGGTGCTGCCGGATGTGAAGGAGGGGCTGAAAAACCAGGCTTACCGGGAATTGGAGGAGACGGCCCGCCGGGGCGGCGTCCCGGTTTCCTATATCAGCAGAGGGCAGAAAATAGAAAACGGGGGGCTTACCATTACCTGCTTAAGCCCTGTAAGGGGAGAGGACTACCAGGGAACCAACGAGTATTCTGTGGTGCTGGGGCTTTCCTATGGGGCTTTCCGCGCCATGCTCACAGGAGACTTAGAAGGCCCAGGGGAGCAGGAACTGGTGCAGTTCCTGGAAGAGGAAGGGCTGGGAGGGCTCACAGTTTTAAAGGCAGCCCACCACGGATCAAAAGCCTCCACGCCGGATGAACTTCTGGACAGCCAGCGTCCTGCCTATACGGTCATATCCTGCGGAAAAAACAACTCCTACGGGCATCCCCATAAAGAACTTACAGGCAGGCTGGAAGCCCATGGCACAAAGATTCTCATTACTTATGAAACCGGGGCTGTGCGCTTTTGCACAGACGGCAGGAGGGTATCGGTCTTCCAGTTCCTGGATCCCGGGGGCGGTAAAGAAAGGCGGTAGAAAACCCGGCGGCTTAATGCTATAATGAAAAGCAGATTGGGAGGAAAATCATGCAGCGTTTAAATGAGGACATTAAAACCGGACAGTTTCATCAGATGTACCTGCTCTACGGGGAGGAAGCCTATCTGCGCAGGCAGTACCGGGACCGGCTGAAAGAGGCAATGGTTGGCAGCGATACGATGAACTATCATTATTACGAAGGGAAAGACATCCCCCTGGGGGCGGTGATCGACCAGGCGGAGACCCTTCCCTTTTTTGCGGACAGGCGCCTGGTGGTGCTGGAAAACAGCGGCCTGTTCAAAAGCGGCGGGGAGGCCTTAGCAGAGTATCTCTCAGCCCCCGCCCAGGATACTTATTTTCTGTTTGTGGAGGCAGAGGTGGACAAAAGAAGCCGCCTGTATAAGACCCTCCAGGCAAAGGGATGTGCGGTAAAGTTTGATATTCAGGACGAGGATACCTTAAAGCGCTGGATATTGGGCATGGTAAAGAAAGAAAACAAAAAAATATCCCAGCCAGCCCTGAATTTCCTCCTGGAAAAGACAGGCACGGATATGGAAAATATCCGCAAGGAAATGGAAAAGCTGTTCTGTTACTGCCTGGACAGGGAGGCCCTTAGGGAAGAGGACATAGATGAGATTTGTACCAAGCGGATTGGGAACCACATTTTTGACATGGTCAGCGCTATCGCTGAAAAAAAGCAGCGGCAGGCGCTGGAGCTGTACTATGAGCTTTTGGCCCAAAAGGAGCCGCCTATGCGGATATTATTTCTCATCGCCCGGCAGTTTAACCTGCTGTTACAGGTAAAGGAGCTTCGGGGAAAGAGCCTTCCCAACAAGGCCATCGGGGAAAAGGTGGGGCTGCCGGGATTTATTGCCGGAAAATATGTGGCCCAGGCCTCGCGCTTCCGGGCAGAGGAAATCAGGGATGCCCTGGAAGCCTGTGTAACCGCGGAGGAAGATATCAAGACAGGCAGGCTCAACGACCATATAAGCGTGGAGATGCTGATTGTCAAATACAGCGGCGGGGCTTAAAGCCCGGGGCAGGTTCCATATGGTGTGGCCCCAAAGCGGCATGGAGGGTAAAATGGAGAAAAGTAATATGACCACCCTGTGTTATATAGAGAGGGATCACCAGTATCTCATGCTCCACAGGGTTTCAAAAAAGAAGGATGTAAATAAGGATAAATGGATTGGGATTGGAGGGCATTTTGAGGCGGATGAAAGCCCGGAGGAATGTCTGCTTCGGGAGGCAAAGGAGGAGACGGGGCTTATCCTTACTTCCTACCGCTTCCGGGGGATTGTTACCTTCTGCTATACCGGCTGTCCTGTGGAATATATGTGCCTTTATACGGCGGACGGGTTTGAAGGTACCTTGCAGGAATGTGACGAGGGCAGGCTGGAATGGGTGGATAAGGATAAAGTTTCCGGGCTGAATTTATGGGACGGGGATCTTTTCTTCCTGGAGCTTTTAAGAAAGGACGCCCCGTTCTTTTCCCTAAAGCTCTGCTACCGGGGAGAAAACTGCTTCTGGTACAGGGGCGTGCTGGACGGCAGGGAACTGGAGCTTTTGGACATTTGCGGGGCGGATGGGAGTCCTACAGGCCATGTAAAGGAAAGGGGGATGGTGCACAGGGACGGGGATTGCCACAGAACCGTGCATGTGTGGGTGGTAAGAAAAACACCAGGGGGAGGGGCCCAGCTGCTGCTGCAAAAGAGAAGCCGGGAAAAGGACGCCTATCCCGGCTGCTATGATATTTCTGCGGCGGGGCATATCCGTGCGGGGGATGAATGGGAAATCTCCGCCCTGCGGGAGCTGGAGGAAGAGCTGGGGATACAGGCGCAAAGAGAGGAACTGCGCTTTATTGGCTACCATGAAGGGTATGTGGAGGCGGTTTTCTGGGGGCAGCCCTTTAAGGACAGGGAGGTCAGTGCCGTGTATCTATATGAAAAACCTGTGGATACGGGAGGGCTCATCCTGCAAAAAGGGGAGGTGGAGGAAGTCCTCTTTATGGAGTATGGGAAAATATGGGAAGGTATCAGGGATGGGAGCCTGCCAAACTGTATTTACCCGGAAGAGCTTTTTATGATAAAAAAGGCCTTGGCACCGGGGTATGAGGGGGAGGGCGTCTGGGTAAAAGAGGGAAGCTGGTAAACTGTTGAATGGGCAAAAAGTTTTAATAAATTGTTTAGATTGGCGTAATTGACTTTTCTGGTGGGGAGCGGTAAATTTTTCTATAAAGACATTCACTTTAAAGATAAGGAGACGCCCTATGAAAGAAGTAAAACCGCCTAAGAAACCGTTGGTATTTTATTATTTTATTGTAATGCTTGTGATGATGCTGTTAAACAGCCTGTTATTCCCCAGGCTGTTCAAGCCCCAGGTAGAGGGTGTGGATTACGGCACCTTCCTGGATATGGTTGACCATAAAGAGGTGGCGATGGTCCAGATAGAAGGGGATTATATTTATTTTGTGGATAAACAGGAGACCCCTTCCTATTACCGCACCACCACCTTTGACGACCCGGAGCTGGTGGAGCGGCTGCGCCAGTCGGAATGTACCTTCGGCAGGGTGGTGCAGGAGGAAATGTCGCCTATTTTAAGTTTTATCTTAAGCTGGATCCTTCCAATTGTGATTTTTATTGTGCTGGGCCAGTGGGTTTCTTCCCGCCTGATGAAGAAAATGGGAGGAGGGCTGCCTGCCATGCAGTTTGGCAAGAGCAATGCAAAGATTTATGTGGAGTCCACCACAGGGATTAAATTCCAGGATGTGGCGGGGGAGGATGAGGCCAAGGAAGTGCTGACGGAAATTGTGGACTTTCTCCATAATCCCCAGAAATATCAGGAAATCGGCGCATCTATGCCCAAAGGTGCCTTGCTTGTAGGCCCTCCCGGCACAGGCAAGACCCTTCTTGCCAAAGCTGTGGCGGGGGAAGCGGGTGTTCCCTTTTTCTCTATTTCCGGTTCGGAATTTGTGGAAATGTTTGTAGGCATGGGCGCGGCAAAGGTGCGGGACCTGTTCAAGCAGGCAAATGAAAAAGCCCCCTGTATCGTGTTTATTGATGAAATCGACACCATTGGCAAAAAGCGTGACAACGGCGGTATGGGCGGCAATGACGAAAGGGAGCAGACCTTAAACCAGCTTCTTACAGAGATGGACGGCTTTGACGGCTCCAAAGGGGTGGTGATTTTAGCCGCTACCAACAGGCCGGAATCCCTGGACCCGGCGCTTCTGCGCCCCGGCCGTTTTGACAGGCGGGTTCCCGTGGAACTGCCGGATTTAGCAGGCAGGGAAGCCATTTTAAAGGTGCATGCGAAAAAGATAAAGCTGGGGGATGACATTGATTTTAATGCCATTGCCCGGGTAGCCTCCGGGGCTTCCGGTGCGGAGCTTGCCAATATGGTGAACGAAGCGGCACTGCGGGCGGTACGGGAAGGGCGGCAGTTTGTAACCCAGGGGGATATGGAAGAGAGCATAGAAGTGGTGATCGCAGGATACCAGAAGAAAAACAAAGTGCTGTCCGACAAGGAAAAAATGATTGTCTCCTACCATGAAATCGGGCACGCCCTGGTGGCCGCCCTGCAGAGCCATTCCGCCCCGGTGACCAAGATCACCATCATCCCTAGGACCTCCGGTGCGCTGGGCTATACCATGCAGGTGGAGGAAGGGGAGCATAACCTGATGAGCAGGGAAGAAATTGAAAACAAAATCGCCACCTTTACCGGCGGGCGTGCGGCGGAGGAACTGATTTTCCAGTCCATCACTACCGGGGCAGCCAATGATATTGAACAGGCGACCAAGCTGGCGCGGGCAATGGTTGCCAGATACGGCATGAGCGAAGCTTTCGGCATGGTGGCCCTTGAAACTGTTGCCAACCAGTACCTGGGCGGCGATACTTCCCTGGCGTGTTCCCAGGATACTGCCAAGGAGATTGACCGGGAGGTAATTGAGATGGTGAAAAACCAGTATGAAAAGGCGAAAACGCTCCTTAGCGGAAATAAGGAAAAACTCCATGAACTTGCCAAATACCTGTATGAGAAAGAAACCATCACAGGGGAGGAATTTATGCAGATTTTAAATGGGGGAGAAAAGGGAAGCACCCTGTGATTTGCCATGGGGACCAGATTGGGAAATAGGAATTGCACAAAAGCTGCGTCCAGTATGAAAGTACTGGACGCAGCTTTTTTACAATAAGCCGGCCCGCGGAGCGTGGCGGCGTTTGTTGGCAAGGCTTGAAAATCCTATTGACAAATACCCCACAGGGGTATATAATATGGAATATGACAGATACCCCTACGGGGTATAAAGATGGAATGCAGAGGTAATGAAAATGTCTGAAACAGGGGATAATAAGTTTGAAAGCAGTATTTCCGGGCAAAAGGAAGAAAAATGCGGCTGTATCCACACCAAGCACACCCCCAGGAGCGATGAGCAGCTAAAACAGCTCCAAAACCGCTTAAGCCGCATAACCGGCCAGCTGGGGGGGATTGGCAGGATGCTGGAAGAGAACCGTTACTGTGGGGATATTTTAACCCAGGTGGCAGCAGCCCAGAGTGCCCTGCAAAGCTTTGGCCATGTGATTTTGCAGGAACACATGGAAACCTGTGTAGTGGAGGAGGTTAAAAACGGCAACCGCCAGATTATGCAGGAGACCATGGAACTGGTAAAGAAGCTGAAATAGGCAATCCCTGCCTGTGGGGATAAAGAGGGCGGCTGGCCAGTCTGCCGTTTCCTGCCGCAGGCCAAGGGAGAAAAAGGTTTGTGCCTGCGCGGCTCCGCAAACCTGACAGGAGTAAAAACCGCGCAGAAATGGGGAAATGATGAAAAAACAGAAATTTTCAGTAACAGGCATGACCTGTTCCGCCTGTTCTTCCCATGTGGAAAAGAGCGTGCAGAAGCTGCCGGGCATGGAAAGTGTCACTGTAAACCTTTTGACCAACAGTATGCAGACGGTTTATGAGGGCAGCCTGTGCGATGAGGAAAAGATCATTGGGGCGGTGGAAAAGGCAGGCTATGGTGCAAGCCTGATTTCCCAGGACCCGGCCAAAGGAAAAGGGGATGGGGAAAATAGCGGCGCCAGAGGTGGCTTGGGGATGGATGGGGCGGGGGCGGATATTTCGGGAAGGGAAGCGGCCAAAGGGAAAAAGGAAGCCCGGGAAATGAAAACAAGGCTGGCAGTATCCATTCTGTTTATGGCTCTGCTGATGGCAGTGTCCATGCACCATATGTTCTTTATGTGGCTGGGCCTGCCGGTTCCGGAACTGCTTATGAAATTATTCCATGGCAGTGAAAACGCCCTAACCTTTGCCTTTACCCAGTTCCTGCTGGCCCTGCCCATTATTTTTGTAAACAGAAAGTATTACCAGACAGGCTTTAAAACCCTTTTCCATTTAAGCCCTAATATGGACAGCCTGATTGCTATAGGCTCAGGGGCGGCGCTGGTTTATGGCGTGTTCGCTATTTACAGGATCGGCTTTGGGCTAGGCCATGGGGACCAGGCACTGGTGGAAAGGTACGCATCGGATTTATATTTTGAATCTGCGGGAATGATCCTGGCACTGATCACAGTGGGAAAATATCTGGAAACCCGTTCCAAAGGGAAAACCGGGGAAGCCATTGAAAAGCTCATGGATCTCTCCCCTAAGACGGCGCTGCTGCTTCTGGAAAACGGGGAGGAGATGGAAATCCCCACCTGGCAGTTGGCAAAAGATGACCTGTTTGTGGTAAAGCCGGGGAGCCTTGTACCGGCGGACGCAGTAGTGGTGGAGGGAACCTCCAGCGTCAACGAGGCGGCAATTACCGGGGAGAGCATCCCGGTGGAAAAACAGCCAGGCGACAGCGTGGTGTCCGCGACTATGAACAAAGCCGGGCGGCTGGTGTGCCGGGCGGTTAAAGTAGGGGAGGACACTACCCTGTCCCAGATCATCCGTCTGGTGGAGGAGGCGGCTTCCTCCAAAGCGCCCATTGCAAGGCTGGCGGACAAAATTGCAGGGATTTTTGTACCGGCGGTTATGGGTGTGGCCCTGGTAACCTTCTTTGTATGGCTCCTTACAGGGGGCGGCTTTGAGGCGGCCATGTCCAGCGCCATTGCCGTGCTGGTAATCTCCTGCCCCTGTGCCCTGGGGCTTGCCACGCCGGTGGCCATTATGGTAGGCACCGGCGTAGGCGCCAAATGGGGCGTCCTGATCAAATCCGGGGACGCCCTGCAATCCGCAAGGGATATTGATACGGTGGTTTTGGATAAAACGGGAACTATCACAGAGGGGAAGCCCAGGGTGACGGATGTGCAGATTTATGAAAAAGGCCTGGCAGAAGGAAAGGTCCTGGCTTTGGCCGCGGCCATTGAAAAGCCCAGCGAGCATCCTCTGGCAGAGGCAATCCTGGAGGAGGCCAGGGAGAGGGGGCTGGGCATCCCCAAGACAGAAGGCTTCCAGGCGGTCTTTGGCAAAGGCGTTATGGGAACCTGTGAAGGGAAAAAATATCTGGCGGGTAATTCAAGGTTTATGGAAGAGAGCAATGTCCCCCTGACAAAGACTCAGGCAGCCGCAATGGAAAAAATGTCGGAGGAAGGAAAAACACCTCTTTTATTTGCCGGGGAGGGAAAGCTTCTGGCGATTATTGGGGTTGCCGACAGGGTGAAAGCTTCCTCTGTGGAGGCAATCGAAGCCTTTCACCGGATGAAAATTGAAGTGGTCATGCTTACCGGGGATAATAAACGGACGGCCCAGGCAGTGCAGAAGAAGCTTGGCATCAACCAGGTGATTGCAGAAGTACTGCCGGAGGATAAGGAAAGAGAAATCCGAAGGCTGAAGGAGCAGGGCAGGAAGGTGGCCATGGTGGGGGACGGCATCAACGATGCCCCGGCGCTGGCGGCGGCGGATGTGGGGATTGCCATCGGTGCGGGAACCGATGTGGCAATTGACAGTGCAGATATTATCCTGATGAAAAGCAGGCTTACCGATGCCATTACGGCTATCCGCCTAAGCCGCATGGTGATCAAAAACATTAAGGAAAACCTGTTCTGGGCGTTTTTCTACAATTCCATTGGCATTCCCCTGGCGGCGGGTGTTTTTTACCCTGCTTTCGGGCTGAAGCTGAACCCCATGTTCGGGGCGGCGGCAATGAGCCTGAGCAGCCTTTTTGTGGTGGGAAATGCCCTGCGGCTCCGGAATTTTAAGGCAAATGTCCCATTGGAGGATAAAAATCAGGAACAGGAAATGGAAGAAAGCAAGGAGGATGGAAAGATGACAAAAACAATGACCATTGAAGGAATGATGTGTAGCCACTGCACAGGCAGGGTACAGAAAGCCCTGGAGGGTATTGCCGGGGTGAAGGGCGTAGTAATGAGCCTGGAAAACAAAACCGCGGAAGTGTCCCTGGAGGGGGAAGTGGCGGAGGATGCTTTAAAGGAAGCAGTTACAGAAGCCGGATACGAAGTTACCCATATCAAATAAGGGGATCAATTTAAGAAGAGAAACAGGCAGCCCCTGGAGGGATGCGCCGGAACCAAGCTTTTCAAGGAGGATTTGGCGCTTTTGTTCCTTTTGGAGCTGCAGTTTCTTTTGGGGGGAAAGCTTTCTTGAAGATTCCTTAGAAGCATATGCACTATTGGCCATATAATAACAAAAAAAGATAATATTCTTTCAGCTTAACTCTAATATTATTAATAATATTGCCGATATATATTCTAAGCTATATGTAACTAGCTACTCTCATAGAGTGGTTTTAAAACTGACAATATTTCCGCAAACCTATACCAGAAAATCTGGAAGGTGTCAAAAATTTAGCGGGGGGGCAAGGATGCTTTCAGTAAAAACAAACATGCTCGCATGGAACGCGGGCCGGCAGTTTAAAATCAATGAAAAAGCAGATGCAAAGAGGACAGAAAAATTATCTTCCGGTTATCGGATTAACCGTGCGGCGGATGACGCGGCGGGACTTTCTATTTCAGAAAAAATGCGCAGGCAGATCCGGGGGCTGACCCAGGCATCATCCAACGCACAGGATGGGATTTCCATGGTCCAGTCGGCAGAAGGAGCGCTGAACGAAGTGCATGAAATGCTTCACAGGGCCAATGAACTGGCGGTAAAGGCGGCTAACGGCACATTATCCGATGAAGACCGCGCGATGGTGGACGCAGAAGTCCAGCAGATTAAGAGAGAAATTGACAATACAGCAAAGAATACTGTGTTTAATGAAATCAGGCTGTTCCCGGATGACGGGCTTTCGCCCAAGGCGGGTTCCGTGCTGGCCAGCTATGATTATGAAGTGACCTTTGATTTTGCCAATGGGTCGGTTGCTGTAAACCAGCAAGCAAACGGCGTTTCTTCCCGGCCGGGGGTCCAGGTAAACAGTGGGAGTGCCCTGGCGGACAAAATTGCCAACCAGTATATTCCCAATGCAGTGCAGCAGATTTTTGACGCTTTCCCGTCCTTTGCAACAGCGCAGGGAACTACGGAAATCAAAATGGCGCTGAACGTGAAGTTTATCGACGGCCCGGGGAATACCCTGGCGCTTGCCGGGTATACTTACAGCCCCAGCGGCGGAAAGCCGAAAACAATGTACATCAATGTGGATGCTGCCGATTTTAAGGATGCAGATATCGGTTCCGGCAGTGACAAGGAGAAACAGTTAGAATCCACCATTGCCCATGAGCTGATGCACACGGTAATGCAGTACAATTTAACCGATGGCATGAGTGGGAGGAATGGGGAGAAATACCCTACGTGGTTTGTGGAAGGCACGGCACAGCTTGCAGGAGGCGGCTTTCCCACCAACTGGAACAATGAACTGCTCTACTATGCCGATAAGCTTGCTGATGAAGATGATACCAGCCAGGACGCAAATATAGCAAAATACCTGCAAAAATATACCATGCAGGGCAGGCCTTACGGCCATGGCTACCTGGGGGCGGCATATATTGGCTATCTTGCCAATAAACAAAATGGTGGTAGCGCAGACGTAACCGGTGCCAATATAGCAGGCGGGATGGATTTGATTTTTGGTGACCTTATTAAGGGGAAGAAGCTTGACCAGGCAATCAAAGACAGGACCGGCAAAAGCATAAGCGAAATCAATGGGCTGTTTTCCAGTGGCAACGGGGATTTAACAGAGTTTGCCAGAAAACTTGCCTTTAACTCAAAAGACGGTGCCGGTTCGGTGATCGTATCACAGGCAGCTGGCGGCCTGGGGGCAGGAGGGGCAGGAAAACCGATCATTGGCAGCGGGGCGGGAAGCGGGGCTTTTACCATTGATCCCAGCCAGGTAAATGTTGATTTTTCCGGGGGATCCGCTAATGTTGCCATCCAGGTAGGATCGGAAGCAGGGCAGCATATTGACTTCAAGCTGTACCAGATGAATACCCAAGCCCTGGGGCTGGCGGATATGAACGTGAACACTGTGGAGGATGCCAGCGACGCCATTAATTTTGTGAAGGAAGCCATTATTAACGTAAGCAGTGTGAGAAGCCATTATGGCGCGGTGCAGAACCGCCTTGAACATACCATTGCCAATCTGGACAATGTGGTAGAAAATACCACAGCGGCAGAGTCCCGCATCAGGGATACAGATATGGCTAAGGAAATGGTAGCACATGCCAACAGCCAGGTTCTGCTGCAGGCAGGGCAGTCTATGTTAGCCCAGGCAAACCGCAGTTCTGAAATTATACTCGGGCTTTTGGGATAGGCAGGCCAGAGTGAAAGGAGCAGATGGGAATGGGCGTAGTTGTTAAGGCAGTATGTGGTGCATGTAAAGGGCAGTGGCAGTGTGAAACCGGCTGCGGGATTATGCATGGGGAAATAGAAGGGGTACTCCCTTTATTCCCGGAAGGGATAAGAAGGCAGATTGAAGCCGCCATTGGCAATAGGGCATTTCCGGCTTTTACTTTTGCCTATCAGTTATCCTGCTGTGGGCACTGTGGCAGTATAGAAAGTGTTCCCGTGCTGAAGCTAACTGACATTGGGAAAGAATATACAGGTGTCTGCGGTAAGTGCTGGCAGAATACGGAACTCATAGAAAACATAGAAGATACCCCATGCCCGGTATGCCATAAGAAGGCTCTTACAGTGGAAGAAACCGGAATTTGGGATTAGAGGATTAGAAATCAGTACAGAAAGGATTTAAGATGCAGATAGGAGCAATCAGTTTTCATCCCTATATTTACAATACCAATGCCATAAGCGGCAGCAGCCTTTCAAAGATTTCCTCCATTGGGGATGATTTGCTCACCTCCAAGACAGACTATTCCTCCCTGGCGGATGAAAGCCTGAACGAAAACCCTTTAAAGAAGGGGCAGACCTCCGATTTTTCGTCCATTTTGGATAGGCAGTTGTCAATGGGAAGAAGGAACGCTTCCAGGCTGGTAAAGCCCGGGGAAGAGATGCCAGAGTTCCCGGCAGCGGAAGAACGCCAGGCAGAAGAGACAGATACTGGCCGGTTTGCCGGAAGAACCCAGGAGAATTTCCAAATGCAAGGGGAAAAGAATCTGTTCCGTATGCAGCAGGCGGTGCAGGCATACCAGATGAATATGATGATGTAAAATTAGGCGGAAGCTGTTAAAACGGTAGGTTTGGCAGCTTCTGTTGTTATATGGATAATAGAAATGAGCGGCTGCTGCCCCAGGAAAGGGCAGCAGCAGGCGGTACCCGGGAGCAGTAAATATTTTATAGGATAAAGGAGAAGGATATTATGGCGGTATACGAGGTAAAGAACAAGACGGTTGCCATCCAGGTGCATTCCAAAGGGGCGGAGCTGAAATCCCTGAAACGTCTGGATACAGGCAGGGAGTATCTGTGGAATGCAGACCCGGCCTACTGGAACAGGACATCCCCTGTGCTGTTCCCTTTTGTAGGGGGCGTAAAAAACAGGGAATACAGAACCAAAGGACGCACTTATTCTATGGCACAGCATGGTTTTGTCAGGGATATGGAATTTAGCCTGCTCTCCCAGACAGAAGATGAAATCTGGTTTGTATTAAAGGACAGCGAAGAAACAAGGGAAATGTACCCTTATGAATTTGTGCTCAAGCTGGGGTACTGCCTTCTTCCTGACGGCGTGGACGTGCGCTGGCAGGTGGAAAATCCGGGAAAGGAAGAACTGCCTTTTTCTATTGGGGGGCACCCTGCCTTTTACTGCCCTTTGGATGAAGGGGAGAAGCAGACGGATTATTTTATCCGTTTTGGCAAGCAGGAGAAGGTGGTCAGCACAGGAATCAGTGAAAAGGGGCTGGCCACAGACGAAAAAAATACATATAACCTGGACCAGGGATACCTGGCCATTACAGAGAATTTATTTGACAGGGACGCCCTGGTGATTGAGCATAGCCAGGTAATGGAAGTGTCCTTGTGCAGGGCGGACAAAAAGCCATATGTTACAGTTAAGATGGAGGAACCTTTGTTTGGTATCTGGTCCCCTGCGAAAAAGAATGCGCCTTTTATCTGTATCGAGCCCTGGTGCGGCAGATGCGACCATGAAAATTTCTCCGGGGAACTGAAGGAGAGGGAATGGGGCAACCTGGTTGCCCCAGAGGGAGCCTGGAAAGCGGGCTATCAGATTATTGTGTAGTATTATCCGAAAAGCCTTTGGCCTTCCGGAGGTAAAATTTATAGGCAGCAAAGGAAACGCCGTCCCGGGGGATTATGCTCCTGCAGGGCGGCGTTTGCCTTGTAATGCCCCAGGGGGCATCTTGTGGGAATACCCTGGGGGGATGCAAAAATTTCAGTTTTTGTGGTATCCTAAGATATAAGGGAGGCAGTTTATGTATACGGTTATTGTAGCGGATGATGAGGAAGAACTGCGCAAGGCGCTGATCCGGCGGGTAGATTGGGAGAGCGTGGGATTTTCGGTAGTAGGGGAAGCGGAAAACGGGGCGGAAGCGCTGGAACTGGTGGAAAAGCTGGAACCGGATCTTCTGCTGACGGATATCCGTATGCCTTTTATCACAGGCATCGAGCTGGCCAGGCAGGTGCAGGAGATACGCCCGGCCACCCAGATTGCCTTTTTAAGCGGCTATGACGATTTTTCTTATGCCCAGCAGGGGATACAGTATAATATTATCAGCTATCTGTTAAAACCCATATCTTCCGCTGAATTGACGGAAGAATTGCTGAAAATGAAAAAGAAGATTGACGAGAAATACGAAAATTTCGCATCCGCCGGAAAAAAGCAGGAAAAGCTGGAGGCCATGGAACTGGCAATTCCTTTGTTGCTTGACGGGTTCCAGAGGGACGCGGAAGAGGCGGACGAGGGGGAGCTGGAACAGGCGGCGTTTGCCTGCGGGCTATTAAAAGAAGGGGAAAGTGATTTAAAATATACAGTCATTGTTGCCAGCATTATAGATGAAGAGGGAAAAAACCTTACTGCCCGTGCCAGCGTCCATGGAATTGACACGATTCTTGAAAAATATATCAGGCATGTAAGCTTTTATTCCGGGGGAAGGGTGGTTTCCCTGCTTATTGCCCCGGAAGCAGACACGGATAAGTACCTCCACATTATTGTAGAAGAAATATCCCAGAGCGTCAGGCGGATTATGAAAATGTCCTGCCTGATAGGCGTGGGCCGCAGCGTGGGAAGCCTTTCCCATATACATGAGGCATACATTGAGGCCATGAGCGCCATACGCTACTCCAGAAAAAACAAGGAAGAGGTTTATTTTATCTCCGATATTGAGCGGGCGGATGATTTCGACATGGAAAAGATGCAGGGATATATTGAGGAAGTTGAGCGCATGATCCGCAGCGGCGGAAGCCAGGAGCTGGAAGCCTATTTAAAGCAGATGTTCGATTCCGTGGAGCAGGAGCACATTTCTATGATGGAAATTCATTTCCTGATAGTCAGGCTGGTATCAGCGGTGTCACGTATCGTGTATGCGGTGGTGGATGAGGAGGGTGCGGCGCAGCTTCAGAAGAAGTCTCCCTTACAGAGTGTGGACTCCTTTGAGAATTATGGCGCTGTACGCAGCCGGTGTATTTTTTTCTGCCTTGCCGC
This sequence comes from uncultured Lachnospiraceae bacterium, assembly GCA_910579495.1. Lineage (GTDB taxonomy): Bacteria > Bacillota > Clostridia > Lachnospirales > Lachnospiraceae > Suilimivivens. The sequence goes on from CAJTVD010000008.1 coordinate 19,044, forward strand.
AAGGGAACTGATTGCCGAACAGCGTAAAAAAAGCAGTACCCTTTTGTGCGACAAAGCCCTTGGCATTATTGAAAACAGTTATATGGACCAGGAGCTTTCCCTGGTATCGGTGAGCAATGAAATTTCGGTGAGCCCCAATTACCTGAGCGCATTGATCAAAAGGTCAACGGGCAGGACATTTATTGACTTATTGACGAAAAAACGGATAGAAACTGCCAAGGAGCTGCTTCTTTGCACCAACTTGAAGATCAAGGAAATTTCTGAAAAATGCGGTTATAATGACCAGCACTATTTTAGTTATTGTTTTAAAAAATATGAGGGGTTATCCCCCAATGCCTGCAGGCAGAAGCTGGAAGAGGAAAAGACAAGCAGGGAGCAATGGCATGAGTAAGGCAGGGGGGCAGAAAAAAACAGTGGTCCAAAGGCTTTCCCTTTCGGTGATCATGACGGTGGTAGTAGTAACTGTCGTTTCCTTCGCCTGTTGTGTGGGAATTACCGCTTACCTGCGGATTTACCGGGCTTCTGTGGAGGGTAATGCCATAACTGGCAGCGAACAGGCAATTAAGCAGGTACACAGTACCCTGGAAAATTATGCCAAAGATATTGAGGAGATCATGGGGCTGATCCGCTCAAGCATGGGGAAGGAAGAGGGGGAAAAGGATGATTTTTTGAGAAATCTGGTGGAGGTCCGCAAGGAAGTGGTGATTATCACAGAATATGACAACCATGGGAATCTCACCAACTGCTGGCAGGGGGACAACCGGTTAAAGGAGAAAATCCTGCAAAACCTTTCCTACATGGAAATTCCCAAAGGGGAGGAGGGGCTTTTCTTTTCCAGCCCCCATGTGGAGTCCCTGATTGAAAATTACTATCCCTGGGTGGTGACCATTGCCCAGAGAATGAAAAACCATCAGAAAGAAGAGGTCTTGGTGTGCATGGATATCCGGTTTTCCAATATTGCCAGTTATGTGGACAATGTGGGGATCGGCCAGCATGGCTATTGCTTTATCATGGATGGGGCAGGGGGGCTGGTTTACCATCCCCAGCAGCAATTGATCCACGCAGGGCTGAAAAGTGAAAACTGGGAGCTGCTTACAGGCAGGCCGGACGGGTCTTTTTTGCAGGAAGATGGGATTTACACCATCCAATCCATGGAGAATAACGGCTGGAAAATCGTGGGGGTTAGCTTTGTGGATGAGATGATTACCAGTAAGCTGGACGGGATGGCGAAAATCATAGGTTTTCTTCTGTTCTCTATGCTCCTGGCCACCTTGCTTGTGGGTATTTTTTCCTCCAAATTGGTGTCCAGCCCGGCCAATAAGCTGATGAACGCCATGCAGCAGTTTGAAAAGGATGCGGAGAACTTTACCTTCTGCCAGGTTAACGGCACCAGGGAGATTGCCGCTTTGTCAGATTCCTTTGGCCATATGGTGGTGCAGATCCAGAACCTGATGGAGCAGGTGCGCCGGGAAGAGGTCACCCTGCGCAAAACAGAGCTGAATGCCCTGCAGGCCCAGATCAACCCCCATTTTCTGTACAATACCCTGGATTCCATTGCCTGGATGTGCGAAGAGGGGCGGACAAAGGAGGCGATCACCATGGTAAATGCCCTGGCGAGGCTCTTCCGCATCAGCATCAGCCGGGGCCATGAGCTGATCACCATTGAAAAGGAGTGCCAGCATGCGGAAAGCTATCTGAAAATACAGAAATACCGTTACAAAAACAGGTTTACTTATCAGTTTGATGTGGAGGAAGAGTGCCTGGGATATTTTTGCAACAAAATTACCCTCCAGCCGATTATTGAAAATGCCATAAACCACGGGCTGGACATGTGCGATGAAGGAAGGATCTGTATTGGGGTCAGGCGCAGGGGGGAAGATATCCTTATGTATGTGGAGGACAATGGTGTGGGCATGGAAGAGGACAGGTGCCGGGAAATCCTCCACCGGGAGGCCAGCGACCGGACAGGCATCGGCATTAAAAACGTTAATGACAGGATCCGGATTTATTTTGGGGAGAAGTACGGCCTTCACATAGAAAGTGAACTGGATGTGGGGACCAGGGTGGAAATCTGCATTCCCTGCTTGCAGGAGGAAATCGGCACAGAGGGATAACCGTGAAGTTTTCACCCCCTGGGATGTTTGGGGCTGGGAAAAGGAGGGGAGGGAAATATGAAAACAGGCAACAGGCAGATATGGCTTTCTCTGGGGGGGATAGGGCTGCTTGCCGGGGGGCTGGTGCTTCTTATATGGATAGCCAGCAGCGGCCCATGGCTGTTTGATTTAGGAAGGGCAAAGGAAGGGGCGGAAAACCGGAAGCACTATGTGGCAGTGATCGTCAAATCCACCACTTCCTCTTACTGGAAGAGTGTGTTTGCCGGGGCAAATGCGGCAAAAACGGAATATAATCTTGACATTACCGTGGAAGGGCCTGAGGACGAGGAAGACTGCCAGGCCCAGAATCAGATGATCGACAGGGCGGTGGAACAGGGGGCGGATGTCATCCTGCTCTCTGCGGTAGATTTCCAGGAAAATGCCCAGGCGGTGGAGCGTGCGGTGCTGGCGGGGGTGAAGGTGGTAGTGATCGACAGCGATGTGGACAGTGACAAGGTGAGCTGCCGGATCAGCACAGACAATTACCAGGCAGGGCGCATGGTGGGGGAAACCGTGCTGGACACTGACAGCCAGGCTATTTATGTGGGGATCGTGAATTTTGACCAGGTTTCCGCCAACGGGCAGCAGCGGGAGGCAGGCTTCCGGGATGCAGTGGCGGGAGATGGGAGGGTGGCCATTGTAGCTGCAGTGAATGTGAATTCCAATGTGGAAAGTGCCAAGGAGGCCACCAGGGAAATGCTGGCGGCGCATCCGCAGATGAATGTAGTCGTCACCTTTAACGAGTGGACCAGCCTGGGAGTGGGGTATGCCATCAAGGAGCTGGGGCTGGCGGAGGAAACCAAAGTGATCGCTTTTGACAGCAATGTAGTTTCCGTAGGGATGCTGGAAACCGGGGAAGTGGATGCCCTGATCGTGCAGAACCCCTATGCCATGGGTTATCTGGGGATTGAGTGTGCCTACCGCCTGATAAACGACGGCCAGATGGACCAGCAGGTGATTGATACCACCACGACGGTGGTGACCCGGGAAAATATGTTCAGCGAAGAGTGCCAGAGAATCTTATTTGCCTTTGACTGAATGGGCCTTACAGGCAGAATATGCCGGAATTAGACATAATGAATAATTTTTGTACAATTATGGAAGAATTTTTGTGCAGTTAGAGTAAATATTTATACCTTTTGCGTAATTATTTGCATAGGAATTAAAAAATCAGAGTGATATACTCCTGTTGTAAGGTGATTGCATGTCCATTCAGATGTGCAATGGCATTTTTCAAAAGGAGGATTGAAATATGAAAAAGAAAGTTTTGGCTGCATTATTATGTGCGGCAATGACAGTGGGCGTGATTACCGGCTGCGGCGGTAAGGCAGATACGCCTGCGGCATCAGACGCAGCGGCCGGGGACAACAAGGAAGCGGCATCTGACGGTGCAGAGGCTCCCAAGCAGGAGGACACAGAGAAAGAGGCTGAGAAGGAAGCTGAAAATGTAGCTGATGCAGCCCAGGAAGCAGTAGGGGATTTATCAGATGCAAACATCGCTGTATTCTACTATACTTATTCTGATACCTATATCGCATCCGTAAGGACAGCGTTAGACGCACAGTTAGATTCCCTGGGAGTTACCTACCAGGACTATGACTCCAACAGCAACCAGACCACACAGAACGAGCAGATCGACACAGCTATCCAGACTGGGGCAAACCTTCTGATCGTTAACATCGTAACTTCCGGTTCCGTAGATGCTTCCCAGACAATCGTGGACAAGGCATCTGCAGCAGGGATCCCTGTAATCTTCTTCAACCGTGCAGTAGAAGGGGACGAAGATGAAGGCAAAGTACTTGGAAGCTATGACAAATGTGCCTTTGTAGGAACCGATGCTCCCGAAGCAGGGCATATGCAGGGCCAGATGATCGGTGACTATGTAGTAGAGAATTTTGATACCATAGATTTAAATGGCGACGGTAAGATCACCTACGCAATGTTCATGGGACAGCTTGGGAATGTGGAAGCAATCTACCGTACACAGTATGCAGTAGAGGATGCAAACAAGGTTCTTGAAGCAGCAGGCAAGCCTGCCCTGGAATACTTTGATTCTTCCAACAGCGACTGCTATCAGGTTGACCAGGATGGCAACTGGAGCGCAGTTGCAGCCAATACTTATATGACCACCAACCTTTCCCAGTACAACGAAGGCAATGGCAACATGATCGAGCTGATCATCTGCAACAACGACGGTATGGCGGAAGGCGCAATCTCCGCACTCAATGACAAGGGATACAACTTAGGCGACGGCACCAGCACGACCATCCCTGTATTCGGTGTTGATGCAACAGATGCTGCAAAACAGTTGATCGCAGACGGCAAGATGACAGGAACCATTAAGCAGGATGCAGAAGGTATGGCAAGCGGTATCGCATTCCTTGCACAGAATGCGGCATCAGGCAAAGAGCTGATGGACGGAACAGATTCCTACAATATTTCCCCTAATGTTGCAAACAAGATTTACATCCCTTATGCAGCATATACAGGAGAATAATTCACACTGGCAATTGGATAAGTAAACCCTTTTGCAACTTTTAGAACCAAAGGGCGGCTGCTGGGGTATAGCGGCCGCTTTTTTTACAATAAGCCGGCTCGCGGAGCGTGACGGCGTTTGTTTAACATAAGGGCAGTTTGCGGAGCGTGCTGCCCGTTGTTACATAAAAATTACCGGCAAGGGACAGCGTTTGTTTCTATAAGCTGGCCTGCGTCTGCTGGTAACTAGGGGTGTGCAAAAAGACGGTAATGAATGAGGGAGGGCGGAGTATGGCGCATGATGTCCTATTGCAAATGACAGACATCTGTAAAGAATTTCCCGGCGTGAAAGCGCTGGATCATGTTTCCCTGACGGTAAAAAGCGGCACTGTCCACGCACTGATGGGCGAGAACGGGGCCGGGAAATCCACCCTGATGAAGTGTCTGTTCGGCATGTACAATAAAGACAAAGGGCAGATCATCTTAGAAGGGAAGGAAGTAAACTTTAAAAATTCTAAGGAAGCATTGGAAAATGGTGTGGCAATGGTGCACCAGGAATTAAACCAGGCACTGAAGCGGAACGTAATGGATAATATCTGGCTGGGGCGGTATCCGAAGATTGCAGGGGTCATGGTAGATGAAAAGAGGATTTACCATGATACCCAGGAGGTATTTAAGGAGCTGGAGATCGAGGTCGATCCCAAAAGAATTATGAGTACCATGCCTGTCTCCCAGCGGCAGATGGTGGAGATCGCAAAGGCAGTTTCCTATCATTCCAAGGTGATCGTATTTGATGAGCCCACCTCTTCCCTGACAGAGGAAGAGGTAGAGCATCTGTTTAAGATCATAAACATGTTAAGGGACAGGGGCTGCGGCATTATTTATATTTCCCATAAGATGGCGGAAATCTTAAGGATCGCCGATGAAGTGACGGTCATGAGGGATGGGACTTATGTGGCGACCAAGCCCTCAGCAGAGCTTACCATGGAAGAGATCATCCGCCTGATGGTAGGCAGGGAGCTGAACAACCAGTTCCCGCCCAAGACCAACAAACCGGGGGAGGTGGCCCTGGAGGTGGAAAACCTTACCGCCCAGTATTCCCTTTTGAAGGATGTGTCCTTCAAGGTGAGAAAAGGAGAGGTGGTGGGGCTTGCGGGCCTTGACGGGAGCGGCAGGACGGAATGCCTGGAAAATATCTTCGGAGTGGCCACCAGAAAGTCAGGCACCATCAAGCTTGACGGGAAGGTAGTGCGGAACCGGAATTCCAGGGAATCCATCAAAAACGGTTTTGCCCTTTTAACGGAAGAGCGCAGGGCGACCGGCATATTCAGCATTTTAAATATTCGTGAAAATACGGTGATCTCCAGCCTGAAAAGGCACTTAAGGCATCACCTTTATCTCAGTGATAAAACTATGAAAGAGGATACCCAGTGGTCTATTGACGCCATGCATACCAAAACGCCTACCCAGGAGACGAAGATCCGTTCCCTTTCAGGCGGAAACCAGCAGAAAGTGATCCTGGGAAGGTGGCTCCTTACGGAGCCGGAGGTACTGCTTTTGGATGAACCTACAAGGGGGATCGACGTGGGGGCCAAGTATGAGATCTACCAGTTGATCCTTGACCTGGTAAACAAAGGAAAAGTGGTAATTATGGTATCCTCCGAAATGCCGGAGCTTCTGGGCGTCTGCGACAGGATCCTGGTAATGTCCGGCGGGCGGCTTGCAGGCGAGGTGGATGCGAAAAAGACAACGCAGGAGGAAATTATGACTCTTGCTGCCAAATATGTATAAAGGAGGCTTAGAGCATAAATGAAAGCGATTTCCAATATCAAAAAGCGTTATGAAAATTATCAGGGCCTGGATGCTGCCGATAAGAAAATGTTCTGGAAAGAAGCGCTGGTAAATAACGCCATGTATATCATGATGATTATTGCGGTAATTTACACCTACACCCAGAATAACCGTTTCCTTACGGTAGGTTCCATTGTAAATATCCTTTCCCTTTCAGCGGCCTACATTCCCATTGCCTGTGGTATCGCGGGATGTATTGTACTCACAGGTACCGACCTTTCCGCCGGACGTGTGGTTGGCCTTACTGCCTGTATTTCAGCTTCCCTCCTGCAGTCTGTGGATTATGGTACGAAAATGTTCCCCAACCTGCCGGTAATGCCTATTTTATTGGTGATCATAATTGCCATCGCGGTAGGCGGGCTTGTGGGATGGGTGAATGGGTTTTTCGTTGCAAAGTTTCAGCTCCACCCGTTTATTGTGACCTTGGCCACCCAGCTGATCGTAAACGGGACCCTGCTGATCTATATTATGATCAACGGGAACAACGGGCAGCCCCTTTCAGGGCTTGATAAATCCTTTAAGGATTTCGTTACAGGCAGCCATTTGACCCTTTTTGGCACGCCCATTCCCAATTATGTATGGTATGCCTGCGTGATCGTTGCCATCATGTGGTTTATCTGGAATAAGACCACTTTCGGCAAGAACATGTTTGCGGTAGGTTCCAATCCGGAAGCGGCGAACGTATCCGGCGTTAACGTTATGAAAACCACCATTTTGGTACATACCCTTGCAGGCGCTATGTATGGTATCACAGGCTTTATTGAGTCTGCCCGTATCGGTTCCAATACAGCTACCACAGGGGCGAACTATGAAAGTGATGCCATTGCTGCCTGCGTGATCGGCGGCGTATCCTTTGTAGGCGGTACCGGAAAGATCAGCGGCGTTGTAACGGGCGTGTTCCTTCTGCGGATCATTTTCGTTGCATTGCAGTTCCTGTCTATCAACCAGAACTGGCAGTATATTATTAAAGGTGTGATCATACTGGTTGCCTGTGCGATTGATATGAGAAAGTATCTGGTCCGTAAATAAACCAGGGTGCATCCGGGTTCACAAAATATTCATTTTATGTTCGTTGCACGTTCGGAGAAATTTGGGTATAGTGGATAAGGAATTTAAATCATATTCTTTACATACTATATGAATTCTGCGCCTGTTCTTGCAGGACGCCGGAATCAAAGCGACGAGGCGATGAAAATTGTGGGAGGGCGAAGGCCCTCCCGTTTTTATGCGCAGGGGCCTTGCCTTTGGGGGCGCAGAAGGAGATCAGTTGGGGGAGATTTTTGCCAATGCCTATATCCGCGGGTGGTTGGCAGCAGGGAGGATTATTATGAATAAGGATCTTACAGTGGGAAAGCCGGAGACTGTCCTGTGGAAGTTTTGCCTGCCATTATTTGGCAGCATCATCTTTCAGCAGCTATATAACATTGCAGACAGTTTGGTGGCGGGAAAAATCGTAGGGGAAAACGCATTGGCAGCAGTGGGAAACAGCTATGAGATCACCCTGATATTTATCGCTTTTGCCGTGGGGTGTAATATCGGGTGTTCGGTGATCGTTGCCCAGCTTTTCGGGGCGAAGAAATACATAGATATGAAGACTGCCGTCTATACTACTGCCATAGCCAGCGGGGCATTGTGCGTGGCCTTGATGCTGTTTGGCATTTTGTGCAGCGGCGGCCTGCTTGGGCTGATCCACACGCCGGAGGAGATTTTTGCGGATTCGGAGCTGTATCTGGATATTTATATCTGGGGCCTGCCCTTTTTGTTTTTCTACAATATTTCCACGGGAATCTTTTCTGCCCTTGGGGATTCAAAAACGCCTTTTATTTTTCTTGCCCTATCCTCCCTTGCCAATATCGGGGTGGATATTTTGTTTGTCTCCACTTTCCACATGGGAGTGGCAGGGGTGGCATGGGCGACCTTTCTCTGCCAGGGGGTAAGCTGCCTTCTGTCCCTTTGGGTGGTTGCCAGAAAGTTAAGGGGGATAGAAACAAAAGGGGATATTACCAAGTTTTCCTTTTCCATGCTGAAAAAGCTCAGCGCCATTGCAGTTCCCAGTATTTTGCAGCAGAGTTTTGTATCTGTGGGGAATATTATGATACAGGGGGTAGTCAACAGCTTTGGGCCGGGAGTGATTGCAGGTTATTCGGCGGCTGTGAAGCTGAACAATCTGGTGATCACCTCCTTTTCCACCCTGGGAAACGGAATTTCCAATTTTACCGCCCAGAATATAGGGGCAGGTATGCTGCCCAGGATCCGGGAGGGGTTCAAGGCGGGGATAAAGATGGTGTGGCTTTTGTGCCTGCCGCTGGTCGTTCTTTACCTGGTGGCTGGCGGATGGCTGGTGGGGCTGTTTATGAATGAGCCTTCGGGGAGCGCCCTTTCAGCGGGGATGCAGTTTTTAAGGATCGTATCGCCCTTTTATTTCCTGATATCCGTGAAGCTTGCCGCCGACGGTATTCTCAGGGGGGCAGGGATGATGAAAATGTTTATGGCCGGGACTTTTTCAGATTTGATCCTGCGGGTGGTCCTGTCCAGGGTATTTTCAGGCTGGCTGGGAGTTACGGGTATTTGGTGCGCATGGCCTGTGGGCTGGGCAATCGGGATGCTTTTGTCGGTGGCCTTTTACGCAAAGGGACCCTGGATGGAAAAGAGGGGAAGGGAAAAACAGCCATAGAAGGGAGAGGGAAATGGAGTTTTTGCAGTGGTTATTTTACCATGTCAGCCTTGCTGATATCTTCCGGGCATTATCTTTCGTAGGGCTGGGGATTTATGTAATAAGGCGCTTTATTCTGTGCAGGTCCCCGGTACCATCCAGCGCTTTCAAAAAGGTTCCCAGGGAACTTTTGCAGCAGTGCATCGCCCTGCTTGAGAAGAAGGAAAAGAGGGTGTATGGGACTTACCAGGTGCCGGAGGAAATTCTTATGCGGCTGAAGATGAACCTGAGGGATGAGGCAGTCCTGAGGCAGCTTTTAGACAGCGTCTGCGCCCACCTTGGCATCAACGGGGAGCATATCAAGCTGATTTTGGAGGATGCGCCCATGGGGGACCGGGCAGGGGAGATCTCTGCCAGCCTTGCATTTACTAGTATCCGGCTGATCATGAAGCCGTACTATACAGTGGATGCGGTGATCGCTGTGGTGGCCCATGAGGTGATCCACCTGCATATGTACTTTGAGGGCATTTACTTAAAGGACAGATGGGAAAATGAGATCCTCACGGATACGGCGGCGGTATACTGCGGTTTTGGGGAATATATTTACCGTGGATATGCCGTTATGCGGGGAGAGTTTGCCTTCTCTTATCAAAAGGTGGGCTATATCAGCCAGGAGGATGTAAGGTATCTACAGGAGCTAATGGAGAAAGGGGATTGACAGGGGGCGTTTTTTGCCTTACGCTCTTGCTGTATAGTTTTACTGGAAAATGCTAATAGTAATGGAAATAGTAATTGCCAGGAGGGCGGGAGCGGAACTGGAAAACCTCAGCGGACGCCCGTGAAGCACCCAGAGAAGATACTGGACTCTGTAATGAGGGGGTCAGGATCTTCTCTGCCGTACCAAGGTGCCAGGAGGGCGGGAGCGGAACTGGAAAACCTCAGCGGACGCCCGTGAAGCACCCAGAGGAGATACTGAGCCCTGTAATGAGGGGGTCAGGATCTTCTCTGCCGTACCAAGGTGCTGGGAGGGCGGGAGCGGAACTGGAATAGGAGTAAAAAATGAGAATTGGAATGGGATACGATGTACACAGGTTGGCAGAGGGAAGGGCGCTTATCATGGGCGGGGTGGAGATCCCCTATGAGAAGGGGCTCCTGGGGCATTCGGATGCGGATGTGCTCCTTCATGCGATCATGGACGCTCTTTTAGGGGCGGCGGCATTGGGGGATATTGGCAGGCATTTTCCGGACACGGATCCTGCCTACAAGGGGATTTCTTCCCTGAAACTGTTAAAGCATGTGGGGGAACTGCTGGAAGAAAATTTCTTCCTGATTGAAAATATTGACGCTACGATCATCGCCCAGGCACCGAAAATGCGCCCTCATATAGATGCCATGCGGAAAAACATTGGGGATGCCCTTGGGATCGATATCGCCCAGGTGAATGTAAAGGCAACTACCGAGGAGGGGCTGGGATTTACAGGGACGGGGGAAGGGATATCCGCCCAGGCAGTGTGCCTTTTGACGGCCCCGGTAAATCTGGGAAGCGAGGACGTGACAGGACGCGGGTGCGGAAAGTGCGAGGGGTGCCCTGTGAAAGGGCAGCTGTAAGGAGAGGGCTGGCTTGTGGAGGGAAGTTATAACTTTGATCCGCTTGTTTCTAGATTTCAGATCCATTAAGGATCTAAGTGTAAAACCACATCATATTGCCCCAAAAAGTGCAAAGCCTTGAAAGATGAAATCAAGGCTCTGCACTTTTTTTGGCAATACTGTGAAAATGCTGGCGTCCAGATCTGCAGGTGCTGGCAGCATGGTGGAAAACACTGCACGGGAATAAAAGGGTTGACAGAAGTATGTATTTTGAACATGATTTTTCAATAGTAGGCCATAGAGTTAGAGATTCAGGAGGGAGATTATGGAAGGTCAGAAAGTTTATGGGTACATGAGGGTGTCAACAAAAGAGCAAAAGGAGGATAGGCAGAGAATCGCGCTGGTTGAGGCAGGTGTGCCCAAAGAACAGATCTATATGGATAAGCAATCTGGTAAGAATTTTGAGCGTCCGGAATATAAACGCCTATTGCGGAAGCTGGACGCTGACTCCATTTTGTTTGTGATGTCTATTGACAGGCTGGGCAGAAATTATGCAGACCTTAATGAGCAATGGCGTATCATTACCAGGGAAAAGGGAGCGGATATTGTAGTGATCGACATGCCTCTTTTGGATACCCGGAGAGAGAAAAATTTATTAGGGACGCTTATTAGTGACCTTGTTCTTTCCCTATTAAGCTATGTTGCGGAAAATGAACGCATCAACATTAAACAAAGACAGGCAGAAGGAATTATTGCGGCAAAGGCGAGAGGAGTGAGATTTGGAAGGCCACAATTGCCGCTTCCCGAAAATTTCCATGAGATACATAAAATGTGGAGAGAAAAGAAATTGACGCTAAAACAGGCGGCAAAAGCCTGCGATCTGGCGGAAAGCACGTTTTTTGACAAAGCGAAGAGATTAGAAAAACATAATACTTAAGTATTAATGGTTAAATCTAATGCCAGATCAATGAGACTGGTCCTTGATGAAAAAGGTGCCTGAATACCATTGCAAAACATTTTTCTATATGCTATGATGAAACTATCAAATTAAGCATATGAAAAGAAATACCATCTGCATGTTCTTTCCGTCATATACAGGAAGCCGTTTCCTGTCTGATAAGATTCCGTGCTTGATTTCCATATAAAATGTTACCACATGACAAAGCGCAATTATATGAAAAAGCAGGAGATCTTACAGGCAGGCTGGATGCCAGGTTTCCATGGCATTTGCCGGGATCCCTCCATTGGCCTTGTAAAGCCATCTCCTGCAGAAGGAGGATAGATGGGAGAGGCCAAAGAGAAGAAGGATACAGTAGAAAAGGAGTTTCTGGCATTTCCGGATATCGCATCAGATACCATCAATGCCCTGCTGTACCAGGGGGAGGCAGTGACGGATGCAGCAAACCTGTGGACGGGGGCTACGGAAACCATTTACCAAGGCAGGGAAAAGCTCCGGAGCCAATACGAGGATCTATGTAAATATGAACTGGCGGATGGCCGGGTGAATGTGATGTACCTGATCGCAAACCAGAGCCAGACAGATGGGAAAATGCTATTGCGTAAAGCCGGCTATACGGGAGGGGTCTACAGGGAGCAGTATGAAGGAAAGATGCAGGAAATCTTCCCGGTTATTGAGCTGGTGCTTTATTGGGGGAGCCCCCGGTGGAGGGGCTGCCGTGACAGCCGCCAGTTATTCCAAAAACGGAAGCTTTCAGACAAAGCATGGAAATACATTGACAGCTTCAGGCTCCATGTATTTGAAATGCGCCACCTGCCAGGGGAGGTCAGGCACTTGTTCCAGAGCGATATGCGCATCGTGGCGGATTACCTTGCGGAGGGTGATAGTTACCGGTCAGACAGGAAGATCGTGCATAAAGCCGCCCTGCTGAAAATGCTGGGGGCACTTTCCGGGGAAGGAAAAGCTGAAGAAGCAGAAGCGTGGCTGGAGGGCCGCGGGATCAGGGAGGAGGATGAGATTACTGTGTGTGAATTATTTGACCAGTATGTAAGGCAGGGAAGGGAAGAAGGAAGGTATGAGGGCGATGCCCGGAGGCTGGTCCTGGATATCGAAAAAATAATGAAGAACATGCACCTTTCGCTGGAAAAAGCCTGTGAAGTTTTTGAGATCCCAGTGGGGAAATACGAGGAAGCCAAAAACACTTTAGGCTCTTAGGTACAGGGCTGCCCAAGGCAGGATAGCCAGGTATTGGCATAATTATTGGTTTCCGGTTGACAAATCCTTCATTTTTGCATATGCTGATACTATAGCAATAAAACATCTGTCCTGCCATACCCAGGGCGCAATATGAAAATGCTATGAACGGAAAGAGTATATTACGGAGTTTTTACACAGAGAGGGATTGCCGTCGGCTGGAAGCAGTCCTGTAAAAAGGTAATAGAAGTGCCTCCGGGAGCAGGTCCTGTGAAAGAAGATGCCATTGGCCAAGTAGCAGGGCACGTATCCACACGTTACGTGCAATAAGTGGAGGCATAGCCTTTATTAGAGTGGGACCGCGGATAACTTCGTCTCTAAAGGAGAGAGGTTATCCTTTTTTATGCACACGTTGGCGCAGCATATGCCCGGTGCAGGGTGCCCTGCCGGACCGCGCATGGGCAGGGAAATATGGCGGACGCAGGTGAAAGGGAGCGATCAAGTGGGATTGATTAAGAGAATAAAAGAAGAAATAGCGATTATCAGGCAGAGGGACCCGGCGATCCACTCATCCATGGAGGTTTTTCTTTATCCCAGCTTTAAAGTGATGCTGCATTACCGCATTGCCCACAGGCTGTATGAGAAGAAGCATTATTTTCTGGCAAGGTGGGTATCCCAGCGGGGGGTGCGGAAAACAGGGATTGAGATCCATCCTGGGGCACAAATTGGCAAAGGCTTCTTTATCGATCATGGAAATGGTGTTATAATTGGGGAGACTACTGTCATAGGGGATAATGTGACCTTATACCAGGGGGTGACCCTTGGGGGGACAGGGAAAGAGCAGGGAAAGCGCCATCCCACCGTGGGCAACAACGTTATGATCAGTGCCGGGGCCAAGGTGTTAGGTTCCTTTAAAATTGGGGATAATTCTAAGATAGGGGCGGGAAGCGTCGTGCTGGAAGAGGTGCCGCCCAATTCCACAGTGGTGGGTGTGCCGGGGAGGGTGGTAAAGCGGGACAATCGATCCCTTCCCCAGGAGGAGCTTGACCAGGTAAACCTGCCCGACCCTATAAAGGAAGAGATCAGTTCCCTGCACGGCGCCAACTTAGAGCTGACCAACCGCTTGCTTGATTTAGAGCAGGAAGTGCGAAAAATAAAACGCGGGGGAAACCCAAAGCCCCGCAGAAATGAGGAATGATGAAAATTTACAACACACTGTCCAGGAAAAAAGAAGAACTTGTCCCTTTAGAGGAAGGAAAGATCAAAATGTATGTGTGCGGCCCTACGGTATACGATTTTATCCATATAGGCAACGCACGGCCCATGATTGTGTTTGACACGGTAAGGCGTTATATGGAGCGCAAAGGATATGAAGTGAACTTTGTATCCAATTTTACAGATGTTGATGACAAGATCATCAAAAAGGCCCTGGAGGAAGGGGTGGACGCTTCTGTGATCTCCCAGCGTTATATTGAGGAATGCAAAAAGGATATGGCGGCCCTGAATGTAAAGCCGGCCACCACCCATCCCAAGGCCACGGAAGAGATTGGCGGCATGCTGGATATGATCGGGGACCTGATGGAGAAGGGATATGCCTATGCGGCGGCGGACGGTACTGTTTACTATAGGACCCGGCGGTTCCAGGAATATGGGAAGCTTTCCCACAAAAATCTCGATGACCTCCAGGGGGGGAACCGTTCCCTGCTGGTAACAGGCCAGGACCAGAAGGAGGATGCCCTGGACTTTGTGCTCTGGAAGCCCAAAAAGGAAGGGGAGCCTTACTGGGAATCCCCCTGGTGCCAGGGACGCCCGGGGTGGCATATTGAGTGTTCGGTGATGAGCAGGAAATATCTGGGGGAGGAAATTGACATTCATGCAGGGGGGGAGGACCTGGTCTTCCCACACCATGAAAATGAGATCGCCCAGTCAGAGGCGGCAAACGGGAAGCCCTTTGCCAAATACTGGATGCACAACGCCTTTTTAAATATCAACAACAGGAAGATGTCCAAATCCCAGGGGAATTTCTTTACGGTAAGGGATATTGGGGAAAAATATGATCTGCAGGTACTGCGGTTTTTCATGCTTTCCGCCCATTACCGGAGCCCTTTGAATTTCAGCGCAGAGCTGATGGAAGCGGCGGCAAACGGCTATGGGAGGATCGTCACCAGTGTGGGCAACCTGGATTACCTGCTGGAAAACGCCGGGGACCTTCCTATGGACGAAAGGGAGAAATGCCTTGTACAGGAGGCAGAAGGCTTTGGGGATAAATTTGACCAGGCCATGGAGGATGATTTTAACACAGCGGATGCCATTGCCGCCATTTTTGAGCTGGTGAAGTTTGCCAATTCCCATACCGATGCAAACAGCAGCAGGGAGTTTTTGCAGAAGATGAAGGGAGAGATAATGGAGCTTTGCGGAGTGTGCGGGCTGATCGTGGAGAAGCAGCAGGAGATGCCCCAGGGGGACATTGAGGCACTGATCGCAGAACGCCAGGCGGCCCGGAAGGCAAAGAATTTTCAGCGGGCGGACGAGATCAGGGAGGAACTGCTTGGCAGAGGGATCATCCTGGAGGATACCCGCGAAGGAGTGAAATGGAAGAGAGCATAAGCCTGTTATCACAGATCAAAATGAGCTTTGGCTTGAAGGAAGTAGATATCCGCACCTATTCCCCATTGACCCTCGCTTATATCGGGGACGGGATCTACGAGCTGGTAGTCCGGACGATTGTAGTGCAGATGGGTAACGCGCCGGTAAATAAGCTGAACAAAAAGACTATCCAGTATGTGAAAGCCCCTGCCCAGGCACAGATTGCCCAGGGGCTTTTGGAAGAATTTACCCCAGAAGAGCTGGCGGTGTATAAAAGAGGGAAAAATGCAAAGCCTTATTCTGTGGCCAAAAACGCCACACTGGGAGAGTACAAAAGCGCCACAGGGCTGGAGGCGCTGATGGGATACCTATACCTTACCGACCAGATGGAGCGGGCGCTGGCGCTGATGAAAATCGGTTTACATAAGATAGAAGAGAAAGAAGCATAAGACGGGAGCCGCGCACAGGCGGCGGGTGAAAGCGGGCAGGGCCGTTCTTACAGGAGAGGGAAAATGGAAAAAGAAAAGGAAACCAGGGAGCCAAATGAGTTTATAATAGAAGGAAGGAACCCGGTGATCGAAGCTTTCCGTTCAGGGAAAGCCATTGACAGGGTCTATATACAGGATGGGTGCCAGGACGGCCCCATACAGACCATTAAGAGGGAAGCCAGGAAGAAGGGTACCCCGATCAAGTATGTGGCAAGGGAACGCCTTGGCCAGATATCGGAGACGGGCAGGCACCAGGGGGTGATCGCCTGTGCGGCGGCTTATGAATATGCAGAAGTGGAGGACATGCTCCGCCTGGCGGAAGAAAAGGGGGAACCGCCTTTTCTCTTCCTGCTGGACAACATTGAAGACCCCCATAATCTGGGAGCGATCATAAGGACTGCCAACCTGGCGGGGGCCCATGGCGTAATCATTCCCAAAAACCGGGCGGTGGGGCTGACGGCGGCGGTGGCGAGAGCTTCCGCAGGGGCACTGAATTATACGCCGGTGGCCCGGGTGACCAACCTGGCCGCCGCCATCACGGAGCTGAAAAAGAAAGGGCTTTGGTTTGTATGCGCCCATATGGATGGTGAGAGTATGTACAGCCTGAATTTAAAAGGCCCTATAGGCATGGTAATCGGCAGCGAAGGAGAAGGGGTGGGACGGCTGGTAATGGAAAAGTGCGATATGACAGCGTCGATCCCCATGAAGGGGAACATTGATTCCCTGAACGCCTCTGTAGCGGCCGGCGTGCTTGCCTATGAGATCCTGCGGCAGAGGCTTGGGTAATATCAGGTGAGAGTAAGGACATGGGAAAAATAAACCGCTTTTTACTAACGGCCATTGCCATGGTGGCAATCATGATTGCTGCCGTGGGGGTTGACAGGGGATTAAAATATTACGAAGCCCGCAGGTGGGAAAAGGAGCGGGTGGCAAGGTATGAACAGGCATATGCGGAAGCTGCCGATATCAGGATGACTATCAAGGAGCTGTCCAGGGACAAGGATGCCATTGAAGCTTTTATTGAGGAAAACAGGGCATATTTTGATGAGGATGAAGAGCAGTTCCTGTTATGGGAATCTGGTATGGGGGAGAGCCTGGGGGAACCCGGGTTTGACGGTGCCCAGGAAAGTAGCCTCACACAGGAGGGCAATGGGGATATTCCCGGGACAATTTCCGGGGAAAGTATAGATATTCCGCAGCCAGGGACGGAAGGGGTATCTGAAAACCAGATAACAGAAGGGCCTTATGGGGAAGGGGATATTTCAGGCGGCCAGGCGCCAGGGGAACCGGGCGATTATGGCAGCCAGGGGCAGGACATTTCCGGTAACTGGATAATGGATAACTCTGGCAACGGGATATGGGATGTTTCCGGCAATGGCGCACCGGAGGTATCCGGCAACGGGATATGGGGCATTTCCGGCAATGGCACACCAGAGGTATCCGGCAACGGGATATGGGGCATTTCCGGCAATGGCGCACCAGGAGTATCCGGCAACGGGATATGGGATATTACCGGCAGCCAGGCCACAGATATCTCCGGCAATAAGGCAGGCGGCATTTCCGGCAACAGTGCCATGTACCTGCCTGCCGGACAGGGGGGAAGTACCATATCCGGTAATACGCTGCTGGAAAAGAGGAAGGTCCGGGGGTCTTATATGGAAACCCGGATGCAGAACAAGTCGGATTTAAAGGTCATTGCCCATAAGGAGTTTGACTTCTCCGGCATGTCCATTGCCTGCCTTGGGGACAGCATTACCCAGGCAGCGAACCTGGATGATATGGAAAACTACCAGCAATATTCTTATCCCACCAGGCTGAAAGAGCTGCTGGGGGCGAAAAACGTGACAAACCTGGGAATCGGCGGCTCTTCTATTGGAAGATATTGGGAAAACGCCTTTGTGGACAGGTTCCGGGAGATACCGCAGGATACAGACCTGATCATTGTTATGGGAGGGACCAACGACGGTTTCTGCCTGGACCAGGAGGATTTTGGCACAATGGAAGAACGTAAACCAAGAACTTTTCTTGGGGATCTGGACGAGCTGATGCGTGGGCTGAAAGAGTCTTACCCGGAGGCAGACATTATATTTGTGACGCCCCTGCCCAATGTTCTCCATGATATGCTCCGGAAGGAACGGAGCGAACTTTTGTCCCAGACAGTGATTGCTGGCGCAATCCGCAAGCTGGGGGCGGAACACGGGATTCCGGTAATTGACCTTTATAATTCCAATGTGCTGGATACCCATGACGCGGCGGTGATCTATAACTATATGCCTGACGGGGTACACTGTAATGAGGACGGCTACGTCCTGTTGGCGGAGCGGATTGCCGCGGAGCTGATACGGTTTTATGAAAACAGGGAGGGTTTTGATGGGAAATCAATATGATGTGATTATTATCGGTGCGGGGCCGGGAGGAATCTTCTGTGCCTATGAGTTATTGGATAAAAAGAAGGATTTAAAGGTATTGCTTGTTGAAAAGGGGCGTTCTATAGAAAAGAGACAGTGTCCTAAACGTACCACGAAACAATGTGTGGGCTGTAAGCCCTGCTCCATCACCACAGGGTTTGCAGGGGCGGGGGCGTTTTCTGACGGGAAGCTGTCCCTTTCCCCGGACGTGGGGGGAAACCTTCCTGCGATCCTGGGCTATGAGGCCACAGAGAAGCTGATTAGCGAGTCAGATAGCATTTATCTGAAATTCGGCGCGGATACCAACGTTTACGGGATAGATAAGCAGGCGGAAATCCGGGAGATCAGGAAGAAAGCCATCAACGCCAATTTAAAGCTGGTGGAATGCCCCATCCGCCATCTGGGGACCGAGGAAGGCTATAAGATTTATGAAAAGCTCCAGCATCACCTTACAGAGCAGGGAGCAGAGCTTAAATTCAACACCATGGTGGAAGAGATCCTGGTGGAAGGCCACCGGGCGGTGGGCATCCGCACGGACAAGGGAGAGGTTTATTACGCCGGGGAGATTGTGTCCGCTGTTGGGCGTGAGGGGGCCGACTGGTTCAAAAATAAATGTGAGGAAATCGGCATTGAGACTACCCCAGGCACAGTGGACATTGGTGTCCGGGTGGAAGTGCGGGATGAAGTGATGCAGTTCCTGAACGAAAATTTGTATGAAGCCAAGCTGATTTACCATACCCCTACCTTTGACGACAAGGTGCGGACTTTCTGTACAAACCCTTCCGGGGAGGTTGCCACGGAATACTATGAGGGCGGCCTGGCGGTGGTGAACGGCCACGCTTACAAATCCAGGGAATACAAGACCAACAATACCAATTTTGCAATCCTGGTAAGCAAAAATTTTACCAAGCCTTTTAAAACCCCAATAGAGTACGGGAAACATATCGCCCAGCTTTCCAATATGCTCTGTGGGGGCAGGATCATGGTACAGACTTTCGGTGACCTGCGCAGGGGAAGAAGGACCACGGAGGAACGGCTGTGCCGGAATAACCTGCTTCCCACCTTAAAGGATGCAGTGCCCGGGGATCTTTCCCTGGTATTCCCCCACAGGATTATGGTGGATATAGAGGAGATGCTCCTGGCCCTGGATAAGATCACCCCGGGGATTGCGGCGGAGGAGACATTACTGTACGGTGTGGAGGTGAAATTCTATTCCAACCGGGTGATTGTAAACAAGGATTTTGAGACCAGCATCAAAGGGCTCCGGGCCATCGGTGACGGGGCGGGAGTGACCAGAGGGCTGCAGCAGGCCTCCGCAAACGGTATCAGCGTGGCAAGAAGCATCCTGGATTCTAAGAGGGCATGAAGGCCATGGGCTGCAAGGGAAAGGGCGGCCCGGGAGGCAAAAACCTGGGCGCTGGAGAAAGCAGGAGGCGAAAACGCTTAAAGGGCGCAGGAAGATTGGCAGCAATGCTGTTGTTGGGGTTGCTGCTTTTGGGCCTTACCGGCTGTGGGAAAAGCCAGGCAGGCATCCGGCTGGTGCTTACCACCGGGTTTAAAAAAAATGAGGTTTTCCGCATTGAATCCATGTCCTGTACCCTGCCGGAGGTGATGGTTTACCTGGTCAACACCAAAGAACAGTATGAGAGCGTTTACGGAGAAAAAATATGGGAGACCAGTTTAAACGGCGTGACCTTGGAGGAAAGCATCAAGGATACGGTGCTTGCCCAGCTTGCCCAGGTAAAGACCATGAACCTGCTGGCAGGGCAATATGATGTGGCCCTGAATGAAGAAGAGCGGCAGAAGGTTAAAGAAGCCGCCGCCGCCTACTTTGGCTCCCTGAACCAGGCAGAGCGGGAAGCCATGCAGGCCACGGAGGATATCATTGAAAACCTTTATACGGAGTTTGCCCTGGCAAATAAAGTGTACGAGTATATTATCAAGGATATCAACCCGGAAATCAGCGATGATGAGGCCAGGACCATCACTGTGCGTTACATTTTTATCAGAACCTGCTCTGTGGACAGTGCAGGAGTGAAAACACAATACAGCCCGGAAGAAAAGGCCAAAGCGCGGGCGCTGGCAGAGGAAATCCTGGGCCTGGCAAGGGAAGAAGGGAGCGACTTTGAAGAGCTGGTGTTAACCTACAGCGAAGGGGAAAAGAATACCTATTCCTTCGGAAAAGGGGAGACGGAAAAGATTTTTGAGGATGCCGCCTTTAACCTGGGGACGGACGAGGTCAGCGGCCTTATAGAGACAGAGAATGGCTATTATATTATCAAATGTATCAGCACGTTTAACCGGGAGGAGACCGATGCCAACAAAGTGAAGATTGTGGAAAAGCGCAGAAGAGAAGTGTTTGGCCAGGAATACGACGTGTTTGTGGCATCCCTCACAAGGACCTTGAATGAAGAACTCTGGGCAAAGGTTTCCTTTGTGGAGGACGATGAGATAGAAACCAAAGATTTTTTTGATATTTACAATCAATATTTCAGTTAAGGCCCGGGAGGCTTTGTAGTTTTGAAAGGCCATTTATATTCTTTCCAGTACTATAAAAGAAGTTAATAAAAATTTTAGAATTGGGGAAACCTTGAAAATATAGGGTTTTCCAGCAATTATTAGCACTCTTTTTAAATGAGTGCTAATTTTGTCTTGACTTTTGGGCAAAAGGGAATTACACTTTACTTTAGCGAAAAGAAAGCAAGGCGAAAAGCCTTCAGGGAGATTGAGGAAAAGAGAAAAGGAGTGATTTATCGTGGCGGAGAAACACGGAAGTTTATCTATCAACAGTGAAAACATATTCCCGATTATCAAGAAGTGGCTGTATTCAGACCATGACATCTTTTTCAGGGAATTGATATCCAATGGCTGTGACGCCATTACCAAACTAAAGAAGCTGGATATGATGGGAGAATATTCCCTGCCGGGGGATTATAAGGCGAAAATTCAGGTGCTGGTAAACCCGGAAGAGAAAACCCTGAAATTTATCGACAACGGTATCGGCATGACGGCGGATGAGGTAGAAGAATATATTAACCAGATTGCCTTTTCCGGGGCAACTGATTTTATTGAAAAATACAAGGACAAGACCAACGAAGACCAGATCATCGGCCACTTCGGGCTGGGATTTTATTCCGCCTTTATGGTAGCCGACGAGGTGCATATCGACACCCTTTCCTGGCAGGCGGACGCCAAGCCCGTTCACTGGGAGTGCGACGGCGGCACGGAATTTGATATGAAGGAGGGGGACCGCACGGAAGTGGGTACGACCATTACCCTTTTTATCAATGAGGACGTGCTGGAGTTCTGCAATGAATACAAGGCAAGGGAGGTAATAAAAAAATACTGTTCCTTCATGCCTGTTGAGATCTACCTTTCCAAGGAAAATACCAAGGATACCCAGACCATTGACGCAGAGGAAAAGCTGGACACCGACACTGTGGTGGAGGAGATCAAGCCGGAGAAGGACGAGGACAAATTACGCTATAAGATCATCAAGCGTCCCGAGCTTTTAAATGAAACCGCACCTTTGTGGACAAAGCATCCCAATGAGTGCACCAAAGAAGAGTATCTGGAATTTTACCGCAAGGTTTTCCAGGATTACAAGGAGCCTTTATTCTGGATACACCTGAACATGGACTATCCTTTTAACTTAAAGGGAATTTTGTACTTCCCCAAGATTAACATGGAGTACGAATCCATTGAGGGCGTTATCAAGCTGTACAACAACCAGGTATTTATCGCGGACAATATTAAAGAAGTGATCCCGGAATTCCTGATGCTCCTTAAGGGCGTCATCGACTGCCCGGACCTGCCCCTTAACGTATCCAGGAGCGCCCTGCAGAATGACGGCTTTGTGAAAAAGATTTCCGACTACATTTCCAAGAAGGTGGCGGATAAGCTCTCCGGCATGTGCAAGACGGAAAAGGAAGAATACGACAAATACTGGGATGATATCAGTCCCTTTATCAAATTTGGCTGCCTGAAGGACGATAAATTCTGTGAGAAGATGACAGATTATATCCTCTTTAAGAACCTGGAGGGCAAATACCTGACCCTTCCCGAATGCCTTGAGGTGAACAAGACAGATCCGGACGAGAAAGACAAGGAAGCAGAGGGAACCCAGGGGGAAAGCGCTGCCCAGGAAAGTGCGGAAGCTCCCGAAGAGGCAGCACAGCCCCAGGAGGCTGCAGAAACTTCCCAGGATACCAATCCCGTTGAAGAAGCCCAGGAGGAGGCAGATGGTGAAGAAGAAGCCGCAGAAGTCCTGGATGCCGAAGGCAATGTGATAACAGATTCCGAGGAGGATGAGGAAGACGAAGAGGATGATGAGGAGGACAAGGAAGCGCCCAAGAAGGTCATCTACTACGTTACTGATGAAAAGCAGCAGGGACAGTATATCAGCATGTTCAAAGCTGCCAACATGGACGCGGTGATCCTTACCCATAACATTGACCAGCCTTTTATCTCCCAGCTTGAATCAAAGAATGAAGGGATTAAGTT
This sequence comes from uncultured Lachnospiraceae bacterium, assembly GCA_910579495.1. GTDB lineage: Bacteria > Bacillota > Clostridia > Lachnospirales > Lachnospiraceae > Suilimivivens. The sequence goes on from CAJTVD010000008.1 coordinate 41,900, forward strand.
CCAGAGAATCGATGCTGACCTGACAGACACCTTCAAGGAAGACACGGACAAAAAAGCCCGCAAGGCAATGAAGAAAGCTTCATCAGCCATTGGCAAGATAATGAAGAAAGCCCTGAACAATGAGAAGATCACTGTGAAGGTGGAGCGGCTGAAAGACGATAAGATTGCCTCCATGGTAACCCTTTCGGAAGAAAGCAGAAGAATGCAGGATATGATGAAGATGTACTCTATGCCGGGAATGGACATGGGAGATATGGGCAGGGAGGGAGAAACCCTGGTCTTAAACGCTAACCATCCGCTGGTACAGTATATCATAGATAATACCAAGGGAAGCCATGTGGATATGATTTGCGAACAGCTATATGACCTGGCGCTGTTACAGCATGCGCCTCTTGGGCCGGAAGCTATGAGTAAATTTGTGGAGCGGAGCAATGAGATTATGCTGATGCTGGCAAAATAAGCCGGCAGGCGTACTGCCACCATATTGTGATAAAAAAATCCCCCCTGTTGGTTTTCAGGCCAAAAAGCTGAAAACCGGCAGGGGGTTTTTATTACAATAAGCCGGCTAGCGGAGCGTGACGGCGTTTGTTGCAATAAGCCGGCTAGCGGAGCGTGGCAGCGTTTGTTACAATAGTTGTTTGGGGAACTGTTCCTGGCCCTGCGCATAATATATGATAAGTATATTTGCAGAGGTATTTTTATGCCTAAAAATATTTTGCGCAGCGCCCAGGGGGATAACACTTATAAGGGGAAGCTGCAGATCAATGTAACGTCTACGCTGGGGATGATACCCATACAGGATGCCACAGTGACAATTTCCTACACAGGCATCCCTGATGTAACCATAGAAAAAATCAGCACGGATTCCTCAGGCCAGACGGAGGAGATCGAGCTGCCCTCCCCGCCGCCGGAGTACAGCCTGACGCCGGTGGAAGAACAACCCTATTCGGAATATAACATACGGGTGGAAGCGCCCGGCTATGAGCCTGTGCTGGTCTCCGGGACGGAAATTCTGCCGGATGTTACGGCAGTGCAGCCGATACGCCTGGCTCCGGTGGAAACAGAAGAAAAACAGGAAGAGGTGGTGGTGATCCCGGACCATACCCTGTTTGGTGAATATCCGCCCAAAATCCCCGAGGATGAAATCAAGCCCATGGATGAGAGCGGGGAGATTGTCTTAAGCAGGGTGGTGATTCCGGAGTATGTGGTAGTGGACGATAAAATAGTACTACTACCAAAAATCATCCGGAAAAAACTTTGCCCAATTCAATAAAACATCCTTCAAGCACGTTGACCTTTGCCACTTCCTCCTGCCGGTAGATTTCGTGGGTTTGGAGGAAACCATTGCCAGACTGGAGCATTACACGGACCGTTTTGTTTTCCGGGTCAACAATCCAGTATTCCCGGACCCCCGCCCTCTGGTACAGGTTTAGCTTCACAAGTTGGTCATGCCGCTGTGTGGAGGGGGAGAGGACTTCGATGACCAAATCCGGTGCACCATTACATCCATACTGATCCAGTTTGCTCCTGTCACATATCACTGATATGTCCGGCTCCACTATGGTATCAACATCCTCCGGGGAGTCACCGGCCCGTTGGAACAGCCGCACGCCAAAGGGGGCTGGATAAGCCTTGCACTGCTTTCCCTCCAGATAATTGCCAAGCTGCCGTCCCATTTCAAAACAGATTTCCTGATGGATCCTGGACGGGGCAGCCATCATAAACGCTTCACCATTGATGATTTCAATCCGTTCGTTCCCCTCCCAGGAGAGGATATCTGCGAAAGTATACCGGGCCTTTTTTGCAGGTAATGCCATATGCCATTCCTCCTTATCCGTTGCTGCCTGTGTAATTTTGGCCTGTATTCGTTTTATTTATTCCTGTCCAGTATAACATGGACCCGGTATTATTTCAAACCTTTAGGCTTGGCTGTTATGAAAGCCAGCCTCTGGCCCAAAAAAGGCTGATATCCTTTGGAAGAAGGTGTATACTGGAAAGGTAGCAAAAATAAAGAAAGGAAGTGTGATGATTTATGCTGAAAGGAATACCGAAAATTTTATCGCCGGAGCTTTTAAAGACGCTGTGCGAGATGGGGCATGGTGACAGGATTGTGATTGCTGACGGAAACTTTCCGGCGGAGAGTATGGGAAAGGACGCTATTGTGGTCCGCATGGACGGCCATGGGACCTGTGAGGTGCTGGAGGCTGTTTTACAGTTATTCCCCCTGGATACTTATGTGGAGCATCCCTTTAACCTGATGCAGGTGATGCCCGGGGATACAGTGGAGACGCCCATCTGGGACAAGTACCAGGAGATATTAAAAGGTGCAGACCCAAGAGGGGAAGAGGCCATAGGGCAGATTGAGCGTTTTGCTTTTTATGAGGAGGCACGCAAGGCCTATGCCATCATCGCTACCGGTGAGGGGGCGCTGTATGCCAACATTATGCTGCAAAAGGGCGTTGTAATTGAGTAGCAGGGCAAAGCCCGGAAACCAGGCTTGGGGACTGGGGGGATCCATCCAGACGGTGGTTCCCCCCGGGAAGCAGGGCTTGGGGGAGTAAGGCACCAGGGGAAAGCCGCCTTAGGTTTCCGTCCCATATAGGCTAAAGCCGCAAAGCTTATGGGTATCCGGATCTAAATAGATGCCCTGGAGCTTATCATGCCAGAAAGCCCTTTTGTGGGCTTTGTCAAGGCGTTCATAGGCTGACCGCCAGCATCCGGAAAAGCTCTCAGGGAGGGGCTGGCAGCCAGCTTTTTCCCTGCCTTTTGCCAGGTCTTTGTATTTCCTGATTTTTTCGGAAAGCTGTGCATATTGTCTGTCATATTCCCCTTCATCCATGCGCCCTTTCTGGAAAATGAGATTGAGGCGTGAAAGCTCCTTTTTCATTTTTTCTGCTTCCTTGAAGGGATCTGGGATTGCCCCTTTCCAGGGGGAAAGACAAAAATGCATCCGTATCCGGGCAAGCTCCGGCAGCATCCCTTCCAGGTTGGCAAGGAGGTACTTTTCCACGGTGGTTTCATAAATATGGATGCCGCCGGGACAAAGGCCCCGGCAGCGCTGCTTCTGGCGGCACCGGTACACCGGGCTTATGTAGGTTTTGCCCCCGGGCTTTTTGGTCTTGTGCTGGTACCCGGCAAAATTATGGCCGCAGAGGGGGCATTTGATGATCCCGGAAAAGAGGTAAGGCTCATTTTTCCCGGCATACCATTTCAGGTCTCCCAATTCCTTTATTTTGTCAAACTGCTCCCTGGTGATATAGGGTTCGCAGAAACCATCTTTCCCATAGGCATGGCCATAATAGACAGGGTTTTTGAACATATAATAAAGGGTGCTCTCCGGCGGGGCGGTATCCCTGTATTTTTCCAGCAGGTAGGAAACAGCGGCACGTTTGGAGTAAACGGTAAAGTAATAGGAGAAGAAATCCTCTACCATGGCCTTTGTCTTTTCATCTTTAACAAACTTTTTGTTTTCCGCCTTGTAGCCGAAGCTGGCGTGGGCACCGGAAAGGATCTCATTATTGCGGCGTTTGTAGTCGAACACTTCCCGGATGCGCTCAGAGTCCCGGTCGCATTCGTTTTCGTTGACAGAAAGCATGATATTGATGGCAAACCGCCCGTTGGAGGTGCTGGTGTCATACTGCTCGAAAATGGTCTTCCAGTTGCAGTTGTGGGCTTCTAAGATCGCCTGGGTGTTGTGGTAGTCCCTGATATTGCGGAACCACCGGTCAAGCTTGGTGACCAGGATCAGGTCGATCCGGCCAGCCTCCACGTCCTTTAACAGGCGGGAAAGCTCCCGGCGGCTGTGCATGTTTTTCCGGGCGGTGATGCCTTCGTCAGTGTAACAGCCCACGATCTCGTAGCCATGGGATATGGCATAGCCTGTAAGGGCATCCCGCTGGGCATCTAAAGAGAGCCCGTCTTTCACCTGCATGTCAGTGCTTACACGGTCGTACAGGGCGCATCGGATTTTTTTCATGGGGGCGCTCCTTCCGGGGAAGGTTTCATTGATATCATTTTATGAGAGAAAGGGTAAATTATATTTCTTCTGCTGGCAATTTTAACATTCCGCCTGGCCATGTTGCCACAGCCTTTTATTAGTACTGTTTGCGTTACAGTAAAGGGCAATTATTTTGGCCAGGACTGCCCTTAGCTGTTTTGGTATGGGAAATAATCCCCCCGGAGAAAACGGAAATAGATTTGTACAAACTAAACAAAGTTTCAACCTGCTTTTTGTGGAGAAATATCCCTATAGTTATGGTAAAATTAAAAATAAGAGAAATATCGCACTAATTAAGGGAAAGAAAAGGTATGTTGTCCATAGCAGTGATAGAAGACAATGCCGCATACGCCGCCATGCTGAAAGGATATATCCTTAGGGAGCCGTCTTTCAGGGGCCAGGTATCGGTAGATTTATATTTAAACCCGGGGGGCTTCCTGGAAGGGATGGAGAAAGGCAGGCAGTATGGGCTTTGCTTTTCGGATATTGAGATGCCGGGGATGGGCGGGCTTAAGTTGGCGGAGGAAGCCCGGAAAAGGGATCCAGGGGTTCTATGGGTATTCCTGACCGCTTACCCTGCCTATGCCCTGGAGGGGTATCAGGTGGAAGCCTTTGACTATGTTTTAAAGGAAAGGCTGGAGGGGCAGTGGCCCAGGCTGGTAGAAAGAATCGTAAAACGGCTGGCAGAGGGCAGAGAAAAGGTATACAAGGTGGTTACCCCTAATACGGTGGAGGTCATACTCTTAAGCAGCATTGTGTATATTTACAAGGAAGGTAAGTATTGCCATTTTGTTTTGGAGGATGGCAGGGATAGGCCTGCAGTGAGAAAAACTATCCGGGAGATTGGGGAGGAGCTGGAGCGCCATGAGAATTTTCTGCTAGTGAAAAGGGGGTATCTTATCAATCTGGAGAAAATTAGGAAATATACGGCGGAACAGGTCATTATGAATAATGGGGACGAACTCATAATCGGAAGGATGCATGTAACCAGGGTCAGGGAAGCGGTCATGGGGTATATGGAGAGGAAATGATGGGTGGGCTGTGGTGGGTACAGGCAGTACTGACGGTAATCGAGGTGATTGGGGTATTCTGGCTGGTGAGGGTGGTATTTGAAGAAAAGGGGACAGGAGCCGGGGAGTGGTTTTCTGGTTTTGGGGTGCTGGCACTGGCAGGAATCACTGTTTACCAGAGAACGATTGCGATGTATTCAAGATGGTGGCTGGTGATCACGATTCTGCTGGGGGGATTTCTTTTAAAGGTAAGTGGAAGGGAGAAGAAATGGCAGGCGTGGACATTGCTGGCGCTGTATTTTGAGACACTTTACTGCCTGGATATCTTTATATATATTGCTGCCCAGATTGTCCTTTCTGAAAGAGATTTTTTATCTGACCAGTTTAATATTGGAATGAAAAGGGTGATCATTTTTTTTCTGACAAGAAGCATTATGGTTGCAGGCTGTGCTTTTTTATATAAATACAGGAGAAGAGCGGCATATTACTGGGAAATAGGAGGAAAACTGTGGGGAATTATCATACTTCTAGAACATCTGAGCCTGATTTGCTGCGACCGTATATTTGTGCAGGGGGCGGAACAGGAGGCTATGGGTGGCTGGAGGATGCTGTTGTTATTTTACCCCGTTCTGACGGCATTTGCAGCAATTTATTTTATCCAGCAGAGATACCACAGGCTGTATGAACAGATGGAAAGGCAGAATACCTTATACAGTGAAAAGTATGAGATGATGGTGGAAAAGAGCAGGGAGAAGGAGCGTGTCTATCATGATTTCAAAAACCATATGATCCTGTTACAGAAAATGGTGAAGGAGGGGGATGACTCCGGGGCGGACGCTTATCTTCAAAAGCTGCTGCAGGCTGGGACGGAAAGGGACGCTTCTCCTGAAACGGGTGTTTCCCTGCTGGATTATCTGATACAGGTAAAGCACTCTGAAGCATCCAGAAAGCTGGTGCGGGCAGAGGTGGAATATGAGGGGAGGATACCAGAGCTGGACAGGCAAGGACTGATGGACTTCTGTGCTCTGATTGGTAATCTCTGGGACAATGCCATAGAGGGGTGTGAGAGGGTTGGAGAAGACCGCCGGATCAGGTTTGTATTTCTATGTGTGGGAAATGGGATAACGATCAAAATGGAAAACAGTTGTCATCCGGATGTAAAGACCGGGCGGCTGGTGACCACGAAAGCTGACCGCGGAATGCATGGGATTGGCCTTAGGAATATAGATTTTATTGTTAATAAGTATGGCGGCAGGGTGAAAAGGGAGTGCAGGAATGGAATGTTCATCACGCAGGTCACGCTGATATTTCTATAGCTTCCGGCATGATCTGCCGAATTTGTAGATAAAAAGAAATATGTGGCAACACTGCCAGGGCAGGCCTGCATTGTGGAAATCTGACGTTACTTAAATTTCGGTAATCTGGAATGAGGGGAGGTGAAAGGAATGGCAGAGAAAAATCTATGCAGTTTTGAGGAATGTAGCGTGTATGGGGGAAATCTGGAGGAAGAAACATTATATCTGATGCAGGAACCGGATGTTGCTTTGATTACCCATAATACACCAACGCTGACAATTGTTTGTTGTCTATAAGAAAAAAGCCGCCGGTAGGGCGGTTTTTTTATGCGCAGAAATGCATAAGAAAGTTTGCTGCTTTGCGGCGCGCACTCCGCGCGGTGTGCAGGGAGAAAAACCGTCTCTATTCGATTTGCGAAAGTATTGGCCATGCGCACCGGACAGGCAGCATTATGCACAAAAATAATTTACCAATTCCCGTCCAACGATCATGATTCAAAAAAATGCTCATTTCGCGGTCAAAAAAAGGTCATTCTTGCTGCCTATATTGTCAAAAATTGTAAAAAATGATAGTTTGTTTTTAGAAACAATTGAAATCTGAAAAATGGTTGCGGAGCCTGTCTTTATGGAAAGTAACAGCCAAACTTTTTATCCTTTTTATGAAGGAAGGATTAGCCGGGTGACGGGGGTTTTGAAAAAGGAATGCCCGGGCGGGAATCTTCAGGAAGGACGTATATGGGAAAGTATTGCGGTAAGCCTGCATGAAGTATTCCACAGGGCATCAGTCCGGTGCCTGATCGTAGAGCTGCATGTATGCAAGGCAGCAGGCTTACTGTCCGGGGAAAACAGCAGGGAAAAGTATCTGTGTTACTGCAGTCTGCTAAAGGATGAGCAGTATGTTGGAACAATCTATGGGAAATACCCGGGACTGCACCGGTATTTAAAGGAATTGGAAGAAATCCAGTTATGTTTTTGGCGGGAACTGCTGGGACGGCTTGTGAATGACTGGGATCAGATTAAGGCTTATTTCCAGATGGAGCCGGATACACGGATAAGGGATATCAGACGGTCTGGCTCGGATTTCCACTGTAGGGGGAGATCAGTAGTCATTGTGGAAACGGACAGGAATAAGGAGATCCTGTATAAACCCCATTCACTGGAGAATGAAATCTTCCTGCAGGGTCTTTTGGCGGATATACACACGGATCTGGGGATGGGAGCATTTCGGTACCTGGAGCTGGAGCGGGGTGGGTATGGCTGGGTAGAAAAGGTCGTATGGCAGGAATGTGCCAGTTTGGAGGAGGTATCCGCCTTTTATAAAAGGGCGGGGGTTCTGATGGCGGTAGCTTATGTGCTGGGTATCGGAGATTTGCATTATGAAAATATCATTGCCCATGGAGGATTTCCTGTGGTTGTTGATGCGGAAACCTTGTTTCAGCACATGGGAACCCTTTATCGGTGGACAGAGCGGACGAGGGATTTCTATTCGGTATTGAGCAGCGGCCTTCTTCCTGGAGGGGCGGCGGATCTTGATACTGCAGGGGTCACTGGAGGGGTGGAGGGAGCCTTGTCCGGGAGGATGCCTGTGATCTTAAATGATAAGACCTCAGAAATATGCGTTGGCTATGGAAGATCGCACATGTCCCAGGGGAAAAATTATGTGAGATACCTTGGGAAGAGGATGCCATGGGAGGATTATGGGCAGGAGGTCGCAGAAGGCTTCCGGTTAGGGTATGGCTGGTTTGGCCGTAACAGGGAAGAGGTCTTTCAGAGAGTCCGGGCTTGTAAGGATAGGCTGAGGAGCAGGTATGTCAGTGGTAACTCACAGTTTTTTGGGCTGGGGATATTTGCGTCCGTGCATGGGACGCTTATGGAAAGCGAAAAGGGCAGATATGAGTATCTGCGGAAGCTGTGCGGGAACAGAAGGCTGGGAGCCTGGGAAGCCCAGGCTATGGCATGGGGGGATATCCCCTGCTTTTCCAGAAGATTGGACGATGGCGATGTATATTGCGGGCAGGAAGCCGTAGTCTGGGGATTCTTTCAGGAGACCATAGAAGAGCAGTTAAGAGCGCGGATGCAGCAATTGTCAGAGGAAGACTGCAAATTGCAGGAGCAGGTCATTGCGTTTACTTATAGATTGTTTGGAACAGGAGCAGAGAAAAAGAAGGAAAAGACTGGGATGGATGCTGTCTGCCCTCCGGACAGGAGCCTTGTCGGGCTGGCAGGGGCTGAAAAGATTGGGATGTATATGCTGCGCCATGCTATAAGAGAGGGGGAGAAGATCTTCTGGCTGGGGGCAGACGGGGAAGAAGGACGGCTGAAAGTAAAACCGGTGGACATCTATTTCTATGGGGGGATTGCCGGGATAGCAGTATTCTTCCGGAAGCTGTACCGGGCAAGCGGACGGTATGGGGATATTTGTGGGGCGCTGGAGGGAATGCTTTTTTCATACACAGACCGGATCAGCAGCGGGGAAGGATGCCCGGTCACGGAAGATACAGGGATGTATTGCGGGGAAGGGTCGGTGGCATATGCCTATCAACTGCTCTATGAGATCACCAGGGAATCCAGGTACCGGAGATATGCGTGCATCCATGTAAAGATCATGTGCAGATATATCAGCAGGGACAGGCATCTGGATCTGACCTATGGCAACGCCGGGGCGGTGCTGGTCCTGTGTCAGCAGTACAGGGATACCGGGGATGAGGCCTATCTGAGGGAGGCACAGAATGCCCTGTCGTATCTGGAAAACAGGCGGTTGGAATCCGGGCAGGGAGTTACCTGGATTGAAAAAGCGGAAGGAAGCCCTGTGTGCAGCCTGGCTCATGGGAACAGCGGGATGCTGCTGGCATATGCCAGGATGGAATCTCTTGTCCACAACGGACTGTGGGGAAAGAGGATGCGCCAGATCATGGCATATGAGGATCAGTACTACCGGGAGGAATATGGGAACTGGGCGGATCTGCGAAGAGAAAAAGGGCAGTGGGAGACCTATGCATGGTGCAATGGCGGCATGGGAGTGGTCTATGCCAGGCTGCTGGCTAAGAAGTGGAATCCGGAAGAATTGGCGGATGTGGATATTGGCGGCAGGTCGGAAGTCCTGGCCCGGAAGCTGGCTGTACGCGGGGATATGTGCCTGTGCCATGGGAATATGGGAAACCTGCTGATCCTGCGGGAGATGATGAGGGGATTGGGGGAGAGGGAAAATCTGATGCGGCAGATAGGCAGGCTGGAGGATGCTCTGGAAAGTTTCGTGAGGGACCTGGATGAAGAGAAGGGGAGAGTAGATTTTGGATTTATGAATGGGATGGCGGGGGTTGGGTTTGGGTGTTTTGAGAGAAATGCACATAGATAGTAATGCGTGGGAATGCACGATCAAGAAAAATTGGATACAGCAAGAGGTATATATTATTCGATCATTAATGAAGGGAGAAAGTGATCCGTTTCACAGAAGTTGATATGGGAGCCTTTTTGGAAATCAGTACATCAATACCATGTATATTAAATTGTTTTTATTGTCCGCAAAATGTGTTGAAGGAAAGCTATAGATCGACTATAAAGGAACTTTCGTATGATAATTTTATACTGGCAATAGACAAGATCCCTCAAAAAAGTGTTGTGACTTGGAGTGCATTTAATGAGCCGTTTCAAAATAATGATACTATAGATATGATCTTGTATGCATATAAGAAGGGACATTGTGTTCAAGTTAATACTACCTTAGTAGGATTAACTTTGGAAAAGTATAGAAGGATCAAAGACTTGCCTTTTGGTCATTTCGGTATACATTTACCAGATACGGAAGGAAAAACCGTTATTCCATTAACAGATCAATATTTAGAGCTGTTGGAATATATTGTTGATGATCCACCACAAGGAGTAAATTTTAGCTATCATGAAGGGAAAGCTCATTCCGCGATAAGCCACTTGGTAAAGGACAGCCATAAATTGATCATCCATAATAGATGCGGCCTGTTAAAGGAGGGACGCAGGGATGACCATCCTAATGTAGTAAAATGTGGACAACAGTTTTTATTTACAAATGTTGATGGGGGCTGTGTCCTGCTTCCGAACGGAGACTGCGTTACCTGTTGCCAATCCTTTAACATGAAGGAATATCTGGGAAATCTATTTGTTCAGTCGTGGGATGAAATAAAAGAAAAAATAAAGCTTACTGATATGTGTAGATTGTGTAGGTATGCAATTGAAGATGGAAAGAAGAAGTAGATTTTGGAATGATGACAGGTGAAGGAATGGAGATATTGTATAAGGGTGATGCAATGGGCAGGATCATATTTTCCTATAGGATCGTTTATGATATGGGTTTTGCACCATGTATAGATAACGATATTTTTACTCTGGCCTGCTGTAAAGGAGGGCAGATTCGTAATGGAAAGAATATAATTACCGGCCTCAGGTATCATGTTGGACAACATTATTACAAGAATCCTGGTGATGAGATATACCTTTTCGGTATTTATAAAAATGGTATGCTTTATTATGCAAGAATAACAGATGTTATTACGATGAATGAATATTTCTCAACGCGGGGGAAAAGCGTATATGGAGGCAGAACAGATCAAATATATGATGCGGAAGCCGGTATGTTAAAGCGGAATGACTCATTACCGCATATACACCCCAAAGGATCTGTCCAGAACGAACAGGACAGGAATGGGCATTATGTATTAGTTTCCCGGGAATTTACATACTTTGGGAAAAATGCTCCTGCTATTGACGCTGAAATTCTGCGCATGCTTCCTAAAAATAGGGAGGTTAAAAGATATACGGATTCTTGTTCGGAGCACGAGATCATTCACAGCTATGCGATGGGGTTGATCGGTTCTTTTCAGGGAGTGATCGGTGTGCCGCATGATTCTATTTATGACTGATTATTTAAGGAGTGGTGATGAAGATCATATTATCCAGAAAGGGATTTGATACCACGAGCGGCGGCTGTCCCAGTCCGATCCTGCCGGATGGAACATTATTATCTTTGCCCATACCAGATGAGGAAGATCTTAAGTATAGTGATCTGCAATATGATGGTTTTAGCTATGACAGAATTTTAAACGGTTTAAACCCGGGAGTGTTTTACAGCGGCTGCCATCTTGATCCGGATATTCGGGAAGGCGTTCGGATCGTGTCGGCAGATGACTGGCGGCCTGCTTTCGGTCAGACGGGAAGTGCGTTGGGGATACTGCGTAATGCGAAAGTAACAGTCGGGGATCTGTTCCTGTTTTTCGGCATCTTTCGAAACACAGAATATGATAAAAATGGAGTTTTGAGATTCGCACATGAAAAAGGTGCAGTTCATATGATCCATAGTTATCTGCAAATAGGGGAGATATTGGATACGCCTGAAAAGATCAGGAAATGCAGATGGCATCCCCATGCTGATCTTGAAAGATATCAATCAGATCGCAATGCCCTGTATCTTGCAAGTGAAAGATTAAGTTTATGTCCATCCCTTCCGGGGTGCGGCGTTCTTTCTTACAGAGAGGACCGGGTTTTGACTATGGAAGGAAAAACTCCTGCAACCTGGCGGGAATATGAATTTTTGATGCCGGATCATATCATTGGAAACAGAAAAAACAGCGCCAGATGTGGCGGGCTATATTATCAGGGGCAGTGGCAGGAACTGATCCTAAAACCGGATAAAGAGGCAGAGGAATGGGCGGTAAAATTATTAAGTGAATGATTATCTGACAGGGGGCAGGGTATGAAAGAATTTCAAAAAAGGAAGATCAGAAGTTTGTTTAATTATCTGGATCTTCACAATAGGTACTACCATGAGATCTTTAAGGTGTATGGAGTTGATATTAACGCGGATGGAGATGAGATGCTGGAAATGATGCCGATTCTCACAAAGGCTGATATCAGAAAAAATGCGGAGTCGTATTTTTCAAATGATGATGTAAAGGTTGTACGGGAATTGACCAGCGGTTCAGTTGGTGTGCCGTTAATATGCTATAAGTCTGTACAGGAAAGATCGCAGGCCGCTATGAATGTTTGGAAGGCGCGAAGAGAAAGAGATCCATATGTGTCACCTCAAAATTATTATAATTTTTTTGATGCCAATGAACACGTAACAGGAGATTTTGCCAATTTAAATGAAGGACAGTTAGTTGAATATTTTGATCAGCTTAAAACCTTAAATCTGCGTTGGATGTCAGGGCCGATATCTACAATATATACGATGGCAAGATTAATTAATAAAGGGAGGATATCAAATAGCAGTATTAAATATATTGAATTATTTGGAGAGTATGCTGATGTCGAGCAGCGCACGTATATAGAAGAGGCATTTGGCTGCAAAACTGTAGTTCATTATGGAACCAGGGAGACGTGGTGTATCGGATATGAATGTGAAAAAGGATATCTGCATGTACAAGAAAATGTAATGTTGGTTGAAACAAATGATAAGAATGTTCAGTATGATAATGGAAACAGTGAAATTATTGTGACTAGTTTGTATAACAGATATATGCCATTTGTTCGCTACAATTTGATGGATATAGGTAAACTGGTTTATGATAAGTGTGAATGCGGGAAATCAAGTCCAAGAATAATTCTTGCCGGGGGCAGAGTTGGAGATATGGTGAAAGGAAAACAGGTGCTTGGAAATAATTTTTTTAATCGTGCGGTAGGTCATCTTGTTAAACGCGGTTATGACGATATTGAGCGGTTTCGCGTTGAACAGGTAGAATTGAATCATTTTATGCTATATATTGTTAAAGCCGAGACATATACGGATGAGACTACATGTGTTTTAAAAAGTATATTAAAGGAATCTCTTGGTGAAAATTCTGAATTTACATTTAAATTTGTAGAAAAAATTGATGCTTTACCTAATGGAAAGTATAAAAACTTTGAATGTTTAATTTAAATATTATGAAGGAATAGAATATATATGAAATTTTTTTGGATTACATTTAAAAATACATTTGCCTATCGCATGGCGTCTGTATTATCTGTAATAAGCTCTGTGCTGTATATAGCAATAAATATTATGATTTGGAGGTACTTGTTCAGGGAACAGCCAGAAATGATTGGCTACATGACAAAGTATACAATTATAGCAAATATTATTGGAATGTTTTATTCTAATAATATTGCAAATCGAATCGGGGCTAAAGTGGCTAAAGGAGATTTTGTTATGGATTTGTTGAAGCCAGTTAGTATTCTTTATATGTCATGGCAAATGGAATTAGCGCAAATTTGCAACAGGTTGCTTACAGAGGGTATTTTTACATTTTTAGTATTTCTGCCTTATTTGATGAAGGACAACAGATATTTTAATATTGGATATGTAATATTAGCAGTTGTACTGGGACATATTTTATTTATGCTCATATACTCTTTGGTTGGATTTTTGACATATGTTTTTATTAAGGTGTGGCCTCTGGAGCGTCTTGTAAATGATACGATAAGACTATTTGCCGGTATATTTATTCCGCTTTCATTACTACCGGGTTTTTTAAAAAATGTAGCATATTATTTGCCATTTCGCTTTTTGTATTCATTTCCGCTGGAGCTTTTGCTTGGTAATTCAGATATTTCACATATACATATTGAATATTTCAGAATAAGTATATGGATTGCTGTTTTTGCTGGAGCTAACTGGATTGTTTATCATCTTGCACTGCGAAGATCAGTTATACAAGGAGGATGATATGAAATTTTTATCTGTTTATTTAAATTATATCCGGATGTTTATAAAAGCGAAAAGTGAATATCGAATGAGTTTTTTACTGGGAATTTTTGTAAATATATTTGATAATTTTATTACATACATCTCATTATGGGTCATATTTGATAATTTTAAGGTTATTGAAGGCTGGAATTTTTATGAGATGGCGATCCTGTATGGTTTATTTCGTGTAACAGATGCATTTGCGGGTATGTTTTTATGGTATACGATGAATTTTATAGATGAGGATATTATTACCGGAAACTTAGATGTATATTTGATTCGTCCAATGGGATTGCTTCAGCAGATGGTCTGCAGGCGTTTTGGTGAAACTTATATTGGACAGATTATAGTAGTTGTTATATTTATGGTCTATTCTTTTGAACGATTGAATTATACAATTCATTTATGGACATGGCTCTATTTAGTTTTAGTGCTGATCAGCGGTACATTGATTCATGCCGCTGCGTTAATAGTGATCGGCAGTTTAAATTTCTGGTTTTTGGGGGCTAAGAGGCTGGCTGGCATATTATATAATGGAATGGGAAGATTTACACAATATCCTTTGACTATTTTTCCTGGAGCTGTAAGGATTGTGTTGACGTATATTTTGCCTTGGGCATTGATTAATTATTATCCCTGCCTGGTTATTTTAAATAAAGTACAGACGACAGAGGAAAGAATTTTAGGACTGGCGGCACCAGGAGTGGGAGGTATCTTATTTGGCTTATCGGTTTATATATTAAACAAAGGAATACACAGATATAGTGGAAATGGAGGATAAGTTATTTGGAAAGAATTATAGTGGCTGAAAGGTTGTGCAGAGATTATAAGGTTGCAGCCGTAAGTAAAAATATGATACAATACCTTTTTTTCAGAAAGCATAATATTTTACATGCTGTTAAGGATGTCAGCTTTGACATAAATAAAGGTGAAATGGTTGGATTTGTTGGACCGAACGGGGCAGGCAAATCAACAACGATAAAAATGCTTGCGGGAATACTCGTACCTACGGGCGGTACAGTATCTGTTTTAGGAAAAGATCCTTTTAAATTCAGAAAAGACAATGCATTTTCTGTTGGTGCAGTATTTGGGCAAAGAACACAACTGTGGTGGGATTTACCGATATCTGATACGTTTCTATTATTAAAGAAGATATATAATATTCAAGATGAAATATACGAAAAAAACTTATGTCTTTTCAAAAAATATCTTGATTTGGACAGTATATGGCATCAGCCTGTACGGCAGTTGAGCCTTGGGCAGCGTATGAGGTCTGAGATTGCAGCAGCAATTCTGCATAATCCGCCGTTATTATTTTTAGATGAGCCAACAATTGGTTTAGATATTGTGGCAAAAAGACAGATTCGTGATTTTATAATTGAACTGAATGATTTATATCATACCACGGTTATACTGACCAGTCATGATATGAAAGATATAGAAGAGATATGTAAGCGGATCATTATTATTGATAAGGGTACAGTGATGATTGATTGTTCAATGGAAAATCTGCAGAAAAAATATAGTAATAGTGTAACGGTAAATATCAGATTTGCCAAAGGTATGGATGATTTACATTTTGAAATGCCTGGGGTTCATATGGAAAAACAGTCTGAAAGTAATTCTGTTTCTTTTCGTGTTGACAAAACGAAAATAAGTACGGGACATCTTGTATTTGAATTATCGAAGTATGCCGAGATAATAGATATAGATATTAAGGAACAGTCCGTGGAAGACATTATCCATGATATTTATTTGAATGGAGTGTAGGACAAAGTATTCTGTTCATATTGTGTTGTAAAAGAATTATTAAATATATAATAAAAAATTGGGGAGGAAATGATGAAAGAGAGAAGAAAAGAAATTGTGGAATTGGTTAGAACTGTTACTGAGAAAAAGGGTTATTCAGTTGAAGAGATATTGGAAGCAGAGGATTTACAGGATGGTATTCTTGATTCTCTTGAGCTTGTTCAGCTGGTGATTAGTCTGGAAGAGCATTTTTCTATTTCAATTGATGATGAATACCTCGATTTGAGTGGATTCAATAATATTGATTCCATAACCAAATTGATTGATAATATTATGTCAGATTTATAAAGAAAATGGTGAGTAATATGGATATAGAAAATTTATTTATACTTTTAAA
Organism: uncultured Lachnospiraceae bacterium; assembly: GCA_910579495.1. Classification (GTDB taxonomy): domain Bacteria; phylum Bacillota; class Clostridia; order Lachnospirales; family Lachnospiraceae; genus Suilimivivens. The sequence continues at coordinate 58,044 of CAJTVD010000008.1, forward strand.
ATGCGCATCGACAGAGTTTGGAGAAAATATTGCTTTAAAATCCGAAAGTAGGCAGTTAACATATCAACAATTATATATGCAGTCTGTTGCTGTAGCAAACCAATTGCCCCAATATGAAGGTACCGAGGCGGTAGCTGTACTAGATATGCAAAGAGGGCTAAATTATTGCATTGCGGTCTTTGCATTATTGGCAGCAGGATATACAGTTTGTCCTTTCGACGAAAGCTATACTGATATAGAAGTAAAAGCTATAGTAAGCCAATTTAAACCTTCCATAATAATGTGTGACAGGAATACAGAAAAAAGGCATTCGTGTGTTTATGATATTAAAGAACAGTATATCATTTATGCAGAGGACTATTTAACTAATGAGGATAGAAGTATTATAAATTCGGATTTTACTTTTAAGATTAATGAAGTTGCTTTTATGATTGCAAGTTCTGGCTCTACGGGGGATTTAAAGTTAATAGAATGTACCCATAGTGCAATTTATTACGCCATTGCAGGTATAAATCAAAGATTATGTAATAGTATGGATGATTGTATATTAGACTGTTTACCGCTTTCTTTTGATTATGGTCTGTATCAGTTATTTATTGCGGCTTATGCAAGATGTTCCCTTTTTTTTGTCGAGCGGCCATATCATTTACTTGAAATTCCACAGATAGTATTGAAAAATAAAATAACTGCGTTTCCTGCTACACCTCAATGGTTGTTACATCTTCTAAATGCCGGAAGAATAACGCCGACATTTTTAAGACAGTTGAAGTATATATCATCTACTGGTGATGTCCTGCCGGTAGATGTGATTGACCAATACCTAAATATAAATTCGAATATAAAAATTTACTGTATGTATGGTTTAACAGAATGTAAGAGAGTGAGTATATTGCTGCCGGAGGAATATAATGATCATAAGGGTTCGGTAGGGAAACCAATAGACGGTGTATCGATAAGAATTGTTAATCAGGAGAATGGAGATACTGTTGTTAGCGGAGAAACTGGAGAATTACTTGTATCAGGCGCTACTCTTATGAAGGGATATTATAGAGATGTGGATTTGACGAATAGAGCATACCAGATGCGTGAGGACGGCAGCCGCGAACTGCATACCGGCGATATTTTTTATCAGGATGAAGAGGGATTTTTGTATTTTTCTCATCGTACACAACAATTTATCAAGGTTGGCGATCAGCGTATTAGCCCGAGAATTATTGAAGAATATATTTGTGCAGTGGAAGAAGTTGATGACTGTGCCGTTTTTCCTTATAGAAAAGAGAGCAAGGAAGAAATAGCCTGTGTAATTTATTGTAGAAATGTATCCGAAGATTTATATTCCAGAATAAAAAAGAGGATACCTTCAAGGTTTATACCTGATCATATAAAATTAATCGGAGAACCATTTCCGGTTACAAGAAATGGAAAACGAAATAATAAGTTGATTAAAAATTTATTTCTGGCAGAAATGTCGTAGAAAAAATCTTAGCGTTAGGGGAAATTTAATGAGTAGAGGAAAGTTATATGTATTTGAAGGATTCGATGGTGTAGGAAAAACGACGATTGTTACACAATTAAGTAATAGATTAAATAGTATGCATATAGAGCATACGTCGTATAGTTTTCCAGGAAAAAATGTAAGTAAGTTTGGAGAATTGGTGTATGATATACATCATAATGCTGAAAAATATTTTGATTATAATATTAATAATATTAGTTTGCAGCTAATACATATCGCTTCGCATTTGGATATATTGGAACGGTTTATCGTTCCAGATCTGTCTGCGGGAAAGGTGGTGCTGCTTGACCGGTTTTGGTGGTCTACCTTTGCATATGGAATAGGTAATGGCATTGATAAAAGTACTTTAAAGAATATTTTGTACCCGGAATTCAGAGTATTTGAAAAAATATCTATTGGTAAAATATTTTTAATAAGAAGAAACACAAGGAACTTATATTCTCCTGCTACGGATAGTTTAATTAGGAAAACATATGAAGAGCTGGCTTACTGTGAAGAATATAAGAATTTAGTAGCGAAGGTAGATAATATAGATATAGATGTTACTCTGAATACAATCTTATCATTAATGAGATTAAAGTAGTGGGAGAGGGAGAATAAATCAATGTCAAATGCGTCTTTTCTATTAAATAAAACATCTGTTTATGATGCCTATTGGAGGTTTGCATGTGAAAGGCAGAATATATTTTTTAAGAGAATTAATGGTGAAATGTATCCATGGACAGATGATGGTATATTATTAAAATATAAATTTACCAATGTATATAGAGCAACAGACAGAGTGAGTCAGTACTTGATAAGAAATGTTATATATAGTGGGGAGTATTCGCCAGAGGATCAATTATTCCGTATATTACTGTTTAAAATATTTAATAAAATAGAAACATGGGATTATCTGAAGACAAAGCTTGGAGAAATCAGATATACTACATTTGATATAGAACGATATGATTCTGTATTATGTGAAATGATTGCTAATGGTATGACAATATATTCAGCAGCATATATTATGCCATCAGGAAAAAGCAGTTTCGGTAGCAGAAAAAAGCATAGAAATAATCTCTTTTTATTAGATCATATAATGAAAGATGGATTATCTGGAGCACTTGCTAAAATGAAGACAATGGATGATTTATATGAGAAACTTTTGTCTTATGATACCATAGGAGAGTTTCTTGCATTCCAATATTCTGTAGATATAAACTATAGTGAATTGTGTGATTTTAGCGAAATGGATTTTGTTAAGGCGGGACCTGGCGCGAAACGTGGAATAGAAAAATGTTTTAGTAATTTTAAGAATTATACATATGAAGATATTATTCGTTATGTTGCAGACGTACAGGAGAAAGAATTTGAACGGTTGGGTTTAGAATTTAAAACTCTTTACGGTCGGCCGATGCAGTTGATAGATTGCCAGAATGTTTTTTGTGAAATAGATAAATATTCCAGGGTTGCTTTTCCTGAATATAATGAGAATTCAAATAGGACGAGAATAAAGCAACAATATATTTTTGAAGATAAATCGGCAATAGATTTTATGCTTCCGCCAAAGTGGGGATTAAACAGTTTTAATAAGAAAAATAGTTACAGTAACAGAGATTATGTTTGAGCGGGAGGATTACATGTTATATTCGTACATAGGTGAAACAGCAAATGAAGTTTGGGAAAAGGCAGTTCTTGATTTAAAGAAAAGTACAAAAAATGTGAACAGTCGTGCAGGGAAAACGGTCGAAAATCTTCATTCTATATTTCAGATTGCGAATCCTGTTCAGCGATGGGTTACAAAAAGATGGGAACCGATAAGCCTTTCTTTTGCTTTAGCTGAAATTATCTGGATTTTATCAGGATCAAACGATGCTAAATTATTAAATATCTGGAATCCTGCTTTGCCAAAGTATGCAGGTTATGGTGACACTTATCATGGCGCTTATGGATATAGAATAAGAAAAAATTACGGTTTCGATCAATTAGAGCGTGCATATAATGCGCTGAGTCAAAATTGTCAAAGCAGACAGGTGGTTATTTCAATATGGGATGCCAGAATAGATATGCCGAACGAAAAAGGAGAACCGGCAGACAGTGATATTCCATGTAATATTTGTTCCTTCCTTAAGGTTAGGCAGGGAAAGCTTGATTGGACACAGATGATGAGGAGTAATGATGTTCATCGCGGATTTCCGTATAATGTAGTTCAGTACACAATATTACAAGAGATTTTGGCAGGCTGGCTTGGAATAGACGTAGGGGCATATACGCATTATTCAGACAGTTTACACTATTATGTTACGGACAATTTTGAAATAAATGGAAAAAACAATATTTGTTCCTACAATACGGACTCATTGAGAACAACAAAGGAGCAATTTGATGAGATTGTCAGAAAAATGTACCAAATAATGCAGATAATGGCATTTAATGACGTAAGTGAGAGAGAACTAGCGAGTCTTATGTCAGAGAGTCTGGGAAATGAGGCATATGATAATATAATGGCAATGATAACATTATATATTGCACATAAAAAACGATACTACAATTTGGAACAAAAACTTCTTCATAGTTGTACCAATAAGATTTATTGTGATATGTGGAATGCATGGATAAATAGAAAGAATATGAATAAAGGTATATGATTATGAGAATTGCTTTTTTGTGTAATGCTAAATATGTATTATCATTAAAAAAAATTATGAATCAATATCATAACATTGAAACGTTTTATTTTTGTTCATCTGATAAAGAACAAAAAATTAAAGAAGATGAGTATAAAATTAAAATTGATAAAAATTATGAATATGAAATTTTTAAGTTATTAGAAATTGATTTAGTATTGATGTATAGCTGGAAATATTTGATACCAGAAAATGTCTTAAATAGGATACCTGTTTATAATTTCCATCCATCATTGCTGCCAGCATACAGAGGTCCACTTCCTTTGACTTTTCAAATTTTAAATGGGGAAAAGACAGGAGGGGTAACACTCCATAAAGTTGATAAATATTACGATAATGGAGCCATTTATACTCAGATGAAATACAACATTTCTTCAAATGACACAAGTGTTATTTTGGAAATTAAAGTATTTCAGTGTATAAAAAGAATAATGGATATGTTCGTAAAGGATTTAATTAATAGCAATATCTTATTAACAAATCAGGATATTTCAAAGGTTACATGCTATTCTTATGCCGACTTAAATAAGTATATTATAGATAATACATATTCTCTTAATAAATTTTTGCAGATATCGCGGTATATTAATAAAGTAAAATTAAAAATAAAAGTCGGAAATGATATTTATTTTCTTAAAAATTATAAGATTGACAGGGATAATATTTGCAATTATGAATATTGCCTGACAAATAAAAAGATATATGTTTCTATAATACCATATAAAGATGTTGGGGTCAAAACTATAAATAAAGTTGCCTCTATCCCTATAGTACCTTGAAAAATTCATATTCTGTAGTATATCTCCGGACTTTTTGGGGAGAAACAAAAAGAACAGCTTATACAAAAGATAAACTGCTCTGAATGTGATTCTTTCTGATTGTACCAAGTCACGGAATTTTAGCCGTAGACTGTATGGGAACAGTATCCTTTCCAAGAAGCTTAAAAGAGCGGTGTTCTCAATGTAAGAAAATTCCCTGCTTTGCCGCATGCACTCCGTGCAGCAGGCAGGGAGAAAAACCTTCCCTATTCGATTTACGAAAGTATTGGTCATGCGCACCGAAAAATAACTTGACAATAATCATGATTGAAAAAAGTGCTTATTTCGCGGTCAAAAAAAGGGTTCGAAAAAGGAATGCCCGGGCGGGAATCTTTAGGAAGGGCGTATATGGGAGAGCATCGCGGTAAGCCTGCATGAAGTATTCTACAGGGCATCGGTCCGGTACCTGATCGTAGAGCTGTATGTATGCAAGGCAGCAGGCTTACTGTCAGGGGAAATAGCAGGGAAGAGTATCTGTGTTACTGCAGCCTGCTAAAGGATGAGCAGTATGTTGAAATTGTCTATGAGAAATACCCCGGACTGCGTCGGTATTTAAAGGAACTGGAAGTGGTCCAGCTATACTCTTGGCGGGAACTGCTGGGACGGCTTGTGAATGACTGGGAGCAGATCAGGGATTATTTCCATCTGGAGTCGGATAGACGGATAAGGGATATCAACGGTCTGGCTCGGATTTCCACTGTAAGGGGAGATTGGTTGTCATCGTGGAAACGGACAGGAAAAAGGAAATCCTGTATAAACCCCATTCACTGGAGAATGAGATTTTCCTGCAGGGTCTAACGGGATGGGTATGGCTGGGCAGAAAAGGTCGTATGGCAGGAATGTACTGTGGGGAAGGGGCGGTGGCATATGCCTATAAACTGCTCTATGAGATTACTGGAGAATTCAGTTACCGGAGATATGTGGGCATCCATGCAAAGATCATGTGCAGATATATCAGCAGGAACAGGCATCTGGATTTGACCTATGGCAACGCCAGGGCGGTGCTGGTCCTGTGTCGGCAGTCCAGGGATACCGGGGATGAGGCCTATCTGAAGGGGGCACAGAATGCCTTGTCGTATCTGGAAGACAGGCGGTTGGAATCCGGGCAGGGAGTCACCAGGCTTGAAAAAGCGGAAGGAAGCCCTGTGTGCAGCCTGGCCTGCTTTCGAACGGAGACGGTGTTACCTGTTGCCAATCTTTTAACATGAAGGAATATCTGGAAAATCTATTTGTTCACTCGTGGGATGAAATAAAAGAAAAAATAAAGCTTACTGATATGTGTAAATTGTGTAGGTATGCAATTGAAGATTGACATATGAAGGATAGGGGTTGGAGAGCCATAATTAAATTAAAGCATGATTGAAAGTTTTAGAGAGATAGTAAGTTAAAAAATTATGTTACATTAATAAGGTAGGGGACTATATAAAACCTGGATTGTGATATAATGGGGAGGATAAAAGTGAAAGTTAGAAATAATTTAAAGAATTTGGGTATTTTTAAAGATTTTACGGATGGTACAATTAAATCTGTGTTTCGATCAAGTAACCAGGGGGTGATTGAAATTACATTATTATTTAATAAGCCAGATATGGATGTTCTATGTTTACCTACACATCACTTTTGTAATTTAGGTTGTAAAATCTGCCATTTAACTAATAATGCCTTAAATAAAAGGATGGTTCCTATTGAGATAGATGATATGATAGAAGCGATAATTAAAGCTTCTTGTTTTAATCTGGCTGATTTATCTATAAGTACAGAAAATTTAGACTCAGATATATTAAAGAGACGCACAGAAAAGAAAAAGCTAATGCTCTCTTTTATGGGCGTTGGAGAGCCATTGTTAAATTTAAATATGATTGAAAATCTTATAAAGAGAGAAAGTGAGTTAAAAAGCATTCTTCACTATTCAGATATAAGTTATGCTTTGGCAACAATGATTCCAAATGATAATATGAGTAAGCTTATTGACCTAGTAACTCAAAGTAAGGTAGCTTTAAAAGTACACTTTTCTTTACATTCTCCATATGATACGGAAAGAGCTCATTTACTCCCTTCCTCAAAAACAACTGTTAGAGAGGCATTGTCACAGTTGAAAAAATATAGTGACAGAGTATTTGAAAATGAGCATATTAGAAATGAATACAAAAAATTTCATAAAAGTAATATACCTGTAGAAATTCATTATACCCTAATAAGGGATGTAAATGATTCTCAAGAACATCTTAATGAAGTTATCAGGCTTTTGCTTGAATATAAAATTCCGATTAAGTTTATCAGATTTAATGAGACTGGTGATTTAAAAGTAAGCAACATGGAAAATATCTGGGTTATGAGAATTAGTGGTCAAATACCAGGACTGAAAATAAAAACATATTCCCCTCCTGGCAAGCATATAGGTAGTTCATGTGGAGAATTTACAAAACACTACTATCATGAGGAAATTGAATCTCCAGAACAGTATAATGAATTTATAAATTGGGAAAAGGAACATAAAATATACGAAAATTATAGAAAAGATTTTATAGCTTGGGACGAATATTATATGGGTGTAGCTATTTTGTCCTCAAAACGTAGCAAGGATCCATCTACTCAGGTTGGTGCATGTATTGTAAGCAGTGATAATAGAATTTTATCAGTGGGATATAATGGAACACCGAATGCAATTGATGATGAGCGTTTTAATTGGAGTAAAGAGGGGGATAGGTTAGAAAATAAGTATGCATATGTAATCCATGCAGAAGTTAATTCTATTCTAAACTTTAAAGGTAATACAAATGAGTTGAGTGGTGCGACTTTATATGTTACTTTGTTTCCATGTAATGAATGTGCAAAGTTTATTGTCCAGTGTGGTATTAAAAAAGTAGTGTATTTATCTGATAAATATCATAAAAAAAGAGAGACAGGTGTAGCCAAAAACATTTTTGATAGTTGTAGGGTAAAGTATATTAAATTTACTAAAAGGAATAACATACAAATATCATATGAAGAAATCTGATTTAATAATTTATGAATGTAAAAAGGAGAAGACGTGCCTATTTGGTACATCATACAGAAAAATGTTTATTGCGTTTGACGGAATTGATGGAGCTGGTAAATCTACAATTTATAAAAAAATAGCCCATGAGTTAGAAAAAAATTATTCTGTGCAAGTTTTTGATATGGGTTGTTTAGGATTTTTGGATGATATTATTGAAGGAATAAAAAAAGGGAAGTATTTATGTTCTGCTGAAATAAGAGAATGTATTTATTACTTTGAAGGTTGTCTTTTTAGTGATTTAATTGTAGGAAAATATCTTAAAGATAAATACAAGCATATTTTAATTGACAGATATCTTCTTTCCTTTTTATCTTATGGTCCGTTGAATGGAGTTTCAATAGATAAGGTTAGCTTATTGACATCAAAAATGAAATGGCCAGATTATTATTTTTATGTTGATGTACAGCCTGAAATAGCTTTAAATCGTATTAAGAATAAGAGAAACATTGTTAAACCGGAAATTGGTTATAAAAATGAGTTAGAAACAAATGAAAAAGAAAATCATGCTAAATTTATAAGTCATCAGACTTTAGTAAGAAAGAATTTTAAGCAGGCAATACAATTTGTTGGTAAAAAGGTTTATTCAATAAATAATGATGGGGACAATGACTATGCGCTTTACGAAATTAGGAAAGTGCTTGGGAGGGAACTTAGATGTTAGAGAATGACAAATAAGTTATTTATGGCCAATTCATAATGACGTAAATTATAGAATTAGTTTTAGGAGAAAGGATTTTTGAAATGAACAATAGGGTCTTATTCCAAATTTGTGATATTTTTAATGACGCAGAGATTGATTTAGAATATTATGACCTTGAAAAGCTATTAGGTGAGATAATTTTAAATCGAACAGCAGGGATAGCATATAATAACTTAGACTTTATAAATAAAAGAGTACCGATAGAATTTAAAAACGCATTAAAGGTGATTTTTTTGAACAATATAGAGAAAGCAAAAAGATACAAAAATAATATAAGAAATTTATCTTTGCTTTTTTACGAGTGTGATTTTGATTATGCTTTTTTAAAAGGTTCTTTTTTATCAACAGTATTATATAAAGAAGGATTAAGAACGTCAAATGATATAGATATATTGTTAAATAGTGAAGATATATCGTCATGCCAACAACTTCTCATAAGAAATGGTTTTATTCAGGGGTATTATTCGCAGGAAAAGGGAATTGTTCCTGCTACTCGTAGAGAAATTATTCAGTCAAGAATGAATTATGGAGAAACAGTTCCATTTTTAAAAATGGTTGATGATGATTTGCTTGTAATAGATATCAATTTTTCTGTTGATTTTAAGCCGTCATCAAATAGACCCATAGTTAAGGAATTGATTCAAAGTTCAATAGATATTGATTTTGAGGACATAAAAATAAGGACGTTGAATCCAGTGGACTTTATAATTCATTTGTGTTGCCATTTATATAAGGAGGCTACAACATATAATTGGCTGATATCAAAAAGAGATTTATTGCTGTACAAGTTTTGCGATATAAATCTTATGCTGCATCATTATGGAAACAGAGTGTATTTTAAAGAATTATTGGCAAGAATAAAGCATTTTCATATTGGGAAGGAATGCTACTATACATTTGAAAATTCTTCAATAATATATCCAAAATTAAGAGGGATTGAAGGGTTTGAAGAATTTATGGAGCAAGTGAGACCTTCTGATCTGAATTATATGAAACAGATATTGTTTCCGATGGAAAAAAAGTTATATGAATACAGCATGGGATTTGAAGAATGGTTTTTTTGTGAAGATAGAATATCAAATTTAAAGGAAATACCCTATGAAGAGAATGGAGTTTGATAAAGAATTGCTAAATGGCCTGCATGGGCTATCTTGTATCGAAAACTTTGTACTATACATATTAAAGAAAGAAGGGTTTTCGCACCAATGCTTATACTATCAGTCATACCTGCCTTTTAGCGAGATAGCAAAGGAGCTTATTTATAAGAAGACCTCATATGCCTATTTCTATAGGGTTAAGAGGATTCAAAACGTTGCTGCTGAGAGTGGGATAATACAGATGCAGACTCGCAGTGAATTAGATTTGGACTTTATTTGTAACCATGATTATGTTTGTGTTATGGTCAAACCAGAATATATGAAAGATAAGTATAATGTAGGTTTATGGAGAGAGGATCATTATATTTTGCTGGCAGATGCGGGCGGATTTCAATTTTATTATCTAAATGATACACCGAGAGATGCTGGTATAATATCTTTTGACTTACTTAGACAAATCTATGGAGGTAAAACGATAGCGATTGATATTAAGCAAAAGATACGTGGAGAAATGAAGCAAATATATTTACGCAGATTGGTTCAAAGTATGGAGATTGACAGAGTTGCTGAAAAATGCAATATATCGAATCTGATCACTGCAAGAGATATTTTGGGAATTTGCCGTATATTAAGAAAGCGTTTATATGAATTTTCATCTATGTATATTGATGCGGATTATCTTGTCCCATACCTAAATATGCTGGATAAGCAGTATATGGCTATTGAATATTTAAGGTTGAGAAAAAAGGATGACTACGATAAAGCTGGTAATATTTTGTTAAATGTGGCGATAGAAGATATAAAGAATATGGCATGTATATTAACTGATTTAAAATAATGGAAGGTGGAAATATGGAAAAAGAAATAATAGAAGTAATAGCCCCCATGTCGCTGTTGGATGTAGATGAAATAACAGAGAACGATCTGTTTTCAGATATAGGAGTTGATTCTTTAAAGTTGGTCGAGATAATTATGAATTTGGAAGATAGATTTAATATCACATTTGCTGACTTTGAGCTTAATCCTGAGAATCTTACTACAGTTAAAAGTGTTATTGCTCTGGTAAAAAGATATCTGTGAAAATAGGAATAAATTATGTGGGAATTTTTGAAAAGGAAATTTAACTTATACAATGAGGCGCTTTTTTGTGATAAAGGAAGAAAATATACCTATGAGCAGATAAAGGATATGGTCATAAGACATGGAGAAAATTTAAAAAAGAATTTGGACCCTCAAGCAAAATGTGCTGTTCTATGCCAAAAAGGATTAGATTGTAGTTTGGGAATAATGGCGTGTTGGTATGCGGAAATGATTCCTATACCGCTTTCTATTAATTATGGATATGATCATTGTAAAAAAATAATTGAATTGACAAACCCGGATTTATTGATCACTGATCACAACTTAGATTTTATGGGGTTTCGGTATGATATAATAGAAGGTAAGTTTGCCGGGAATGTATTAAAAATACAAAGTGAGGACGGCTTACAGGAGATTGCATTGATTATGTGTACCTCTGGGACTACAGGAACGCCTAAAGGTGTGATGATAGGGAGTAAAGAATTAAAAGATAATGTATCAAAGATTGCTGAATATTTTGATATCAATATTAACGACACAATTTTGATCGCAAGACCACTTTATCATTGCGCTGTTCTTACAGGGGAATTTTTGTCGGCAATAAATAAAGGGTTGAATATTGTCTTTTTTGATGAAAAATACAATCCTAATAGTGTTTTGAAATATGCGATTAAGAGTGATGCGACTGTACTATGCGGAACACCAACGTTATTTAATCATATTTCTGCTTGTATCAGGAGAAGCCATGTTAAACATCAAATAAAAAAAATAGTCCTGAGTGGAGAATGCTTAAATAAAAAAACAGCATTGGATATCCGAAATAGTTTTCCGGAGACGATGATTTATAATGTATATGGATTGACAGAAGCATCTCCAAGGGTAAGCTGGCTTTCACCGGAAAAATTTGACATATATCCAGAATCAGTTGGGACAGCCCTTAACGGTATTGAAATAAAGGTTTTGGATGAACAGGGGAATGAACAGTCTGCTAATATACATGGATATATATCAGTAAAGACGCCTTGCCTGATGAAAGGGTATTATAAAAATAAAAGGGCAACACAAGAGGCGATTATAGATGGATGGTTAAATACGGGAGATGTGGGATATAAGGATCAGGAAGGCAATCTGTTTATATTGTCGCGTGCAGATGATATGATCATTAAGGGTGGAATGAATATCTATCCAAAGGAAATAGAAGATCAGATTATCAAGATCAATCAAATTGAGGAATGTGTAGCTTATGGAAAAAGAGGAGAAGTAGGTGAGAACATTGCAGTTGATGTGGTCCTAAAATGCTCTGGGGAAAAGCTTATTTCTAAAAAGGAACTGGCAGCACTTATGTCAAATGTTCTTCCGTCTTATCAAATGCCGTCAGAAATAAATATTGTTGATACTTTAAAGAGGAATGCATCAGGTAAAATAGTCAGAATGAGGAAATGAAGATATGGGGCTGGAATATCAGGATGTGATCATTGAGATAATAAAAAGTATAATTATTTTGCCGCAAGTGGATGAGAAGATAGATTTGGATACAGATTTAAAAAATATTGGTTTAGATTCCCTATCTTTTGTGAAGACAGTGGTGGAGATTGAAAACCATTTTGGTATTGAATTTCCCGATGAGAGGCTGGATATTTTTAAGGCAGATACTGTTAGAAAATTATGTAAAATTGTCATGGAAGTGAAGGACCCAAGGGGAGAAATTGGGTAAGAGAATGTAACTAATATTATTTTGTCCTGACAAATATGGGAGGCGTCTGTTATGCAGAAAAGCAGATTCGCGGCATGGTATGTAAAGTATATCATCAAGTCCCCATTGGTCTTCTACACTTTTTTGTCAGCTGGGGTCGTCTTGTTCATCGCATTATCCCTGGGGGTGCGGCTTGACATAGCAGAGAGTACCCAGGCAGAGGTTCAGGGGCAACAGGTGGTCCTGGACGGGGAATATGAGCTGGCTTCCGATACGATCTACCTGTACCGGGACAGGAACGAACAGGTATACAAGTTAAAGGTCGCTACCTGGAAAAAGGGCGGCGGCAGTACAGTATGCATAGTAGAAGACAACAGTGGGCTTTTGGGGAGGATGAATGCCGATGTAGTCACCGGCAGCCAGACCCTGCTGGAGCGGATATTTATGAGGGGGAGACAAGCTTAAAGTTTACGGTATACGGGGGACGATGATGGAGAAGAGACTGAACTATCTCACAGCCATACAGTTTTTATCAAAATACATAAAGAAGTATAAGAAGAATTTCATCATGTTTTACCTTGGATGGCTCTTCGATACGGCATTGGCTGTGGTGACGCCCATCCTTTCGGGGATCATGGTAGATGAGATCATCTATTACCAGAACCTTGGCACGTTCCTCAGGATCAGCCTTGTCTTTGCCATCCTCCTGGTGTTTTCCTGTATCCTCTATTTCTTTATCTATGCACAGCACCATTACCTGATGAACCGGTATACCCTGGACATCAGGAGGGATCTGTTCGCCCATTTCCAGCAGTGTGACGCCCAGTACCTTTCCGGGGCGTCCACGGGGGATATGGTGGTGATGTTCCAGGACTACTCCCAGGAGTGTATGCATTTCGTTATCCGGAACGTGATCCATTTTATCAATGACATCCTGAGCATGGCGGCGGTTTCCGCGTATCTGTTCCTGATGGACTGGAGGATCGGTATGTTCATCCTGGCGGCGGCGCCTGTCTCTGTTTACGTTAACATAGTATTCGGGAAAAGGATCCGGGGTTATGCTGACAGGCAGAGGGATCATTACGGGAGATACATAAGCTGGGTGTTCGAGTGCCTGTCGGGGCTCCGGGACATCCGCATGTTGGGGGCGGAGGCGAAAGTAAACCGGGAGTTTAAAGAGAGCCACAGGCGGATGTTTGCCATAGACACCAGCTCAGGCTTCTCTGCCTTGACGGCGGAGAACCTGGTGAAGTTCACGAACCTGCTGGCCCAGCTTGCAATCTTTGTCTTTGCAGGCTATCTGGCGAAGTCGGGAAATATCACTATGGGTTCCCTTTTGGTGACCGTTGCCTTTTTCTCCCAGCTTACCTCCGGGATCAGGGGGTGCAGCAATAAATTCCTTGATGCCCAGAACCGGGTATCCTATGTGCAGCGGGTTTATGATCTCCTCCATTCCCCCACGGAAGGGCAGTGGAAGGGGACAGGGGAGCTGCATGTGACCCGGGGGCAGGTATCTTTCCGGCAGGTAAGGTTTGCCTATGACAAGGGAGGCAATGTGCTGGAGGGATTAAGCCTGGAGATCCCGGCGGGGGAGCGTTTTGCCCTGGTGGGGAGGAGCGGCTGCGGCAAGACCACCCTGGCATATATGCTCATGGGATTTTACCGCCCCCAGGAGGGGGAGATCTGGATCGACGGGCAGAAACTCTCGGAGTGCAGCCTGAGATCCATCCGGCGCAGCATCGGGCTGGTCGCCCAGGACGTGCTGCTCTTTGACGGCACAATAAAGGAGAATATCCTCTTGGGCAACAAAAAGGCATCGGAGGAGGAAGTGCTCTCCGCCTGCAGGCAGTCAGGGCTCCTGGAATGGATCGGAAGCCTGCCCGGAGGGCTGGATACGGTAGTGGGCACGGGAGGGATGGGGCTGTCCGGAGGGCAGAAGCAGCGTATAGCCATTGCCCGCATTTACTTGAAAAACCCCAGGATCATTATATTTGATGAGGCAACCAGCGCCCTTGACAGAGAAACAGAAGAGTCCATACATGAAGCCTGGGGGAGCGTGCTGGCAGGGCGCACCTCCATCATGATCGCCCACAGGCTGAGCACGGTGATGCTCTGCGGCAGGGCGGCAGTCCTGGAAAAGGGAAGGATCCAGGAGATGGGTGTGCCGGAGGAAATGGGGCGGGAAAGTGAAACGTTCCGGACGCTCTTCGCTATAAAGAAGGAGGCATCGTGATGGCCGGGAAAATGGCATACAGGCTGAAGGTGGTAAGGAGCCTGATGCCTTATACAAAAGGAGTGAAGCGTTTTTTTATATTGATTTTTATTTCCAGTATGATATCTATGGCACTGGGGTTTGCAGGTCCCCTGTTTTACAGGCTGTTCATTGACCGGGTGATCCTGGGCGGCCGTTTTGGGCAGATGCCGCTGGTGGCAGGGGGATACCTGGGGATATTTTTCCTGGACGCCCTGCTGGCGTATGCCAGGAAATATGCCAGCTATGCCCTTGTGAACACAACGGCGTACAGGGTGAAGGAAAAGATCTGGCAGGGATTCTTTGCCCGTCCCTTTGAGTCCTATGAGTCAGAAGGCATAGGGGACATGAAGATGCGGCTGGAGGACGACACGGCACAGATTGAAAGATTTGCCGGGTACCAGACCATAGATTACCTGATATCCGTAGCCACCCTCCTGGGGAGCGCCCTCCTGCTCTTTGCCATAGAATGGAGGCTGGCTCTTTTCTCTGCCATCGCGATACCGCTGACCTTCTGGGCGGGGGGAGCGCTCAGTGAAAAAGAAAGGCGGCTCAATGATGCCAACCGGGAGACCAGGCAGGTTTTTTCCAGCTGGCTCCACGCCTCGGTACAGGGATGGCGGGAAGTAAGGACCCTCGGTATCGGGCTTTCCCAGGAGCGGAAGTGTCTCTGGTTCCTCCACCGTTTTGCGCTGTTCAACGCAAAGTGGATCAATTACTGGACGGCAAGGGTGCTGGCCCTGCCCCAGATAAAGGAAGAGCTTTTCCAGCAGTTTGGGCTGTATTTCCTGGGCGGCCTGCTGATCATCCAGGGAAGGATGGGGATCGGCAGCCTGCTGGTATTTGTAATGTATCATGGCATGCTTTCCGATGCCCTGGAGACAGTATCCGGCACAGACGCTGAACTGTGGGCCAATAAGCCTTTCACGGACCGGCTGCTGGAGGAGCTGGGCAGAAAGGCACAGCCCCAGGGAGAGGGGAGAGCGCTGCCGGATGAGGGAAACGAGACCGTCTTTGAACAGGTATCCTTTGCCTATCCGGGGATGGAGAGGGAAGTCCTCCATGACTTTGACCTTACCATCAAAAAGGGAGAGCGGGTGGCCATCATGGGAAGGAGCGGCAGCGGCAAGACCACGGTGCTGAAGCTGATGACGGGGCTGCTCCGGCCCACCAGGGGGCGGGTGTCCTTCGGGGGCGTGGACCTTGAGGAGATCAGCCTGCCCGCCATGCATGCGAGGATCGGGTTCGTGATGCAGGAGAACATGCTCTTTAACACCACCATCCGTGAGAACCTCCTTTACGGGAAGGACGGGGCGTCGGAGGAGGAAATGATGGATGCCTGTAGGAAAGCGTACATATACGAGTTCATCGTCGGGCTCCCTGAGGGGCTGGATACAGTGATCGGGGAGCGGGGAGTGAAACTCTCCGGCGGGCAGAGGCAGCGGATCGTGCTGGCAAGGCTGTTTTTGCGGGATGTGGAGGTGTTCGTGCTGGACGAGGCTACCAGTGCCCTTGACCAGTACAGCGAGAGCATCGTCTATGATGCGATCCGGAACATCCCGGAGGATAAGACAGTAATCATCGTGGCCCACAGGGAATCGTCGGTAGCCCTTTGTGACAGGAGGGTGGAGATTACAGGATGACAATGATTTATTATTTACAGAAGAGGATGGCTTACAGACAGGGGAAGGTTAAGATATGGTAATAAAAAGAGATATTTATCAACCACTCATACTAACAATCCCGGATGACACGGCATTGTTTTCAATATTAGATCCAGAAGAAGAGATCACAAAGAAGATTGTTATGGAAAATTATATCAATTTCTATAGTTTCCGTGACCCGCAGTATGGCAATGTGGTATTCAGATTTGAGAATTTTATGGATTATGAAAGTATCGTAGGATTAGAAAGGTGTTTTATACCAATTGATATAATGAAGAAGTATTACGATGATCTTGATATCATCATTAAACTGCTCACAGAGGGATATGGGATCACTATGCCAGTAGCCAGAAGCTGTATCAGCTTTTATGGGAATGATGCAGAGGGAAATCATCTTCTTTTTATTTATGGTGCGGATACTGAAAGGCGTAATTTTTTTTGTAAAGATTTTTCAGGAGGTAAATTTGTGGAATTTGAAGTCCCTTTTGATGCTGTGAAAAATAGCTTAGCTGTTTATTACAGACCATTTGCGAAGGAATCAGACGGGCTATTGGCGTTTCGCATTAACAAAAAAATATCTCCACAAATCGATTATACAAAAGTCTATTGTGAATTTCATAAACTGGATCAGGAATATTATTCAGATGAGGCAGGTTATGGGATCGGTGCGGTCAACATGGTACTTAATGATATAAAAAAAAGACCTTTTGCGTATGCAGCGGCCGGTAGTTGGTTTAATGTATGCTATTTTCTTCTTGAGGCATCTAAACTTTTTAACTTAAGGTATAAGATTTTTACGAATGAACCAGGTTTAAAGCAGGATAAAGAGGTGGGATCAGCGGGGGCAGACATAAATAAATTATTTAAAGATACCAATCTCCTATTTCTGACAGTATATAGATTACATTTGAAAAAGATCAATGTTTTAGAAGATGTTTTTAAAGAGTTGGTCACTTTGTTATGTATTTGCAGGGATGATCTTCGAGTAGTAGTTAAGTACTTTTGTGGAGCGATACTAGAATTATAAATAGACGGATCTGATATTTTACCAGGAAATATGGGGTAAGCGGGATGAGCTGTGACAAAATGGAAGACGCAGCACAGAAGAAAGAGGTTTTTGATCAATAACAGGATTCAAAATGGCATAAAACAGAAAGAGAGAAATGCTGTGATAAATATTTTAAAGTTGGAAGCTCCTAAGGTTTGTTTTGATCAGGATTACGCATTCCCATCTGCGATCATGAGTTCAGATCGATCTTATAAGAACTGGGTATATTCGAACCTGATCCAAATGTATTATATAATTGGTCGGGATACTTTTAATATATCGTATTTTTATTTAGGAAGGGATCCTAATCCTATAAATCTGATCCCATTACTTTCATATCAGGGAATTCAAAAACAGCTGCTAAAGAGTATAAGCTGCGATGCGGTCCGATTTCTCCATACTATGATCGATGCAGGATATTATCTTGCATGCCTGATGGATGAATATTATGTGCCATTCCGGAGAAGTTATCGAAAGAAGCACTTGGCGCATGGCATTATGTGTTATGGGTATGATGATGAAAAAGGGATAGTACATATAGCCGGATATAACGCGGATGGTCATTTTGGAAGCCAGATATTGTCGTATAGTGAGTTCTCAGAGGCATTTTGGAATGTTCAGCGGGCAAGTGATTTTATCAGCTGCTTTAAAAGGAATGACAAGGATTATGAGTTGGATATTACATTGATGAAAGAATTATTATATGATCATGTGCATTCTTTAAACACTTCGGAACGTTACAGAATGGTACAGAACCCGTTACAAGATTGCTACTGGGGGATCGATGCCTGTATGCACATTTTGAAGGAGAAGCCAGACAGGGTTGACTTAAGGTATTTCTATGCAGTCTATGAGTATATGGTACTGATGGGTGAACGGTATCTAGCTGTTTCAGAACGGTATGGGATCAAAGATGATGTCTTACAGCAAAAGCTTTCTGCTTTGGAAAAAAAGCTCAATAGGTTGATGATGCTCTGTATCAAGTATAATTTAAAAAGGGATACGGCGCTATATCTGAAGATCATGGAAAGGCTGAAGGAAGATCTGGACGAAGAGAGAGCTGTATTGGAAGAATTCTACCGCTTTATCTGTGTGATATGATCTTAGGCCTATAAGATCTGAGATATTACCAAGGCGGCCTGAGGGATGATACACCGCGTTTCATCTGGTGCCTGTCAGGAACCGCCAGACACCATTATCATACTGGGGGATGAAAGAATGAATGTATATGTAGAACAGGCTAAAAGAGAACTATCAGGCCGGTCAAAAGCCACCGGTTTAAAAACAAGTGAGGTAAGGCGTCTTTCTGCTGCTATGTTTAGAGAAGTAAGATCCGAGCCAATGGATACTGTTTTTGGATACTGCAGGGATCTTCTTGAAGAGCATTCCTGGGAATTGGGCGTTATCGCATTTGACTGGGCATATCGTATGAGGGGGCAGTATACGAAAGAAACCTTTGATCTTTTTGAGTCCTGGTTATTAGATCATGTGCGAGGATGGGGTGACTGCGATGATCTTTGTACCCATGCTGTTGGGGAGTTATTATGCCAGTTCCCTGAATTATTTGACAGGATAGCCAAATGGACCGGATATACCGAATTTTGGATGAGGAGGGCTGCTGCCGTTACGTTGATACCGGCACTGCATAAAGACCGCTATTCTGCCTTTGATCCATTTATCATTTCAGATGCGCTCATGCTTGACGGAAACGATCTGGTGCGCAAGGGATATGGGTGGATGTTAAAGACATATTCGTATAAGGAATTTGATAAAGTGTATGGTTATCTAAAAAAGAATAAAGAGATCATGCCAAGGGTTGCGTTCCGGTATGCTATGGAAAAAATGCCTGCAGATGTTCGGAAGGAGTTAATGGCATAGTGTTTTGAGGTAAAACGGCATTGGGCGGTACAGGTCAATACAGAGCTTTTGGCTATCAGCGATACAAATAAACGCAGCTTTTATGAAAAGGAAGCCATTAACTCCGGGGTGGTCGATACGCGAATTGAAATACCAGATTTCCACATCACTTTACAAAAGGCTGTTACTGTCAGAGGGCAAAACGAATAAGGAAACAGTGCTTGCCCTCGCGGAAAAAGGCATAGAAATGGCGATGCCGCTTGACATGATAAAAGACCCTTATGTGTTTGAGTTTTTGGGTGTGCCGGAAAATAAGCCTGTGCTAGAAAGTGACCTTGAAAAAGCACTTGTCGCACAGATAGAAAAATTCCTACTGGAATCAGGACGCGGTTTTAGGTTTGTGGGTACGCAGCAACGGATCACCCTCAATAATACGCACTACTATGTGGATTATTCCGATTCTATGATTATTCCGATTTTAGCACAGGCCGCCTAAAAAAACTATATACAGTCTGCATGAATTAAACTGTCTATGCTATTTTATCGGAATAACCTTTTTGATTAGTATCCCCTACAGAGTCGCCCGATGATGTCGTCATCACCTTCCCAAAACGCTTTTTCTGTGGGGAGGCTGGCGACTTCCCCAACATTTTGCGAAGCCTTTTCAACCGCTTTGCGTTTCATCTCAGTGTCAGCATATGCGTAGATACGGG
>CAJTVD010000009.1:0-6723 GCA_910579495.1 uncultured Lachnospiraceae bacterium
CAGGCAAAAGCGGCTGCGCCGGGGGAATCCCCTTCCCGGCGCACCGCTCCTTAACTGTTTTCCCTTCTTTCTCTCACTCCTGTACAATCCTGAATATTGAAGCCTTTTCATTTAAAGCATCCGCCACCTGCAAAAGGCCGTCCATCCGCCCTGCCATATCGGAGATCAGCTGGGATACATTGTCTATTGCCGCCGCTGTCTCTTCTATGCTCGCCGCATTTTCCTGGGCAAGGGCAGAAACGTTCTGCACCTCTGTAACGGCATTGTTTTTCTCATCGTTTAGGAGGGACATTTCCTGGATAATCCCTCCAATCCCCTCCACGGACCTGCCGATGCCCTCTTCCACCGTCTCGAATGCCTGGTTAGTCTGGGTCAGTTTATCCGCCTGGGCAAGGATATCCCTTTGCACGTCTTCCATGGTGCTCACGGAGATATCGGAATTGTTTTTTAACTGGGAAAGCACCTCCTGGATCTCCACCGCAGAGGTATTGCACTCTTCCGCCAGCTTACGGATTTCCTCCGCTACCACCGCAAATCCCCGCCCCATCTCTCCTGCCCGGGCAGCTTCAATGCTGGCATTTAAGGACAGGAGATTGGTCTGGGAGGCAATGGCGGTAATGACATTGGTCATCTCACTGATCTTCTCTACTGACACATGGGTCTCATTGGTCTGATGGTACACATGTTCCACCGCCGCCTTTACCTGCTTCATGCTTTGGTTCAGCTCCGCCAGCGTCTTCCTTACGCTGCCCGAAGCGCCAGCCATTTTCTTTGAGGTTTCGAAAAATTCCTGCATCTTGCCATTGGCTTCCTCAATGGACCCTCCAATGTGGTTTACGCTGTTTTCCGCTTCCTGCACACCCTGGGCCTGGTTGGATGTAGCCGATGCCACTTCCTCCGCCGCTGCGTTTACCTGCTCCGCTGATTCCAGCGCCTTGTGGGCATTGCCGCTGCAGGCAACAGAGGTCTCTCCCAATATCCTAGTCTGGGCCTGGATCTCCCTGACAATCGCTGTGAGGTTTTCGTCCAGGGCTTTGATATCCCTGCACATATCGCCGATTTCGTCCCTCCGCCCAAGCAGTTTTTCCGAAGCTTTGTTACCAAGCTTTCCCTCACACATCTGTTTCAGATAGTCAATGGCCCCTTTGATCGCCGAGGCGATCCTATTGGCGCTGAGTATGGAAGTAACGCTCACAATCGCAAGCACGATAAGCATCATCAGCAGCATAAATCTCTGGGATTTTGCCACCACCTTTGAAAGCTCGTCGTAGTCCTGCCCCATGAAGACCATGCCCACGATCTCGTTGCTGTCCTCCTGGTACAGCGGGATGTAAGAACAGTGAAACCTTTTGCCGGAGACCTCCGTATGGTTGCTGGCGTAATACTGTCCCTTCTCCAGCACCTGGCTGTTGATCTCCTCCAAAGACTGCGTCCCTGCTACTCTCTTGCCGCTGCTGTCCTTAATAGAGGTAAGTTTACGCTGGTTTCCATAAAAAATGCTCACATCAAACCCGCTTTCCCTTTTCACCTCATCCACCAGGTCAGTGATTTCAGATATGTTCAGCGTATCCCCCTTCCACATCTGCCCATTTTCATCCAGGCGGTATTCCCCTTCCACGCTTTCCAGGACACCCCGTATGGCAAGGGTGGCGGCAAGCATCCCGGTATAGGTCTCCTCCTCCACTTCGTCCCTCATCTGCGCGGAAGCCCCCAGATAGGTGATCGCTCCCAGCGCGATCACAGGCAGCATCGCCATAACCAGCAGCCTTAAACGTAATTTCATCCTTTGCCCCTCCTCTATCTGAATATCAATACAGTCCTATTTTACTACTGCCGGAGACATTTTCCAAGTGCAACCTTTTCCTCAGAGCACACTTTCCCTGAACTTTTTGATCTCTTCCAGATATTTCTGCCCCATAGGGCTGATGGCCGCCCCTTTCCGCTTTAAATAGCCAATGGTCATCACCTCCTGGGAACGGAGCTTTACCGCACAATAATCGGAGCCGTTGAGGCTCTCGCAGATAATGCCGGAGCACAGGGTATAGGCGTTAAGGCCCACCATAAGGTTCAGCAAGGTCGCCCTGTCGTTGGCCTTGATCAGCCGCTTATAGGCATAGGTGCTTAGCACCTCCTCCGCCAGGTAAAAGGAATTGTTCGCCCCCTGGTCAAAGGAAAGGCAGGGATACTCGTCCAGTTCTTCCAGGGAAATCTCCTGCTTTTCTGCCAGGGGATGCCCTTTCCACATATACACATAGATCCCACAGTTCAAAATGGCGTGGAATTCCAGTTCAGACTCCCGAAAAAGCTTCTCCAGCACCGCACGGTTAAAATCATTGATATATAAAATGCCGATCTCACTGCGGAAATTTTTTACGTTTTCTATCACCTCATAGGTTTTCGTCTCGTGTACCGCAAACTCGTATTCGTCCATACCGAATTGCTTTACCAGCTCCACGAAAGCTTTCACCGCAAAGGTATAATGTTGCATGGAAACGCTGAAACGCTTCTTGCTGTTCTTCTTTTCAATATATCTGTCCTCTACCAGCCGGTACTGTTCTACCACCTGCCTGGCATATCCCAGGAATTCTTCCCCTTCCGGGGTGGTCCTTACCCCCCGGTTGTTTCTGTCAAAAAGGGTGACCCCGATCTCTTCTTCCAGCTCCCGCACCGCCTGGGACAGGCTGGGCTGGGAAATAAACAACGCCCTTGCCGCTTTGTTCATAGAATGGGTGTCGGCAAGGGCTATTACATACCTTAATTGTGTCAATGTCATATGAAAATCTCCCTGTATTTATGATACAGGATTTTTACTGTTTATGCAAAGGGGATCACTGCCCCGTCATAGGTGGCTTCTATGTAGCTCTTAATCTCCTGGGATCTCAATGCTTCCACCAATGCCTTGACCTTCTCCGCCTCCTGGCTGCCTTCCTTCACCGCAATCACATTAACGTAAGTTTGGGCTGCCTCAGAGTCCGCGCTTTCATAAGCCAGTGCATCCTTTCCTACAGAATAACCTGCCTCCAGGGCGTAATTACCATTCAGCACCACATAGGCAACCTCCCCCACTACCCTGGGGACCTGGGCTGCTTCCAGCTCCACGATCTTCAAATTATGGGGATTGTCCTGGATATCGTTTACTGTGGCGGTAAGCCCTGCCCCTTCCCTTAAGGTGATAAGCCCGTTGGCTTCCAACAGCAAAAGTGCCCTTGCCTCATTGGTGGTGTCATTGGGAACCGCAATGCTGTCCCCCTCCGCCACTTCGCCCAAGGCCTTCCTGGTACCGGGATAAATGCCAAAAGGCTCATAATGGATACCGCCTGCGTTTACCAGGTGGGTGCCTTTTTCCTGGTTGAAGCTATCCAGATAGGGAATGTGCTGGAAATAATTGGCGTCAAAATCGCCGCTCTCCACTACCTCGTTGGGCTGCACATAATCGTCAAAAACCGTTACCTGCAGGTCGTACCCCTTTTCTGTAAGAATGGGCTTTGCCTGCTCTAGGATCTCTGCGTGGGGCGTTGCGGACGCAGCCACCTTAATGATCTTGCTATCCCCGCCTCCTTTTCCTCCGCAGCCGCTAAGTACCCCGGCGGCAACAACGCCTGTGAGCAATAATGCCAAAAACTTTTTCATAATGTTATCCTCCTTGTATGGTGAGTTTTTTACCCATAGACAGAGTATACCACCCCTTTCCCTGTTTGTACAATATTGAAATAGTTTTGCCAGTTATAGGTAATGTCTATAGCTATATAAGACTTAATGGTATGTATTGGCAGGCTGCCGTGGGCTGTAACGATGGAATTGCACAAAGAATATACAGAAAGGTATGACTGGATTGTGAAGGAATTTACCGACCTTACATTTACTTTTATGGCAAGCTTCCTTTATTGCATGGATTATGATACGATTGGCGAACAGACACGCAGCTTATACTATCAGGGTATTTCCGCTTTCGGCGGCATATCCCCAACTTACCGAATGGCACTGGAGAAAGATTCGCTGGTCTTGATTAAAGATATACGTTTCAAAGGGAAACGCCAGATTAGCTGGGATGATGTAAAACAGTATCTCGAAGGATATGTCGGAGACTATTACGAGATTGAGGAAAATGCGGAGCGTATTTATATTGGAAGTGAACTGCCTGAAGAATACACAGAATCAGAGAGCAGAAAAAGCCTTATGGGTGCAAATGCAAAAGCTAAGGCAAATGCCACCACTGCGGTACCTGAGCTGATAAAGATAGCATCTAATCCGGCTTTTGAAGAAAACCGCAAGGAAAAACACAATAAAAACGCCAAATACGGCTGGTATCGGTATGATGTCCTATTTGCCCTCCCGGTCTATGATGAGAATGTGCTTGTCAGATACAATATCTTCCATGCCCGGCTTTTGATTAACCATGCCGAAAATGGCAGGAAATATCTGTATGATATCTTGGCAATAAAAAAAGAAACGAGCAAGCCGTAGCAAGATGTACGGTGAAAACCCATTTCTTATTATTAATAATAAACCATTTCTTCCGCCCTGTCAATCCCTACAGCTTGTTTTAAAAAAAAAGCCAGTCCTTAAACCCATCGTAAATAAGCCCAAACCTGACCTTCCTTTCTAAGCCATAAGGCATTGAAGCCGGAAAGTCCCATATCAATCCAGAAGGGCCTTATTCTGTAATCCCTTCAAACCTCGCTTCCCCACCATCCTCCACACAGACCAGAATAAACGGCTGTCTATTGTTGGCCAGCCTCCCTACCAGTTCCCGGCTGACCTCTGGGCTTCATTTAACCAAAATTTATCTTGACTTTTAGATATAATGCTGATATCATATGACCAGTTCAGTATTTTTAGTCATAATCAGCAGAACTATCCCAGGGCAAAAATTTTACCCCAGGGCGAAAGAAAACATCGGAAAAACCCGCTTAAAGCCTGCCAGCAGGCAGGTATCTCTCAGGGCGGTTTTTATCTGTTCTTTGAATCAAAGAAAGCCCTTTTGTGCGAAGCCATATATCCCCTCCAGGAGCAGCTCTGTGAAATATCTTCCCATATCATAGAGCAACCAGGGGATAAACAGGCAGTGCCGGGCATTGAAGCTGATCTACCGCAATACCGCAAATACTGTAAAAACAACTTTTTATACCATACAGACAGTGGGGATTTCACACTTTTCATGAACAGGTTATCTTGATGCACAGGCTGCCAAACTCAGGGCTGCTGAACAAAAGAGCCAACAACTGTTTTTACGCTGGCAGCATTTGAAACTAAAGGCCAGCCAGGAGATGGCATTGTCCGTCATCTACTCTTTGGCCATGAATGTAAAAAACAAGGATATTCTCCCACAGAAGCATGTGGCAACCTTTGATTTTATGGTTGACCATTTGATTGGCAGTTTATATGAATAACAGGAGGCAGAAAATGAAAACAGAATTAGTAAGAAAAAATAACAGGGAGGCTGCCGTCGTCTACAGCAGCCAGCTATTGGTCACGGACGTTCCCTCCGCTTTAGACCTGGCCATGACAGTGAAGTATGAAACAGGCTGTATGAATATCGCTTTGAATAAGGAAGCTGTCACAGAAGACTTCTTTATCTTAAGCACCTGCCTGGCAGGAGAGATTATGCAGAAGTTTATTAATTATGGCATAAGATTTGCCATATACGGGGATTTTTCAAATTATACCAGCAAACCTTTAAAAGACCTTATGTATGAGAGCAATAAAGGGAAGGATATTTTCTTCCAGCCTGACGTTTCGCTGGCGGTAGAGAAACTTACAGGCTGCGGCCGCTAAGGCCCATACCTGCCATGCCTATTTCAGATCCCCTTTTACAAAACAACGGGCAGCACGCTCCGCGAACTGCCCTTATGTTAAACAAACGCCGTCACGTTACGCGAGCCGGCTTATTGTAACAAAGGTTACCTCCATAGCCTAGCCATGGCGGCAACATTTACCAAACCAGCCGCGGCCGCCCGCGCCCATCTCCAGGGACATAACGGCATACATTAAGGCAATGCCTGCGCCCAATGTGCCAATCCAGTCCTGGAACAGGGCGGCTGTCCCAATCCTTGCGCATACGGATCCTTCCTTTCACCGTCTGTGCTGTCCATTCCATACAGCATTCTCTGTCCATCAATCTCCCTGGATCTCAACCTGGCACATTTTCATGGTGAGCAGTGCCGCCTTATGGCTCTCTGGCGTAACCCCCGCACAGCAGGAAGCATCCACCTTGATCACTGCCTCCGGCAGTTTGGCTTTCAGCAACAGCCCATTGGACACCACGCAGATGTCTGTGCACAGCCCCACCAGTTCGATTTCCAGCTCTTCCTCCTCCGCTGTCTGCGCCAGCTTCTCCGCCAGCAATTCGGAGCCAAAGGTGGGCTTGTCGATGATCTCCCCTTTCACCTGCACCAGGGCTTTGGCAACCTCGTCCCTGATCTCCCACCCCTTGGTTCCCCTGATACAGTGGGGGACGGGCAGATGCTTTCCTTCAGAGGTTTCCAGATAATTTTCTCCGTGGGTGTCCCTGGTGGCTATCACCAGCTCCCCCTGGTAAGCCTGGATCTTCTTCACTACATTTTCCACGATCCTTTGAGCCTGCGCGGTTCCAAGGGAGCCGTCAATAAAATCATTCTGCATGTCAACTACAACCAATACTTTCCTCATATATGAATCTCCTCTTTATTCCAGTTCCGCTCCCGCCTTCCCAAGCACTCACCCAGCAGAGAAAACCCTGTCTGC
>CAJTVD010000009.1:6821-73584 GCA_910579495.1 uncultured Lachnospiraceae bacterium
CAGCCCGGGTTTCTCTGGGTGCTTGTTCTGGCGTCCGCTGGTTTTCCAGTTCCGCTCCCGCCTTCCCAAGCACTCACCCAGCAGAGAAAACCCTGTCTGCAAAGCAGCCCGGGTTTCTCTGGGTGCTTGTTCTGGCGTCCGCTGGTTTTCCAGTTCCGCCCCCGCCTTCCCAAGCACCTATCTGGCAGAGAAGATCCGGTCTGCAAGGCAGCCCGGGGTTTCTCTGGGTGCCTGTACTGGCGTCCGTTAGCTTAGTTTCGCGCTCAGGTCAGGCCAATTCGGTGAGCCCTGTATACAGTTCGTAATACCGTCCCTTCTGTGCCAGCAGGTCGTCATGGTCGCCCCGCTCAATGATGGCCCCGTTTTCCAGCACCATGATGGCGTTGGCGTTGCGCACGGTGGAGAGCCTGTGGGCGATCACCAGGGTAGTCCGGGATGCCATCAACCGGTCCATGCCCTTTTCAATATGCTTTTCCGTCCTGGTATCTACAGAACTGGTGGCTTCGTCCAGGATCAGGATAGGGGCTTTGGAGATCGCCGCCCTGGCGATATTGATCAGCTGCCGCTGTCCCTGGCTCAAGTTGGCACCGTCCCCTTCCAGCATAGTATCATAGCCATGCTCCAGCCGCATGATAAAGGAATGGGCGCTGGCTGTCCTTGCCGCCTGTTCCACTTCCTGGTCGGTGGCATCCAGCCTGCCGTAACGGATGTTCTCCCGGACTGTCCCTGTAAAGAGATGGGTGTCCTGCAAGACCATGGCGATATTTTTCCGCAGGGAATCCCTCTCGATTTCCGTAATGGGGATATTATCCACTGTAATGCTCCCTGCGTCGATATCATAAAACCTGTTGATCAGATTGGTAATGGTAGTCTTGCCCGCCCCGGTAGAACCTACAAAGGCAATCTTCTGCCCCGGCTTGGCATACAGGGAAATGTCCTTCAGGATCCTCTTATCCGGGTTATAGCCAAAGGTCACATCCGTAAGGGTCACCGCCCCCTTTACTTCCTTATAATAATACTGGGAGTCCTCCTTCAGCACCCCTGCCGAAAACCCTTCCATTTGGGTAATGCCGTTTCCTTTAGGGATAAGGTAATAGCTCTTTTCCTCCCCTGTCTCTATTGCCTGCTTTTCCTCCGCCTTGGTTATCCGCACTTCCCTCCCCGGCACGATACGCACTGCATCCTTTGCATCCTCCTTTTCCGGCTCCGCGTCCATCACCGCAAATACACGCTCTGCCCCTGCCAGGGCGGAAAAAATGGTGTTCACCTGCATTGCCACCTCGTTGATTGGCCGGGAGAACTGCCTGGAATAGTTTACAAACACCGTAAGCCCGCCCAGGTCAAAGCCCCTAAGGACACAGAGGATGCCGCCGATACAGGCAGTAAGGGAATAGCTTACCTGGCTTAAATTTCCCATCACCGGCCCCATAATGCCGCCGAAAAACTGGGCGCTGATCTGCTTCCCCCGAAGATCCTTATTCAGGAACTCAAATTCTTCCCTGGCTTCCTCCTCATGGTTAAATACTTTCACTACCTTCTGCCCTGTCACTGTCTCCTCAATAAATCCATTTAAAGTGCCAATGGCCGCCTGCTGGGCGCGGTAGTACTTCCGGCTCCTGCCCCCAACTGCCTGCACAGCTTTCAGCATAACAGGTATCATCACAATAGTGATCAGGGTCAGCCACACATTGGTATAGAGCATCAGGGAAAAAGTCCCCACAATATTGATACTGCCGGAGATCAGCTGCACTACCGTACTGATAAGCATTTCCCCCACTGCGTCCACATCGTTGGTAAAACGGCTCATCACATCCCCGTGGTTGTTGGTGTCATAATAGCGCACCGGAAGCTTCTGGAGTTTGCCAAAGAGGTCGCCCCGCAGCTTTAAAATAGCATTCTGGGAAATACCCACCATGATCCGCTGCTGCAAATACTGTGCCACCACCCCAATCAGGTAAATACACGCCATGGCCACGATTCCCT
The DNA here is from genome assembly GCA_910579495.1 of uncultured Lachnospiraceae bacterium. Taxonomy (GTDB): domain Bacteria; phylum Bacillota; class Clostridia; order Lachnospirales; family Lachnospiraceae; genus Suilimivivens. The sequence continues at coordinate 8,805 of CAJTVD010000009.1, forward strand.
GAAACAGTGCCGATACACCGCCTCCTTGTGTGAGTTCGTTGATAATGGGGCGGAGCATATAAGAGCCTGCCAGGTTGGCTATGGTCCCGCCCACCACACAAAGGCAGACAATGGCTAACTTTGCTTTTTCATGGGAAATATAGCCCAGCAGCCTTCCCACAGTAGCCTTCATATTCTTAGGCTTCCCGCCCCCCCATACCCCCTCTCCCATGCCCTGGGCCATGGCCGCGCCTTGGGCCTTTAGGCGCGTTTGCACCATCCTCCATGTGGTCTTTGGGAGGATTTAAGCGGCTTTCATATTTTTTCTGATAATATTCCAGTTTTTTCTGTTCCATTATGCGCTCTCCTCCTTATCCATCTGGGAATAATAGATCTCCTGGTAAGCCTCACAATCCCTAAGGAGCTTCTCATGGCTTCCGATCCCCACGATCTTGCCCTCATCCAGCACCAGGATCTGGTCTGTTTCCCTTACAGAAGAGATCCTCTGGGCAATGATGATCTTGGTAGCGTCCTTTAAGTCCGTATCAAAGCTTTCCCGTATCCTTGCCTCCGTAGCAGTATCCACCGCGCTTGTGGAGTCATCCAGTATGAGGATCCTGGGCTTTTTCAAAAGTGCCCTGGCGATACACAGCCTCTGCTTTTGCCCCCCGGAAACATTCACGCCCCCCTGGCCCAACTCTGTAAGATACCCTTCCGTAAAGGAATTTACAAAGGCATCCGCCTGGGCGGCCCGGGCTGCTGCCAGGACCTCTTCCCTGGAAGCGGAAGAATCCCCCCACATCAGGTTCTCCATGATAGAGCCGGAAAAGAGCACGTTTTTCTGCAATACCATCCCCACACCGTCCCGGAGGTTTTTCAGGGAATAATCCTTCACATTCACCCCATCTACCAGTACCTGGCCGCTGACCACATCATACAGCCTGGGGATCAACTGCACCAGGGTGGTCTTGCCGCTTCCGGTGGAACCGATGATGCCCAGCGACCGCCCGCTTTCCACCTTAAAGTTAATATGGGAGAGCACTTCCTCCTTGTTTTCCCGGTAATAACGGAAGGTCACATCGCGGAATTCCACCCTGCCGCTTTCCACCTTTTTATCCGGAAAAACACAGCCCACATCGGTAAGCCGTATTTCCGTATCCAGCACTTCACGGATGCGATGGAGGGATGCCAGCGCCCTGGAACTTTGCAGCAGCACCATGGCGAGCATCATAAGGGACATAAGGATCTGTACAATATATGTGGTAAAGGCAGTGAGATCCCCCACAGGCATCGCCCCTGCCAGTATCTGCTTCCCGCCGAACCACACCACCCCCAAAGTGGTCACATTCATCATCACCATCATAATGGGCATGTTCAAGATCACCACCTTAAAGGCACTGAGGCTGGACTCCTTCAGGTCTTCGTTTGCCCTGGCAAAGCGCTCTTGCTCATAGCTGCCCCGGACAAAGGACTTGATCACACGCACATTGGTAAGCACTTCCTGGACCGTAGAGTTTAAGGCATCCAGCTTTTTCTGCATAATCTCAAAGCGGGGGAAGGCCGTCCTGATCACCAGTGCGATCAATGTGACCAACACCGGGATCACCGCCAGCACCACCAGGGCAAGCTGGGCATTCATCACAAAAGCCATCACCAGCGCCCCGATCAGCATGCCCGGCGCCCGCAGCAGCATCCGCAGCGCCATATTGATCAGGTTCTGCACCTGGGTGATATCGTTGGTCAGCCTGGTCACCAGGGAACCGGTGCTGAACTGGTCAAGATTGGCAAAAGAAAACTTCTGCACCTGGTCAAACACATCGCTCCTTAGATCCGCCGAAAAGCTGATGGACGCTTTGGCCGCAAAATAGGCCCCTCCTATGCCCCCCGCCATCATCAAAAGGGCGGTGGCAACCATGGCCGCCCCCATCCCTATGATATAGGGGACATTCTGCTGGGCTGCCCCGATGTTGATGATATTTGCCATAAATTTTGGCAGCGCCACCTCCCCCACCACCTCTACGATCATCAGAAGCGGGCCGATGATAAACGCCGAAAGATACGGCTTCATATACTTCCAATATCTGCTCATAACATACTCTCCTCCTGTTCCTGCCATGTACCACCACAACAGCGGCTCCCCTTGGGCGGCCGCTGTCCCTGTGATAGTATCTGCCTTCTAAAATGCCCCCTGCCTCCCCAGGCAGGCGTTTTCATAAATGTTGCTGACTTTCCGGTGCCGCCTCCCGGCCAGGCTTACCCTGTGCCTGTAGGTTCCGGTAATAATTGTCCCCGTTTTCAATGATCCGCCTGAAAAAAGATTCCAAAAGCTCCAGTTCCTCCATGGTAAAGCCCTCAAACATGGCTTCTTCGATTTCCTGGAAATAAATAATGCTCTGGCTGATAGCTGCTTTTCCCTTATCCGTCACCACGATATGGTTGATGCGGTTATCCTCCACATTGCTCTGGCGGCTAATATAGCCTGCCTTTTCCAGCTTTTTCAGGGAAACTGCCACAGCCGCCGGGGAAATCTCCAGTTTTTCTGCGATCACCGACTGGGAACAGTCCGGGTGCTTCCCCAGGAACATCAGCAGGCGGTGCTGGCTTCTGAATACCCCGGTGTCTGCCACCTTCCTGCCAATGGCACGTTTCAATGTCTGGTCGGTAAGCCGGAAAAGATTCATGGTCTGATGCCGCGCACTCTCATCCATTACGCCCTCCTTCCTGTTATTACAGGCTTCCATTTACGGTTCTGGGGCAGTATGGCAAAACGCAGCCCCACAGAAACTCCCGCCTTATAAACCGTAAGAAGCCAAAACAGTTAAGTAATTAATATTTAACTAGTTAACTGTATAGATTATATGCTTTTTCACCGTGAAATGTCAACCCTGGATCCAAAAAGCGTCCTCTTATGGTTATCCCCCCAACCAATACAGCCAAGCAGAACCCGAAAATCCTATTGACAGCGGGTATCCCATTTGCTACAATAGCATAAAGCATAGAAATTCTAACGGAAATCTGTTCCATTATCTGTTTTTCTCACGTATATCCCGTTAAGGGAGGGCATCTGTTTTAGAATCCTTGCTTTATTACCAATTCAAACCAAATAAGGCAGGGAAGGCAGCAGAAGCCCCATCCTGCCAGCAGAAGGGAGGACAAATGGGCGGTACCAAAGAAAAGAAAGATACCGTTGAAAAAGACTTTATTGCCTTTCCGGATATCACCGCAGATGTGATCAACGTACTGCTGTACCATGGGAAAATCACATCCAAACCGGAAAATCTATTGCCAGGCCCCACAGAGACCATCTACCAGGGAATGGAAAAGCTGAGAAACCAATATGAAGACCTGTGCAAATATGATATAGCAAACGGCAAAATAAACATTATGTACCTGATCGCCAACCAGACCAAGACCGACGGGCGGATGCTGCTGCGGAAAGCCGGTTATACCGGCGGGATCTACAGGGAACAGTACGAAGGCAAAAATCCATGCCTTTTCCCTGTCATAGAATTTGTGCTGTATTGGGGCATCCCCAGATGGAAAAGCAGCCGTGACATGCGGAAATTATTCCGGAAACAAAATCTTCCGGAGGCATCCTGGAAATATATTGACAGCCTTACCCTCCATGTTTTTGAAATGCGGCATCTGCCGGAGGAAACACGCAAGCTTTTCCAAAGTGACATGCGGATCCTGGTGGACTACCTGGCGGAAGGCAACAGCTACCGCTCCCACAGGAAAATCACCCATAAAGCTGCCCTGGTAAAAATGATCAGGGTATTATCCGGGGAGGAAAATACAGGGCAAATTGAAAAATGGATGGAAGAACAGGGCATCAGGGAGGAGGACGAGATCACAATGTGCGAACTATTTGACCAATACGTAAGGCAAGGAATCTCCCAGGGCAGGGCAGAAGGAAACATTGAAGGCGAAAACCGTTTTGCCAGCCTGGTCCAGGTACTGATAGACAGCGGGAGAAATGAAGACCTGAAAAGGGCGGCCCAGGACCGGGAGTACCGGGATCAGTTATACCAGGAAACCGGATTAGTCAATGTTGATTGAAACAGGCTAGGCTCCCGGAAATCCTGGGGCACAGCAGACGGAGGCAGGCAATGAGCTATAGAATTTTAGTGGCAGAGGATGATAAAGGCTTAAACCAGGGCATCCGCCTGGCACTGCAAAAAGAGGACTTTACGTTTGATACCGCCTATACCCTAAAGGAAGCCCGGGAAGCATGGCGGGAAAATCACCCGGACATGATACTTCTGGACGTGAATTTCCCGGATGGGAACGGCTTTGATTTTCTCCGTACCCTCCGCCAGGTCTCTGATATCCCGGTGCTGGTCTTAACGGCAAATGACATGGAAGCCGATGAGGTGACGGGCTTATCTTTGGGGGCAGACGATTATATCACCAAACCCTTCAGCCTGATGGCCCTGCGCGCCCGGGTGGAAAACATCCGCAAACGCACCCAGGACCACCGGGGCCATCTTTATGAGATCCCCGGTTTCCGGTTTGATTTTGAAAAGCTCGGCTTCCAGGTGGACGGGCAGGAAATCACTTTAAGTGCGCCGGAACAAAAACTGCTGAAATTATTCGTGTCCCATCCCGGCCAGACCCTGCCCCGGGAAATGCTCACAGAGCGCATCTGGGCCAGCGGGATGGATTTTGTGGACGAAAACGCCCTGTCCGTCACCATCAGCCGCCTGCGCAAAAAACTGGAAAGGAAAGGAGCAGGCGCACCCATCCAGACCGTCTATGGGATCGGCTATGCCTGGAAACCTGCAAAGATATAAAGATATGTTCATGTTTGGCAGCAACAAGATTGTGGCAAGGCTGGATACTATGCTCACAGATGCCATTAATGGCGTGTTCACGGAATCCAATTATGATGAAACACAGCTCTCCCGGCTGGAAAGCAAATTCCGCCAATACCTCACAGGAAAGGAAGCCGCCGGTGAAAAGGTCCAGGCAGAGCGGGCAGCCATCAAGGAGCTGGTGACAGATATCTCACACCAGACCAAGACCCCCATCGCAAATATCTGCCTTTATACCCAGCTCCTGGAGGAAGCCAGCTCCCCGGAAACCCTTCCTTTGGTGCGGCAGATCCACCAGCAGGCGGAAAAACTTGAATTTTTGATACAGGCACTGACCAAGATCTCCCGGCTGGAAAGCCACATGATCCAGCTTCACCCCACCTGCCAGCCTGTCTGCGGGCTGGTCCAAAGATCCGTGGAAGAAGCCCGGGGGAGGGCTTCTTCCCGGCACATCACCATCAAAAATACCGCCGGGGACAGTACCATAAAGGCATCCTTTGACTTCAAATGGACCCAGGAAGCCCTTGGGAACCTCCTTGACAATGCGGTCAAATATTCACCGGAAGGAAGCCTTGTTACCGTTTCCCTGCAGGCCCTGGAAATGTTTGTATCTGTCACCGTGGCAGATCAGGGAATGGCAGTGGGTGAGGAAGAACGGGCACAGATATTTGAACGCTTCTACCGTGGGGCCAATGCCCGGCAGACAGAGGGAAACGGTGTGGGGCTCTATCTCACCCGTATGATCCTGCAAAGGGAAGGGGGTTATATCAAGGTATCCCCGGGCAAAGAAGGGGGAAACTGCTTCTGTATATATCTGCCAAAAGAACCCCTCCCCCCGGCAGTTGCCCCAGGCACACAGCCTTAATTCTTGCAAAAGTGTCATAATCCGGAAAGCCTCTGGAAAGAATCTTTTGTTACAATCTGTTTATGCCAGTTTAAACCCGCATAAACAGATTTTTTTCATTTTTTGCCAATACTGTTTTGCGGAGTTAGACGGACAACTATGGTACTGGAATGGAGGCCTTTTATGGAAATTTTAAAAACAGAACATCTGAAAAAGTATTACGGGAAAGGGGAAACCTGTGTGAAAGCCCTGGACGATGTAAACCTGACTGTGGAAAAAGGAGAATTTGTCTCTGTGGTAGGCACTTCCGGCAGCGGGAAATCCACTCTCTTAAATATGCTGGGAGGGCTTGACCGGCCCTCCTCTGGCGAAGTGGTAGTGGATGGGAAAAATATTTTTTCCCTGAAGGAAGAAGCCCTTACGATTTTCCGGCGGAGGAAGATCGGCTTTGTCTTCCAGAGCTTTAACCTGGTGCCTGTGTTAAATGTTTATGAGAACATTGTCCTGCCCATTGAGCTGGACGGCAATAAAATCGACAAAAGCTTCGTGGACAGCGTGATCAGCACCCTTGGGCTGAAGAACAAAATCTACGCCCTGCCCTCCCAGCTTTCCGGCGGCCAGCAGCAACGTGTGGCCATTGCAAGGGCCCTTGCCTCCAAGCCGGTGATCCTGCTTGCCGACGAGCCTACCGGGAATCTTGACTCTTCCACCAGCCAGGATGTGCTGGGGCTTTTAAAGACTACCGGGGAACGCTTTGCCCAGACAATGGTGATGATCACCCACAATGAAGAAATTGCCCAGATGGCCCACCGGATCGTGCGCATTGAGGACGGCAAGATCGCAACACCGGACAAAAAAGGAGGCTGCCATGCGTAACGTGAGAAATAACCAGGCGGTCAGACGCCTGGCCCAGAAAAGCTTCCGGGCTAACCGCACGCGGAACCTGGTTGCCGCCATCGCCATCATGCTCACCTCCCTGCTTTTTACCTCTGTGTTTACTATCGGGCTGGGGATCATCAAAGATGTCCAGCGCAGTGCCATGAAACAGGCGGGGGGCGATGCCCATGGCTCCATCAAAAACATTACCCAGGAACAGTATGAGATCTTAAGCCGGCATCCTTTGGTCAAAGAACACGGCAGGGATATCGTGGTTGCTGATTCCCTGGTCAACCCTGAATTTTTAAAGCGCCATGTGGAAATGCACTATCTCGACCAAAATATGTATCCCCACTGGTTTGTAAATATCATTGACGGGAAAGAACCTGAGACGGCTGAGGAGATCCTGATGGATAAAAAATCCATGGAACTTTTAGGGCTGGAGCCCAAAGCAGGCTGCCAGGTAGCTTTGGAAATGCAGCTTTTCCCCGGGGAAGCCCCTGTCAAACGCAGCTTCACGGTCAGCGGGGTGATGGAGCCTGCAGAAGGTATGAATGTAGGCTTTGTATTTGTCTCCCCAAAATATCTTGAAAAATATGCAGAGGAAATCCGCACAGGCTCCCTGGCGCCTTCCTGCAATACAGGCAAAATCTACATGTATGTGCTATTTGCCAATACCCATGGCATACAAAAAAAGCTGGGCCAGGTGATCACGGACAGCGGTTTCTCCACGGACAGCCAGGCACCCGGTTATATAGAGTCTAACACCAACTGGGCTTATTTGTCTGACGGCGCGGAAGGCGACCCTGTAACCGTCCTTGGGATATCCGCTGCCCTGGCCCTGGTGATGGTGACCGGTTATCTGATCATCTATAATATTTTTCATATATCCATTATCCGGGATATCCGCTACTATGGGCTTTTAAAGACCATCGGCACTACCGGGCGGCAGATCAAACGGATCCTGCGCAGGCAGGCTGTGTATCTTTGTATCATTGGTACCCCTGCAGGGCTGCTCCTTGGATACCTGGCAGGCCAGATCCTGCTTCCGCTGATCATATCCGCCTCCACCCAGTCCGGCTCCCAGGCCCCGGTATCTCCCCAGCCCTGGATCTTCGCCGGCGCCACAGCCTTTACTGTAGCCACAGTGCTGATCTCCCAATGGAAACCGGGAAGGATTGCCGGAAAGGTCTCTCCTATGGAGTCCCTGCGCTATACGGACCATGGGAAAGCGTACAAAAAGCAGAAAAAGACCACTGACGGTGGGAAGCTTATCCGGATGGCTTTTTCCAACTTAGGAAGGAGCAAAAGCAGTACCGCGGTAGTTATCTGTTCCCTTTCCCTGACTGTGGTATTGATGAACAGTACCTATACCATCACCAGCTCCATTAACCGGGAAACCTTTCTGTCAAAGATGATCTTGTGTGAGGATATTATCGGAAATGCCGCCCTGTGGAATTACAAATACTATCCCCTGGATGAAAATTCAGCTGCAGAAACCAGCCTTTCGGAGAGCTTTATCTCCGCCTGCACCCAGCAGGAAGCCTTTGCAGACGGGGGCAGGATCTATCTGTCCATAACTGATGTTACTATGCCGGTAGAAAGCTGGGAGATCCCGGACCACATCCTGAAAACGGAAAGCGGGGCGCCTGCCCGTCTTACCCCTGACGGCCTTACCCCCCTTTCCGGCTACGAAAACGGTGGGTATTTTGTAGATATGCACGGGATCGATCCCTTTGTCCTTTCAAAAATGACTGTGGCCGAGGGTGAAAGGGACACTGACGTCATCTGGAAAAAGCTCCAGACGGGAAACTACCTCATCTACGGGGCGGCAGTGGATGACCACCAGCTTGTGAAGGATGAGGAAGTCAAACATCACGCCGGGGATAAGATCACCCTCCGCTGGAGGGACGGCCAGCCAAAAGAATACGAAATCATTTCCGTTGTGAAAAAACACCAAAACAGCCTTGGCAACCGTATGTCCAGTAATTTCTCTTATTATGTTTCGGCGGAGGAATTTAAGGAAAACCTTTCGGATGTTTATCTGATGAGCTATCTTCTGGACACGAAAGAAGGGCAGGAAGACGCAATGGCAGATTTTCTTAAAGCCTATACCACGGAAATAGAACCTGCCATGTCCTATGAATCCAGGCAAAGCTTTGAAAGCGCTTTCCAGGAAATGCTGGGTATGTTTACCATTGTGGGCACAGGGCTTACCGCCATCATTGGCATGATCGGCCTGCTGAACTTTGTCAATGCCCTTCTTACCAGTATCTCCATAAGGAAACGTGAGTTCGCCATGATGGAAGCGATCGGAATGACCAGGCGCCAGCTTGTGGGGATGCTCATGGCAGAAGGAATCTTTTACTCCCTCCTGACGGCCATTTTCTCACTGGCAGCAAGCGCTGCCTTCTCCCTGACAGCCCTCCGGGCGGCAGGAAGCGGCATCTGGTTTATCCATTACAGGTTCGTCCTCACGCCTGTTTTGGCGGCCTGCCCGGTGCTGTTGGTACTGGGGGCACTGATACCGAAAGCAGTTTATGCCCTTGGGGGCAAAGAAAGCGTTGTGGATAAACTGCGGGAATAGATTTTTTACAGGGAAGGGCAAATCATTCTGCCCTTCCCTGTGGTTCTTTTATAAGATACCAAACCTTTCCTTCACCTCTCTGGCAAGGGAAGCATCCTCAATCAAAATTGCCCCTTCATACCGAAACTGGATACCAGTGTAATTATTTTGTTCTCCTCCGTCATAGGAAAGCAGGTTATAGCTCCCAATCAGTGTATATTTTCCGTCATAGGATAAAATCTTTTCGTGGGTCCCTTCTTTCACATAAAATATTTTCACAAAGGAACAGCCTGAAAATATTTGTTGTAATTTTTTTGCCATGGCCAGGGATCTCCATTCCCTATCCCCTTTATTGGGGGCATCCTGGTATTCTTTACACCTCTGCCCCATCTCGACTTCAGAAATGTATCCATAGCCTATGGTAACCATTACCCCCCGGCTAACAGCCCCCCTGATCTTTGCAATGAAATCATCGTTGACCACACGTCTGTTCATCCATGGGGAAATAATAAAAATTTCTTTTTCAGCCTCATCCATTACTTTCAACAGTAATTCACGTATTTCTCTGTTCTGTAAATAGTGGTGCTGCTGCTGTCCCCCCTGGCAATAGGGCAATAAGCCATTCTCCCTGGCAAAGCAGCTTTGGACAATTTCCAGATGCTTTTCTGCCTGCATCAGTTCCAGCACTTCCCGCCGCCGGAACTTTTTCAGCAGCGCTTCCCCCAGCATAGTGTCCAGTTGGTCCGATACACTGTCATAAAATGCAAACAATACCTGCTTCTGGCCGTTTTCATAAAATAGAATCTCTTCCTCCTGATAAGCAATGGTTTTGTAATCCAATAGCTGCACAGAAATTATATGTGTCCCATATTCCTCCTCAAGAGCCTGTCTGGCCTGGGCATGGTTCTCAATATCCGGCTTTGCAACAGTCTTCACCGGCACAAGCCTGATAACGCCCTCTGGTACTTCCGCCTTAAGCTCCGGTTTGTGTATATGCCACTTTCCTGTAATCCCATTGAAGTATACGGGATACTCATCTACCATGGCCTCCTTTTTGGATTTCCTATGAAAAAAATCCCTTCCCTTTTCCGTAAAAACAAATTTTTTGCCTGTCTGGGCAAGTATACCCGCCATGGACAGCCCATACATTTCTCCTTCTGTGATTTCTTTGTCCAGTGATAAAACAAAGCTGATATCCTCTAACGTATCAATGCCGCCCAGGATACACTTACATACGGTCTTATCCAATTCTGACATGGGCTGTTCCCTTTCGCACCTGCATTTTAAGGTACACAAAAACCAGGGCACATATACCCCTGCCGATGTACAAAGCTGATAGCCCTCCTCCTCATATAATCCCTCATACCGCTGCCTGCCCATAGCAGCGGATTCCTCCAAAAAATCACCCCACATATCTGTCACTTTGAATACCCCCATGGATCTTTATATAATGGTACAGCCTGCCAAGTATCCCTGCACTTTCCTGCTTCATCAATCCACCCCTGCCTGCCACATAGCAATATTCCTGCGCCCTTGACACTGCCACATTTACCCGGTTTTCATCCCGCATAAAATCCGAGACCCTGGCACTTCTGACTGTATTGAATATGATAGTATGTTTTTCCCTGCCCTGGAAAGCATCCACTGTACTGCATTCCACATGGATATTTTTAAACGTTACTGCCTTTAACAATCCATTAATGTAATCTGCCTGTGCCTTGTAAATACAGATAATACCCACGCTTATGCCCTGTGTGTACTCGCCGTCAAGCTTAACCGCCAGTTTCATGACTGTCTCCGCCTCTGGTACATTTATAAACGAAGTCCCTCTTTTTTCCTCCCGGGAATTTTCACAGTCTATCCAGGACAAAGCCAAGGGTGTTTCCGATTCCTTTTCGCATATCAGCCCCCCTTCATAAAAATTCTCTGATATAAATTCTGAAATGTTTTTTTGCATCCGGTACTGCCTGTTCAGCATGATCTTATATTCCTTGGGAACAATTTCCTCATATAGCCATTTAAACAGGATATGCTCCTTCATTTCCTTGATCTGCTCTTTGCCCAGTTCCTCTTTCAGTTCTTCTGTTTCCAGCATAGGGTATAGCTGCTTATGGTCACCTACCAGGATCAATTTCCTGCCCCTTACCATGGGAATCAGGATATCCATCATATTGCATTTGGCGGCCTCATCAATGATCACATAATCATACTCCATTTCTGCAAATCCTCCCCTATCCTGGGAAGCGATTCCCGAACAGGTAGCAAAAACAGCATTAGTTTTTCTCATATATATTTTTTCAATTTCTTCTTTTGTCTCTATGTACTCTGTGGCTTTCATCCATTCCTTCCGGATATCCCTGCTAATTTCCCATAATTTTTGTTTATGCTCATAATCCGCCGCAAGAAAAGCCATCTCTTCCTCCATAGCCGTTTTTAATGCCGCCCTTTGCCCCTCCAGGACCTGCATATCCAAAATACATGCTTTTGTTTGATGCACAGCGGCCATCAGGGAACCCCTGTCACCCAAAATATCCGCAAGCTCCTGCCGCCTGCGCCCATACCTGCGCATTTTCCGTTTATAAGCGCCCACCAATATCTCATAGCTGTTTTGGGCAAGGCTGCCGGCTACTTCCTCCCTGTCCTTTTCTACTTTCTTCAGTCGGCGTTTCAGGGATGCCACATCAGGCCGGAGCGCACCGTCCGCCGCCTTCATTCCCGATTCCATAAAACTCCCTTCCCCAAGGTATAGTTGTTCCTGTAGCTCTGCCCTTTCTTTTTCCAGCCTCAGCAGTTTGTCCTTCAAGGCCATATGGCACTCCCTTTCCTTTTCGATCCGGCTGTGCATATCGTTGACTTCACTGACCAGCCCTTCAAACTGGGCGGCCATCTCCAGCAGCTTATCCGGGCTGAGATCCCTAGGCAGGGATTCCTGGCTCTTCCTGATTTCCTCTGCCAGCATGCCATCCCTTTTTTTCCATTTCTCCCGGCATTGGGCAATGAGGCTCCCCGGCGCCACCCCCTGCCTGTCAAGCTCTGCATTCCGCTCCCTGGCATTTGCCAAAATGGTTTCCGCAATCCTGCCCGGCGTAAAAGGAAGGCTTGCCTTATCCATTCTTTCTTCCCTGCCAAACCGCACCGGCACAATGCCTCCCATATGCTGGATGCGCTCCAATACATTATCTACCGCAGTATTCGTCTCGGAGGAAACTAAGACCTTCATGGATCTTTGGATGGCATACCGGACAATCTCCGTTATGATCGTTGTCTTCCCAGTCCCTGGCGGCCCCTGTATCAGGTAAAGGTCCGGGGCATTCACCGCCCCCGTAAAGGCCTCCTTCTGCCGGACATTGGCACCGAACAGCCCGCAGGTCTCTTTCAGGGTAATCTCCGTTTCACGCCCTTCCGGGTCCTGGAAAGGAAATCTTCCCATAATAATATCCCTGATGTTTTTATTGGCTGCTTCATTCTGGAAAAGGATCTTCATGGCTTCCTTCTGTCTTTTCAGCCTTGCCAGCTTCCCAAAATCAATGATACGGATCCTTTTGATCCTTCCTATCTGCTTATCAGCATAAGCCTTCAGTATATCATGTTTTTCGCATACCACTGTAAGAAGCCCGGCCCGGCAGTCAACAAAAGAGGCCTTCCCTAAGTACCGAAACCGTTCTTCCCCCTGAAACAGTGCGCAGACATCCGTCCCTTCCTGATATACGCCGGAAAGCTCCCCGGCATAGATGGAAAAGATATTGTTTTCCAGTAGCACCTTCCCTATTTCCCTTTCGGAGGCTGCCTCCGCCCTCTCTTCCAGTTCCCTTAATTTACTGTTATACAGATCCCAGGTCTTCCATTTTCCCTCGAACTCATAGTATTCCCTGTAGCTTGCCTTTACCTCCTCCAGAAAATCTGAAATATCCTCCCCCTTTCCGATATTAAGGCGGTAAGCGTCCTGGGCCAGGATGATATCCCATTTTCCCGGCAGGTCAAGAGTCTGGGCCAGCCTCTCGGCATATTCAGAGGGCTTCTGGAAAAACAGAAGCCTTTTGCCATAAAAACAGTTTTCATGTTTTCTGTCCTGCTCCATGGCCAGCATACAGTTTTTTCCCACCAAATAGTAAGATGTCCCCTCCCTGCACCGGTCTAACAATTTGTAAACGCCGTCAAAGGACAGCAGGTCCAAAGGATAACTGTCAAAAGCTTTTGTATAGCCATACTGCCTGGAAATGGTTTCATATTTTTCTTTCAATACTTCCGTGGCAGCTTTGCTGAGAATGATATGGTTCAATTCAGGCTCCTTTCCTATACTCCCTCTGTTTCCTCCATCCGGGGCGGCATGGGAATATCGCCATAGCCCAGCGTAGCAATTTCCCTGTCCAGGCTGCCAAGATATTCATCCAGCCTTTTGCAGAACGCCCCATAAGAAGGCTCCGTAAAATCAAAACTAAACAATCCAGCTTTCTCCTTATAAAGGCTGCAGCGCTCATAAAAGTAATGGTCTGTACACGCATATAAGGCATCTTCCAGTTCCTTTTTGCAGGCAGTAGCCGCTTTCACCACAGCATGGCATAAATCTTCAATGGACTCCTGCTTTTTTCTGGCATCCTCTTCTATTTTCCTGGCACTGATCTTATTTTTATCCCCCAAAAAGCCCACCAGCCCCACACCAATAGCAATAGGCACCGCCGCAGGCAATGCACTGGCAAAGGTAACGGTTGCCGCGGCTGGCCCCAGCCATGCGGCATATCCCGCAAAAGCCACGCCAACGGCAGCCCCCCTTTTAATCCATGTGTGGGCCGCTTCCTCCTGGGATAAGCTTCCCTCCTCCTGGCCTTCCTGGGAATAGACTGGCTTGTCGTACTGGAAATCAATCAGCACCTGGGAAGCCTTCACCATTAGCCTGTTTTCTATCACTTCCCATTTCTTGCTGATAAACTCCGCCATTTCCTGGTACTTATGCTCAATCACATCTGTCAGGTATCCTTCATCCCTGTACTGTCCAAAAAGACTTTCCAGTTGCGCCCCTTTGGCTCCCATCAGGTTTGCCCTTTCATCCCTGTACAGTTCCTTTTGGATCCAGTCCTCCAATTCCGTATGGACCGCTTTTTTGATCATCCTGTTAATACTGGCAAACTGAGCCAATTCATTATCATAATAGTTTTTTCTCTTTTGGATGCGCTCACTCATCCTTAAATGGACTTCCCGTTCTCTCTGGAGCTGGTAATACTGCGTCTGGTCCACACTGTGCTTTTTTTCTTCCCCCAAGTCCCCGATACATTCCAGGACCTTCAAAAAGCCTGTCTGTTCCATCCAGCCCGCCCTGTTTTGTGTGATCCCCTCCCATGCATTGGCTGAAGAAACATAAAAAATTTCTTCAAATATATTTCCATAGTTTTTTTTCACATATTCTTCTATTTCCCTGCGCTCATCCGGGGAATCCACTTTATTGATAATGCCAATCATAGGTTTGCCGGAAAGCCTGATCTTATCAATACAGTCATTTACTGCTTCCCCGCCCAGGTTCCTGCTGTTGATCACCCACAAAATGTAATCCGCCTGGGCAACATACCGGTTTGTCACATCATGGTTTTTGGCCGTAACGGACAAAAGCCCTGGTGTATCCACAAAGATAATATCCTTTAACAGGTTGCTGCCTGCCCCGATCTCAATTTTCCCATACCGGGAGAAGTCTGCCCCCTTCTCCAATTGTTCTTCCGTCCAGCCAAGGAACTCCTTATGGGTAATATCCATAACCACCTTTCCCTCCAGATCCAGCACATGGACATATTCTTCTTCCGAATAGGAAATCTCTGATACCACTGCCGTAGCCTCAAGAATGTCTGTATAGGCAACCTCTTTCCCTACGCAGACATTTACAAAGGTAGACTTCCCCGCCTTGACTTCCCCCATAACAGCAATCCTTACCGCCTGTCCCTGATTACTCTCCATAGCCCCAAACATATTTTCTATGTCCTTTAAGATGGTGCGTACCTGGAGCTTCCGGCGGTTCTCCCCCACCTCCCCCTCAAGCCCATCATCCTCAAAGACAGATAACTGCCCTTCTTTAAGGCTGTTTATATTCTCCCTGATTGGAGAGCTTTTTATATCAAACATATCCTGCTCCTCCCAATAACTCCTCTATCCCAACTTTCTCCCATTCCATATGAGGTTTATCCTTGATAAACCCATCCATAAGGGAAACCAGTTTCTTCATATCCCCATATCTGCCACATACCTGTTCCATAGATTTTTCCAGCGTCTCCATGCAAAGAGCCTCGTACTGGCCAATCTCTTCTGACAAATCAATCCCCGCTACCGCTTCCCTCACCGATTTCCTGACACTGCCGCGTATTCTGTCCCTGGGGGATTGAATCCAGTTCTTTATCTGCCGTAAAACTCCCTGTACTGCCATGGTCAGGTCGTTCCTGCCAAACAAATCTATCAGTGAATCCCCAATATTGTCCAAAATACTGGCCTGTATCCTCACGTCCAGATCCGTGATATTGCTGGCCAGGGCCAGCCCATTGTTGGCTTTATAAAAGGCCCTGGCTGCAAATTCCCTGGTTTTGAATTCGCTGATGATACTGTCATCCTGCTGCTCCCTGAACCGGCCATAAATGAGCTGCCCACAGTGGTCAATGGTTTCACACAGCTCCCGCTTCAGCAGATCTGTTTTGATGATCTGCTGGTTCAGGAATCGTTTTTGTGCATCCAGCGGTTCCTGGTCAAGATTTTCCAGCCTGCCCTGATTCAGCTCCAGCCTGTTATCAATTTCCGCCAGGTACCTCCCCACAGTTTTGTTTTTCTCCTCTGATACCAGGTTCTGGCAGGCAGAAGCCTGCGCCCTGATCTGGGCAGCTTTCTCTTCATACTGCTTTACAAAGCCCTCTAACTTGCTTTTGTATTCACTTACCTCCTTGTAATAATCATTCAAAAAACTATCTATCTTATCCAGTTTAGCATAATGGCATGCCTCTGAGGATCTTTCAGTGAACATTTCATTGATTTTTTTGCGGAGTTCAGAGATATTGCTTTCCTCCAGCATCTTAGAATCCTTTTTCAGATTCCCATCATAGGCCATTTTCGCATTCACACAGATCAAATCGTCAAAACCGCCTTCTCCGCAGTAAATCTGCCTTGCCTTCTCCTCCACCCGGTTCCAGGTCCTGCTCCCGTACTTATAATCGTATATATTGACAACGGCAATTACTTTTCTGTCTGTATAGACCTCCTCCATTTCCTGGGACTCCTTTTGGTAAGCATCCATCACTTCCTGCTTTGCCAGTGCCTCCGAACTGATTACCCAGATGATCCCGTCCACCTTGTAGCTTTTGACGTCATTGATCACATCCTCATCTCTCCCTTCCTGGCTCAGTCCCGGCGTGTCGATAAGGATGCAATTATGAAAAAAATTATTCTTTCCAATTCCCCACTTTATCTCCCTGATCTGGGTTTTCCGCCGATGCTTCTTTTTGGTATCCGCTGCTATATCGTCCCTTTTCGCTTCTATAAATACATTCTTGGTTTTCTCCGCTATGATCTTCCTGCACCGTTCATCCGATTGGGAAAACGCCTTTTCTTCCTCATCCTCCATCTTGATTGCCTGGGAACGCGTTACTTTTTTGCTACCCTGCCCGTTCATCCTCACCTGGGCTTCACCCAACGCCAGTTCGTCTGTATATGTATCAATGATAAACGTCATGGGAAGCCTTCCCATACGGCTTCCCACGCTTTCATCCAGAGACAGCAGCGCGTTTAGTAATGTTGACTTTCCTGCATTTCCGCAGCCCCGGATATAAATCTTGTATTTACTGTTAATATCGTTTTTCATCTCATTAAAATCGCTTTGGAATCCCCGGAGCCTTTCCTGCTGCCTGTGGATCACTTCTCCTCCATTGCCCCAAGATATCGCCCCGTCTAATTCCGCAATCTTCCCCTGGGACAGGCAGTGGTATCTTACCAGTTGGTCCTGCATCTGCACACTCTGGGCCTTGGCAAAGCTAAAATACATTTCTTCCGTTAATTTCCCCAGCGACTTATAGAGGCTGTCCTGTGCCATCTTGCACCTCCTTTACGCCATTCCTCAGCCTGCAGCTTTTTTGGCGCTTTTCCTCACTTTTTTAAACCCCAGGATCCCGGCCGCCTGGCATACAATGACAAACATAAAAACAACCACGGCCAACAAGGTATCCTTCATCCCCAGCAATTCCCATGGCAGGAGAAAATAGGCCACCACGCCAAAACAAAACAGGATCAGCGTATTGCTGGCCGCCATATAAACCCGCCAGCCCAGAGGGATCCTCCCCACCATATCCACAGGCCTTTCCCTGTTTTTTTGTTCCAGCGCATTCTGTTCTTCACGGTAAGCAACCAATTGGCCGCTCAGGTCCTGGCTGTATTTGGCATTTTGGGAATCCATCTCCTCCATGGTTTGCTGCAGCAAATTTAATTTTTCCTGCAGCAGGCGGATTCTGCCATCCCCCTGCCAGATTTCTTTTATCATGTCCATCTGGCGTTCTAATGCCTCCTCCCTTCCGGCCTTTTCATCCTCCAGCAGTTCCTTCATCCTCTCCATCTGGCGTTCTAATGCTTCTTCCCTCCTGGTCTTTTCCCCTTCCAGCAATTTGGCCAGATATTGGGCAAATGTTGCAGCCTGTCTTGTAACCCTATCAGAAACCTCCTGGGCCTTTTTTTCCATTGCCGCCTGGGCAGCCTGCTCTGCTTCCCCAAACCGCACCACAAGCCTGTTCACACGTTCCGAAAAAGCCGCATCCACTTTCCTCTGGGCACCCAGGTTTTCCTCTACCATTTGCCTGATGCCTTTTTCAGCCTCCTCCTTATACGCACCATTAATAAAAGACACCATCTCTTTGGTTTCCTTTGTATGTTCCTCCAGGGAATCTGCAAACTGCTGCAGGATTTCCGGTGTGACCACCCCAGCCAGCTTATCCGATATCTGCATACAGCCTTCCGTAAATGTCTGTGTTATTCCTGACTTATATTTTTCTATGTAAGAATCCAGTTCCTGGGCCATGCCCGTCCTGGCCTCGTCATCTAGCCGTTTCATTTCATGGAACAGATCGTCTGTGCTGCTTTCCATAACGCCAATATCCCTGGAAATGGTTTCTAAGGACATCTGGACGTCTTTCGTTAGATTCGCGATGCTCTGGTCAACAGCATGCACTTCCTTCTCCAATGAAGCGCCTGCCCGTGTGGCTTTCTCCACTGCCGCCGAATATTTTTCATACCCGCTTTCATATTTGGTATATAGTTGCTGCATCTGTTCTAGGAAAATATCCTTGCATATTGCAGTTGTCAATTTCCTTACATAATCTTCAAATTCGTCCCTTAACTCCGCTGCCATAGCGCCTCCTTATGGTCTTTTGCAAATTATCATAATTATTTTATAGCCTGTTTGGCCCAATGTCAAATAACACAAAAGCCCTTCCGCAATCCTCCGTACTTTATCCCCTTGGACGTACCGCCGCCGCCGCGATCTCCTTCAGCCTGGGCAGGCAGGCATCATAAAACATTTTATAGGACTTGCAGAAATAATTCTCCCCCAGGGGGCTTCCCGGCTGCTCCCTGTGCCTGCGGCATCCCCCCCGGCAGATGCCGAAATAAAGACAGCTCCTGCACTCCTTTGTGTGGTTATAAGAGCTCTCTATAAACCCACTCTCCCTACGCCGCTCTTCCAGCACCGCAAAGCTGTCTTCATTCAGGTTCCCCAGGCGGTATTCATCCATGGCATAAAAATCGCAGGGATATACACTGCCGTCCGCCTCCACCACATTCTGGAAGCTGCATACCCCCCGCTGCTCGCAGGCTTCCGGCTGCTGCCCCGCCAGGATCGCCACCAAATTTTCAAACTGCCGGATATAGGGCTGCTGCCCTTTTTGCAGGTCAAAGTCCCACAGGCCAAACAGATCGATTAAAAACTGCCCATAAGCTTCCGGTGAAAGGGAATAATCCTTCTGTCCCTGCTTTTCCCCCACAGGATCCAGGCAGGCAATATACTGCTGCCAGCAAAACCCCAGCTTCTGGTACTGCCCATAGATCCTGCGGATCTTAGGGGCTGTCTTGGCATTGACCACCGTGAGCACATTAAATTCCGCCCCCGCCTCTTCCAGCCTGCGGGCTGCCTCCAATATCCGGAAATAAGTATCCCCTCCCCCGGCATCCTTCCGGTAGCTGTCGTGGGTGGCCTTGATGCCGTCCACAGACAGCCCCGTAAGAAAATGATTCTGTGCCAGGAAAGAACACCACTCTTCATCCAGCCCATAGCCGTTGGTCTGCAGGGCATGGGAGATCTTTACCTTATTGACATTGTATTTCTCTTCCAGTGCCAGGCAGGCCCGGTAAAAATCCAGCCCCGCCAGCGTAGGCTCCCCGCCCTGGAAAGCAAAGGTACACTCTCCTGTGGCAAAGCGCAAAGTCTCCCTGACCACATTCTCCAGGGTCTCCTTTGACATCATCCCATAAGAAGGTTTCTGGCGTTTTTCCATCTCATCTGCATAAAAACAATAACGGCAGCGCATATTGCACAGCCCGGAAGCGGGCTTTATCATCACGTGAACTGAGGGCATATTTCTCTCTCCTTGTTTTTTATCCTAATGATACTAGGAATCATAACAGAGTGCAACCTGCTTTTCCATTCATTCCCCCGCCAGAGGGCTTCGGTATGGCCAAACGCCGTCACGCTACGCGAGCCGGCTTATTGTAAAAAATACGCTATGCTTCCGGTAAAATATTACCGTCCACATAGCGTATCTCTTTCTCCTATCATTCCCTTGCACCAGGCCGGAAAATCCCCTACCTTCTCAGTGTCAGGAAAATGGCGATCCCAACACCCACGATCCCGGTGCCTGCAATGGCCGCCAGGATAATTTTAAATGTGTTGTCCTCCTCTGGTTCCAGGTAATCATAACTGACTTCCACCAGCCCCTGCTCCTGGGCCTGGTCGGAAGAGGGCGTCCCGCCCTGTTCTTCCTGCTCCCCTTCCTCCGGGAACTCTTCCTTTAAGGGCACGTCCTGTAAGGTATCTGTTTCTGTAGTGTCCGCTGGCTGTGCCAGGTTCTCCTGCCCGGCCTCTCCCTTAGGCGCGGAGCCTGTCCCTTTCCCCCCGGCAGATCCACTTCCTGTGCCGGAGCTTCCCGTACCTGTATTGGCAGCCGGGGCTTTGGGAGCCTCCGTAGGCTGCTGCCCTGCCGCCGGTTCCTGGCTGGGTGCCTGGGCAGGTGCCGGTGAGGGAGTAGGTGTCTTCACCGGCTGGGGCGCTGCCGGGGCGCTCTCTGATCCCCCTGAATCTCCTGAAGAAGAATCCTGGGAAGATGGCTCATTTGCCTCACTGCCATTGCTGCCGCTGTTTCCATCATCCCTGTTTTCCTGGGAAGGCGCCTTTTCCGGTTCCGCCGGTTTCTGCGTTGGCTGCTGTTTGGGGTTTTCAGGGGTAAAATAGACCCCTGCAATATTTTGGTCATATGCCAGGCTGTCATACTTGATCTCAATCTCCATAGCCTTGGGATCCGTTACCGTCAATTCCTTCCCCGACAGGTTGACTTTATCGATCACATAACCGTCTTTGGCTTTCAGGGTCACTTTCTGGGATTCTCCCACCTTTAATGCACGGATCTTTTCACCGGAAATATCACCGCCGGGAGTATTCATAAACAGCACTTTTCTGGTATTTACCGCCTCATCGTCCAGTTCCATGGCCACTACCGCAAAAGGGCTGAAGGAATAGCAGGTGACTACCAGCCCATCCCGTGTAACCACGCAACTGATCTCTTCGGGCACAAGCTTGCCGTCCTTTTTGGCAAAATGGTACGCTTTATAAGTTACCCCTTCCTGTTCCGGCCCAAAGCCTTTGGGAAATCCCAACGAGATCCTGATGCTGGCTCCTGTCTTTACAACGGTGGTGTTGCACATCCGCAGGCCGATATTGTAGGTGGCGCTTGCCAGGGGCTTCGCACCGGCTTCCTGTTCAATGAGAGTTTCCATCTCTTTGGACTGTCCCGTACTGGGTGTCTCCACTTTAAGCTCCGGTTTGGAGGCCACAAGCACCAGATTGCTTACCACATCCCCAAGCTTTTCCCCGCTCTCCAGCTCCCAGTTATTGCAGGAGATATCGCTTGGCTCCAGCAGGCTGACACTTCCATAGACATTCCAGAAGATGCCCTGGGGACGGTATGCACAGACAGCCAGTTTCCGCTTGCTGTAATAGTTAAAGGCATCCGGCTCCTTCAGGCTTCCCACCCCCCTTGCCCCGGTAACGGTTATTTCATAGCATGCATCATTGTCTGCAAACATTACGCTGGTGGTAAGGTCAAACTCCACCTTATTGCCCCCATCCCATTGGAAGTTTTCCAGCTTTGTGTTTTTTATGGCGCTTTCCGGATCCTCCCCCCTTGCATCCAGTTTAATGCCAACCGTTTCCCCCTCCAGGGGTTCCAGCTCTTCGTTGAATTCCGCCACCACATGGTATTTCTTCCCACTGACAATAAAGCCTGTGTTGCTGGGGGTAAGTTTTCTGGCATGCGGGGAAGGGACGAAATCCTCCACCCCGGGATTGTCCAGCTTCCCTGTGGATACCAGAAAATCACTGTCTGTCCCGTGGAACCGCCAGTTGTACTTAAGCTCCTCCGCGGTCAGGTCATCTCCATATAAAGGCCCCGCGGGCGGGATCTTTGTAACTGCAAACTCAATAATCTTGCTGTTGCTGTTGGGTATAAGCAGGTAGCCGTCCATCTCCGGGAGGGAAAGGGGTTTGGGGTCGGAATATCCCCAGTCCCCTGCCTTGTACTCCCCGGCTCCCGGTGAATACTGGTAGAAACGGCACAGCATATATACGCCCTCTTTGTCCACCGCATCCTGGTAGCCCATGCCTTTGTAGCTTACCTTGAAAATGCCCGTCCCCTCTGCAAGCTTATGGGAGACCTTAAGCCCGTCCTTGTTAAAGACCTCCTCATACTCTCCATCGTCCTCACTGTCACCCTCATTTCCGTCGTCAGAGGTATCCTCCCCTCCCTGGGAATCCCCCTCTGCAAGCTTGGGATAGGTAAAACGGAAGCCGGACTCAGACATCACCCCGTCAGGAATATGGTATTTTCCCATCACGCTGCTGTCCACCAGAAGATAGGCATCACTGCCTGTCCCTTCCTTCATCCCATCATCGGCAGTGGCGTCCAGCCCGTACCACTTTCCATCTATCTGCACATAATTCCACATGTGCAGGTTCTCGCTTCCGTCCGTATCCTTAAGCACGCCCTGCACCAGTACACTGGTAACGCCCAGAGAATCCAGGACGGCTTTGACCGACCTGGCATAGCCCTCGCACAGGCTTTCCCCTTTTACCAGCGCCCCATAGGATGTCCTGATATGCCCCCGGTTGCCTGAGGAACAATTATTTTCCAGCCGGTAAACAGTGCCGTCTATAATGGCGTTATGTACATATTCTACCTGCTCCCTGACCGATGGACATTTCTTCGCCTCCTGGACGATCCCGTCTACCCTGGCCTCATGGTCACTGATTGCGCTCTCTACCTGCTGCTGGTCCTGAAAACCCTCCACATAGTAGTCTGTGCTTCTGCCAACCCCCAGGGATGCCTTGACCTCCCCGTCGCTGGTATTCTCCACAGAAATAGACAGGCTGGAAAAATCCACATAAAAAATATCCGGGTAATCCGCATAAAAGGCGTCCCTCGCCGCCCCCATGGTCTTTAGCAGGTTGGTATAGTTGCCATCATAGGCCTCTAGCTGCTCCCTGGTAATTTTGCCATTTTCCACAAGGTCGTAGGAACCAGTGCCGGTTTTCAGTATCCCCTGGGTGTACATATCGTACATGGCATCATAGATCCCCTTTGCTTCCTGGCCTAATTGCCCATAATAATACCGCCAGTCACTCTTGTTCGCCGCCTTTACCCCAGCCCCCATCCCGGCCAGGTTTCCTGGCAGCGCCAAAAGCAAAGCCAGCAAAATGACCAACATCCTCTTTCGTCTCATACCCTCTCCCTCTTTTCGTTTTTCTATAATAATATACAATATTTGGATAGTACCATAGAAATTTAGGGGAAGTCAAGGGGCGAAAAGCAACAGATAATTCTTTCATCACCAGAATCACTATCTTTTTGGGGCACTGATTCGTTATACTTGGGGAAAGAGGCCAAAAGACCGGTTCTCTGGCTTTCAAAAACGGGAAAGGAGGGCTTTGTGGACACTGATTTTTTGCTGATACAGAAAATGAGACAGGGGGAGGAAAACGCTTTTGATCTCTTCGTGCGTAAACACTATGAAGAGATCCTGAAATATTGCCATTTTCATTGTCCCGACCTGTCCTATGCCGAAGATTTAACCCAGGAAACTTTTTTGCATTTCTTCGAGAGGTTATCTGATTACCATTATATAGGTAAAACAAGGAATTATTTGTATACCATAGCGGGAAACCTTTGCAAGGATTATTACAAAAAGAAGAAAGAATGCTTCCTGGAAGAGCAGGGGCGGATGCTTGGCTACCGGGATTTCTTAAGGGTACAGCTGCGGCTGGTACGGAAAAGATGGTGGTGCCTCCAGGCAATGCTCCTTTTCATACTTTGGCTGCTTTTGCCATCCCTTAAGTACCCCCCTTCCATCCAGCGGATTATGGGAGCCTGCGCCCCCCTTTTTGTAATCCTGGTCATCCCTGAACTGTGGAAAAGCCAGACCTTCCAGTTTATGGAAATTGAAGCCGTCTCCTATTACTCCCTAAGGCAGATATATGCCTCAAGAATGTTATTGTTCGGTATTGTGGATATTGTGCTGGTGAGCGTTTTCTGCAGCCTGTCAGCCTCCCTTGGGGATATGGCAATTTCCCTGCTTTTGGTGCATTTCCTTTTTCCCATGACAGTAACTGCCTGTATCTGTTTTGGGGTTTTATGCAGCAGGTATCCCTTTAGTGAGTCAGCAGCCATTGCCCTTTGCCTCCTATGGAGCCTGGCCTGGATACTTCTTATTTTGAATGAAAACATCTATACGCTTATCACCCCTCCCCTGTGGCTGGCCCTCCTTGGAACAGCCCTTGGCTTTTTGTTGTATGCCGTCTGCCAGACATTGCATACATGCAACTCTTTTCTGGAGGGGAAACATTGTTTTAGCCGCAGGGAAACGGCAGGGAGGTATTAAATGGAATTGATTTTAGATAATCTCACGAAAAGTTTTGGTTCTTTCACAGCCGTAGACCATATCAGCCTTACCATGTCAAAGGGCGTATATGGTTTATTAGGGGTAAACGGAGCCGGAAAAACAACCCTGATGAGAATGCTTTGCACCCTGCTAAAGCCCACCGGCGGAAGCATTTCCTGCAATGGAAAGGACATCTTCCAGATGGACGGGGAATACAGGAATCTTCTGGGATATCTGCCCCAGGATTTTGGGTTTTATCCTGAGTTTTCCGTGAAAGATTATTTGCTTTATATTGCAGCCATCAAAGGGCTGCGCCCGGCCATCGCCAGGAAGCGTACAAAAGACCTGATCGCAAAGGTAGGGCTTACCCGGGCGGAAAATAAAAAGATGAAACAACTCTCCGGTGGAATGAAGCGCCGTGCCGGCATTGCACAGGCAATGCTCAATGACCCCAAAATCCTGATACTAGACGAACCCACTGCAGGTCTTGACCCCAATGAAAGGATCCGCTTCCGGAACCTGGTAAGCAGCCTTTCGGAGGAACGGCTGGTACTTTTGTCTACCCATATCGTTTCCGACATTGAATATATCGCCAACGAAATATGGATGATGAAAGACGGCAGGATCGTAACCCGTGGATCCCTGGAGGAAATCATAGCAGCCATGCCTGAAAAAGTATGGCTATGCCACGTTCCCCAAAGGGAGGTTTCCCTGTTACAGAAACGGTACAGGGTGGCCAATATCAAGTCCCTCCAGCAGGTGGCGGAACTTCGGGCCATTTCGGCCGGAAAACCCTGTGAGGATGCCATACTTACTGCTCCCACACTGGAGGATGTATTTTTATATTATTTTGGGGAAATGGGTGGTGATGAAAATGCTGCTATATGAAATAAAAAAAGTAATTTTGAAGCCTGCAACAAAAATCGTCCTTGCCCTGTTGGCTGCCCTTCTTTTGGTGGTGTGCTGCCTGGCCGTCTCCTGCGTGTACTACGTGGACGACGAGGGAAATATCACCAAAGGAATAAAAGCGGTAAGGACGCTCCGTGACAAAAAAATGGAGTGGGCAGGGGAACTAACAGAAGATGTGCTCAAAGAAGCCCTCCGGCAAAATGCACTGGTCAACTCCTCGGAGGAGTACCTGTCCCAAAATGTACAGGAAAATAATAAGGCATATGCGAAAAAGCAGGGATTTTCCGATATCAGGAAATTAATAAGCTGTTCGTTTTGTGATTTCAGGGAATATGATTATTACAGGGCAGACAGTATCAGGGAAGAGGAAATAGGCCAGTTCTATGAAAACCGTACCTTACACCTGGCCAAATGGTTATATTCCGGTGAAGCAGAACACCTGTATTCGGAGGCGGAAAAACAATTCCTAATCGGGCGTTACGATTCCCTCAAAAAACCCCTGTATTATGAATACACAGACGGCTGGGCAGCGCTTTTGGAATATGCCCCTTCCCTCATTATGTTCCTGGTATTACTCACAGGCTTTCTGGTATCCGGCATTTTTCCCAACGAATTCCAGTGGCGTTCGGATGCTGTATTCTTTTCGTCCAAATATGGCAGGGATAAAGCGGCAGCATCCAAGGTGCTGGCGGGATTTTGCATTGTCACAGCTATTTACTTAATAAGCATGTCCCTTTACTCCGTGGCCGTCCTTGGCATATTGGGCACAGATGGCGCATCCTGCCCAATCCAGGTAAGCCTGGGCGGGTGGAAGAGTTTTTACCATATTACCTTTTGGGAAGATTATCTCCTGACAGTACTTGGGGGATATATTGGGAACCTGTTTATTTTGGCCCTGTCCATGTTAGTCTCCGCCAAAACACGTTCCCCCGTGCTGCCCGCCGCTATCCCCTTCCTGGTGGTGTTCCTTCCGGTCCTTACAAGTAATCTCCCTGTGTTATCTAAGGTTATGGGGTTATTCCCAGACCAATTACTGCAGATTTGTACGGCATTGCGTTATTTTAACCTCTATCAGTTAGGTGGGGAAGTAATAGGGGCCATCCCCATCCTGCTGGTTTCCTACACCCTGCTCTCCTTATTACTGCCCCCTGTTTTATATCAGGTGTACCGGAAAACAGAGATAACATAACCGCTACACAGTTATCCTTTTGGCTGCCAGATTGGGGCGGCGTGGCAAAAATATCTGCCAACAGCCCCAGGCAGTCCCTAGGCCCCGGCGGAAAAGGCAGCCGCTAATCCATATCAGGCAGCTTCATTCCACAGAGTTCTCCCATATCTCAATCCTGCAGCTATGCCGCTTTGTCTTCCTGTCATAGGCAATTCCTACTGCAAGTATCCTTCCAGTATAAATAGGGGGCGTCCCCAGTTTGGGAGAAAAGGCGAGGGCGTATTTTTTTTCTTTTATCTGACGGATGGCTTCTTCCGGCGTGCCGTCAACCTTCAATTCCAGAATGATACAATCGTCCCCCCGGTTCCTGAAAGGCTTAAAAATAAAATCCACATAGCCGATACCGCCCTTGTCCTCCCTGGCCACTTCATAAGAATCCCTTGCCGACAAATAAACCAAATTCACCACCGCAGCCAAATCCACTTCCTCATTATAGTTGAACAAGGGTACCTCCGTGTCATGGGCATAAGCCAAAAGTTCGGCCATCGTATCCACATCGCAGGCTTTTGTGGCCTTAAGCATCTTCCCAGAATTAACGCATAATCTGTAAACATATCCCAAAGACGGTTCCCTCATAAGCACCTGTTGGAATTTATCCATCAGTTCCCTGTTGGGTATGGATACACAGCCGTTTTCGTAGGTCAGGAAACCATAAACCACCATTGCAGAAAAAATTTCCTCCCTGGTACTCAAATTCATAGCCGTGGCCGCATACTCCCTTATGCCGGAAGGGACGGCAGCGCCGGACGCCATCCGGGCAATGTCCTCCCTGACTGCGTCTGTATTCTGTTCTATATAATAATAAATCTCATCGTAGGGCCCGGCACTTGTCCAATAGTTTCCCAGATTATTATTTGTAAGCGCTGCAATTACAGAGCGTGGGTTATATACCCTCCCTCCGGAACGGATATGGTATCCGTCATACCAAACCTGTAGCTCCCTGCGGGTAATTTTCGGCCTCTGATGGATCTTCTGGTATTTTTTGTACAGCACATCAACCTCATCCTCTGTGAATCCGAAAAAAGAGCTGTATTTTTCTTCCGTCGCCATAGTATATTCATAGAACATATTCAGTTCCGAACCGCTTGAATATTTCGCAATGGGAAGGATTCCCGTCATATACGCCAGCTCCACATAGGGCTGGTCTTTTAACAGGCCGCTTAAAAAATCAATATAGGCAGGCCTATCCTTTTCCGTGACAAAACTTCTGTGAAAAATATAGTCCCACTCATCTAGGACAAATATAAATTTCACATCCTCTTCCAGCTCATAAATCTCATTCAGCACATCCCAAAGAGCGCCTCCTGTATCCACCTGGGGGAAATCTCGCCTAAGGTCACTCATGAGGCGTTCCTGTATCCTGTCAATATATTGCCGATAGCTGGCACAGTCCATGGGAATTTCATTAAAAGGGATATAAATAACATTATGTTTGTTCAGATGGGCTTCAAAGAGGCTGTTTTTACCGACCTGCAGCTTTTGGAACAATCCCCTGCAGTCACTGCCCTTTCCGAAAAAAGACGCAGCCATGCACGCCGCCGCTGTCTTGCCAAAACGGCGGGGCCTTGTAACACAGATATATTTGTTGCCTCCGCCTTCCTTTCGTGCATCCTGCGCCGCACACCCGCCCGCCTGCCCCACAAGGGGGATCAGTTCCTCCAGCATAGCTGTTTTGTCAATAAAATAGGTGGAATGGGCAAGATTTTCATAAATTACACAGGGCTTTTTACTGTTTAAATACAGTCCCATGGCTCTAACCTTTTAATCCTCTTGCCTGCCTGTCCATATCCTCTACGACAATATCATGAATCTCTCCCAAGGTGGCACAGTATTCCAGCACCTTCCAGGGTTCGTTAGTGTGGAAATGTATTTTGACCAGTTCCTCATCCCCCACAGCCAGCAGGCAGTCCCCTTTAAAATTCTCAGTAAAATACTGGGAAATCACGTCCTCGTCCAAATCCTCCCCCTCAATCAATAACTGCGTGTCGTACCTGAATTCTAACATATTGCCCTCCTGTTCCCGCCCGGTAACTGCCCAGGTTAATACCATTGGCTGGCAGTTCCGCTGTTTTTCGTTCCTGCCTTTATTCTATACCCTGATCCCATAAAAAGCAATCACAGGATTTTTAGGCCAGATGTTACAATTCCGTGCCTTGCTGGCGGAACATGAATTCTTTGAATTCATCCATAATTTCCTGAAAGGACGCCCCGCTCTCCTGCGCCAACTTTACCACACTTGCATATTCCGGGTAATATCTCACCCTCCCGCTTGGCAGAAAACATTTTTTTACAATAATTTCCCCTTCCTGCAATGCCACCACAGCAGCTTCCCTTGGCAGGGTCGTCCGGTCCATTTTTACACGGCGGATGCCGATGGTGGTGGTTTCCCGGAAAATGATCTGTTCCAGCTCTTTCATCTTCTGCCCGTCGCAGATCACTACAAGCTCATAGGCCGGCCGGTGTTTTTTCATATAGACCGGGACAAAATGGACGTCCCTTGCGCCTGCATCCATCAGCCTGTCCATTACATAACCAAGGGCTTCCCCTGTGCAGTCGTCAATATTGGTTTCCAGTTTATAGACTGCATCAGTTTCCCCGGAAGATTCCCCCGGCGTTTTTACCGTCTCTTCTATCAACATGGCACGCAAAAGGCTTGGCCTTCCGTAGCTGCGCTTGCCAGCCCCCAGCCCTGTTTTCACAATATAAAACTGTTCCGGAAGCCTGGCGGACGTCCTCACGGCAGCAGCGAGCGCCGCCCCTGTAGGGGTGACCAGTTCCCCTTCCACTTCCGTTATCCTCACAGGAAGCCGGAAAGCTTCCATAATATTGGCTACCGCAGGCACCGGGATTGGCAGGACGCCATGCTGGCACCTCACCGTCCCTTTTCCCTCGCACAGATACGGAATGATAACCTGGGTGATGTCCAAATCATCCAGGCAGACCGCCGCCGCAATAATGTCCACAATAGAGTCCACCGCCCCCACTTCATGGAAATGTACCTCTTCAATAGAAACGCCATGGGCCTTGCTCTCTGCCTGGGCAAGTATTTGGAAGGTTCTGGACGCAATCCCCTTTGCCCTGGCGGTTATCTGTGCTTTTTCGATAATGGCAAGTATTTCCGGAAGACCTCTGTGCCCGTGATGGTGATGGGTATGCCCCTCATGTGTCCCATGGCTGTGCCCCTCATGCCCCTCATGGCTGTGCCCATGATGCCCACAGGGCTTTAGGGTGTCCCCCTCGTGGCTGTGGTTCCCATGCAGATACGCCATATCGTGGTCATGGTTTTCGTGGGCGTCATCCAGCTTCACATGAAAATCACAGGCATCCAGCCCTGCCTTTTTTACTCTTGTGATTTCTGTTTCAAATCCCTCCACGGGAAGGCTCTGTAACGCCGCCTCCAATATCCCTTTATCCGCCCCCAGGTCCAGCAGCGCCGCCACTGCCATATCACCGCTGATTCCCATCTGGCACTCCAAATATAACGTCTTTCCCATTGTTTTCCTCCCAATTTTCTATGATTTCATAGTATTCTCCGTTCCCAGCCCCACATCCATGCTGCCAGAACGGAACCCCTCCAGGTCCAGGGCCACATAAAGATAGCCAAGGCTTTTGAGCTTCGCTGTTATTTCCTTCCTGTAAAGCAGTATAGTAGAAAAGTCACCTTCATCCACCTCCAGCCGGGCTATCTCCCCATGGACCCGAAGCCTTACATTGTGCAGCCCAAAGCCTTTTAAGAAATTCTCCCCTTCATCTGCCTTTTTCATTTTTTCGTAGGTAAGGCGGGTTCCATAGGGGAACCTGGTGGCAAGGCAGGGCAGGGAGGGCTTTGCGGCTACCGGCAGCCCATATTCTTCGGCCAGTTTGCGCACTTCCTCCTTCCCCATCCCTGCCTCCGCCAGGGGGCTGACGATTCCCAGCTCCCCCAAAGCCCGGATGCCGGGGCGGTATACCTGCAGGTCGTCCTGGTTGGTCCCTTCCATAATAACCGGTATCTGAAGGGTGGCTGCCAGCTCCTTTATTTTGGTAAACAGGCTCTTTTTGCACAGGTAGCATCTTTCCACCGGATTATCCAATATCCCTGCTTCCTCCAGTTCATCAATTGAAACCCTCAGGTGCCTTGCCCCAATCTCCCTGCACAATTTTTCCGCCGCTTCCATTTCTCCCGCAGGGTGGAGCCTTGTATGCACAGTCACCGCATATGCCTGCCCCCCGGCTTCCCTTGCCGCCATATAAGCCAGTTTTAAAAGCAGCGCACTGTCCACACCGCCGGAAAAAGCGACCATCACGCCCTGGTGTGCATATTGTCTGATCATCTTACGTAGTTTCTCCGCTTTCATCCCTGCGTCCAACCTACTTTCCTCCCGTCCCTAATCTGTTGATCTGGGTGGCCATATACCCGGCCCCATACCCATTGTCGATATTTACCACTGCAATGCCGTTGGCGCAGGAATTGATCATGGTCAGCAGCGCGGAAAGCCCATGAAGGCTTGCCCCATATCCTACGGAAGTGGGGACTGCGATCACCGGGCGGCTTACCAGCCCGCCAATGACGCTGGCAAGGGCACCCTCCATTCCTGCCACCGCCACCACGCAGTTTGCCTCCTGTATGGCTTCCAGCCGGGAAAGGAGCCTGTGCAGCCCACTGACCCCCACATCATAAATCCGTTCCACATAGGAGCCAAAATATTCCGCTGTCTGCGCTGCTTCCTCTGCCACCGGGATGTCAGCCGTGCCTGCCGTGCAGACCGCAATTTTTCCACTTCTTTCCCTGCCTGGCTTTTCAATTTTGAGAATCCGGGACACTTCATCGTAAACTGCCTGGGGAAGGGCTTCCCGCACCAGCCCATACTGCCTTTTGTCCGCCCTGGTCCCAAATACTTCCCCGTTTTCTTTATATAATCTTTCATATATACTCACCAGATACTGGTCAGGCTTGCCGCTGCAATATACCACTTCCGGAAAGCCTGAACGGATTTCCCTGTGGGTGTCCAGCTTCGCATATCCCATCTCCTGGTAAGGCTGTTTCTTAAAAAAACGCTCAGCCTCTTCAATGGAAAGTGTTCCTTCTTTTACCTGCCGCAGTACTTCCTTTGCTTCCATATAATCTCCTTTAAACTTAATATCGCCTTAAGCCTTCTTTTCACTGTCCTGGAATCTGTCCATCCTCATTATAATGAATCGCCAATCTAATGTAAAGCTTTATAAAACACTTGACAAACAAAAGGGAACGGCCTATAATGAACATTGTTCAGTTTGAAAGGAGAAGGTAAGATGAACACAGTCATAACTTCCAGGGAAGCGATTCTGGAAAAGAGCCGTGAGATTATAAGCATCCAGGGGCTGGCGGCTCTCAACATCCGCAGCGTTGCTTCCGCCTGCGGCGTTTCCGTAGGCTCCATCTACAATTATTTTCATTCCAAATCCGATTTAACAGCTTCCGCAGTAGAAGATGTCTGGCATGACATTTTTCACTTTCAGGAAAGGGCAGAGGATTTTGCATGCTTCCCGGATTGCCTTAAATGGATTTTTGGATGCATGAAAAATGGCAGCGAAAAATACCCTGGTTTTTTTACTTTCCATTCCATGAGTTTTCTTGGGGAAGAAAAAGAAGACGGGCAGCGGCTGATGGCACAATCCTGGCTCCATATCCAGAACGTACTTATAAGAGTCCTGGAAAATGACCAGAGCGTACGCCCCGACGCCTTTGGCGAAACACTTACCAGGCAGGAATTTGTAGATATCATATTTTCGTTCATCATTTCAGCGCTGGTGCGCCGGAATTATGACAGCAGGGCAATCCTTGAAATGGTCAGAAGGGCCATCTATTAACAGGCCGCCCGTAAACAATATTCAAGTTTGGAGGAAAAAAGATGCAGGCAATTGTAGAAACTTTATTTGACGCAGTATATTTGGCCACCGTGGTCATTCTTGGAATTGTGATGATCCTGAAAAGCAAAGGCAGAAAGCAATACCGTCTTTTCGGCATTATGGCTGTTGTACTTGGGCTGGGCGATTCTTTCCACCTGGTTCCCCGGGCTTATGCCCTGTGCACCACAGGGCTGGAAAATTTCACCTTCCCCCTGGGGCTGGGGAAGCTTATCACCTCTGTCACCATGACTGTTTTTTATGTTCTCCTCTATTATGTATGGAGAGCCCGTTACCACATAAAGGGGAATAATGGGATAACCGCCGCAGTATACCTGCTGTCCGCGCTCCGGATTGTTTTGTGCCTTATGCCCCAAAACCAATGGTTTGATGCCGCCCCTCCCCTTCGCTGGGGAATTTACCGCAATATCCCTTTCGCCCTGCTGGGATTGCTGGTCATTGTCCTGTTTTATCAATGGGCAAGATCCCAAAAGGACACCCCCTTCCGGTGGCTGTGGCTGACCATTGTCTTAAGTTTTGGTTTCTATATTCCGGTAGTGCTCTGGGCGGACACCATTCCCATGATTGGCATGCTGATGATTCCCAAAACCTGTGCCTATGTATGGACTGTACTGATTGGCTATCAGGCAATGGCCCAAGAGAACCGCAAAAACATTTAAAAAGATTAACAGCACCCCGGGTTGAGGCTCTTACCACCGCTTATGGAGGGCTTTCCATAAGCGGTGAATAAAGCCCTGCTGCCCTTTCTATCCCCTCAGAAGGCCATATTTTACAATGTCCATTTTCACAGCCCCATCGGAAAGAAAAGAAATCCCATCCGCCGCCTGGTCTGTGTACAGGATGGCGCTTAAAGCCTGCTCCCCGTCATTTACAAATACTTCCACACTGAAACGGTCTAATATGATCCTTAATTTTAATTTCCCGTTTTTGCTGTTTACCAGGCTGCGTCTCTGATGGATGATTGCCCTTCTTGAACCGGAAAATTTCCTGTCAATTTTTAAGATGGAATCCCTTGGATGAAAGCTTAAGGAAGTGTAATACTGGCCGTTTTGTGCAAAACGGACTGCAAATTTGTGGTAGGCCTCCTCTTCCCTTTCCGGGCGGATTTCCAGTTCCATATCCACCATTCTCCCCTGGATCCCCTCCAGGCTGGCTGTACCATCAATTGAAACATCCCGGTAGGCCACTTCCCCCTGGCGCAGTTTTTCCAGCTCCCGGACAGGCTTCTGGATAAGCCTGCCATCTTTTATAGACAGTTCCCGTGGAAGGCTCATCTGGCCGAACCAGGCCACTTTCTGATCCCTCATGTTACAGGTGTCCCAGTTCTGCATCCACCCAATCATCACGCGCCGCCCGTCTGGCGTGAGCACAGTCTGGGGCGCATAGAAATCAATGCCGTAGTCAATGGCCTGGTGATTCTGCTCCGTAAAGGAGTCCGTCTCCTGGTCAAAATCACCAATCAGGCAGAGCGTCCCGTTTCCGTTATGGTATTCAAAGCCAACAGGCAGCATGTCCGTGGGGCTGGTGAGCAGGACACCCTTTCCATCCAGCAGGAAAAAATCAGGGCATTCCCACATAGTCCCAAAACGGTTGTTATTGGAAACCAGTACTTTTTCTAAATGCCATTGAAAGCCGTCAGGGCTGGCAAAGAGCAAAATCTGCCCGCCGCCTTCCCCTGGCCGGTTCCCAACCACACAGCGGTAAGAACCATCCTCCTTCTGCCATATTTTCGGGTCACGGAAGTCACAGCGGCTGCTCCCCTGAGGCAGGTCCTTTTCATCCAATACCGGGTTCTTCCCATATTTTTCATAATCAATGCCATCCCCCACTGCTATACACTGTGTCTGGATATCATTCACTGCCCCGTTTCCCAGCCGTTCCCGTGCCACCCCTGTATACATCAGTAAATGCCTGCCGTCGGGAAGGGGAATGGCGCTTCCTGAGAAACACCCGTTCCTGTCATAAACCTCATCCGGTGCCAGGGCCGCTGGGAGATATTCCCAATTTAAAAGGTCACTGCTGGCCGCATGCCCCCAGTGCATAGGCCCCCAGTGGGAATCAAAGGGATGGTACTGGTAAAACAGGTGGTATTTTCCCTTATAAAATGAAAAACCATTGGGGTCATTCATCCATCCGGTACGGGCAGAAAGGTGGAACCCCGGCCGCTCCTCTTCCCCGATCATTTTTTCAAAAACTTCTTCATATTTACGTGCCTCACGTAAGGTCTGGCTAATCATATCTGCTTTCCTTCCTTCTTTTAACCAACTGCTGTCCGGTTCTCCCAATTGATACTCCTACTCTTCTCTCTTTTTAATAATGGTAATTCTTTCAAATCAAACATTTTCCCACTCCCTGACGTTTTTCCCATATTTTCCGGCTGAATCTGCCATATTATATTTTTTGTCCCAAAATGAAACGTTTCATTTTATAAGAATCATACAGCTTAAATAAGACAAAGTCAATACTTTTCACTGTAAAAACTAATTTTTTTCATAGAATATTAATGTTAGCCTTTCGTTAATGATCTCTGTTTTACCTGTCCGCCGATATCCCATCTTCTCATACAAATGGCAGTTTTTAGGTTCCTGCAAAATTGTGTCTAATTCCCAGTTTCTGCTTCCATGGACATCTTCACATAACCGGATTGCTTTCTGTGCAATGCCTTTTCCTTGAAATTCCGGCAATATAAATATGGGAGAAATTCTTTTGTTTTTTCCATTTTCCTTTCTGTCAACAATACGGATTGCCCCGGCTTTCTGTTGCCCGATACAGATAAAATAATAAAATGTAAAATCTTGTTTCAAACGCGCTTCTACTTTTTCCAAAGTTTCATTCCCAGGGCTGGTGTCAAAATCTTGATATTTCTCCAGCAATTCTTTGAAAGCTTCCACCTGCATAGCGTGTATTTCTTTCACATTGCCAATATTCGCCCTTAATAAGGTCACTTCCATAAGCAGCCTCCCTTCTTTCAAATTTGTCTAGTGCCTGCCCTTTTCATTTGCCCAAAACTCCTCCATAGCAGCATTAAACTGGTTCGGTACATCCATATTCACACAATGTCCCGCTCCATTAAAAATAATCAGGCAACATTCAGGCTCATTTTTCTTCCACATTTCTACCGCTGACAGCTCCATCGGAATATCGTGTTCCCCACAGCCAATCAATAAAGGGTATTTCCTCGGCTTTGCCTGCCGGACATTTACCATACTGCCCAAAGATGCTAAATACATAAATGATTTTTTAGGAAATTGAATATTCATCCCATAAAATTCTTTTTGGGCCTGCAAAGTATAAGCAGATATTTTTTGATTGGATTTTGCAAACCATTTGACAGAAATGAAAGCTTTCAGCATCATAATCATCTGCGACGCACTGTTTTCTTTCTGCAGTTTGACGTCAAAATTGTTGATATCATAACCTCCAAAGCAGGCAAGTGATTGTACGGCTTCCGGATACTGGTTAGCAAAGTCTTGGGCTAATACAGCCCCTAATGAAATCCCAACAATATGTATCTTATCAATTTTTTCTGTTTTCAGGATTTCCCTTATCCATGCCGACATTTGATCTATCCTGTCGCCTTTTTGCGCTTCCGTGGATTTTCCGTGGCCAATAATATCAAGAGTAAGAATATTGTATTTGTCCTGAAAATAGCTGATTTGTGGTTGGAACATATTATGGTTTACAAAAGCAGCATGAATAAAAAGTATCCACTCCGCTTTTTCTTTTCTGCTGACATAATAAACAATAGGCGATCCCTCTAAATGATATTGTTCCATCTTTCACCCTTCCTCATCTTTCTTAACTGGCTTTCTGGGAATGTCCATTTATTTCCCTGCTACATACTCGGCAAGTGACAACGCTATTTCAAAATGGCTTACATCATGCTGCGTTCCTTTATGCTGTTTATCTTCATTTCTAAATAAATGCTTTGGTGCGTCCAATAAATCACCACATGTAAGGAACATATATAAATTTAAGTTTCTGAAATCGCACATAGATTGTATCGCAGAACACTCCATTTCCACAGATATGCAGCCATCAGCTTTTCTTCTTTCAAAATTGTTGCCCGTTTCCCTATAAAAAGAATCCGTTGTCCATGTTTTCCCTTCAACATACGGTATTCTGCTTTCTTCCATAAACTTTGCAACTACATCAGAATTTCTTATTGTAATATAATCAGAAGCTGGGGCATAATGGTATGAAGTGCCTTCATCCCTGTAAGCCTCTGTTGGCACCATTACCTTTCCATGGGCAATCTTTTTATTCAGGCAGCCGCTTCCGCCAAATACGATATATTTATCTGTTCTGAACACTGACAAAGTATCTTCTATTGTTGCCACACAAGCCGGTGCCCCTGCATATGTTTTTAAAAAAGCAAATCTTTTTCCATTATGGCTGAATTGATATATTGGTAAATTACCAGTAACAGCTACAGATTCCCCTATTTGCTCCAAATCATAATGATCCTGCACATACTTTTCAATAATGTATGAAAATGTAATTATACAAGCATCTGCCGCCAAAGCATCTTCTTTTATCCACGGATTTATTTTTGGTTCTGATTGACTGTCAAAACTATCAATTATCATATGGCCCCCTCTTGTCAATATCTTAGTTTAAATTAAAATTCCCTCATTTCGCCTGCATCCTACTGTTCACATACAGCAAGTGCAGTGTAGCATAAAAAACCCCCTGCGTCAACTGATTGATTTTATAGAAATATAGGCGTGATAATGATATAATATTCATTATGGAATTTAGTTTTATGGAGGCACTATGGCAAAAAAATTATCTGAAATGACATTGGAGGAATTGTGGCATCTATTTCCCATTTATCTAACTGAACATAATGACAAATGGGATACATGGTATAATGAGGAATATCAAAGATTATGTGCTTTCTTACCAAATACAAAAATGAGGATAAACCATATAGGAAGTACCGCAATAAAAAACATATGGGCAAAACCGATTATTGATATTCTTGCCGAGATACCTTTAGAAAATGATATAAACAACGTAAAAGATTTGATTGTGCTGAATGGATATATTTGTATGGCAGAAAATGCACAAGGGATATCATTTAATAAGGGATATACAGAGAACGGTTTTGCTGAAAAAGTGTTTCACTTACATTTGAGATATTGGGGCAATAATGATGAATTGTATTTTAGGGATTATATGAATAGTAATCCAGTAATAGCAAAAGAATATGAAAAATTAAAATTGTCACTTTGGAAACCATATAAGTATAATCGTGACGGATATACAAATGCCAAACACGAATTTATATCTAAATATACCCAAAAAGCAAAAGATGAATATAAAGGCAGATACTTATAAAAAATCTGCAAAACAGCGTAAAGGCACATAGAACATTATTTTCCCGGGGAAGCTGACAAGAGAAAGGACGGCTACCTGTATGCCTGCTCCAAACATCACATTGAGCCTGGCTATCCTGGCCATGTGAATTGTGGTGAAGCGGTTACCATTGACAAAAATGACCGCCTGTCTTAAAATTTTAGACAAATAGCCTGTTTCACATTAGGGGATGAAAATGATTACGTTTTTGAATGATTACGGATATGCATTAAATAAAATCCAACATGAGCGTACTTTTATGGATGGTATCCAAAAGATTAGATTTTTCTCGGTTAACGGCGCAGTATTTCTTCTCTCATATAAAATAGAAAATGATGCATTGTTAGATATGCCATCATTATATGAAAGGACCAAGCAGGATGGTGATGAGTTTTGTTCATTATTTTTAATTTCTTATAATGGAAATTACCAATGTTATTCTAAGAATTTAAAGGCCAATCAATATATACTCCTTAAAAATATGATTATGTATTCGGGTAAAACATCCGGCAGCCCATTACCCACTGCCAAAATCGAAAGTAATAAGTTTGAAAGTATATTCTTTGAGGCCCATTCTTTCTTGCGGGATTTGGATGGGTTGCATCCGGATGAAGCATTAGATGAACTATGTAAATTGATTTACGCCAAAATGTATGACGAAGACTCTGGAACAAATATTTTTTCTGTAATTTCCGGGAATAGTGAAGAATATTCTGCCAGTATAAGATATTTGTATAGCTTGGCCAATAAATATGATATGCGTGTATATTCGTTAAAGATACCAGGGTACAAAAGGTCAAGAGGTGTCTTTGAAGAACCTCTATTTATTTCATCAAATGCAATTGCGAAAGTTGGCCAATTATTCTCAAAGTATAATTTTTCAACAGTGGATATTGATTTCAAAGCACGGTCCTTTCAAAATGTCTATAAGCCAGCTACCCGCGCAGGGATGGGACAGTATTTTACCCCTATCCAAGTAATACGTTTTATTGTTTCTTGTATAGCGCCAAATTTATCGGATTTAATCATTGATCCGTTTGCTGGGTCTGGACACTTTTTGACCGAATCGTTATCATATGCCGTACCTTCGGCCAAAAATGAAAAAGCCAAAAATGAGTTTATATTCTATAAATTGCATGGCATTGAAAAAAGCGAAAGAATGGTGCGGATTGCAATGACGGATATGAGGCTTCACGGAGATGGCCATTCAAATATCCGTTGTACAGATTCATTGCTTCCATTTGATTCCTATACTGATTTAGAAGAGGGCTCGTTCGATATTGTAATGACAAATCCTCCTTTTGGCTCTATATTGCAAAAAGAATCCTTCTCATATCTGGGGGATTTTGAATTGGTTAAAGAAAAAGCAAAAGTCCCGCTGGAAGTATTAGGGCTTGAGAGATCAATACAATTATTAAGAGATGGCGGAAAATTAGCTATTGTGCTGCCAGAGAGTATTTTTGTAAATAAATCCTATGCCTATGTCAGGACCTGGCTACAAAATAATGTAAAAATAAGAGGCATAATTAATTTGCCATTATCTACTTTTACACCATTTGGTGCTAATATTAAGACTGGCATCCTAATTGCCACTAAAAATAAGGCTGCTGGGGACTACACCATTTTTACTGGAGTAATTGAGGATATAGGGTTTGACCGTAAAGGAAATGATACGAAATCGCCTGATTGGCCTGATATAGCCGTTGAATTTAAAAAATTTATCAGTAAGGAGGGGTGGTAATGATTTCAAATATTGTAGCCAGCAAGGATTTATTCTTGAAAAATGTTTGGAGTGTCCAGTTTTTTTTACCGCAAGAGGAACTGAAAACCAATAATAAATCCAGCTTGTAAAAATGGGTCATTTAATAAATGAACGAAAAGAAAGTATTACCCTAACCAATGAAGATGCAAACGTAAACTACATTGGTTTAGAGAATATCGAAGCCAGGACAGGCAGAGTGGTTTCATTCCTTCCAAAGCAAGGTGATGAAATCAAGTCAACCTGTAAATGTTTTTATAAAGGCGATATTCTATATGGCAGATTACGGCCAAACCTAAACAAAGTATATTATAACGACCGTTTCAATGAAGGTGTATGCACCACAGAGATTCTTGTATTAACCCCAATCCTTGATATGGTTAATCCAATATACCTTTCGGAATTGCTTAGGACTGAGATAATTAACAAGCGGATTGCTGCGCTGATTAAAGGCGCTGCGCTTCCCCGTGTTGCAATGTCAGATTTAAAGCAACTTCTTTTACCAATTCCTTCGCTGCAAAAACAAAATGACATAGCCAAAGAAATATTGAAAAAAAGAAAAGAGCTGGAAGAACACATAAGGCTTGCCCAACAAATCCCAATAGATATTGATACCTATATCACAACTACCTATAGGTAACTTTCTATTATAAGTCCCTAAGCACTGTTTGATACGCGTCTACGGAGCGAATTGAATTATAGAGCTCATTTTTATTCTTACCAGAAACTTCAATGCCAAGGACAACCGCGGCATTGCGCAATTCTGATACAGTAAATTGTTTTTTCTCTTCCTCAGGAAAGTTTCTGTCAAGAATAATTTGGTTCATCATATATCCCCATAGCGCTTCGAGTAATGCCCCCATCCCACTACCTATGCGGCCACCCCGAGTCCTTAGTATTTGTGCAGAAAACTGATTCATCCGCTCACATGCAGCACCGGAAATCCGGGCTATTTGATTATAAACATAATTTTCATCCATAATAATCCTCCATGCTGCCAACACCTGCAAATTGGGGCGTCAGCATTCACAGTATCCCTCCTTTAAATTATCCAAATAATATACCATGATCCGGCACCATTTTCCAGTAAATTATTGAGGATACATAGCAGGGCAAAGAAATTTTCAGCAAAATTTAATGGTATTGCAGTTTTCCCTGTGATAAGATGATGTTACCGGATGGCCCGGCTTAATTACCCACCGGTTACCTGCAGGAAATTTTTGACAGATTGGATGGATTTATATGATATCAAAAAAAGCCCCCACAATGAAAGATGTGGCGAAGGAAGCTGGCGTAGCCCTGGGAACCGTCTCCAAAGTAATCAATGGGATTCCCGTTTCAGACAAAAACAGGGAAAAGGTCGAAATGGCTATAAAAAACTTAAA
This sequence comes from uncultured Lachnospiraceae bacterium, assembly GCA_910579495.1. Classification (GTDB taxonomy): domain Bacteria; phylum Bacillota; class Clostridia; order Lachnospirales; family Lachnospiraceae; genus Suilimivivens. The sequence continues at coordinate 49,559 of CAJTVD010000009.1, forward strand.
TTACAAAGTAAACACCTATGCCCGGGGGCTGAAAACCCAAAAAAGCAACCTGGTGGCGCTTATCATCCCAGACACCATCAATCCCTTCTTTGCTGCCTTCACCGACCACATAGAATCCGCGCTATACAAAAAGGGGAAAAAGCTGCTTCTGTGCTGTGCAGACGGCATTCCCCAGAAAGAGACCGATTACCTGAACCTGGCCACCAACAACAAGGTGGACGGTATCATAGCGCTTACCTACTCGGACATCGGAAAATACATTTCCCAGGATATTCCCATTGTTGTCTTTGACCGATTTTTTGAAAACCGCGTGATCCCCCGGGTAGCTTCTGACAATTTCGCCGGTGGATGCCTGGCAGTGGAAAAGCTGCTGGAATTTGGATGCCGCCACCCTGTCTATATCCGGTTCCACTCAGTTTTTCCCGGGGAAGCTGACAAGAGAAAAGACGGCTACCTGTATGCCTGCTCCAAACATCACATTGAGCCTGACTATCTTGACCATGTGAATTGTGATGAAGCGGTTACCATTATGAAAAGCTTTATTGAAAACCATAAGGATAAAGAAGGCAATCTGGCCTTTGACGGGGTTTTTGCCCATACAGATTATCACGGTTACTTATTTATGGAGCTTCTCCGCCAGGAGGGCTTCCGGGTCCCGGAGGATGTACAGGTCATTGGTTTTGACGGCATCTGTAAGTTTGGGAACCCTCAGGACGGGCTGTTTGTGTCCTCCATCTGCCAGCCTGTAGAACAGCTTACAGAAAAGTGCGTGGAGCTTTTGCTATCCGATGGCCCCTCCCCGGTTCCCCCGCTGACCCTGCTGCCAGTGACATACCGCTACGGGGGGACTACGAAAGGATAAGCATCCGGACTCATCCCCATTTCTTAATCTGCAGCCCAGAGGATAAGGCGCAGGAAAGGACTTGTACCATGAACCGTATTTTAATCATAGATGATGACAGGGAACTGTGTTTATTAATCAAGCAAAGTATACTGCCAGAAGATATTGAGGCCGATTTCTGCTGCACGGGAAAAGAGGGGCTGGCCAAATTAAAAGAAAAAGATTACCAGCTTGCCTTACTTGATGTGATGATGCCCGGGATGGACGGATTTGAAACACTGGGACAAATCCGAAAAATAAGCCCTCTGCCGATTTTGATGTTCACATCCAAAAATGACAGCGCTTCTAAAGTGAGGGGGCTCCGCGCGGGAGCTGACGATTACTTAACAAAACCTTTCGATATGGACGAGCTGATCGCCCGTATCCTTTCCCTCATACGCCGTTATACCTACTTTAACGGGCAGGATGGTTTCCGCTGTTTCCCTCCTCTCTTCCGCCCTTACCATCAGGCGGGTAAAAAAGCAACTATCCGCAATGGCAGAGGTGTTGGCTGATATAAAAAACGGAAATGGGAACAGGCGCATTTTATCAGCAACTAAGGAACTTACCGCGCCCCTTGCCTATGAAATCAATGATATTGTTGTATCTTATGAGAACAGGCTTTCTGCCTTACGCCAAACAGAAAAAGCCAACAGGCAGCTCATGACAAGCCTTTCCCATGATGTAAGGACGCCCCTTACCACCCTTATTGGGTATCTGGACGCCGTACATAAAGGGATTGCCACCGGGAAGGACCGGGACAGTTATACAGAAATTGCCTGCCGGAAGGCACATGGCCTGAAAGAATATCTTGATTTGCTTTTTGACTGGTTCAGGCTATACTCAGATGAGTTTGCCATGGACATAAAGACTGTGGAAGCGGCGGAACTGACCAGGAATTTGTTGATTGGCTGGATACCCATATGGGAGGAAAAGCAGATAGCATATCACATTGCCATTCCCGGGCAGCCCTTTCAGGTAAACCTTGATACGGACGGGTATATGCGGGTAATCAACAATCTCATTCAAAATGCAGTTTCACACAGCCATTGCGACAAGATCGAAATAACCCTGTCAAAGAAAAACCATCACATGGAAATCGTTTTAGCAGACAATGGCATAGGAATTAAAAACGAGGATCTGGAGCATATCTTTGAACGTCTCTATCAATGTGGCCAGGCGGGCCCTGATCAGGGCAGCGGCCTTGGCTTATCTATCGTCCATCAGCTTGTGGAAAAAATGGATGGCACAATAACAGCAAAAAGCCCAAAAGAAAACGGCACAGCTTTCACTTTACTTTTTCCCTTAGCCGGTTGATGCCCCGCCTTTTATGCCAGGAGCTTTCATTTAAATTGCAAGGTTAATGCAAGGCTATGGCAAGGTTAATGCAAGATTGGTATGATAGAATATCTTACAGAACAGGAGGGCTGAATATGGATGGCTACATTATTGAAACAGAAAATCTTACAAAGCAATATGGTACACAAAGGAGTGTCTCCAACCTCAATATCCATGTGGCAAAAGGAAAAATCTACGGCCTGCTTGGAAGAAACGGGGCCGGGAAGACTACCACAATGAAAATGCTCCTTGGGCTGGCAAGGCCCACGTCCGGCGAAGTCCGGATATGGGGATCCCCTTTGCATGGGAACGAAAAGAAAATTCTCCCGCGTATTGGCAGTATGATCGAATCTCCCGGTTTTTATCCCAATTTAACCGCATCAGAAAACCTGCGTATTTTTGCCATGCTGCGGGGGGTGCCGAACCGCCATGCAATAAAAGACGCCCTGGATTTCGTCGGTTTGCCCTGCCAGGACAAAAAACTGTTTTCCCAATATTCCCTTGGCATGCAACAGCGGTTAGCGATTGCCCTTGCAACCATGCACGAGCCGGAGCTTTTAATCCTTGATGAGCCGGTTAACGGGCTTGACCCTGTGGGAATTGCCCAAATCCGCTCTTTTATCCGAAAGCTATGTACCGAAAAGGGAAAGACAATTCTCATTTCCAGCCATATATTGTCTGAAATTTCTCTGCTTGCCGATGATATTGGTATTCTTCACAAAGGTGTGCTGCTGGAAGAGGAAAGCCTTGCGGCGCTGGAACAAAAAAGCTCTAAATATATCCATTTTACGGTATCCGATACAGCACAGGCGGGTAGGATTTTAGAACAGGCTCTTGATGAAAAACAGTTTTCGGTACAGGACGGCCACAATATCCGGTTGTATAATCTTAATTTACCAGTAACCAAAGTCATTGGCGTGTTCATTGAAAATGGCCTGGATGTATCCCAAGCGCATACTTGTGAGAATACCCTTGAAGAACATTTCAAACAGATAACCGGAGGTGAAGGAATTGCTTAGCTTGCTGCAATGTGAATGTATAAAATTAAAACGCTCTAAGTTTCTTTTAATTGGGATATTGGGCACACTGATCGTCCCTTTCTTTGTGGCCGTGAAAGCTGTCACAAATTACCTTACCCATCCTGATAATGGCATAAGTGTGTTTAACCTTTATGATGACGCACTTATGTTCCTAATGCTTTTATTTGCGCCAATGGTATTGACTATTTTAGGCGCCTGGCTCATCAGCCATGAATATACTGACGGGACACTGAAAAATATTTTTGTTATCCCAGTTTCCCAGACAACGTTCCTATGGGGGAAATTGCTTTTTTTCGCAATGCTGGCTTTCATGTTTATGTTCCTTTCATGGCTGGTAATTTTAGTGTTAGCCTTCTTGTGTAACTGTTTTATTCCGGTAACGGAGCTTACGTTCCCTTCCTTCCTGTTTTTTCTTATAAAAATGCTCTTAGGTGGGCTATTATTATGTGCTACACAGACCCCATTTCTTTACCTTACTATTAGGACAAAAGAATTTATTGCACCACTGGCTGCCATTGCTGCTGTTATCCTGGTCAATGTTGTCCTGTCAAATTCGGGGGCTGCAGGGTTTTATCCCTGGGCTGCTTCCTATCTATTGGTAATGGGACGTTTATCCGGGCAGGGCTGCCCCAAAGAAGTTTCGGTGCTAATTATCCTGGTGATGGGTTTATTGGGAATTACTGCAAGTATCCTTAGATTTAAGAAAGAAGAAGTTAAATAAGAATCCCCTTACATACATCTACCCAGGCCAGATAATTAGAATATTCCTCCAGCTCCGGGATGGTAAGCTCTATGGCGCTGTTCCCGCTGCCGCAGGCAGGAAAAACAGTCTCAAAACGCTTCAGCGATATGTCCAGGTATACCTTAACGCCCTCATTCACCCCAAAGGGGCATACGCCGCCTACCGCATGCCCCACCATCTTTTCCACATCTTCTGCCGATAGCATCTTGGCTTTCGTGCCAAACTGGGCCTTATATTTGGTATTATCAATTTTCGCGTCTCCTGCCGCTACCACCAGTATCCCATGGCCGTCCACCAAAAAAGAAAGCGTCTTGGCAATCCTTTCCGGCTCGCAGCCCAGCGCGGCGGCGGCAAGCTCCACCGTTGCGCTGGATGCGTCCAGTTCCCTGATCCGCCCTTCTATCCCGTATTTCCTGAAATATGCTTTTACTCTTTCTATTGACATTTCCTTTCCTCCCCTGGTTTTACTTGTGTGGCAGTCCTTATTCTATCATCCCCAGCAATTTCCCGGTGATTCCCGCCATATGGGTGGATACCTGTTTTGTATTATGGGAAATCTGCACATTTTTTTCCACCACGCCCACAATTCTCCCAATCTGCCTTACCGCATCTGATACAATAGTAACATTGCCCTTTACCATACCCGTAATTTTCTCCACCCCCTGGTTGGCCTGTTCAATATTTTCCGCCGCCGCCCCAAAGGCCTCTGCTGTCTCGTCGGTAATCTTTTTGCCGTTTTCCACCGCCCTGATGGAATTGGTAATCAGTTCATTGGTCTCCTGGGCCGCCTGGGCGCTCCGTGCCGCAAGCTCTCCCACCTGGGTTGCCACTACAGCAAACCCTCTGCCCATCTCGCCGGCCCTTGCCGCTTCAATGGAAGCATTAAGGGAAAGCATATTGGTCTGCTGGGCAATGGAGTTGATCTCACCGATAATCTTTTCAATGGACATGGACATTTCCGTGATCTTCTGCATGGAATCTTTCAGCAGCGCCATCTGGGACTGGGTCTGCAAAATTCTTTCCGCCGTGCTTTCTGTAGTGGCAGTTACATCAGCGGCCACAGTTTCACTGCGGTTTAATTCCCCTGTAAGCTGTTCCATGATCTGCCTGAAAGCCTCTACCGCCTTTTCCTGCTCCCCGGTGCCATTGTAAATATTGTCCGCGTTCTCCAATGTCTCATTAGAAACCTGTTCCAGCTCCACACAGGCGTTTTTAATATTCTGGATCAATGCCCGGTTGCTTTCCATATCTTCTTTCTGTTTCTCCAGCAGGTCTTCATTTTCCTTCATGCTCCGGCAAATGCTGGCAACCATTGTATTGATGCTCCCTGAAAGCATGGTAAATTCCGGGTTCCCATGTTCATTAACCGTTATCCCAAAATTCCCTTCCGCAATTGCTTTCATAGAACCGGTAATGCTGTGAATCCCCCGGACAATCTTCTGGTCCACCATCTGGTTGATCATCAAAAGCAAAATACCAAAAATAATCAGCATGCTCAAAGACACCACCATCATCTGGCTGCGGCGGTCCGCATAGTATTCCCTTGCAGGCAGGAAAGTCCCGATAATCCTGCCATCCTTTTCCTCCGCCTGATAATAGCCGCTTACCCCGTTGACAGTGGCCCTGCCGTTTCCGGTAAACCCATCCGGGAACCCGGCCGCCGCTGCAGGAGTGCCAATCAGGGAAGCATCCGGATGTGCCAATAACTGCCCGTTTTGGGCATCAATGGCATATACATAACCGCCGTCTCCAAAATCCGTATTTTTAAGCACCACATCCAAAGTGGTATTGGCAAGTGTCCTTTCCAGGACCTCCGGGCGCACACCCACCTGTACCAGCCCTTTGGCATCTTTCCTGGCTACGCCGATATACTGCATCACAATACCTTCCGCTACATTCACCTGAGGTTCCTGGACGATTTCGATGGAAGGGTCCTGGATAATCACCATAAAGGCATTGGACTGTTCGCCGCTTTTCATGTCAAAGCCAATATAGCTTTCGATGTCGCTGCTGATAATAATCCCTTCTTCATCAATAATATGCAGCTCATTTACCATCAGCCTTTCCTTTATTTGATCCAGTTCTTCCCTGTTGCCTATAATAGAAGGGTCCCTGGCCAGAAGATCCGCAAAAGCCCTGGCTTTGGCAAGGTTATTTTCACCCAGGTTTTCCGTAAGGCTTCTGATATTCTCCTCATTATCTGCCAGCTTCTCCCCAACCTCTGCCAGCTTCTCTTTGCTCTCTGCCGTATTGCTGCCCTGGTTTGCCACCGTCTGCAATATAAAAATAGAGGCGATGGTAACAAGAAGCGCTGCCAGCATATAAGTAAAAAGGCTTTTGGTAAAAATTTTCTTCATGGCAATATTCCTTTCCCTTTCGCAATTGTGTGTTTTTTCTGTGATCATTTCATTAAATATCAAAATTTTTGTCACTAATTACAAAACTCTACTATCAACCATAGCATATTTTGCATAATTTTGTCAAATCAATCCATTTGGAAATCCAGCGCCATTCCCGTCAAGCCTTTTTTATTATACTGCCATCTTCCTTTATCCGTTTTCCCCTTTTTTCGCAAAACAGCCCGAAATTTCGCAAATAATACTGCCTGGGGCAGAACAATTTGACATGTGCCCGGTGGCGGCCTATAATGAAACTATTCTTTGAAAAATGAGGTCTGTTTGCCGTTTATGAAGAAAAATAACTTCCTGACCATCTTATTGTTATTCCTTTTACTGATTGCATGTTCCTGTGCCGGGATTGCCTTTGGAAGCGTTTCCTTAAGCCCTGGGAATGTGGTTAAGGTTCTTTTTTCCACAGACTCCAGTTCCACGGCCTCTACCCTAGTTCGGACTGTGCGCTCTCCCAGGGTGTTGGGCGGGCTTTTTGCAGGCATGGGGCTTGCCTGCGCAGGGGTGATCCTCCAGGGGGTCATGAATAATTCCCTTGCCAGCCCCAATACCATTGGCATCAATTCCGGCTCCGGCTTCGGGGTTATGCTTGCCCTGCTGCTGTTTCCCCAAAAAACCGGCCTGCTGCCGGTATTTGCCTTTTGCGGCGCACTCACCGCCGCCCTTTTGGTGTTCCTTCTGGCCTATCTGGGGGACAGCTCCAGGACCACCATCGTCCTTGCCGGTATTACCATATCCAGTTTTTTCAACGCCGGGATCAATACCGTTAAAATTCTGGATACGGAAATCACTGTAAACCTCACCTCCTTTATGGCTGGGTCCCTTTCCGGGCTGACCATGAAAAAGCTGCTGCTCCCCTGTGGGTGCGTTTTGCTTGCCTTCTGCCTGTCCCTGTTTTTTGCAAGATCTTTAAATATACTAGGCCTTGGGGACGATATTGCCCGTTCCCTGGGAATGCGGGTATTTCTTACCAGGTTTACCCTGCTGGCCCTTGCCAGCATCCTGGCGGGCTGTGTGGTGAGCTATGCGGGGCTTTTAAGCTTTGTAGGGCTGGTGGTCCCCCACATCTGCAGGCATCTTTTTGGGAACGATGCCCGCCTGCTGCTTCCCTGCTCCGCCCTCCTGGGGGGAAGCTTTGTACTTATGTGCGACCTGGCAGGGCGGGTTTTGTTTGCCCCCTTTGAACTCCCCGCGGGTATCCTGATGGCTTTCATCGGCGGCCCTTTTTTCCTGTATCTTCTGCTGAAAAAGAAAGGAGGGCGCAGAGTCCATGCTTGAATACCGCCATGTATCCGTTTCCTGCCAGCGCACCCCTGTGCTGGAGGATATTTCCGTTTCCTTCCCGGCCGGAAAAATCACTGTCATTGTAGGCCCCAACGGCTGTGGGAAAACTACCCTCCTGCAATGCCTTAACGGGGTATCCCAGGTAACCGGGGGCAGCATCTTTTTAAAGGGGCAGGATTACTTAAAGCTTTCCCCAAGAGAGCGGGCCAGGACCCTCTCCTTTCTGCCCCAGGTGCGCACCATCATCCCTGCCCTCCCTGTGAAAACCTTAGTAGAGCACGGGCGCTTCCCCTACCTTGGCTTTGCCCGCAAAAAATCCCCAAAGGATATGGCCATCGTCCGCCATGCCATGGAATTTGCCCAGGTAAGCGAATATGCCCACCAATATGTGGACACCCTCTCCGGCGGCGTCCGCCAGCGGGTCTTTTTTGCCATGGCCCTTGCCCAGGACTGTAACTTGATGGTGCTGGACGAGCCCACCACTTACCTGGACCTGCCCGGGCAAAAGGAATTTCTCCATATGCTTGAAATTCTCCGGGAGGAAGGAAAAACCATCATCCTGACCCTCCACGACTTAAACCATGCGGTCCGTATTGCAGACCAGCTTGTGGTAATGGGTGCCTGCACCCCAACCCCCCAGGGCAGGAAAATCGCTGCCTGGGGGGCTCCGGGGGATTGCCTGAAAAGGCACATTTTAGAGGAAGTATTCCATACCAAATACAAAAAATTTGAAGACCAGGAAGGAGCCTACTATTTTTTTATTTAACCCCTTCTTCCTCCTGCCGCCTTCCATCCCCCAGGTCCATGCCGGCAGTTTCCCCCACAAGGATTACTGCCGGGGCTTCCATGCCCGCTTCTTTTGCTTTCCGGGCAATCTCCCAAAGCTGCCCCCTTACCACCCTTACAGTCCCGCCAAAATTTCCCCGGATTACCGCCGCCGGGAGCTGCGGGCTTTTTCCATATTCTATCAGCCTTTCGGCAATCTCCTTTAAGCGCCCAAATCCCATCAAAAATACCAGCGTCCCCGAAAGGCCCGCAAGGTCCTTTAAATGCTCCGGCATGTCCCCGCCTTCCCTGTTGGTGTGTGCTGTAGCCACATGGAAACTCCGGCTAAGGCCACGGAAGGTAACGGGAATGCCTGCTGCCGCCGGGAGCGCCACGCAGGAGCTGATCCCCGGTATCAGGGCAGTCTCAATGCCTCCCTCCCGCAGGGCCAGGATTTCCTCCCCGCCCCTGCCAAATACAAAGGGGTCGCCGCCCTTTAGCCGCACCACCCGCTTCCCCTCCTTTGCCTTTTGGAGCAAAAGCCCGTTGATTTCCTCCTGGCCCATACTGTGCCTTCCCTTCCTCTTCCCCACATAAATCTTCTCGCAGCTCTCCGATGCATGGGAAAGGAGCCGTGCATCCATCAGGTCATCATACACCAGCACCTGGGCAGTGCGCACCGCGTCCAGCCCCCTTACCGTTACCAGGTCCCAGGGGCCGCACCCGGCTCCCACTAAGGTTACCGTGCCGGGCCTCTTCCCCTCCACTTCCTGATATTCCTCACACAGGCTTTCCCTTTCTTCTTCCCCAAGTGCCCTGTTTTTTTCCATGCACAAAAGAGCCGCTTCCTTTAAAAATCCGGCCCGTCTTCCAGGGTCTGTGATGTGTTCCCTGGCATATGCCCGGAGCCCGGCAAGATAATCCAGGATTTCCTCCATGCTGCCGGGAATCTCCTGGGCTATCCGGCTGCGCACCAGCGCCGCCGCCTGGGGGCTTGCCCCTTCGGTGGAAACGCCCACAGTAAGCCGCCCCTCCTTTACCAAAGAGGGGAACAAAAATCCACAGGCTTCCTTATCATCCACCACATTCACCAGGATCTTCTTTTCCCTGCAAAGCTCCGCCACATGGCGGTTAAGCTCCTGGCTGCCAGAAGCCGCTATTACGAAAAATTTCCCCTCCAGGTCACTGTCCATAAAGGCGCGCTTTTGGCAGTCCAGAAGGGGATTATCCATAAGCTCCTGTGCTATTTCAGGTGCCGTTATTGTAAGCTTCGGCAAAAAGGGAAGCAGCTTTTCCGCCTTGTGGGCGGCAATCCTGCCGCCCCCTACAATCAGCCCGCTTTTCCCCTGGATATCCACAAAAAAAGGAAAATATCCCATAGTCATCACTCCTTATCCCAGTCCCCTGCTGCCGGTTTATCCGGCAGGGTATAAAATATCCGCCAGCTGCCGGTACGCTTCCCCCCACTTTGCATTAGGCTTTAGGTTAAACAGGCGCTTGTCCAGCATATAATAATTTCCGTTCTGTACTGCAGACAGGGATGCCCAGGCAGGGTTGGTAAGCAGGGTTTCCTCCATGGTCCTGGCGGCCGCCTCCTGGCTGCTGCCCTGGGTGGTAACGAAAATATATTCCGGGTCCGCAAGGATAATGGCTTCCATGCTCAGGTCTTCCAGCAGGCTCCCCTCCTGGTCCGCGATGTTTTTGCAGCCAAGGGCCGCCAGCATCTCGCCGCAGACATTGCCGCTGCTGCCTTTCGCCTTAACGCTGGTGGATGAGGCCCGCAGGAACAGCACCGTTGGTTCACTGCCATCAGCCCTTTTGACCGTCTCCGCTATCTGTTCCTGTACCCGGATGCCGTTTTCCTCATACAGGTCCCTGCGCCCGGTAATTTGGGTACAGATATCCAGCATATGGAGATATTCCTCAAAGCCGGATACCCCAAAATAGGCCACAGGGATTTCCGCCTGTTCCAGAATATCCATCAGGGCCAGGTCTGCGTCCGTGTTCACGCTGGCAAGCACGAAATCCGGATTGGCGGCAATGAGCTGCTCCACATCCGGCTCCTGGATGCTTCCCAGGTTCACCACTTCCGGGCCAAGGCCAAGAGCCAGGCTGTCCCAGGAATCGTTTGCCGCCGCTGCCAGCTCCCCGCCGGAAAGCAGCCAAATATCCGCAAAGCTCCCTATCAGCGCCGCCGTGCGCCGGGGGCTGCAAACAGTCACCTCCCGCCCCAGGTCGTCCAGAAAGGTAACACTTTCCTGGTTTTCGCCGCTTTCCTTAACCTGCGCCAAATCTTCCTGCACCCTGTTCCCTTCCCCCTGGCTGCCGCAGCCGCCTGAAAGAAGAAGCAGGGAACACAGCCCTGCTATCCACAATCTCTTTTTCATCCGCTCTCCTATCCCTTCTGCTTCTCTCCATCTGGCACAGATTTCCAACCTGGTGCCCCCTCAGGCATCTTCCTTCTTCTCCCATACCAACAGCAGGGACCCTTCCCTCACCGAGACCCTGCTGTCCAATCCCAGGAACTCATTGCTTACCCCCAGGGGATTCCCCTTGGTGAGAAGGGCGTCCTCCAGGCCATACTTCAGCCCTTCCTCATATACCCCCTCCGCCCGGTCCCCCAAACAGAACACGGAAAGGTAGCCCCTTTCCTCTTCTTTGAAACGGATTTCTTCATTATGGATCACCCGCATCCAGCAGCCCCTGCCTACCAAAAGCCCATGGCCTCCCATTTCCGCGATATCCGTAAGCAGGGCAATATTGGCTATGGTGTGGGAAAAGCGCCCTCCGGTCCCGCCGTAAAACACGAACTCCCGGTAGCCCCTGCGCCAGCCCTCCATCACTGCCCAGCCCATATCCGTCTCATCTTTTTCCGGTTTCAGCCTGACCACCTGCCCCTGCTTTGGCTGGCAGCTAATGGAGTCAAAATCTCCCACCACCAGATCTACTTTGATCCCTCTTGCCCTGCAATGGTCATAACCGCCGTCACAGGCAATTACCATGTCTGTCCCTAAAGGGCGGGGCAGCCCGTCGCCAAACTCCCCCGCCCCAACAATATAACAAATCTTCACTTCCACGCTCCTACCACGCCAGTTCCTTTTTTACATTTTCAATGTCCCGGCACACATCCCGGCAGATCATCTCCCGCATTGCTACGCTGTCCAGCATCTTTCCTGCCCTCTGGTCAAACTGGTAAAGGACGAAACATATGAGCTTGGAGAAAACCGACATCATCAGATAGGCGCTCTTTTCTGCTGGCAGCCCTTCCATGCTTCCTGTTTCATTATCTATAATACAGCGTATCATGTCAACTATTAATATTTCCCCTTCTTTCTTCTCCTCCGCCATCTTCCTCATTTTGCCGCTGATAACGGAATTATCCATCATAATATGTATGGAACGGACGAAACAGTTGATTTCCTCCAGATTTTTTTCCATGCCCAGTAAGACCAGGTTCATCTTGGTATATAAATCCTTTTCCTGGCAAAGCTCCTGGTACATCTCCCGGCAGTCTGTCTTCAACTGGTGAAACAGCGCCTGGGCGATCACGTCCTCCTTATTCTGGAAGTACTCATATACTGTGCCTTTGCCGATTCCCGCTTTTGCCGCGATTTCCGCCACGGTAAGGTTATTTAGGTCCGCCCCTTCCTTAATCAGCCGGATCACCGCCTGAAAAATCGCTTTTACCTTGGGTGCCAGTGCTTCGCTTTCCATCCTCTAATCCTCCTCCCATTCTGCCTGGTTTTTCTTCTGGAACCATTTCTTCCAGCCTCCCTGGGAAGCCTTTGCCAAAGCCCCGTCTCCCGGTTTCTTTTCCCTGGAGAAAATATCGTAAATACATGGGATGACCACTAGGGTAAGCAGGGTGCCGTAGGTAAGCCCGCCAATAGTGACCACTGCCATGGGACGGCCCATCTCAGAGCCCATATCATGGCTAAATACCATGGTGCACAACGCCAGGATAGTGGTAAGGGCGGTCATAAGCACCGGGCGGAGCCTGGTTCTCCCCGCCTCCAAAATGGCCTCCCGCTTTTCCATCCCTTCGCTGCGGAGCTGGTTCATATAATCCACCAGCACAATACCATTATTTACAATAATGCCCGAGAGCATTACAAACCCGATCAGCGCCACCACGCTCAGCTCGCTGTCGCTGGCCACCAGTCCCAGGAACCCGCCTGTAAAGGCAAGGGGAATGGTAAACATAATGATAAAGGGCGAAAGCAGGGACTGGAACTGGGCTACCATGATCAGGTACATAAAGATCAGCGCCAGCAAAAGCATCAGATATAACTGCCCCATAGCCTCTGTGATGGTTTCATTTTCCCCGCTCATTACAAGGGTATAGCCCGCCGGGGGATCATATTTGGCAAGCTCCCCTTCCAGCACGCCGGATACAAGCCCTACATTGTAGCCCTCGGCAATCTCCGCCGTCACGGCGATATACCTGTTCTGTTCAATACGGTTTACACCCTTGGGCGATATGGTATCCTGGAAAGTGGCAATATCCGCCAGGGGTACTTTTTCTTTGGTCCCGTCCTGTTTGGTACGGTCCAGCACCAGGCCTTTTACCAGTTCCCTGGTAAGCTCCATGTCCCCGGCATGTTTCACATAGACACTATATTCCATCTCCACAGATTCCAGGGTAGTGGCGCTGGAGCTTTCCGCAAGCTTTGCCGCCATCTGCTGGAACACCTCCGCCACCGTCATGCCGTGTTGGATGGCCTTATCCCTGTCTATCAGTACCCGCAGCTCCCCGGTGGAATCACCCAGGCCGTCAGAAACATTTTCCGTCCCTTCCACGCCCTCCACGATCCCGGCAACCTCCGCTGCTATCTTCTGTAAGGTATCAATATCCCTTCCCCGTACCTGTATGGTAATCCCGCTGCCCCCTAAGGCGCTCATATCCATTGAGGAAGTGTCAATCTCCATTTCTGCCTGGTTCTCCTCACAGATATCTGAGGCCTGTTCCATAATCTCATCTGCAATCACATCATTACCCTTTTCCTTATCCTCCTTCAGGGTAACATAAATGGTAGTGGCATTGGTGGCCGTATTCCCGCCCCCTGAAAGCATGGACATAGAAGAGCTGGATGCCATGGCCCCTACGTCAGCCACATCCTCCCTTGCCATAAGCCGCTCCACTACCTCATCCGTTATCTCCCCGGTTTTGCCTAAAGGCGTATCCTTGGGCAGGGTTAAGGTGATGGTAAACTGGGTGCTGTCCATATCCGGCATAAAGGCTGTCCCCTTTGCATAGGATGCCGCCGCGCTTGCCGCCAGCAGGGCCACTACAAGCACAAACACTACCGGCTTGAACCTAAGGGCAACCCCCAGTAATTTATCATAAATACCTGCCAGCCAGGTAAAGAACTTCCCTTCGGAAGTCTCCCTGGTCTTCACCAGCACCTGGGAAGCCATGGCAGGCACCACCGTAAGGGCAATCACAAGGCTTGCCAGCAGGGAATAGGCAATGGTAAGCCCCATATCCACAAAAAGCTGCCTGGTGATCCCCTCGGTAAATACAATGGGCAGGAACACGCAAACGGTAGTCAGTGTGGAAGCCATAATAGCCGCCGCCACTTCCCCTGCCCCCTCTATGGCCGCTTCCAGGGCAGAACGCCCCTCCTTCCGCATACGGTAAATATTCTCAATTACCACGATGGAATTATCCACCAGCATACCGATTCCCAGTGCCAGTCCCGACAGGGAAATAACATTTAAGGTTATCCCGCTGAAATACATGCACACAATGGCGGTGATCAGGCTGATGGGGATAGAGCAGGCAATCACCGCCGTAGGCCGCAGGTCCTTCAGGAACAGGATCAGGATCAGCACCGCCAGCACCCCTCCAAAAAGGATGTTGTTGATAATGGAATCCATTACCAGGTCAATATAGATTCCCTGGTCCATCAAAGTAATCAGCATCAGGCCTTCATTTTCTTCCCGGAGCTGGTCAAACTTGGCCAGAATTTTGTCCGACACATCCCCGGTGGAATATCCTGTCTGCTTCTGGATCGTTACCATAATACCCGGCGCGCCGTTTACGTTGGCATAAATGTCCGCCTGGTTGTCAGCCATAAATACATCCGCCACATCCCCCAGGGTGATAATATCCACCCCTTCCATCTCCAGGTTCAAAAGGGGCATCTTTTTCATTTCTTCTATGGTTTCCGGTTTATCCCCCACGCGGATCAGGTAGGAGATGCCCTCCTCCATCACGTACCCCGCAGGCATGGAGAAATTCTGTGCCTGGAGAAGCTTCTCCACCGTTTCCACTGTCAGTACACCGTTCATGTCGGCCTTGCCATAGGCCTCCTCACGGCTCTCCTCTAGTTTTTCCTCCCCTTCTAAAATCTGTTCCAGGGCATCTGCAAGCTGTTTGGCAGTATCGTTCAGCTGCTCTTCCCCGTCCCTTAACTGGTCCCATCCGGCATTGATCTGCTCCTGCCCCTCTTCTAACTGCTTTAGGGCAGCGTCAAGCTGGTCCTTCCCCGCTTCCAGCTGCTTTTCGCTTGCATCAAGCTGGGTTTCCGCCGCCGTGATCTGCATCTCTCCCAGGCTAATGGTAGTCTGGGCATTGGCAAGCTCAATAGCCGCTATAAGATTTCCCTGGTAAAGCTCGCTTAAGGCACTGTCAAGAAGGGTAATGTTGTTTTCCAAGTCAGAGACTTTTCCTTCCATCTCAGAAATTGACTGCTTATATGTCTCTATCATATTTTTAATAGAAGAAACAGATTCGTTTCCCTTATCCAGCAGGTCTGCCTGTGCCTGTAATATGGCTTTTTTGCTTTCGAGGGCAACCCTAACCTGCCCTACCGTTGCGGCGCTTCTGGCGTTTATGCCGCTGTCCCGGATATTGCTATGGGCTTCTATGCGTACCTCTTCTGTAATATATTCCTCACCGGGGCCTGCATCCTGCCCCGGCTCTTTGGGGCCAGCGCTTTCTGTCTCCTTATCCATGGCACTGCCGTCAGGGCTTCCATTACTTTCCTTATCCGCCCCGCCTGCATTACCGCCGCTTCCTGCGCTGTTATCATCTCCGGGCACCCCGCTGTCTATGGCAGTGTCCTCTTTCTCCTGCTGGCTGCCGCCATCGCTTCCGCTATCCCCATTGCTGCCATTGTCCGGATGGTTTTCACTGTCACTGTTTCCGGTATTCCCGCTGTTTCCATTATCACCGCTTCCGGTGTCCCCACTGTTTCCGTCATCACTGCTTCCGGTATTCCCCCCGCTGCCATCATCACTGCTTCCGGTGTCCCCGCTGTTTCCGTCATCACTGCTTCCGGTATTCCCCCCGCTGCCATCATCACCGCTTCCGGTATTCCCGCTGTTTCCATCATCACCGCTTCCGGTATTCCCGCTGTTTCCATCATCATTACTCCCGGTGTTTCCGCCATTTCCGTTGTTTTCGCCGCCACCGGTGTTTTCACTGTCTCCGTCCCCGGTATTCCCTCCGTTACCATCGTTATCTTCACTTCCATTATTTCCGCTGTTTCCATCGCCATTCCCATCATCGTCCCCGGAAGAAAAATCTATGCCGGTAAAGCCGTTAATCTCTTCCCTGGTGCTCTCATCCACTTTGGCGTAGGAATCACTGTCATTAAGCCCTTCCAAAGCACCCAACAGCCTGTCAGCCTTGGCAATGTCCCTGTTTAATTCCTCCTTGGAGGGGCCTCCCGGCAAATTAGAACCGATATTGCCTAACTGCTTCTCCGCTTCCTCCAGCATCATGCGCATCTGGGCAATCTCCAGGGTAAGGTGGATTTTCGCTGCCTCCGCGTCCGCCTTTGCGGTAAGGAGCTGGGTTTCCGCCTCTGCAAGCTGCTTTGCCGCTTCCCCCTTTTTGTTGGCAAGCTCCGTTTTCCCCTCTTCCAGCTTTGTCTTGTTTTCCGCAATTTCCCCCCTGCCGTCCTCGATTTTTTTCTCCCCGTCCTCAAGCTCTTTGCGGTTTTCCTCTATCTCCAGCCTGCCGTCCTCTAACTCCTGCTGGCCATCCCTTAAATCCTGTTTGGAGCCTTCCAATTCCTTCCGGGCATCGTTAATCTCCGCCTGTCCGTCATAGACCTCCTGCCTGCTTTCGTCAAGCTCCTCCTTTGCCTCATCTATTTCCACATCAATGGAGCCAAATACCTGTTTATTAATCTCATCAATCTTCTCCTGGCGGATAACCACATTGACGCTCTCCTCCAAAAGCCCGGTAGCGCTGGCTGAAGCCACGCCCTCAATGCTTTCCAGCTCCGGTATGATCATATTTTCTGTCATAGCCGTTATCTGGGAAGCGTCCATTTCATTGCCGCCTACCGCCGCGATCATAACCGGGAGCATATCAGGGTTCAGCTTCATGATAATGGGGTTCCCCACCGAATCACTCCAATAGCTTTTGATCTGGTCCAGATTTTCCCGGATTTCCAGGGAAACGGCATTCATATCTGTTGACTGTGAAAATTCCAGGATCACCATAGAATAGTTTTCACTGGACACAGAGCTTATGCTCTCAATATTGCTCACTGTCGCCATAGAAGATTCCACCGGCTTAGTGACCACCGTCTCCACCGTCTCCGGGCTTGCCCCCGGGTAAGTGGTCATTACAATCACATAGGGCAGGCTGATATTAGGCAAAAGGTCCGTGGTCATCCTGGTAAAGGACACCACCCCAAGCACAATTACCAGCACCACCGCCACTAACACTGTATACGGTTTTTTTACGCTGAATTTTGATAACATATGTATTTGCTCCTTTTCATTCTGCCTGCGGCTGCCGGAAGCACAGGGCATATTTGTCCCACCATTTCCCGGGAAACCATCCCCTGCCAGGCCGCGGAGTTTTCCGTCCGACCAGTCGGTCAGTATACAAAAAGAGTATATTGACAAACAAACGCCCTGTCAATATACTCCTTATTTTTTTAACTCTTTTTTTATATTTATTATTCTACTTTATCTTTGTATTTTACCCGGAAAATCCGGCGGAGGGATTCGTCGATCCGCTCTTGCGTCAGGGTCCCGTTGTTTACCGCTTCCAGTACGCCTGTATAAGCAGCCTCAAAGTCTTCCGGCATTAAAATCATGTCCGCCCCCGCCTGCAGTGCCTTCACTGCCGCTTCGTCCGATGTGTAATATTCCGTGATCGCCCCCATATTCATGGCGTCAGTAATCACGATCCCCTGATAGCCAAGCTGCCCCCGCAGAATATCCGTAATCATTATCCCGGAAATGGAAGCCGGCGTATTATCCCCGGTGACCTTCTCCATAGATATATGCCCTGCCATCACAAAGTCCGCCCCTGCGCCAATCCCTGCCTGGTAAACGGTAAAATCATTAGCCTGCAGCTCTTCCAGGGTCTTTTCCGAGTTGGCCATCCCGGCGCTGATATCATCTAGCGTATCCCCCAGCCCCGGGAAATACTTCAGGCAGGCACTGACTTTGGCGCTTTGCAGCCCTTCCACTGCGGCGGATACCATAGATGCCGCCTGTACCGCGTCAGGGCCAAAGGAACGGTTCCCAATCACAGTATTCCCTTCCGCTACAATATCTGCTACCGGGGCGAAATCCATGTTAAAGCCAAGGCCAGACAGATATCCGCCAATCAGCGCCCCTGCTTCCCGTGCCCTTCCCGGGTCCCCGGCAGCGCCGATATCCGCCATGCTTCCCACATTTTCCCCAAGCCCCTTTTCCGCAACCGGGCTTATGGTGCCGCCTTCCTCCTCAATGCCCAGGAAAATTGGGTACTTGCTCCAATTTCTGGTATTGGACAGCATTTCCGTAAGCTGTTCCGCGCTTTGTATATTTTTAGCAGAATAAACTAGGCCGCCCACAGGCCGCTCCCCTAATTTTGCTTTCGTGGTATCCCCTGCCCTGACAACCGTCTCTGTGCCTGTAAGCGCCTCCGGGGTAATCATGAACAGCCCTGCCACCTTATCTTCAATGGGCATCTCTGAAATACAGGAATTTACAATTTCATCTATATAATTGGGCTCCTCCTGAGGCGGTGCCTGTTCCACTGACTGGTCCGGCGCTTCCACCACTGGCGGCTCCTCCCCTTCCCCTTGCAGCTCATCCATCTGCTTTTGCAGTTCATCTGCATATTTTTTTTCACCAAAGGCTGACAAAAGCTTCCTGACGCCGATTACGCCCCCCACAACCAAGCCTGCAAGAACCAGGGCTAGAACAACAAAGGAAAGGATCCGGTTCCTTATCCTGCGTTTGCGCCTGTATTCTCTTCTGTCCATCTCCTCAACAATTGACTCATCGTTTGCCATAGTTCTCTTCCCTCCGTACAATATACTCTATCATAACTTATTTGCTGTCTGATTTCCACCTTAAATTGCACAGAATCAAAAATAAGAGACTATCTGTTTCCCCTTACCACTATCTCCACGTACCAAAAA
This sequence comes from uncultured Lachnospiraceae bacterium, assembly GCA_910579495.1. Classification (GTDB taxonomy): domain Bacteria; phylum Bacillota; class Clostridia; order Lachnospirales; family Lachnospiraceae; genus Suilimivivens. Next base: position 68,401 of record CAJTVD010000009.1, read on the forward strand.
CAAACAGGGACAATTTCGCTGGCTAAATGTCGAAGCGGATACCAATCTCCCTGATCAGTACCCGCTTCTATACTTCGCTATCCAATGGCCTATACCTCCTTGTCCCCTTATGGATAATGTACCATATTCAGTTGTTCTTTCTCTTTCGTACCTTTCTCCCTTTTCATTTGTACGGTTGTACTGTAACATCTATTCCTTCTTCCTTTGTCAATCGTTACTTTTTCTTGTGTGCTTGATACGAATTCGAAATTCACTTTCTTTAGTACCTCACTCTTTCGTACTTTAAAAGTTTTTGATTTTCACATTTTTGTTATCTTGCCTGTGGCAGATAACCTATTTTACGTTTTCGGTGGTCCGTACCTTCCTTTCTTTAAGATTTTATCTATGTGAATTTGTTTTTGTAAGTTTATTATAACCAGATCCCTTTAATTTGTCAACACATTTTTTCAATTTTTTATTCTTTTTTTCATTTTTCTTCTTTTATAGCATTTTTATCTGTTTTTATGTCTAATTTTGTAAATTTGTCCCACTATTTTCCATTTTCCTTCCCCCTTCCCCGCCGTGGGCCAAATACGCCGGTTTAGCGGCCCCTCCTCCCCGGGGCTGCGCAATCGGGCAGGGGAAATTTTATCCCTACTCGCCGCGCGGGGCATACGTTGTGTAAGCAACAATTCCATCTGTGCGCCCTGGACATAAAAACAGCCGGAAAGCAGCCAAGCTTTCCGGCTTCCAAAATTCTGGCACTGTGGAACCGCTGGTTATGATACTAGGCCAACGGATATTTGTCTGTGAGTTTCTGTACAATGGCCCTTGCTTCCGGGATCTTTTCTTCCCCTCCTTTGACGATGATGGCGATTGCCTCCGCAATCTCCCCCATATCCTCTGTATTCATGCCCCTGGAAGTGACTGCCGGTGTCCCAAGGCGGATACCGCTGGTCACAAAAGGAGATTTGGGGTCATTGGGAATGGTATTTTTATTGGCTGTAATATGGGCCTCATCCAGCATTTTTTCCACTGCCTTCCCTGTCAGCCCATAATTGGTAAGGTCCACCAGCATCAGGTGGTTGTCCGTCCCCCCGGATACAATCTTGATCCCTCTTTCCATCAGCCCGCTGCACAATGCCTGGGCATTATCCACAATGGCCTTCTGGTAACGCCTGAAATCCTCTGAGAGGGCTTCCTTGAAGCAGACTGCCTTTGCTGCGATCACGTGCATTAAAGGCCCTCCCTGGATCCCCGGGAATATGGCTTTGTTAAAGTTATATTTTTCCGCTGCCTCCCTGCCGGAGAGGATCAGGCCGCCCCTGGGGCCCCTTAATGTCTTGTGGGTTGTGGTAGTGGTCACATCCGCATAAGGAATTGGGCTCGGGTGCAGCCCTGCTGCTACCAGCCCCGCAATATGCGCCATGTCTACCATCAAAACAGCGCCCACCAGGTCGGCAACCTCCCTGAATTTCTCAAAATCAATGGTACGGGCATAGGCGGAAGCCCCCGCAATAATCATTTTGGGCCGGCACGCCAGCGCAGTCTCCTTAAGCTTGCCATAGTCCAAAAATCCCTCCCCATCCACTCCGTAAGGGACAATCTTAAAATATTTGCCGGAAATATTCACCGGGCTTCCATGGGTTAAATGGCCGCCATGGTCCAGGTTCATTCCCATCACCGTATCGCCAGGATTGCAGATGGCAAACTGTACCGCCAGGTTTGCCTGGGCGCCTGAATGGGGCTGGACATTGGCATACTCGCAGCCAAATAGCTCCTTTGCCCTTTCAATGGCAAGATTCTCCACCACGTCTACACACTGGCAGCCGCCATAATATCGTTTGCCCGGATATCCTTCCGCATACTTGTTGGTCAGCGGGCTTCCCATCGCCGCCATAACCCCTTTGCTTACCCAGTTTTCCGATGCAATAAGTTCAATGTGGCTGTCCTGCCTCTCCTGCTCGTCCACAATCGCCTGGGCGATTTCCGGGTCAACCTTTTTTACTTCCTCTAGCGAATACATTCTGATCCTCCATTCCAGTTATTTTCATCATTATACATAAGAAATAATTTTTAATCATTATAGCATAAACTTTTTTAGAAAAAAACCTTTTGTTCTTTGAATCCGGAAAAATCTGCGGAAATAATTTTCAGGCATAATTTTTTATTTTCTGCAAAACAATATTCCCGTGCCAATTCATTTCACTTAATAACCAGGAGGTCTTATGGAAGAAAAAGAAATCATACCTGACTCAACGCTTGCAAAGAATACGTTAGATTCCATTCCCCAGCCCAAACCGGGCGCAAAGGATATTGTGGGGCTTGTAAAGTCAAACGGGCGGGTCAATGGCTACCAGCTTTCTGACGGGACTTGCGTATCCAAAGAAGAAGGGGTCGCGCTGGCAAAAGAAGGGAATATCAACAGTGTGGGCATTGCCCACAGGGATGGAAAGGAATATTTGAAATCTGTTCCTGACGGCACTGAAAACAATAATCTTTCTAACCTTCCCTCAGTCAGCGGTTAGATTTTATGTTTATAGGCCTGGCCGGGAAAACTTTCCCTGCCAGGCCTTTGCATTACAATAAGCCTGCCTGCGGGGCAAGGCGCGTTTGTTTCTTTGCTACCCTGCCAGGCTGCAAAGGTCCTCCAGCATTTTGGGAAGCTCCTCATCCATATTTTCATTGCTGAACTGGCAGGTGCCCACTCTCTTGTGGCCGCCGTTGTATTTGAGCATCAAGCTTCCTACATCCAAGTCTGCCGTCCGGTTTAAAATGCTGTAGCCCACTGCCGCGGAGCACCCCTGCCCGCCCCGCCCACTGACAATCCATGCGGAAATGTTCTGTTCCGGGTACATGCTGTAGATCATAAATCGGTTGCCTGTATAAATAGGTTCCACGCCCCTTAAGTCCGTGATAATCACGTTGCCCTGGGTACGGGTATGTGCCCCAACCATCTCCTTGAATTTTTCCGTCTGTTCATTATAAACTTCAATCCTCTCCTTCACATCAGGCAGGGCAAGGATCTCTTCTATATCCATAACACGGCAGGCTTCCAGCAGCTTTTCCATCAGTTCATAATTGGAAATGGAAAATTCCCTCCATCTGCCAAGCCCTGTCCGGGGATCCATTAAAAATCCCACCAGAATCCATCCTGTAGGATTCATCACTTCATCTATGGTAAGGCTGCCGGAATCCACCTTATCAACTGCCTCCATCATCTCTCCCATCCTGGGGAAACGCTCTGCCCCTCCATAATATTCATAGATAATTCTTGCACAGGAGGGCGCCATCCGGCTTTCCCCTTTATACTTCCCCGCCAGCTGCAGCCGCTCATGCTCGCTGGAATGATGGTCGAACCAAAGCCCGCATCCCTCCACATAAGGCACATTCGCCAGGCAATCGTCCTCATTTATCTCAACCAATCCATCCTGTAAATCCTTTGGATGTGCAAACTTCCAATGGTCTACCACCCCCACCTCCAGCAGCAGCGCACCACATGCCAATCCGTCAAAGTCCGAACGTGTCACTAATCTCACAAAGATATCCTCCTTCTAATTTATGTATAATGTCTTTCCACAATTGTGAATAATACTATTATACCATCTTCTCCCCGCCACTTCCAAGAATAATATTTGGATTCCCCAAACTATGAACTGTTCCATTGCTGCATAGGGGATATTTATTCAGTATGTACCAGTTAAAAAAGAGTCTTGAACTCTGATTGCAGATATGCTATCTTGAATATAAGAAAAGGGAAAAGCCATAGAAGCAGCTCTACCCTCTGAATAATTACTTTTTACCTCATAAGAGGTAAGCCGTCACTATTTGCGGTCAGATCATAGTGGCGGCTATTTCTTTTTTCCCTGGTAAATCTGATAAAGCAAATTCTCAAGGGCAACAATGAGTATTCCAATCTGGATTAAGTATGAAACCAGATAAGGACAAAACTCAAAAATTGTGTTTAAGACAGCAGACACAAATATGTGGAGTGAATATCTTATCTGGAGGAAACAGAAAATGGCAAAATCATTATTTGAACAGTTAGGCGGTACATATCACAAAGAAAATGGATATTTTATTCCAGATTTACGATTGCCCGCCGAAGAAGAACAGCCGATAGGCACATGGGGACAGCGGCATCTGAACTATCTGAAGCAGTACCGCAAGGTTACATACACCAATCTTCTTATAAGCGGCAAAATCAACGCCTATCTTGCTGACATCGACAGGCAGGCGCAGGAACGCTTTGAAAGGCTCATTGAGGACATGAAACAGACACAAGGCATAACGGAACAACTAAAGGCTGAAAATGCCTTAGAATGGGTAGGACAGTTAGGCAACATAAGAGCTTGTGCAAGGGAGATTGTAAACAAGGAAATCATTTTTGCATAAGTGGACAAAAGCGACAGGGAAAAATCTCTGTCGCTTTTTAAATGTCAAGAATTTTGTGTATTTTGCAAATAAGTAATTTCTGCGTTATGACAAATTATGGCTATTGCAAAAATTTAAGAATGGTGCTAAAATAGTTATTGACTTAAGGTCAATAACCAAATACAAAGGAGGTGCAATAACATTTGGCTAGACCTGTAAAAAAGACACCAGAACAATGGAAAAAGGAAATACTAGATGCAGCACAGAAACTGTTTATCTCCAAAGGGTACGAAGAAACTTCGGTTTCTGACATTATGGATATGGTAGGCGGAGCAAAAGGAATGTTTTACCGTTGTTTTCAAAGCAAAGAGGAAGTAATGTACGCATTAGGCAATCAAATGTTTTTCGAGGACAACCCATTTGAAGCAGTAAAGGAGAGGGATGACTTGAACGGTCTGCAAAAAATCAGGTTGTTGCTTACACTGAATCAGTCGGACGATGAACGAAACCAGATAAATATGCAGGCAGTCCCGATTTTGAAAGACCCGCACATTTTAGCGGCGGCAGTTGCAGAAAACAGGCGTGTATTAACCCCCTTGTGGCTGGAATTGCTGGAGGTGGGAAAAAAGGACGGTTCTATCAAGACGGAATACATAAAGGAGCTTTCCGAGCTTTTGCCGCTTATCAACTTCTGGCTCATGCCCTCGGTATTCCCTGCAACAGAGGAAGAACTGTATCATAAATATCATTTTGTGAAAGAAGTGTTAGCCCATATGGGACTGCCGCTTTATGATGATGATACGACAACCTTTACAGAAAAATTTATCACTA
>CAJTVD010000010.1 GCA_910579495.1 uncultured Lachnospiraceae bacterium
ACCTGAAACAGGTTCCCGGCCTACTGTTTTGTTAAAATATTTAGCTAATACTAAAATGCACCAATAGACTCTGTGATAAGCTGCCGGAACAGGGGCGCCGCATTCTTTGATGCCTCCTGTACTTCCTCATGGGTCAGAGGATTGTCTGTCATGCCCGCCGCAAGGTTAGCCACGCAGGAAATACCGCAGATCCTCATGCCCATATGGTTTGCCGCAATGGCTTCCACCACAGTGCTCATTCCTACAGCGTCCGCACCCAGGCCGCGGAGCATTTTGATTTCCGCCGGGGATTCGAAAGAAGGACCTGTAAGCTGGACATAAATCCCTTCTTTCAAGGGAATATTCAGCTCCTTTGCCTTTTCCCTGATAATTTCCTGCAGCCCCCTGTCATAAACAGTGCTCATATCCGGGAAACGGCATCCCAGCTCATCAATGTTTGCCCCAATCAGGGGATTAGGGGCAAAGCAGGAAATATGGTCCGTAATCAGCATAAAGTCTCCTGCTGTGAAAGAGGGATTGATGCCCCCGGAGGCATTTGTCAAAAACAGTATTTCCGCTCCCATCATTTTCATCAGGCGGGCCGGAAGCACCACGTCTGTGATAGGATAACCTTCATAATAATGCACCCGTCCTTTCATACAGACCACAGGCACGCCTTTTACATAGCCGAAAATAAATTTTCCCTCGTGCCCCGGCACTGTGGAAACCGGGAAGTCCTGGATTTCGCTATAGGAAATCTCTCCTTTTACCTCAATGGTGTCCGCATAATCACCAAGGCCGGATCCCAGCACCAGAGCGGCTTTGGGTGTAAGGGGAAGCCTGTCCTTTATGCTTTCATAACATTTTAACAGTTTTTCGTATACCTGGTTCATCATGACCTCCTGAGTGAAATTGATTTGGTAATCATTCTTTCATTTATAGTAGCACAGAAAACCCTTATCCGCAATATTTTTCCCAAAGCCCCGGATCTGTTTTCAGGCAGGAGGTTTCTGCCAGGGGTTTGCCCGGGGCTCTATTTCTGGATTCCCTCCAGGGCAAAACCCTGCCATCTCATCTCCCCCACAGGGGCAGCTAAATGATAATGCAGACCATCCCCCCGTTAGAATCGTTGACGATTTTCTGCATGGTCTCCTGTAATTTCAACTGGCTTTCATCCCCGATCATAGTGATCTTGCTGGTAATGCCGTCATTTACAAGCTGTTCCACCGATTTCCCGAAAATATTTGTTTCCCAGATACCGGCTTCGCTCTGGCTGGACTCGGAAATAAACCGGATCAGATCCTGGGCCTGCTCCTCAGAACCCACAATAGGGGAAATCTCTGTCTCAATATTTGCCCGGATCAAATGGATACTGGGGCTCTCCGCCCGGATCTTTACCCCAAATTTATTCCCATGCTTGATCACTTCCGGCTTATCCAGCTTGATCTCATGGCGCTCCGGTGTTACCACCCCATAGCCCTTCTGGCGGACAGCGTCAATGGCATGGAGCACCTTTACATATTCCTTCTTCATTTGGGACATTTCCTTAAGCACTGACAGCAGGTGGTACTCATTATCTATCTTTTCCCCTACCATCTCGCTGAGCATTTCGTAATAATATGCGTCGTCCACATCCAGCCAGATACGGATGCAGCCATCCGCCATATCAATGCCCTCCATTTTGCATTTTTTGATGAAGGGTCCTTCCAGGCTCACTGGGTTGTTCTTCACGTCCCGGATACAATTATACTGCTTCATGATTTCTTTCACACGCCCAATCAGATCCACCTTCATCTTGTGGTTTGCCGGAAGCATTTCCACCCATTTGGGCATATAAAATTCAATCATGGTAAGAGGGAATTCATACAGGATATTTTCCAGTATCTGGTTAATATCCTCCTTCTTTAGCTGCTCGCAGTTAACCGGCATAACAGACACGCCATATTTGCCGCCGATCTCCTCCGCTAATTTGGCTGCCTCATCGCCATAGGGTTTTGCCGTATTTAACAGTACCACAAAAGGTTTTTTCAGTTTTTTCAATTCCCTGATGGTCCGCTCTTCCGCTGCCACATAGCTTTCCCTGGAGATATCCCCAAAGCTGCCGTCGCAGGTGATCACAATCCCTATGGTGGAATGGTCGGTGATGACTTTCCTGGTGCCAATCTCCGCCGCCTTGGTAAAGGGAATCTCCTCTGCAAACCAGGGAGTCTTCACCATACGCTCGGTGTTGTCCTCCATATGGCCGCTGGCACCGTCCACCATATAGCCCACACAGTCTATCAGCCGTACCCTGGCCTCAATTCCATCCCCTAAGGAAAGCTTCGCCGCCTCCTTGGGAATAAATTTCGGTTCTGTAGTGGTAATGGTCTTTCCCCCGGCGCTCTGGGGAAGCTCATCCACCACCCGCTCCTTTTCATAAGATTCTGTCATATTGGGCAGGACCATCAGATCCATAAATCGCTTGATAAAAGTGGACTTCCCGGTTCTCACCGGCCCCACCACGCCTATGTAAATTTCTCCCCCGCATCTTAACTGAATGTCTTTGTATAAATCATATTCTTTCTTTCCATTCAAGTCCATACAATCCTCCATTGCCCTTCCATACTTAGTTAAGTGTATGTGGCGGGGAGGAAGTTTATTACACCCTTCTTCTTCCCCTGTCCCTCAAAAGGGATAAAGGAGATTTCCATTTTGCCGCAGCCATCCCCGGTACTGCAGATACCCGGGGCAGGCCTCTTTTACCTGTTGCCAGAAGGCCTCAGAATGGTCCATATGGATCAGATGGCACAGTTCATGAATAACCACATAATCGCATACCGGCTCCGGCGCCATTAATATCCGCCAGTTAAAATTCAGGTTTCCCTTACTGCTGCAGCTCCCCCAGCGGCTTTTCTGGTCCTTGATGCGGATATTGGCAAAGGTTACCTGCAGCATCTTTGCAAACATTTCCGCCTTGTGGGAAATAACCCTGAGCGCCTCCCTGCGGTACCATTTTTCCATCTCATCTTTTTTGTATCCATAATCCGCCTGGTAGGGAACGGAAAGGACCAGGCGGCCTGAGACCTTTTTCACCTTCCCCCGGCGTCTCTCCTCCCGGAGAACGGTAAGCGTGCATTTCTCCCCAAGGTAAAAGAGGGTATCCCCGTTTTCCAGCCTGACCTGCCGGGAGCGCTCTTCTTCCCGTGCATGTTCCAGCCTCCGGGCTGTGGAAGCAATCCATTCCCTCCGTGAAGCCACAAAATCCTCGATTTCATGGTCTTTCACCCACAAAGGAGCCTTTACCCAAAGATTGCCATCTCTGTCAAAAGAGATGGCAATGGTTTTTCTTTTACTCCTGATTAGCTGATACTGCATTTTAAGTTCTCCAATTACTTTAAGATTACCCGGCGGAAGTTTTTCTTTCCCCGCTTAACAATGGCACCTTCCCCTGAAAAGGTATCCTTCCCAAAAGCCGCTTTGACGTCCGTCACCTTCTCTCCCTCAAGGACAACGCCCCCCTGTTCAATAGCGCGGCGCCCTTCAGAGCGGCTGGCAGCCAGGCCGGACTTGCAAAGTACGGAAATCATATCAATGGCACCCTCTGTAAAATCTTCCTCTGTAAGCTCTGTGGTAGGCATCTGGGCAGCGGCTCCTGTGGAAAAAAGCGCCCTTGCGCTTTCCTGCGCCTTTACAGCCTCTTCCTCCCCATGGACCAGTTGGGTCAGCTCATAGGCCAGCACTTCCTTGGCCTGGTTTAACTGGCTGCCCTCCCAGGAATCCATTTCCTCAATCTGCCCTAAAGGCAGGAAGGTAAGCATACGGATAAATTTTAGCACATCCGCATCTGCCACATTACGCCAGTACTGATAAAATTCAAAGGGGCTGGTCTTCTGGGGATCCAGCCATACGGCACCCTTCTGGGTTTTGCCCATCTTGTTTCCCTCGGAATTAAGCAGCAGGGTAATGGTCATGGCATAGGCATCTTTCCCCAGCTTCCGGCGGATCAGTTCCGTCCCCCCTAACATATTGCTCCACTGGTCGTCACCGCCAAACTGCATATTACAGCCGTATCTCTGGAACAATTCATAGAAATCATAGCTCTGCATCAGCATATAGTTAAACTCCAGAAAGCTCAGGCCTTTCTCCATCCTCTGCTTATAGCATTCCGCAGTAAGCATTCTGTTAACGGAAAAATGGGGGCCAATCTCCCGGAGGAATTCTATATAATTTAAATCCAGCAGCCATTCCGCATTGTTTACCATCAAAGCCTTTCCTTCTGAAAAGTCAATAAAGCGGCTCATCTGCTTTTTAAAACACTCACAGTTGTGTTCAATTGTTTCTTTGGACATCATATTGCGCATGTCGCTTCTCCCGGAGGGATCACCCACCATGCCGGTGCCGCCACCTAACAGGGCAATAGGCTTATTGCCCGCCATCTGGAGGCGTTTCATCAGGCAAAGCGCCATAAAATGCCCCACATGGAGGGAATCCGCCGTAGGGTCAAAGCCAATATAAAAGGTGGCTTTTCCTTGATTCACCAATTCCTTGATTTCCTCTTCATCTGTAAGCTGTGCCAGCAGGCCTCTGGCTTTTAATTCGTCAAAAATTGTCATCACTATCTTCCTTTCAAAAAATGAAATTTCCTATTTCCGGCCTTAACGTTCCTCCCTGAAATAGTTAAGCCCCAGCGCCGCCGGCAGGTTGATCCTTCCTGACTTGCGCATAGAACTGGCCACCAGCACCAGGGCTGTCATCAGAAAAGGCAGCATGTCATAAAAAGCAACGGGAAAAGGCAGGATACTCTGGGGAATATAATATTTCAGCACCCGCAGGGCACCGAAAACAAAGGAACCCAAAATTGCCGCCGAAGGCTGCCAGTTGGCAAAAATCACCAGCGCAACGGCAATCCACCCCAGGCCCCCCACATTGTTGCTGATCCACACGCCGCCATTTATGATCATGGAACAATATACGCCGCCAATGCCACAGATTGCCCCGCCCAGGATAATATTCAGATACTTTACACGGGTTACCTTAATCCCCGCGGCATCCGCCGCTCCGGGATTTTCCCCCACGGCTTTCAGGTTAAGCCCCGCCTTGGTTTTGTTTAAATACCATCCGCCCACAAGGGCAATCATGATCCCAATATACACAAAGGGGCTATAGGAAAACAGCAGTTCTCCTAAAATAGGCAGCCCCCCAAGGCCAGGGAGGGCTCCTCCCCGCATCACCGCCGTTATCCCCTCCGGCAGCTTTAAAGTCCCCTCCGGGCTTTTGCTGAGCACAAAAATCCCGATAAAATTGGCAAAGCCAATGCCAAATATGGTAAGGGTAAGGCCCGTTACGTTCTGGTTTGCCATGAAGGTTACTGTAAGCACTGCGTAGATCAGCGCTGCCAAAGCGCCTGCCGCCGCCCCCGCCAATATGGCAATAAGAAAGTTATCGGTATAATACCCCGCCATAAAGCCTATACAGGCACCGATGGCCATCATCCCTTCTACCCCAAGGTTCAGATGCCCGGTCTTTTCTGTAAGGATTTCCCCTACTGTACCGAATAAAAGGGGCGTCCCAGCGCCCACTGCCGCCACAAGAAATTTAATAATGATATCCATAGTTTCCTTCCTTTCCCGCCTGGGACGGCAGAGCGTCCCTGCCGTAGGTTTACTGGGTTTGTTTTTTGGAAGCGCTTTTTGCCCTCTGGAACTTATATCTCACAAAGAACTCACAGCCAAGTATAAAAAAGAGAATAATTCCCTGAAGTACATCGGCGCAGTCGGTGGATAGCCCAAAATCCGACTGTACTACGCTGCTCCCCTTTTCCAGCACGCTGAACAGGAAGGAAACGATCAATATGGACACGGGATTAAGCTGGGCAAGCCATGCCACAATGATTGCGGTAAATCCCACGCCCCCGGCAACAGAGGCTGTGAGGGTGATATCAGAACCTGTGGCCTGTATCATACCCGCCATGCCGCAGATACCGCCGCTGAAAAACATGGTGCGGAGGACGATTTTCCTTACATTCATCCCTGCATACCTTGCGGTATCCTGGCTCTCCCCTACCACGCTGATCTCATATCCCTGTTTGGTATAGCGGATGTAAATATAGACCCCCGCCACAAGGGCCAGGGCGATCAGCCATCCGAACTGGATCCCCAAAACCTTGTCCAGGGAAGCGTTCTTGTCAAATCTTGCAATCTTGGGAAAGCCCTGAGAGCCGGGATCCATCCAGGGGCCGTCCCTTAGGTAAGAGACCAGATGCAGGGCAATGTAATTGAGCATCAGGGTAAAGAGCGTTTCGTTGGTATGGTACTTCACCTTGAAGAAAGCCGGGAGCAGCCCCCAGAGCCCGCCGCCTATGATGCCTGCCAGAAACATCACAGCCACAAGTACCACATGGTTCCAGCCTGAGCAGAAAAGGGCAAAAAAGGTAGCGCAGGTAGCCCCGAAGATAATTTGCCCTTCCGCCCCGATATTCCAGAATTTCATCTTAAAGGCAAGAGTCACTCCCAGGGAAGAAATTAAAAGAGGGATCATAATTTTCACCGTTCCCTGAAACGCCATCACACTGCGGCAGGCCCCTGAGAGTATTGTTTTGTAAATTACAAAGGGATTCTGTCCCACACAGGCAATAAAAATTCCCCCTGCTGCCAGGGAAAGGATTACCGCCGCCAGGCGCAGCAGCACTGTTTTGCCATAGGGCAGCTCCGAGCGCTTTACTACCCGCACCAAAGGTTCATTTGAGGTATTTTCCACTGTTTTCATATGCCAGTCTCCTATTCCGATACCGCCGCTTTATGCCCGCCTGTCATCATCATGCCGATTTCTTCCTTGGTGGTTTTGGCGGCGTCCACTATGCCCGTAATCTTTCCATGGCACAAAACCATAATACGGTCGGATAATTCCAGAAGCACATCCAGATCCTCCCCAATATACATAACGGCAACATTCTTGCTCTTTTGTTCGTTGAGCAGGTCATATACCGTATAGGAAGAATTAATATCCAGCCCTCTTACGGGATAAGCTGTAATCAGCACTGAGGGGGAAGACTCAATTTCCCTTCCCAGCAGGACCTTTTGCACATTTCCCCCACTAAGAAGCCTTACCGGGGTTTCCGGCCCGGGAGTGGCGATTGCCAGCTTCTCAATCAGCCGCTTTGCCAGTTCCCCGGCGGGCTTGCGCCTGATAAATGGCCCTTTTCCTTTGTGGTAGCTTTTCAGCAGCATATTGTCCGTCATGCCCATGGAAGCTACAAGGCCCATGCCCAGGCGGTCTTCCGGCACAAAGCTCATGCTGACGCCCTTTTCAATAATCTCAGAAGGGGTTTTTCCAAGGAGGTTTTCCTTATTAAATAAAATTGCTCCTTTACAGGCATGGAGAAGTCCCGCAATTGCCTCGCAAAGCTCCTTCTGCCCACTGCCTGCCACCCCTGCCACGCCTAAGATTTCCCCCCTGCGTATATCAAAGGAAATATCGTCTATGGCCCGGCTTCCATCCGCTTTATCTACCGTAAGGTCCACCACTTTCAGAATGGTTTCACAGTTTTTCACCGGCGGCCGTTGGATTTCCAGACTCACCGGCCTGCCCACCATAAGCTCGGTAAGCTTCCTGGCATCGCAGTCCGCCGTCCTTACCGTTCCCACGCTTTTGCCCTTGCGCAGGATGGTCACCCGGTCGCTGATGGAAAGCACTTCCTGTAATTTATGGGTGATGATAATGATGGCGCAGCCTTTGTCCTTCATCTTCCGCAGGATTTCAAAGAGTTTTTCTGTTTCCTGGGGCGTCAGTACTGCGGTAGGCTCGTCCAGGATCAGTATTTGCGCCCCCCGGTAGAGCACCTTTAGAATTTCCACCGTCTGCTTTTCAGAAACGCTCATATCACAGACATACTTCTCAGGCTCAATTTCCAGGCCATATGCATGGCTGATGGCACGGATTTTTTCCCCCGTTACTTTCCCTTTTTCTTTTTTTCCTTTCACCCCAAGGATGATATTATCCATTGCCTGAAAGGCTTCCACCAGCTTAAAATGCTGATGGATCATGCCGATGCCAAGGCCCATGGCGTCAACCGGTGAATTGATCTTCACTTCTTTTCCGCCGATAAAAATCTGCCCGCTGTCAGGATGGTAAATGCCGGAAAGCATATTCATCAGGGTGGTCTTGCCGGAACCGTTTTCTCCAAGAAGGGCGAGAATCTCCCCGTACTGCACCTTTAAATCTATCCCGTCATTGGCAACTACCTGCCCAAAAACCTTTGTAATTTTTCTGCACTCTATGGCACAGACTTTCTTATCCTGCTCTGCCATCTTACCTCCGCTCCCATCGTAGCCTCTTTGATCCTGATACTGAAAGGGGCGGTCAATATGGTTGCATTGGCCGCCCTATGAAACTCTGCTGCCCCGCTTCCAGCCTGGGGCAGCATTTTCCCTGCTTTATTTTACTACAACATTTTTAAAATACCAGTTCATATTCCCGGTAATGTCAGCGTCGCTTAATGTGGAGCCTTCTGTGCCTACGGTACTGCCGTCGTTAGTCTCAATAACGCCGTCGAATACATTAAAGCCGTCCTTGGTAATCTGCTCCCTTGCCGCTTCTACTGCCTCCGCAGTTCCCTCCGCACAGATATCTGAAAGGGGCGCAATGTCAACAAGCCCGTCAGCCATGCCGCCAAAGTAATTTTCCCCGCTCCAGGTCCCGTCAATTACAGACTGTACTGCCTGGGTGTAATAGACAGACCAGTCCCACATAACGGAAGTTAAAACCGCACCGGCAGCATCCTTGGACATATCGGAATTATACCCTACGCCCCATACGCCGTTCTGCTCTGCCACTGTCTGGGGATTAGGGGTATCACAGTGCTGGGCGATTACATCACAGCCAAGGTCTACCAGCGCCTGGGCAGCCTGTGTCTCCCCTTCGGGGTCAAACCAGCTATTGGTAACTTTTACATATACTTCACAGTCAGGATTTACGGAATATGCACCCATGGCAAAAGCGTTAACGCCTCCGGTAACCTCTGAATTTTCCTGCCCCATAGCTGCCACATAGCCTAATTTATTGCTCTGTGTCTTAAGCCCTGCAGCAACGCCTGCCAGGTATCTTGCCTGATAAATCCTTCCGAAATAATTATTAAAGTTTACGCCGTTTGACTTATAGCCTGTCCCATGGGAAAAGATCACCTCCGGGAATTCCTCTGCCAGTGCCTCACAGGTATCCATAAAGCCCCAGCTTGTGGCAAAAATAACATTACAGCCATCCTCCACACATTCCCTGATGGCGTTTTCAATGGCTGTGGCGTCTGTATCATTTACATTATTCTTACGGACAATCTGGGAATCATCAAGGCCTAAGTTTTTCTGCATTCCCTGGATGCCAAGGTCATGGGTATAGGTATATCCGCTGCCTTCTGCAGGGTCAGTGATATGGATAACGCCTACCTTGATATCTTCCTTGGCAATAGCGGGCATAACGCCTGCCCCTGCCGCTTGTGTGCCGCCGCTTTCTGCTGTGTCATTTCCGCCTTCTGCCTGGGTATCTGCTTCCGCCCCGGCCTCTTCCCCTGCATCGGTTTGTGTCTGGGTGTTTTGGCTGCTGTCCTCTTTGGGGGCTTCCTCCTTGGGAGCGCCGCCGCAGGCACACAGGGAAACTGCCATAGCGGATGCCGCCAGTAAACTTAATAATTTTTTCATGTTTCTCCTCCTTGAAATTTTACGCAAAAAGGCAAAAATCTATTGATTTTGCCCTCCTGCCAATTAAAAATATTTCCTCATTTACTTTATACTAATTTTCCGGAATATTCAACATAATTTTTGAAAATTATTTTAAGTTCCAGCATTTCCACTAAATAATTTCATACTATTTATTCAACATCAGCTTCACCATGGCCTGGTTGAGCCCGTCCACTGTCAGCTTATACATGGGAAACAGCTCCTTGATGGCTGTCTCCGCCTCCCGCCAGGGCGCATGGCCGGGAGCCATTTTGGGATTCAGCCACACCACCTTCTTATAATGGCGTTTCAAAAGCTGCAGCCAGTCCCATCCTGCCAGGCCGCCATTAGGCCCCCGGTAGTTGCCGCTGGTGGAGTATAATTCCTCCGGTGCCATGGCGGCGTCCCCCACCACGATCACCTTATAATCACTGTCCAGGTTCCGGAACATCCATTCCGTATCAATCCAGTCCCCATTTTCGCATTCCGGGGTCTTGTAGAGCTTGGAATAGATACAATTGTGGAAATAATAGGTCTTCACATCTTTATAATGATTGGACTTATGCACTGCCTGGAACAGTTCGTTTAGCAGGGAACTGAAAGGGATCATCGTTCCCCCGGAATCCATAAGAAGCAGCAGCTTCACGGAATTTTTCCGGGGCTTATCCATGACAATCTGGAGATACCCGCCGTTATTGCAGGTTTTGTCTATAGTCCCGTCAATATCCAGCTCGGTTTTAGGAATGTCCAGCCGGGTAGAAAACTGGCGCAGTTTCCGGAACGCAAGCTGGAACTGCCGGTTATCCAGCATCCTGTCATCCCGGAAATCCCTGTACTTGCGGGCACCCACCACCTGGAAAGCACTCTGGTAGCCGGTTTTTCCCCCTACCCGGATGCCTCCCATAAAGCCCCCCATATTCCCGAAAGCGGTTTTTCCCATACTGCCGATCCAGAAGCTTCCGCCGTTGTGCTCGCTGTCCTGGTCCCGGAGGCGTTCCTTGAATTTCGCCTCCACTTCCTCCTTGTCAATAAACTGGATGCCGTCCTGCTCATTCATGCGGTACCGCTCTTCCTCATCCACCATGTCAATCAGCTCCGACTTATCCAGCCATTTCATCATATTTTTGGAGATTTCGTTTTCCGACTGGATTCCCTTAAAGGTTTCCTCAAAAGCAAGGTCAAATTTATCAAAATCCGTTTCACTCTTTACCAGGATCATTCTTGCCAGATAATAAAACTGGGTCAGGCTGCTGCCGCTCAGCCCCTTATCCAGCGCTTCCTGTAAAGTAAGCCATTCGCTTAAGGTGATCTTTAGCCCCTTGGCTTTACAGGTATAAAAAAAGTTTGAAAACATGTATTTCCCCCATTTTCTGCCCACCCACTAGCTGCTGCCTGTAGCCCCAGGCGGTCAATCCAGCTTCTGCCTTACAGTCTCCAGATCCTCATCCTTTTTCACCACCACGCCCACAAAGGGAAGCTTCGCCCTGATCTCGTCCGCGCTGATGCCCCCAATCTGTAACGCATTGATCCAGTCAATAAGCTCGGAAGTGCTGGGCTTTTTGCGGATATCCCGGAGGGCGCGGATCCCGTAGAACACCTCCATGGCATTTTCCAAAAGCTTATCCTCCACATCAGGATAATGGGTCCTTACAATCTCCTCCATCAAAGCTTCATCAGGGAAATCAATATAATGGAAAATACACCTGCGCAGGAAAGCATCCGGAAGCTCCTTCTCCGCATTGGAGGTAATGATCACAATGGGGCGGTGCTTTGCCTTGACGGTGCGTTTGGTCTCATGGATATAAAACTCCATCTGGTCCAGTTCCCACAACAAATCGTTGGGAAATTCCAGGTCCGCCTTATCAATTTCATCAATCAGGAGCACCACCTGTTCATCCGCGTCAAAGGCTTCCCCCAGTTTCCCCAGCTTAATATAATGGGCAATATCGTCCACCCCTTCCTCCCCAAACTGCCCGTCATAGAGCCGCTGGATGGTATCGTACATATAAAGCCCGTCCTGGGCTTTGGTAGTGGACTTAATGTTCCAGATAATCAGTTTTTTCCCAAGGGATTTGGCCACCGCCTCTGCCAGCATCGTCTTTCCCGTTCCCGGCTCCCCTTTGATCAAAAGGGGCTTTTGCAGGGCAATTGCCACATTAACCCCCGCCATAAGCTGTTCCGACGCTACATAATCCTGTGTACTGTTAAATTGTTGTCCGCTCATCCTAACCTCATTTCTGCGCCTGTGCGCAACCTACAAACTTACCAGGGAATCTCCACACTGTTCTGGTATAGCTGCCTTAAGTCAATATTTTCCACTTTTTTATCCCGGAGCATCAGCTCGCTTACTGCATCAGCGGCTGGTTTCCCTTCAAATAAAATCTTATTCACCTGCTCAATGATGGGCACATTCACACCGTATTTTTGCGCCAGGGCATACCCGGCCTTTGCGGAATATACCCCTTCCACCACCATTTTCACTTCTTTCATGGCCTCATCCATGGAAGCGCCCTTTCCGATGAGGATCCCGGCCCGGCGGTTCCGGGAGTGCATGGAAGCACAGGTAACGATCAGGTCGCCGATTCCCGTGAGCCCATAAAAGGTTTCGATCCTTCCCCCCATGCTGATCCCAAGCCTTGCAATTTCCGCAATCCCCCGGGTAATCAGCGCCGCCTTGGTGTTATCCCCATAGCCAAGGCCGTCCGCCATGCCTGCTGCCAGCGCCACTACATTCTTAAGGGCGGCGCCTAATTCTATGCCCTCCACATCGGAGCTGATGTAAACACGGAATACCTGGCTCATAAACAGGGACCGCAAATACTCGGCGGTTTCCTTGTTCCCGGAGCCTACTACAATAGTGGTGGGAATCCCTTTGCCCACTTCCTCCGCATGGGAAGGGCCGGAAAGCACTGCCACATCCGCCCCCGGGATCTCCTGCAGGATCACCTGGGAAAGGGTCATAAGGGTAGTTTCCTCAATGCCCTTTGCCACATTGACGATCTTTTGCCCCTCCCCCACCAATGGGGCTATCCGCGCAGCCGTACTCCTGACAAAGGGGGAGGGCACTGCAACCACAAGTACATCCTTCCCTTCCACCGCCTGCCCAAGATCCGCTGTAAATACCATATCCCCCGGCAGGATAACGCCAGGGAGCTTGTCCTTCTGCTCCCGGCATTCCTGCAGCATACGGATCTCATCCTCCAGCGCCGACCACACAGTAACCTGGCTCCCGTTATTGTGAAGAAGCCACGCCAATGCGCAGCCCCAGCCGCCTGCCCCAATCATTCCTACCTTCGCCATAAAAACCCTCCTATTATAATTTTATTGCAATAAACCGACTCGCGGAGCGTGCTGTCCGTTGTTTTATACCTTATTCTTTTTCGTCAGGTAAGTCTTTCTCTCTTCCCCCTTTATCAGCCGTACAATATTCTCCCGGTGTTTATAATACGCCAATATGGTAAGCACCGCCGTAATTGCATACATCTCATTTAAGACAGCCTGGGGTGCCCCAAAGAATCCCATCTGCCCCACTACCACCATTTCAGCCATCAGCCCTGCATAAACAAGGAGGGAGCCCAAAGAAACATAATGGGTGGTAAAGAAAATCCCGAAAAAGACCAGCACCCCCATGGGCAGGAATGCGATATGGAAGGACAAAATCAGCCCTGCCGTGGCGGCAATCCCTTTCCCCCCTTTAAAGTTCAGGTAAAAGGGAAAATTATGCCCAAGGATGGCTCCCGCCGCCGCATAAAGCTTTAACAGGTAGACCTCCTCCGGGTGGGATGGGCCAAAAATTGCGCCGCTGATGACAATGGCCAGGATACACTTAATAATATCCCCCGCCAGCACAATCAGCCCCGCCTTTGTGCCAAGGACACGCAGGGTGTTGGTAGTGCCTGCGTTGCCGCTGCCGTGCTCCCTGATGTCGATGCCATGAAGCTTTCCATAAATAAAGGCTGTCTGAAATAAGCCGAATACATAACCAATCCCAATACTGACCAAACGTTCCACTTTATTTATTTTCCCCTCTTTCCCTTATGATGAATTTCAGCGGCGTGCCTTTGAACCCAAAGGCTTCCCGGATCTTATTCTCAATATATCTGGTATAAGAAAAATGCATCAGTTCCTTATCGTTTACAAAAATCACAAAAGTGGGCGGCTTGACGCTAACCTGGGTGATATAGTAAAGCCGCAGGCGCTTCCCTTTATCTGAGGGCGGCTGCTGGAGGGCTACCGCTTCACTCATAATTTCGTTTAACACCCCGGTGGAAATGCGCATGGAATGATTTTCGCTTACTATGTCAATCAGGCCAAAGAGTTTGGGAAGCCTCTGGCCGGTGACGGCGGAAATAAAGGTAATCTCCGCATAGGGCATATAAGATAAGATTTCCCGGATTTTCGCCGTATACTTGTTCACCGTCTTATTGTCTTTTTCTATAACATCCCATTTGTTTACCGCAATGATCACGGCCTTTCCCCTCTCGTGGGCGATTCCCGCAATCTTTGCGTCCTGTTCCGTGGCCCCTTCCTTGGCGTCAATCACCAAGACCACAACATCCGCCCGTTCCACTGCACTGACAGCCCGGATGATCATGTATTTTTCCAGCTCTTCCTTAATCTTATTTTTGCGCCGGAGCCCAGCGGTGTCAATAAAAATATATTCTTTTCCCTTATAGGTAATGGGAGTGTCCACTGCATCCCTGGTAGTGCCTGCGATATCTGACACAATCAGCCTGTTTTCTCCCAGCATTTTGTTGATCAGGGAGGATTTCCCCACATTGGGCTTGCCCACAATGGCAACCCGTATGCGGTCGTCCTCCTCCTCCTGCTCCCCTTCTTCCCCAAAGTAACGGATTACCTCATCCAGCATATCCCCCAGCCCCAGCTTATTGGCAGCTGAGATGGGGTAAGGCTCTCCGATGCCCAGGTTATAGAACTCATAAGTATCTGCCAGATGTTTATTAAAATTGTCCACCTTATTGACCACAAGGACCACTGGCTTTTGGGAACGGCGCAGCATGTCCGCCACCTTGCCGTCCGCATCCACCAGCCCCTGCTTTACATCCACCATAAAAAGGATCACATCCGCTGTATCTATGGCAATCTGCGCCTGTTCCCGCATCTGGGACAAAATAATATCCCTGCTGTCCGGCTCAATGCCCCCGGTATCTATCAGGGTGAACGCCCGGTCCAGCCAGGACACATCCGCATAAATCCTGTCCCTTGTGATCCCCGGCGTATCTTTTACAATGGAAATCCTGGCTCCCGCCAAGGCATTAAATAACGTTGATTTTCCCACATTGGGCCTTCCTACTACTGCCACAATAGGCTTCCTGTTTCCGCTCATACTGTCCTCCCTGCCAGAACTGCTCCTACAAAATCATGTCCGCTTGATTTTACAATATCTATTTTTACTTGTAAAGCCTTTTCCATTTCCTCCACCGTAATATCGTCCAAAAAAATCCTCTCTCCGCTGCGGAGCATATTTTGTGGCAGCAGCAGCCGCCCTCCTAAGGGTTTGCCCTTTAACTGGCTAATCAGGTCCCCTGCTGTCAGCAGCCCGGAAACGGTGATCCTTTCCCCGAAAAAACAGTTGGTAATTTCATATACGTGGATGGCCATATGGGGCAGTATCCCCATAATCCTTAAGGCCATCTCCTGAATATAGGGGAACGCAAGCTTCCCTGTGGCAATGGCCAGTTCCTCCTTTTGCCCTGCCATATGCCCGCCGCCCTCTCCACGGAGCTTTTCTTCAAGCTCCTGGAAAGCCTCCTCAAATTCATCCAGCAAAAGCCGCAGCATCCCCACGCCATTTTCAAGCTGGGGATATCCGTCGTAATTTTCTTCCGGGGGAAGCTCCCTGCCTGCAAGGATGTACCATTCATCACTGGCATGGATGAAATGGGTCCCATGGCGCTGATAAATTTCCCGCTGGAACCCATGGACCATATCCAGCACCTCCCCTGCCTCCTGCCTGGTAAAGGGCTCTAAGGGATAGAGCCCTTCCCGGTACCTGGACAGCCCCACAGGCACAACAGAAACACTCTCCAGGGTAGGAAGGAACTCTGAAAGCTTCCTGATACTGTAGGCCAGCTCTTCCCCATCGTTCACTCCCTTACAGAGCACAATCTGCCCGTTCATGGCAATCCCGGCGCGGCAGAGCCGCCCTGCCTTATTCAGCGCCTCCCCTGCAAAACGGTTGTTCAGCATCCGGCAGCGCAATTCCGGGTTCATCGTGTGGAAGGAAATGTTCACCGGGGAAAGGCGGTATTTGATAATCCTGTCAATATCATGGTCCGACATATTGGTAAGGGTAATGTAATTCCCCTGGAGGAAGGACAGCCTTGCATCATCATCCTTAAAGTACAAAGTTTCCCGCATTCCCGGCGGCATCTGGTCAATAAAGCAGAAAATACATTTATTCCTGCAGGACCGGTATTCGTCCATAAGCCCGCTTCCAAACGCAATCCCAATGTCCTCGTCCTCTTCCTTGTCCACCTCCAAAAGCCACTGCTCCCCATCCGGTTTTTCAACCAGAAGCTCCACATACTCATTTTCTATCTGATACTGATAATCAAAAATATCCTCAATTTCTTCCCCGTTTACCGCCAGCAGCCGGTCCCCGGGCGAAATCTCAAGCTCCAGGGCAATACTGCCCGGCTGTACATTTTTTATGATATGCCCTTCCTGTTTTCCATTCTCCATTTTCTGCCCCATATTTTCTTCATATTATGATTGGAATTCCTCCCGTTTATTTTACTAGAAATTTCTTGACGTGTCACTAGCATAAATATAAAATAAAAGTGACGGAGCCGCCCCAAGTAGGTTCCCGTTGTAATCTATCTTACGTCATGGAGGTCGTCATGCCTAATTTACGTGAACTTGAAGCAGCCATTCCTGTTGCCCCCCTAAAGCTGGTTGTTATGGAATCCGCAACCAGGCTTGGAAGCAATGTCAACCATCATCTGGTGAATTTCAGGAGAGATGTTAAAAACATTGCCAAAAATGATCCCGCTTTCGAAGGCTATGTATCTGATAATTATATCGTTGATTCCGCCTGCTACCGTT
The DNA here is from genome assembly GCA_910579495.1 of uncultured Lachnospiraceae bacterium. GTDB lineage: Bacteria > Bacillota > Clostridia > Lachnospirales > Lachnospiraceae > Suilimivivens. Next base: position 16,734 of record CAJTVD010000010.1, read on the forward strand.
TTGGCTCAGGGGAGGGAAAGGCCATTATCGCAGAGTCCATCAGAGGGACTGACTTATTTATTTTAGTTGATGTGTGCAACCATAGTATTTCTTACCGGATGAACGGTTATACCAATTTCAAATCACCGGATGACCACTACCAGGATTTAAAGCGCATCATCGCCGCTGTCAACGGCAAGGCCCACCGGATCAATGTAATCATGCCCTTCCTTTACGAAGGCAGGCAGCACAAAAGAAGCGGCCGTGAATCCTTAGACTGCGCCTATGCCATTGAAGAGCTGAGCAATATGGGTGTGAGCAATTTTATCACCTTTGACGCCCATGACCCAAGGATACAGAATGCTGAGCCTTTATGCGGTTTTGATAATTTTACGCCCCCCTATCAGTTTATCCAGGCCCTTCTTGCGGCGGATGGCCGCCTGCTCATTGACAGGGAGCATCTCATCGTCATCAGCCCCGACGAAGGGGCGTTAGACCGTGCCGTATACTTTGCCAATGTCCTTGGGGTGGATACGGGGATGTTCTACAAGCGCCGGGATTATTCCGTAATTGAAAATGGCAAAAACCCCATTGTGGCCCATGAATTTTTGGGGGACAATATTGACGGGAAGGATGTTATTATCATTGACGACATGATTTCCTCCGGGGGAAGCATGATTGACACTGCCAAAAAACTGAAATCCATGAATGCCAAAAGAGTATTTATCTGCTGCACCTTCGGTCTTTTTACAGAAGGGCTCGGCCTTTTTGACGAAGCTTACGAGAAATGCTATTTTGATAAGATCATCACCACTAACCTGTCTTATCAGATACCGGAACTGCTCTCCCGCCCTTATTATATTGAGGCGGATATGGGCAAATTCCTTGCTTCCATTATAGATTTTATGAACCATGATTCATCCATGGCGAATGTTTATACGCCCACCGAAAAAATACGGGAATTTCTTCTGCACTATAACAACCGGGAGGACAGATATTCCCTCAAAGACTGATTCTTGCTGTAAAAAAGCTGTGAAAACCGGCATAACTGGAATTTTCCAGCTATGCCGGTTTTTAGCACAGGCCAACCGTTTTCTCAGGATGGGTTGTTCACTTCATCCATTAATGGGAAAGCAAGATTTACCTTAAACAAATCCCCATCCATCACAATCTCAAATTCCCCTTTCAGGGCTTCTGTAAGATTCTTAGCAATGGACAGCCCCAGCCCGCTCCCTTCTGTTGTCCTGGATTCATCTCCCCGGATAAATCTTTCTGTAAGCTCCTGGGGATTTACCTTTAAGGGCTGCGCGGAAATATTCTTGATAGACAGGGCCACCCATTTTTGCTTATCCTGGCTTTGGGCAAACTCCATGTCAAGGTAAACCCGGGTTCCCGGCAGCGCATACTTGATAATATTGTTAAACAGATTTTCAATCACGCGCCATATCCTTCTGCTGTCAGCTTCAATATATACATTGCCCTTTGGCACCTGGAACACCAGGTATAGGGACTTTTCCTCAAACTTTTCAGAAAATTCTCCCACAGTCTGGTGGAGCAGTTCCACCAGGTCAATCTTTTCCCACTGGTAAACAATGTTGCCGGAGGAAATCTTGGAAGCCTCCACCAGGTCATCGGTAAGCTGTTTCAGCCGCTGGGATTTGGCATCCAACACTTCTATATATTCCCTGACTTTCGGATGGCTTACATTTTCCCTTTTGATCAGATCCACATAATTGATAATGGAGGTAAGGGGGGTTTTGATATCATGGGACACATTGGTGATCAGGTCCGCTTTCATCCGCTCATCCTTCATACTGGTTTCCACCGCTACCCTTACGCTGTCCCCAATGCTGTTGACTGCACGGGCAAGTATCAGGTCCTCCCCATGGAGCCCCTCCTCCTTTACCTTATGGGAAAGGTCTCCCTCATTAATTAACCGGATCCCTTCTAAAATCATCTGTTTTGCCAGGGCCGAGCGGTACAGTGCGTATCCTGCCCCTGCATCCGCCGCCAGGATAACCAGTATTCCCAGCACCCCCCACCCCCAGGAGGTACCATCATATATGGTATATGCGGCAAAAGCAATCCCCAGGCCATTTACTGCCAAAAACAAAACATAAGGCCCCCATACTCTTACAATAAGGGCAGAATGGTCATATCCATAAAGAATCCATTTCTTCCCCCATATGCCCATCCTTCTTGCCAGGCTGTCTCTCCAGAGAGTTTTCACCTTCAGCCTCCTTACAAAGCTGTAATAGAAGAAGGAAAAGCACAGGCTGGACAGCAGCGATATGGCGGCTGCCAGAATAACCATTACCCCCTTATCGCCAAAATGCCAGAACGTCCCTACAGCTTTCCCGGTTCCCCAGACCAGGCCAAAACAGACCGCGCAGGCGGCAAAGGCCATGGCTTCCGTTGGGACACTGTCTTCTCTGTGGAAGCCCTTTACAATTCCCTGGGGGGTTCTTCTTACATTTCTCCCCTCCCAGATGGTCAGCAGCATCAAAAGCAGCAGGTAGACAAGCAGGCATACAATCGCAGAGAGTAAATACTGCCATACATAGGGTACATAATTCCCAAAACCCGCTTTCGCCTGGGCAAAGCAGTCCTGCGCGCCAGCCTGGGAACCGTAGCGTGCATCCACCCCGATCATCACCTGGGTATCTCCCGGGTAAGCATAGTCAAAGCCGCTTAAAATATACCGCAGTGTCATCTCTTCAATCAGCGTATTGGTTTCAAATTCCATGGACTGGGCATCATAAAAAATATATTTCCCACACCGGGAAGAAAGCTCCTTTTTAAGGCCCGTAACAGAACTTAACCCGGTTTCCATGTTGGTGAAAACCTGCTCCTGGCCCCCTATGGCCCTTCTGATGAAATAGACAATATTGGAATTACCGGAATCATAATAATCCCTGTATTTTAAATATTCATCGTAATTAATGCTGAGATCTTCGGCGGCCTTCCTCACATTGCCGCAAAGCTCATAGTACTCCTCCCAGGAAGATACATAGTTTTCTATATTCTTCCCTTCCGCCGTCCGGTACTTATTCAAAAGCAATGTAACCTGGTTTCCGCCATCGATCTGGTTTCCCGACACGGTTACAACTTTTCTTGCCCCTGATAAATCGGAATTTAGATAGCCCCCTGTGCCGCTTTCTAATTTTTCCTTATCCACCCTGGTAACCATGGTGCTCCTGCCCAGGAACCGGGCGGCTTCCTCCCCGTCCATATAGGCCTCTTCATAGCCAAAGCCGGCCTGAGCCCATTTGATCAGGTCATCCAGATAATAATCCGCCGTAATGTACTCCTGGGGGATTCCCCCATACCTGCCTGCAAAGGCGGCCACATCCACAGTTTTTCCCGGGTCAAATTTTCCATCTGTCTCCATCTGCCCTCTGATAGCGCCATAACAGATAATATCCGACACACTGTTCCCCAAAAGGGTATTAAATAAATCGGACTCTTCAAAGGGCCTGCCCTGGTCCTCCCCCACTAGATTGTAGGACATCGGGCCTTTTCTGGTATCCACCACAAGATAGGAACCGGAAAAAACCGCCGTAATCATTACTGCCGCCATAACCAGGGAAATATGCTGCAGGAAATGAAAAAACACAACGCTCCCTCTTTTCCTGCTCCCGGGCGCTTTAGGCTTTTTTTCCGGGCCAGGCGATGGCCAGCCGGGCCAGTCCTCTTCCCCCGGAAGGGATTCTTCCCTTCCCTCCTGCCAAAGCCCCTGCTTTTCTCCTATAGGGTTTTCCTGTTGGTTTTCTCCTGTTTCCTGTTTTTTCATACCCTTCTCCTGTTTTTTGTTCCCCTTATTGTTTTTCGATTTTGTAGCCTACCCCCCAGACCACTTTTAAGTACCGGGGTTCCTTGGGATTGATTTCAATTTTTTCCCGGATATGCCGGATATGGACGGCAACGGTATTGTCCGCCCCGATGGCCTCCTCATTCCAGATATTTTCATAAATCTGGTCAATGGAAAAGACTTTTCCCTGATTCTTTACCAGCAAAAGCAAGATATTGTATTCTATAGGCGTAAGCTTCACACTCTCCCCGTCCACGGTAACTTCTTTGGTATCGTCGTTGATACACAGCCCACCGGCAGTAAACAGCGCATTATTCTCCACATTAAGATTTCCAAGCTGGGTATATCTTCTTAAATTGGACTTTACCCTTGCCACCAGCTCCAGGGGGTTAAAGGGCTTGGTAACATAATCGTCCGCACCAATATTCAGCCCCAGGATTTTATCTGTATCCTCGGATTTGGCAGAGAGGAAAATAATCGGTATGCTGCTGTATTCCCTGATTTTCAGGGTAGCATGGATCCCATCCAGCCTGGGCATCATGATGTCAATGATCAGAAGCTGGATGTTCTGGTCTTTCAGCATTTTGATTGCCTGTTCACCGTCATATGCCTTGAAGACCTGGTAGCCTTCCTGATGTAAATAAATTTCAATGGCGTCCACAATTTCCCTGTCATCGTCACAGACCAGTATGTTTGTCATAATCTCATTCCTTTTCTTCATTCAATTGACAGCAACGGGCAGGAATTTCTTCCGTCTGTTATAGTAAACCATATGTTTTTTAAGGCTTTCCAAGGAAAATAGTTAAGGTTTTCTTAATTCAGCATAAGAAACGCAGCCAGGTTCCCTCTTCTGCCCAGGCTGGCCCGGTGGGAAAACAGCAGATTGCTGTTACAGCAGGTACATACATCCGTAACCGCAATATTTTTCTCAGGGATCCCCGCTTTTGCCAGTACCCTGCGGTTTGCTTCCCAGAGGTTAAGCTGGTATTTTGCCGGCCCTCTCCCGGGGCTTAAAAGAACCGTCCCTTCTTCCCCAAAGCTTTTCCTGAAAGCCTCCGCCACATCCTCCCCCACTTCATAGCATTCCTGGCAGATAGAAGGGCCAATGGCAGCATGGATTTCTTCCGGCCTGGTCCCGAAAGCTTCCCCCATGGCCTGTACCATTACAGCCCCCATGCGGTTTATGGTCCCTCTCCAGCCGGAATGGCCAAGGCCGATGGCCCTGTTCTTCTTATCCACCAGGTAAAGGGGGACGCAGTCCGCGTAGAGGGTGCAGAGGGCTATTCCCGGAATATTGGTGACCAGCCCATCCACATCCTCATAGTCCACAGGGCGCACCACCCCTTTTCCCCGGTCTTCTTCGGTAACCAGGCGGACATTGGTGGTATGGGACTGGCTGGAACAGACAATGTTCTCCGGCCTGGTTCCCATCACCTGGGCGATCCTTCTGAAATTTTCGTCCACATTTTCTTTTTTATCGCCCCTTGTATAGCTGAAATTCATGGAAGAATAAATTCCCTCACTGACGCCCCCTGCCCTGGTAGAAAATAAATGTCTGGCCATTCCCAGCGCATCCAGCGAGGGAAAGGCCAGATATGCCACCTGCCCGGACCAATTAAGCGCCAGGGCTTCTCCTTCATGCCCCCAGGGACTTTTCCGTTTTATTTGCATCTGATTCTTCTCCTTTCCTTTTTCCCGGCGGTTACCAGGATAGCTGCCGCCCTTTCCTTGTATAAGGGAAAGCGTTTTTATGCCAGACAATCTCATCCCCACAGAAGGCAACCACATCGTAACGCACCTGCCTTGTGCCCTCTTTGGGATGCTGCAGCCTGTAATAATCCGAAACCAGGCAGATTTTCTGTTGCTTTGGCAAGCTTACCGCTTCCTCCGGCAGCCCTGACCGGGTGTTTTTTCTATACTTTACTTCCACAAAAACCAGGCAGTTCTCATGGATGCCAATCAAATCCACTTCCCCCTGCCTGCTCCTGAAATTTGCCGCCAGCTGCCTGAAACCTCTTTCCTCCAGATAGGCTGCCGCCAGGTCCTCATACTGTTTTCCTGTAATCCTCTTATCCAAAAGCTGTACCTGCTATTTGCCCTTATCCATTTTGGCTTTGATTTTGTCCATGGCATCTACAAATACAAGAATCTCTGCCACTACTTCATAAAGCTCCGGGGGGATCATATCGCCAATTTCCAGGCGGGAGAGCGTATCCGCCAGCTTATCATCCCTGTGTACCGGTACATCCGCTTCCTGGGCTTTTTCAATAATCCTCTCTGCAAGGGCGCCCCTGCCGCTGGCGATCACCCGGGGGGCGTCGTCGTTAGGGTCGTAGGAAAGCGCCACCGCCTGTTTCGGCTTCTTTTTTTCCTCTGCCATAATAATCTCCCTGTGAAAAACTATGCCCTGGCATCAAAAGAATATCCCGTCAACGCGGAGATATTTTTACCCTGCTTTAAAATTTCATCCATCATTGTTGTATGCCCATCCCTTTGGATAAATTCCGCATTCATGGAATACCCTCTCTTTTCCAGCCTGTCATTTAACATCCCAATGTTCTGTGCAATCAGGTCCAGGGCGGAATCATCCTGAAGGTAAAATTTGGTGGAAACCTTCTGGTTGGTGAGGGATACATGGACATCCAAACTGCCAAGGCTCTCCATGTCAAGATGAAGCAGGGCGCTGACACTGCCATCCTTTTTGGCCAGGCTTTTTTTATTGGTATAGACAAACAGCTCCCCATTGGCATTTTTCCCCTGCATCTTCAGGGGAAGCTGCACATAGGTAAACATCTGGTTTAACTGGTTCATAAAATCAATGTTATTGCCCACGTTGGAAACCGTTTTGGCAAGGGGCGTATCCCCCCTTCCACTTTGGGCAAGGGCCTGGCTTAAACGGTTCATCTGGCTGTTTAACCTTTCGTAGAGCTTATCCACGCTATGCTCCTTGGCCACCTCCTCCGGCAGGAGCATCCACTGCTTTCCCATTTCATTCTTTAACAGGCTTTTAAACTCCCTGCCCTCCAGGGCCTTAAAAAGTTCTTCCCGGTGGGGGATGGTTTCCTCGGAGAGCATTTTCCCAATTTCTTTTAAAATTTCCCTGCCGCCCATTTTCCCCTCTGCCAGGGCCTTTGTGAACTCTTCCGACACTCCCGCGCCTTTAAGCTGCAGGGCAAGGTTATTCCTTTCTTCCCTGGTCAAAACCGGCTGCCCTTCCTCCGGCAGTGGTATCTCCTTCGCTGTATTTTCCGGGATTTCCCCATTTTTTATAGCTTCAGCCATCTCCCCCTTAAGCTGCACAGAGCCATCCTGGGTTTGGAATACCGCCTCCTGCGGGGTATCGGAGAATATGCCAATTATTTCCTTATAAAACGCGGCCCCTTCCTGCCAGTTCCCGCTGCCTGTAATCTGGGCAAGGCTCTGGGTAAAGGCATCCGCCAGATCCATAAGGCTCTCCCCAAGCTGATGCTGGTAATTTTTGTAGGCTTCAAACTGAAAGATATTCTCCGGCGTCACCGGAAGGGAGAGCCGGTGCATTTGGACCAATGTCTGGATATCCGCCTGGGGATTGTTGGCTATCAGCCGGTTCATCTGGTATAAGGATTGCCTGTCAATGGGAAGGCCTTCCTGCATCATGGCCTTGACCATTCCTGCGGTTATGCTGTTCTCCGGAAGCCCTGCCGCCTGCAATGCCTTGGAAACATTGGGGTCCATTCCGGTATTTTCAAAAAGGGGGGTGAGCACTATTTTGGAGTTGGTGTTGTTTTTTATCTGGAATGTCATAAGCTGCCCAAGCTGGACCTGCATATTCCCTTCCAGCTTTGCCTGGAGAAGCTGGTTCTTGCCTATGGCAATTAAAATATCGCTTCCATTGCGGAGCAAAACCTCCCCGGACACTGCCTGCCCCGGAAGTTTCCCCAGGACTGCGTTCATCCCGTTTTTTAATCCCTGCTCTAAAGCAGCGCTGTTCTCCGTAACAGCCGCCTGCTCATAATTTTGCCCAATCTGCCCCATATAGGTTGAAAGCTTCATAATCTAACGCCCCCTGTGCTGATAAAATTTTTGATAAAGCTCCTGCGGTGGATGGGAGAAGGCCCCAGTTTTTTCAGCGCTTCTATATGCTGCCGGGCACCGTAGCCCTTATGGGACGCAAAGCCGTAACCTGGAAAAACTTTATCATATTCTACCATCAGGCGGTCCCTGGAAACCTTGGCAATGATGCTTGCCGCGGCTATGGAAATACTTTTGGCATCCCCCTTGATAATAGGGACCTGCCTGATGGAAATGCCCGGTATCATCACCGCATCATTTAAGAGAATGTCCGGCCCAGGGGAAAGCTTTCCCACTGCCTCCCTCATGGCCTCATAGGTAGCCTGGAGAATATTGATCTCATCAATCCGTTCCGGGGAAGCAAATCCCACCCCCACGCAAACAGCCTTCTCCATAATCACATCAAATAACTCTTCTCTTTTTTTTTCGGACAGTTGTTTGGAATCGTTAAGATACAAAATATCACAATCCTTTGGAAGTATCACCGCCCCCGCCGCCACCGGCCCTGCAAGAGGCCCCCTGCCTGCCTCGTCAACACCGCAGATATATTGGCAACAGGCATATTTTTTCTCAAACTCCTTCATCCCTTCCAGCCGGGACAGCTCCTTTTCATAAGCCCCAAGCCGCCCCCTGGCCTTCTCCACTAAAGCGGCGACGCCACAGCGGGTATCTGGCTGGTAGGTTTCTATAAAATCAGGCAGCTTCTGAATATCCGCTGCCTGTAGTATTTCCCTGATCTCACTTATCTTCTGTCCCATAAATTGTTCCCTCTGTCATTGGTGCCGGATCATGCCAATTTTGTTAAAAGGCCAGATACGCACCCAGGCTTTCCCGATAAATTCATCCCTGTGGATGTTTCCCACCACTGGGTCGCGGCTGTCCGAACTGTTGTTCCTGTTATCCCCCATGACAAAATACTCGTCCTCCCCAAGGACAACAGGCTCATATGCCCGCCCCGGGTCTAAAATCTGCTCTTTTCCATAGGATTCCTCCAAAATTTCCCCGTCTATGTAGATATCCCCCTGGGAATCAATATAAACCGTCTCCCCGGGAAGCCCGATAATTCTTTTTATATAATAGGTCTTATCCGCATACCGGAAGGGAAATACGATAATATCATACCGTTTGGGTTCCTGGAACCGATAAGATATCTTATCAACAATCAGATTATCCCCATCCATCAGCATGGGCTCCATGGAACTGCCGATCACCTTGGTGCGCTGCCCCACATAGGTTACCACCAAAAAGGTGGAAACCAGCACAATCAGCAGATACATACTTGTACTTAATATTTCTTTTAGTTTCTTATTCACTGCCATTCCTCCGGGTATTCCAACGTAATTCTTCCGATTTTCCCACTTCTGAAATCCTCCATCAAAAGCCGGGAAGCCCTCATCAGGTCCGGCGCTTCGCCCTTTAAAAAGCAATGCCTGCTGATACAGATTTCCTCCAGTGTCTGGTAAGCATCCTCCTTTAGCTGGATCTGGTACCGCTCCTTTAAAAGCTCCGGGTATTCCTTCTGCAGCCAGGCAAGCAGCGCTGTTGCCAACTGGTCCGCATATACCAGGCCGTCATTGATAGAGCCGATTATTGCAAGCCTCTCCCCTACCTTGGGATCTTCAAACTTAGGCCACAAAATGCCCGGGGTATCTAAAAGCTCCAGATTTTTATTCAGCCGGATCCACTGCTTTCCCTTGGTGACCCCCGGCTTGTTCCCGGTTTTCGTGCAGGCCCTTCCGGCAAAGGAATTGATAAAGGTAGATTTCCCTACATTGGGGATCCCCACTACCATTGCCCTCACCGGGCGGTTTAAGATGCCCCGCTTTCTGTCCCGCTCAAATTTCGCCTGGCAGGCCTCCTGCACCAGGGGCTGGATATTTTTCATCCCCTTCCCTGACCGGGAATTCATCTCCTGCACCAACACCCCTTTTTGCTTAAAATAATCCGCCCACAGGGCATTGTATTTCTCATTGGCCAGGTCCGCCTTATTCAGCAAAATGACCCTGAATTTATTTTTCCCGATTTCATCTATATCCGGATTACGGCTGCTCATAGGAATCCTTGCATCCACCAGCTCAATGATCAAATCCACCAGCTTGCTGTCTTCCTGCATCATCCTTTTTGCTTTCGTCATATGTCCGGGATACCACTGATAATTCATGCTTTTCTCCTTCTTCTATTTTACAAACCCCATACTTTCTCCTTCCCGCCCTAACTGAAACCACACCTTTCCCATAATTGTATCCCTGTTAACAGGGCCAATATTCCCTGAACGGCTGTCCTCGCTGCCATTGCGGTTATCCCCAAGCACAAAGTATTCGTCATTTTCAAGCCGTATTTCGGACGCTGCAATCCCTGCGTCTGCAATTTTATCATAGGCTTCATCCTCCACAAGAAGTTCCCCGTCAATATATACGTAACCGCCGATGATCTGTACCCGCTCTCCCGGAAGCCCTATTACCCGTTTTAAATAATAGTGGGAGTTGGGATTGCCATTTGGCAAAAAAGCCACAACATCCCCTCTCCCTGGGGATATGAATTTATAGCTGAACCGGTTGACCAACACCTCCTGGCCATTATATAGGGCCGGCTCCATTGACACACCGATCACATTCATTTTAACTCCTGCGGCAAACACCAGTACAAAGGCTACCAAAACAGCGGCAAAACAGTAAAAAAGTGTGCTGAAGATTTCCCGTAACATTTCTTTGCTGAACCGTTTCTTTTTTTCATAAAAAGTTAACCCTTTACGTTTCGCCATACAATCAATCCTTGTCTGCATGTTAGATTCTGCTATCCCGGGAATGCGGAATATAATGACCTGCCTTTCCGGCGCCCCCTGGCCGTACCAGAATTTATTTTATCATATTTATATATATTAGAAAAGGACAATTGGTTATACAATTGTCCTTTTGAACCCTATTCAAGTTACTGCCCACATCCTGTTATCTGGCAGCTTCTTTTACCTTCGCCTTCTTACCAATGCGGCCTCTTAAGTAGAACAGTTTCGCCCTTCTTACCTTACCCCTGCGGGTTACTTCAATCTTCTCTACATTAGGGGAATACAGCGGCCAGGTCTTCTCTACGCCCACACCGTTGGAAAACTTCCTTACAGTAAAGGTCTGCCTTGCGCCGGTTCCCTGTACTTTCAGCACAACACCCTCAAAAACCTGGATTCTCTCCCTGTTTCCTTCCTTGATTTTGCAGTATACCTTTACGGTATCCCCGGCCCCGAATTCCACCACTTCTTTCAGGGCTTCATTTTCAATGTTTTTTAATAACTCGTATCCGTTCATTTTTACCTCCGTCAACTTGTAAACTCATCAGACGTTCTTGCCACCTGTGCGGCAGAGGACCATCACAACTTCGCAACATTAATAATTTATCACATTACAGGGGATATTGCAAGGAATTTTTCTTCTGCTCCCGCTTTAATTCCCTTTTCCGCGCCCTTTCTTCTCTTTTTGCCTTCCTGATAAAGTATTCCTGGTTTTCATCCGCCCACTTTTCGTACAGCTCCGGCCTTGCTCTTTTCGTAATTTCCATGGATTGTTCCAGGCGCCACTGCTCCACCTTCTGGTGGTCCCCGGAAAGGAGGATTTCCGGCACTTTCTTCCCACGCCATACTTCCGGCCTTGTATATTGGGGATATTCCAGCAGATAATTGCTAAAGCTCTCGCTTTCGCCGGAATCTTCGTTGCCCAAAACCCCTGGTGCCATCCGGGAAATAGCGTCTATCATGACCATGGCTGGCAGTTCCCCGCCGGTAAGCACATAATCCCCGATGGACACATAATCTGTGACGATCTCCTCCAGCACCCTCTCGTCTATCCCTTCATAATGGCCGCAGAGAAAAACCAGGTCTTCCTCCCTGGCCAATTCCTTCGCCATCTCCTGCACAAAGGGCTTTCCCTTGGGCGTAACATAGATCACCCTTGCTTTTTGGGCATCCCTCCCGCTCTCTGCAATCGTCTTCACCACCGCCTGCCAGGCATCGTAAACGGGCTGTGCCTGCATAAGCATCCCCGCACCGCCTCCATAAGGGTAATCATCCGTCTTTTTATGTTTATTGGCGGTATAATCCCTGATATTGACGGCTTCCACAGAGATGACGCCCCTGGCTGCCGCCCGCCCGATAATGCTTTCCCCAAGCCCCTGGATGATCATGTCAGGGAAAAGTGTCAGTACATGGTAATTCATTTTGCCTCATTTCTGCGCCTTTTGCGCATACCAGGTTTTACGGCTGCCCCCCAGGGACGCCATTTCTACTCCAGCAGCCCTTCCAGCAGGCGTATTTTCATTACGCCTTCTTCCAGGTCCACCCCAAGCACGCATTCCTTAATTGCCGGAAGTAAAAGCACCCTGCCGTCCTCTAAAAGAATCTCATAAACATCGTTTGCCCCAGTAGTTATCACATCCTTCACACGGCCCTTTAAAGCCCCGTCCTGGGAAATCGCCTGTATGCCTATCAGGTCCGCAATAAAGTACTCCCCTTCTTCCAGGGCCACCGCGTTTTCCCTGGTGACCAAAAGGCTCTTTCCTTTATACTTTTCAACATGGCTTATATCATCACAGCCTTTAAATTTTACAATGGCAAACTGTTTAAAAAACCGCACTGATTCTATCTCTAAGGCCAGCTTCTCACTGCCGGTGTCAAGCAATACCTCTTTTAAATCCTTAAACCGCCTGACATCATCCGTAGTAGGGAAAACCTTCACTTCCCCTTTCAATCCATGGGTAGAGGAAATTACCCCGACCTGCAATAAATTTTCCATAAATATCCTCATTTCTGCACTGCTTTTGCACAATTTAAATCTTTGCCTGCCACAGCGTTTCCTATACCGCCGCATTGCACCGCTTTGTATATGCGCCCATACCGCAAACAACGGTACACCAAGTGTACCGTTGCCCTGCTCAGACGATTTCCACGTCCACTCTTTGATTGTCTTTGGATGATGCTGCCTTTACTACGGAACGGATAGCTTTCGCAATCCTTCCCTGTTTTCCGATGACTTTCCCCATATCGGAAGCAGCCACATGAAGCTCAATGGTAATGTGTTTACCCTCCTCCTTCTGAGTCACCAAAACCTCTTCCGGATGCTCAACAAGAGCTTTCGCAATTACTTCTACTAATTCCTTCATCGTACACCTCCAAAAGGGCTGCCAATTCCATCTTATTTTTCAATGCCTGCATGCTTGAAAATTTTGCTGACAACTTCTGTAGGCTGTGCACCATTTGTAAGCCATTTTTTCGCCAGCTCCTCATTTACATGAAAGGTGCTGGGGTCTGTGTTGGGATCGTAAGTTCCAATTTCCTCGATGAACTTTCCATCTCTGGGAGATCTGGAGTCTGCTACAACGATTCTATAGAAAGGAGCTTTTTTCCGACCCATTCTTTTTAATCTGATTTTTACTGCCATGTTTTCACCTCCGCAACGTTATTGCTGTTAATTTTATTTTGAAAAGAAACAGCTTCCTGGAAGAAAGCGTTTCTGTTTTCAACACTGTTTACCAAACGCCCATAAACTTCGCGGGCCAGCTTCTTGTAATTAAAAAGGGAACTTCCTTCCCCCAAAGCCTCCCCTGCGCTTTCCGCCTAAGAGCCCCGGCATTTGTTTCATCATCTTCTGGGATTGCTCAAACTGCTTCACAAACCGGTTAACTACCGCCATGTCCACACCCGCGCCCCTTGCAATCCTGCTTTTTCTGCTTAAATTCAAAAGCTTGGGATTTTTCCTCTCTTCCAGGGTCATGCTCAAAATAATCGCTTCTGTTTTGGCAAGCTCCTTCTCGTCAATCATGGATTCCAAATTGCCCAGCTTACCGCCAATGCCCGGCATCATGCTCAGGATACTGGCAAGCCCTCCCATGTTGCGCATCTGTTTCATGCTCTCTAAGTAATCCTCGAAATCAAACTTGCCCTTTTTCATCCGGGCAGCCATTTCTTTTTCTTTGTTCTCATCTATGGAAATGTTTTCCTGGGCTTTTTCAATCAGGGAAAGCACGTCCCCCATGCCAAGGATACGGCTTGCCATCCGCTCCGGATAGAACTGCTCTAAGTCTGAAAGCTTCTCCCCCATACCCACATACAGGATTGGCTTGCCGGTAACTGCCTTTACAGAAAGCGCCGCCCCGCCCCTGGTGTCACTGTCCATCTTGGAAAGGATTACCCCGTCAATGCCAATCTTCTCGTCAAACTCCCTGGCCACCGTAACGGCATCCTGGCCTGTCATGGCATCCACTACCAGAAGGGACTGGTGCACATCCACGCTGGCTTTGATATTCTGGAGCTCTTCCATCATATCCTGGTCAATATGAAGCCGCCCGGCAGTATCCAGGATGACGACATTATGGCCGTTCTTCCGGGCATGTTCCAACGCCGCCTTGGCAATGTCTACAGGATCCTGGTTTTCCCCCATGGAAAAAACATCAGTCTGCTGTTTCTCACCGTTCACCTGGAGCTGCTTGATAGCCGCCGGCCTGTATACGTCGCAGGCCACCAGAAGGGGCTTCTTTCCCTTTTGCTTCAGCTTTCCGGCAATCTTCGCTGTGGCGGTGGTTTTTCCTGCCCCCTGTAAGCCGCACATCATAATGGTGGTAATGGATTTGCCTGGCTGGAGCTTAATCTCAGTGGTTTCAGACCCCATCAGGGCTACCATTTCCTCGTTAACAATCTTGATCACCATCTGGCCAGGGTTTAAGCCATTCATGACATCGCTGCCTATAGCCCGCTCTTCCACAGCTTTCACAAACTGCCTGACCACCTTAAAGTTTACGTCCGCTTCCAGAAGCGCAAGCTTGACCTCCTTTAACGCCGTCCTCACATCCTCTTCCGTCAGGCGGCCTTTGCCCCGGAGGTTTTTAAAAACATTCTGCAATTTATCTGTTAAGCTTTCAAATGCCATCTAATATGCTCCTTAAAAATTTTCCGTCCACAAGCACTTAGGTAAGAGTACTACAAAAAAGGAAGGCTGTCAAGTGTTTTTTCTTGTCAAACAAACGTTTGCATTTGTTTGTCTTGCGTTATCACTGTTTATTATAAGACTACTGCCATTAAATCATGCTACCAAACTCGGGAGGCACCTTGATAATTAAATAGACTTTACACCTTGGCTGTGATATATTTACATTATCAATAAAATAATCACACAAGGGACCGTGATGAAATGGCATTAACTAACGAAGATTTATTAGCAATCAGCCAACTATTAAATACAAAACTTGACACAAGGTTACAACCTATTGAAAATTGTTTAAAAAGGATTGAGGTTGACTTAATTAGAAAATAATGTACGTTGAACTCGTCCATGTGCGGACAGGACAATCTTGCGTCCAGCCAAGCCCATTTAGACCCTGGCAGGACAAGCCATTTATGTTTTACCGTACATTGAAAGTATAATATGCTTTACCAGGAAGCCAATGGGGCGATTATGCCAGCTCGCCGGACACTTAAGGAAGGGAGCTGGTGCCAATGGTTACATATTCGGACTTAATCCAGTTTGTAATTATGCTTTGCGCTGTTATAACTCTTGTTATCTACATACAACGCAAAAAATAGCGCCCTCGTCCTGGTAAGATAAGGCGCTACTTTTTGCACTGAAACTTGCCGGCGGCTAGGTGTACTCTAGCCATTGGCTCTCTTGTTAAGCATATTATAGCCAATATACATAAATATGTCAAACAGAAAACCGTCCCAGTGTTACCAGCACCGGGGTAGCATGAAAACTATTAACAGGGTGTACACGTTATAGAATCACCCCATCACTGATACTATATCACATTTCGGTACATCCATGCAATAGGGTGTATTTTTTTACCCATTTTTAAGAAGGTACCACCATGCCGCGCGGAAACCGCTTAAGAATCCCAATGGCTACGGCACCGTTGTTAAGCTGTCAGGAAAGAGAAGAACCCCTTTTGAGGTACGGGTCAATACAAGGATGGACGAACGCTATTACCCTGTGTATGACGAGCTGGGGCGCTTTCCTTGACGTGAGGATGCCCTATTGCTTGCAGAGTACAACAAGAACCCCTACAACGTTTTTGACCGGGAGATAACCTTCTCACCGCTCTATGAGAAGTTCTATGAGCTTAGCGGAAAGGCTTATTCCAAGAGTTCCATAAATTGTACAAAAACCACTTACAAACATTGTAGCCCCCTTTATGGCACTGCCTACCGCAGATTAAGGGTAAACGATTTCTGGGGTATCCCCGCCCAGGAAAACAGCCAGGATCCCCCCTTTCCCATGCCCTGCAAAATGATGTTATAGAAAAAGGCTATGCTTCCTTTGCTGCTATCACAGTATCGGAGGATGATACACCAGGCGTTCCCTTACCATTTTTCTTGTGTTTACGATTCATATTTCTTATGAAATAGTTGCTAAATATAGTTTTGTCGCCAACTTCACGTAAGCGGATAGCTTTCTACTAAAATCATGTACTCATTTTGCATAATATGGCATCTCTTTCTAACCAAAATTGATAAAAGTTACTCTTTTCTAATTATTCACCACTTTTAAATAAGTCTTTTCATCATAATACTTTTTCATTCCTTGCAAAATACCATTTAGAAAAATCACAGTTTCGTTCTTTATTTTTTCTAAATCGTCTATTGCATAATAACGCCCGCATTCCGCAAATGAAGTTGTGCCGTGCGCTAATTGATTTCTTTTATTTTTGACATCTTCCAAAGCCACTCCACCTCTACAAGCAGAATCAATAGTATATGTAATGCCGTGGTCACTACATATTTGTCTTATTTTATCTGCATCCAAATTTCCACTAATATCTGTTGCTTTACGATCCATCTCTATTGGTTCATTCCTCATAATTGCATTTATAATTTCAACTGCTTTATCTCTATATGAATTATAATGAGCCGTTTTATCATATACTTGATTAAATTTGAAGGAAAACCAAATATCTTGTATTTCTTTTCCTACATCTTTGTAGTTATACCCACTGTTCTTTAATTCATCATATATTTCTAATATGCCGCCCATTATTGAAGACTCAACCAAGTTGTATATCATTATCAAAGCATTCGCCTTTAATATCTTCAAAAAGTCATCATTATAAAATGAATGCTCTGATTCTCTAGATTGTGTCTGATACAACTCCTTTAAAGCATTAAAGTATAGTTCTATTTCGTCAATTCTTTCTTGATATATTTCAAGCGTCATTCTCATTACAATCACCCTTTAAAAGTACATCTCTCACATATTCAATTCTTCCACTAACTCTTCTAGGAGAATTGCTTGCATGTGTTGTTGTGTGTTTCTTAAATTCTTCCGAACCCAACCATTCCATTGAATCGGGTACTAAATCTAGATTTTCTCTCAGTGCTAATGCTACACCTACTGAAATAGCCTCGAAACGTACTCTAGGTGTTGATTTTGCATTCTTTGTTTTAGCAAAACCATATGGGAAATATTTTTCAACAAAATTAAGCATGTTTCTAAATTCTTTTTCATATACATCTTTATCAAATTCTTTTTCTTTTCCCTGTACGAAATCATTTAAGAAATCATCTACAACATGCTGAAAATTCTGATAGTTATTCAAATATGCAAAAAATCTAACTATCAATTCTGAATCTTCATATCTATTTCTCATTGTATCACTAATCGGACATAATTTATTAAACTGTTCGTCCTTAGCACATTTTTCAACAAATTTCATAAATGCTCCTGCATAAGAACCTCGTCTAATTTCACTGGGAATAGCATGAGTACCACCCGTATTAATTCTATTAAAAATATCTTGTCTGATTTCAATAGTGGTAGTATCAGCTAAAACAATTATTCTTAAAGTGCGTCCTTTAAATTTTCTTTGGAATATTTCCGGTAAATCAGTAAACTTAAATCCGTTCAATGAAGTCAGTTTTTCTAATCCATTCAACATCAAATCATTATACAGAAACTCTTCCAACGTCTGAGTCCTTTGGGCACCGTCAATTATTTCACATCTACCATCTTCATTATCAGAAAAAAACATAAACGGTATAGGTAACCCTAGCAATACAGATTCAATAAATCTTACTTTTTTAGCATTATCCCATACAAATTTTCTCTGATATTCAGGAATATAAAAATCATCTGCACGAAACTTATCAACCAATACCTCTATCGGATAATCCTTTGTATCAAAACTAATTTCTTTCTGCAATTCTCTAATCTGCCCTTCAGCCAAATCCTTCATTTCAGATGTCATTTTATCATTCTTCAACATTCTTCACCTCTTTACAATTCTCCAAATGGTCTAATATGCTCCTGCCTATGGCCTCACCCAATTTTACCGGAACCGCATTTCCAATGTGAACACCGATTTGTCTATTAGTCTGTGGATGATTAACATCAATAAACTTGTAATCGGGTGGAAAAGACTGCAAAATAGCACCTTCTCGCATAGATAATGCCCTATTTTGCTCTGGGTGCCCAAATCTTCCATTTCCATATCCATAAAACTGAGTAGTAATCGTTGGTGAAGGTTTTCCCCATTCCATCCTACCATACACTGCACGATAGCCTTGACCTGTACTCTTTTTATGGCAAGACAACCGGAGTTTCTCATCCCAATCTTTCCAAGTCCCTCCCGGAACAGATTTCTTAATTCGCTTTTTATTAATCTTAGACAATTTACTTGCCCTATGCAAAGTATCTGTCTTACAAGCTTCTCCATCTTTTATTTGTGGCAAACTTCCAATTGCATCTTTTACCGTGATATAGTTTTCTTCAGTATACAAAGGAGATATTAATGAAATATCTCCAAATTTAGATGCCAACAGTACCAATCTGCTTCTACTTTGTGGCACGCCATAATCTGCACAATTAACAATCTGCCAACTAACATGGTATCCTTGAGCTTCAAGTCCATTTACAAAATCTTCAAAAACTTCCTTTTTTACTAGTTGTGGTACATTTTCCATTGATATTATATCCGGCTTAATCTCTTTAACCAAATCTCTAAAATAATACAATAACTTCCACTTTTCATCTTTTGGGCCTTCTTTGGTATAACGCAAAGAATACGTTGAAAATGGCTGACATGGTGCACACCCCATCAGAACTTTAATACAACCTTCAGGATAATATGATTCAATTTCTTCTTTTTTTAAATCTTCTACTCCCTTATTTATAAAAACCGAATCATTATTCTCCTCATATGCATACTGACATGTGGAATCAATATCTATACCTGCTGCAACTGTTATTCCAGCCTTTCTTATTCCATATGTCAGTCCACCTATACCGCAAAACAAATCGACTGCAACACAGTTCATTACTTTCCACCTGCCTTTTTTCTATCTTTTTTATCGCAATCATCAACGAAGAGAAGATATGTTTCAATTTCTAATGCTTCTGCAATTTTTTGTATGTTATCTAATGATATACTTCTCTTACCACATTCAATTGCACTAATATACGTTCTGTGCAAACCTGCCTTATCAGCAAACTGTTCTTGGGATACTCCCATTTTATTTCGATAATATTTCAAATTACGTCCAAACACTTTTACAATATTCATATTACTCACCCAGTTTATTTTATCTCCTTGAATACAATACGTCACAATAGCGGCATTGTCGTTAATGAAACAACCTCCTTTTTTCGATAATTTTCTCGTCATGTTTAAACTTGGAAAAGGAATTGAATAAATGACGGCAAACGCTCAAACTCCTTGAAAATAAAGACTTTTTCCTTATTATCCACACCTTCACTTCCCTGCTGGACAGTGCCGGGGTCAACTAGGTATGCACCGAGCCGCCTGACCGGGCACGCCTCCAGCTCCCTGACCAGTATATACACCCACAAAACAATTGAAGAATTAAGGCAGGCCATTGAAATGATATAACCCCTTCCGGATAGCTTCCAGAGGGGCTAATATTCTGTCACTAACTTGTCACTAGCCGTGTTTCCCAAGCCAGCCTAAAATCCCACATAAACGATAATCTGAAAAATCCCCTTTTCGCAATAACAGCCAATATTCCCGCCAATCTTATCTGAAAAGGCCGCCACGCTCTGCATCCCCAGCCCATGCTCCGCCCCCTTGGCGCTTCTGGGAAGCCCTGTTAATGGGTCGAATTTCACTTCCTTTTCACATATATTTTTCATGTGGATCAATAAATGTTCCGGTGTACAATGAATCTTCGCATCCACATACCGCTTTTCTTTTTCCTTAAAATCCTTCACGCTGTTTATTGCATTTTCCAGCAGGTTTGCAATGACTGCCGCTAATTCATAGTCACAGACCGGAAGTTCTTTGGGGATAATAAGGTCAGGCCTTACAGTAATATCCAGTTTCCAGGCTTTTTCCATCATCTGCGAAAGGATCGAATGGATAATGAGATTGTCACAGTATCTTATCACTTTATTTTCATCCGTTACCCCATGAATGTATTCTGTTATTTTTCTGATCTCCCCATATTCCTCCTGGGAAAGAAGGGCATCTATCATGTTAGAATAATGCCGCATATCATGGCGCAGTATCTTCAAGTTTTTCTCAGACTGCTCCACCAGATGATATTGATTTTCCAGCCCTTTGATATAAGTCTCAAAAAGTACATTTTTCCAATAAATTCCCGCTCTGTTTGACTCACTTTCCACATACCGGAAAACTACTACATAAGATACGAACATGGTAATGATAAACATGCCAAGCCCAATGCTGTTTTTGGGATAATCATAAATCGTATAGGGGAAAACTGCCAGAAAAGAAAAACCACAATAAAAAAATACGGGAATCAGGCATAATTCCCACCATTCCTTCCTGTTTTCCCCCACATAGCATTTCAGCCAGATTTCCCTGATTTTGGTATACAGAAAAACCCAAATAGAAAAATGGACCAAAAATCCTCCCATTAACGCCATTACCATATTTTTTGAATAAATAAAAAAAATGGCTGAGATAATACTGCCAGCAATCACATAGTTCGATGCAGTAAGCCCCATAAACAAAACCCTGTTATCCCTGGTTTCTGATATATAGATTGCCGTAGACTGGGTCACGAATATTTGGACCACAGTCAGGACAACAAAAAAAAACTTGCTGTCCCCAAGCAGGGTAAGCTTCATGCAGTCTGTGAGCGTTAAAACCAAAAAAGAAGAAAAACAAATTCCCATTGTTTTTCTTTCAGAATAACGGTGTGTGACAAATGAATAAATAAACAACAACAAAAATATATGGCTTATCATATAAGAAATATATCTGAAATAATCCACCATGCCATTTCCTACCTATACTGGCCGGAAACAAATAAAAGATATTCCTTTTTCACGCCTGCGCTCCTGGCTTTGCTGATGGGGACACTTATATTGCTTTCCATAATGGCCTCGTTCTGTGTCAGCTTTCTCACATATTTTAAATTAATCACAAAAGATTTATGTACCTGCAGAAAGCCGTGGCTGTTTAAAAGTTCCCTGATCTCTGCATCAAAAGATTTTCTGATAAAAATGCTTTTGATACATTCCCCGTTTGCCAGATGAATTTCCAGCATTCTGGATACATTTTCAATATATTCAATTCTGGAATAGGGTATGGCAACAGAGCCGTCTTTGGTTCTAATTTCATAAAAAAAATCCCTTTTTTCCTCCCGGCAGGAAAAGGCATAATCCATGGCCTCAAAAAAATCTTCCTCCCTGACTGGCTTTAGCAAATACCTTGCTGCATGTACACGGTATGCATCCAGTGCAAAATCATCGGAGGAAGTAATATACAGGATCACATTTTTATTGCTGATTTTCCGTAACTGGCTGCCAATGTCAATTCCCGTTTTCTCCTTCATCAGCATATCCAATATATAGATATCCGCCAGCTCCTTTTGGCTGATCTTATCATAAAGCCTGGAAGGATTGGTAAACTTCTCAACCATTACATCCGTATCTTCCAGAGATTCCAGGAATTTCTGCAAAAGCTTTTCTATTTTGATCAGGTCTTCAATGCTGTCGTCACAAATTATTATTTTCATGGTTAAAGTATAGCATAAGAATTCTTACAGGTCAAATTTCCCCAATCTTCCTGGCTATTTCCTCTGCCTGCTGCAACAAAGATTCTTCTTTTCCGCTCCGGTACTTCTCCAGCAATACCTGTATCTGTCCCGCCAGTTTTTTCGTCTCCTGGAATTTCTCTACTAAATGAAGCTTCTCCTCGTACCCTTCCAGAATCCGGTCACACCGCTTAACCAGGTCATGCACTCCCTGCCGGGAGATCTTCTGTTCCTTTGCAATCTCGCTTAAACTTAAGTCGTGAAGGACAACATCCTCATAAACATATCGCTGATGCTCTGTCAAAAGCTCCCCATAGAAATCATACAGCAGTCCCTGCCGGACGATCTTCTCCATTTCTCCCATCCTCTTTCCCTATCTTTTCCACTTTACCGGCGCTGCCTAAGGCTCTCCCCGTAATCAGTAAGAATCCGACGGAAGCTGCCCCAGCAGTTTCTTGTAGGCCCTGCTGAAAGTAGAATAGTCTTTAAACCCGCATTCCACGCTGGCTGCTGTAGCAGGTGTCCCCACAAGGATCAGGTTCCTTGCTGCAAGAATCCTTTTCTCCAGTATGTACTGATGCATGGAGTACCCGGTTTCTTCCTTAAACTTCCGCATCATATGGTACTTACTTAGATAAAACCTGGCGGACAGGGCTTCAATGGTCAGGTCCCTGGAAAGATTTTCATTAATGTAGTGAATCATTTCCACAATCTTCTTATCATATCTGGCAGTTTTGTGGAATACTTCCGGATTGCCGATACAGTATCTGTTCAGCTCAATCAACAGCTTCAAAAACAGAATCCTGCTATACATCTGGCTGGCATACTGGCCATCATTTTCCACGGTTTCCAGAAGCTTAATGGTTTCAAACATAGTCCTTCCCACAGTGGGGGAAAGGCGGATCACGCCGCTCCCCTCCCTCTCCGACATTTTGAAACACAGATCCAGGTTGCCCTCTGGCTCCGAATGCTCTTCCAGATATTCACAGGAAATATAAAATACATACCTTTCATAAACATCTTCCCCGTTTATAAAAGGCTTATGGATTTCCCCTCTTTTTACAAGAAGGATATCATGGGGCTCCAGCTTATAGGTTTTTCCCTCCACATGGTATTCCACTCTTCCGGAAATAAACCATATCAGTTTGTGAAAATCATGATAATGGTAGGCGTACTCCCCTGGCAGGCTGTCCCGCAAATGGAACAGCCTGAATTTTTCCATAAGGTACCCGCTTTTTACTGTTTCCCGGATTTCTTCCATTGCTCTCCCTTTGTCTTTCCCCTGTTCCCAATGCCTGTACAGGCACCTTACCTTTTCACTCTTTACTGCTTATATTCCTTCATACATACATTCATATCCACGTCCCCGCCGATCCCCCTTACCGCACCGGTAGAGGAATACT
This sequence comes from uncultured Lachnospiraceae bacterium, assembly GCA_910579495.1. Taxonomy (GTDB): domain Bacteria; phylum Bacillota; class Clostridia; order Lachnospirales; family Lachnospiraceae; genus Suilimivivens. The sequence goes on from CAJTVD010000010.1 coordinate 39,961, forward strand.
GCCATACGGTAAAATCATAAGGAAAATAAACAGAAGTATCATAATAAGCAAACCATTTATCATAGGCTTCTATCTGTTCCATATCCAGCATGATCATAAAGGTTTTTATATTGCCATAAATCATGGGGGTATAGCCCGCTTCCCTGATCCTCTCGCAAAAGGCGATGGCCGCCCTGGTATACTCCTCTTTGGTCATTTCCGCAGTCCTTGCGGTATCGCTCCCTGTCTCTTCCAGGTCAATCACCACCGGATAGGCAACATCATAATCCTCTATCAGGCCCAGCACAAACTCGGCCTCCTCCACTGCCTCTTCCTCTGTAAGGGCCTGGGTATAAAAATAAATCCCCACATCAATATCATGTTCCAGCGCCCCTTCTATATTGTCCTGAAAGTATTCGTCCTCCACCAGCTTACCTTCAGAATTTCCCCTATAGCCGGCACGGATAAAGGCATAGGAAATCCCATCCTCAGAAACCCCTTTCCAGTCGATCTCCCCCTGATGCTTGGATACATCAATGCCTTTTTGGGAATCCACGCCCCCGGCCTCATCCCTGTAGATAATTTCCTCATCCTTGATGATAAAATTCTCCCGGGCATAATTATGTTTCTTTAGCTTATCCGATATGGGGAAAAAATGATATCCCCCATCGGCATAAACCACCACATCTTCCGTAAAAAAGTCCCTGAACACAGAAATGATGCTATCCCCTTCCAGGACCTTCTGTTTTATCCCTCCCAGCAGCGCTTTCCTCTCTTCTTCCATTGCTGCCTGGACCGCCGCCTCTACCTGGTTGTCCAAGTCTTTCTGGGAGTAAATATATTCGCTGGCAATGCCCTCCAGTTCCTGGATCCTTCCCATGGCCTCCACGCTTGCATTCCTCATGCTGTAATTCTGCAGCATAAGGAAAATACAGCCCGTAAGCGCCGCCAAAGTGATCAGGCAGAAAAATATATTGGTGATCAGGCTCACCTGCTGCATCCTTCGGTTTCTTCTTGTGGTTTTTCTCATTCCTCTCCAAATCCTTCCAGGACAATTTTTCCCTTGTGTTTCAATATAGTGAACGGCAAAAAGGGTTCTTTTTATCGTTCACTATAAGTATAGTATGAAATTACAGATTTTGCAATTGCTTATCTTTTCCATTCCTGGATTATGCGCCCCGAAACCTATAATTTATCCCCAAAATAACTTTTGTAGCCTTCCCCATAAATTTCCGTTGCGCTGGATATGACCATAAATGCGTTGCTGTCCTCCTGTTTTACAATTTCCTCCACTTTATAGGTATTCTGCTTTTTGACCACACAGAATATGATCTGCTTTTCCTCTTTCCTGTAAGCGCCTTCCCCTGAAAGATGGGTCACACCTACATCCAGCTCTTTTAAGATCCTCTCTGTAATGATACCGGAGGCGTTGCTGATAATATAAATGATCTTCGCTTCATCCCGCCCGTAGAGGATCAGGTCCAGCACCCGGGAGGTCATGGAAACGGATATGGCACTGTATAAGACAACGTCAATGTTCCCGAAGACAATGCCGCCAATCCCGATAATGACACTGTCTATTGCCAGGAAGATGGATCCTGTCTTAAGATAAGGCTTCTTAAGCTTCAGGCATTTTACCAGGATATCCGTCCCGCCTGTGGTTGCCCCAGCCCGCATTACCAGGCCGATGCCCACCGCAGACATTACCCCGCCGAACAGGGAGGCCAAAAGGAACTCCCCTGTCAGAGGGGGCAGCCAGGAAAAGAGATTGGTGGACAGGGAGACCATAAAGGTGGCATAAAGGGTAGATACAATAAATTTCATGCCAAATTTCCAGATTCCCAGAATCATAATGGGGATATTCAGCAGCAAAATCAGTGTCCCTGTCTCCACAGGCAGAAGACGGCTTATAATGATCGCAAGCCCCGACACCCCGCCCGGTGCCAGATTGTTGGGGTCTATAAAAAGGCTGATGCCCGCCCCATATACCATAGCCCCCAGTGTGATCACCAAATATTTCTTTATCACCCCGCCAACTCCCATAGCATTCTGCCCTCCCCTTCTGCATTATATGTTTGCCCGCACCGGCCTTGGCTTATACCCATTGCGCTCAAGGGCATTAATAATCTGGTGCTTATGCTCTGTCCCAAAGGCTTCCAGTGTGATGCGCAGCTCCACGGCAGCGCTTCTGTTAATAGACACAAACTGGTTGTGCTCCAGCTTGATCACATTGCCGTTTTCCTTGGCGATCACCTTGGCCACCCTGCTAAGCTCCCCGGGCTTGTCCGGAAGGAGCACAGAGACCGTGAAAATCCGGTCCCGCAGGATCAGCCCCTGCTGCACTACACTGGACACAGTGATTACATCCATATTGCCGCCGCTTAAAATAGCCACCACCTTTTTGTTCTTTACCTCCAGATGCTTTAAAGCAGCCACCGTTAAAAGCCCGGAATTTTCTACCACCATTTTATGGTTTTCCAGCATATCCAAAAATGCCACCACCAGCTCTTCGTCGGGTACGGTAATGATACCGTCCAGGTTCTCACACAGATAGGGGAAGATCTGCGCCCCCGGGGTCTTTACAGCGGTGCCATCGGCAATGGTGCTTACTTTGTCCAGGGTGACTACCTTCCCGGCGTCAATGGAAGCTTTCAGGCAGCTGGCGCCTTCCGGCTCCACACCTACTACCTTGATTTTGGGGTTCAGCAGTTTGGCAAGGGTGGACACCCCTGTGGCCAGGCCGCCGCCGCCTACCGGGACAAGGATATAATCCACCAGGGGAAGCTCCTTGAAAATTTCCATGGCGATAGTCCCCTGCCCGGTAGCCACTGTGGGGTCATCAAAGGGATGGATAAAGGTGTAGCCATGCTCACTGGCAAGTTCATAGGCTTTGGCGCAGGCTTCATCATATACATCCCCATAGAGCACCACTTCCGCCCCATAATTCTTGGTCCTGTTTACCTTTATCAAAGGGGTGGTGGTAGGCATCACGATCACCGCCTTGGCCCCATAGCATTTTGCAGCATAGGCCACGCCCTGGGCATGATTGCCCGCAGAAGCGGTAATAAGCCCCTTCTCCCGCTCTTCCTTGGCCAGGGTGCTTAACTTATAATAAGCCCCCCTTAATTTATACGCCCCGGTAAACTGCATATTTTCAGGCTTTAAATACACCCGGTTACCCGTATGGGCGCTGTAAAAATCACTGTAGATCAGCTTGGTTTCCTGGGTCACCTTCCTGACAATTTCAGAGGCCTCCTCAAACTTTTCCAGTGTCAGCATCTTCTCTTGCGTTTCCCCTGCTTCTTCTCTTTTCCCGTTTTCTTCCATTGCTATATCCCTTTCATTTAATAAAGAACTAGGTCTTTCCCAGGCTGGCAAAGCCAGGTGGGAAAACCATACCCTTCCCCTATTGTTCCTCTTCGTCTACTGCAAATAAAGCGTTGACAAACTGCTCCGGATCAAATTTCTGCAAATCGTCCAGCTTTTCCCCCACCCCGATAAACTTCACCGGGATATTCAGCTCAGACTGGATTGCTACTGCTATGCCCCCCTTGGATGTCCCATCCATTTTCGTAAGAATAATTCCCGTAAGGTCCGCTGTCTCCCCAAATTCCCTTGCCTGGTTCAGTGCATTCTGGCCGGTAGTACCGTCTAAGACGATCAGGTTTTCCCGATGTGCCCCGGGAAATTCCCTGTCAATGATACGGTTCATCTTTTTCAGCTCTTCCATCAGGTTCTTTTTGTTGTGGAGCCTGCCTGCGGTATCGCAGATCAGGACGTCCACATGCCTTGCTTTTGCCGCGTTCACTGCGTCATAAACCACGCTGGAGGGATCCGCCCCCTGGGAGCCTGGGATGATATCCACCCCTGCCCGGTTCGCCCACTCCGTAAGCTGCTCGCAGGCGGCAGCGCGGTAGGTATCGGCAGCGGCAATCAGCACCTTTCTTCCCTTTTCCTTTAAAAGGCCTGCCAGCTTGCCCACGGAAGTCGTCTTCCCCACGCCGTTGACACCGATTACCAGGATCACTGACTGTTTCTCTTCAAAGTCGTAGGCTGCTTCCCCCACCTGCATCTGTTCCTTTATGCTTTCTACCAGAAAAGACTTGCATTCCCCGGGCTCCTTGATATGGTTCTCCTTCACCTGCCTGCGCAGCAGCTCTAAAATATCGTTGGCGGCGTTTATCCCAATATCCCCCATAATCAGCGTTTCTTCCAGTTCCTCATAAAATTCTTCGTCAATAGAAGAAAAGCCGCTGAATACTGCGTCAATGCCATGTACAATATTGTTTCTTGTTTTGGCCAGTCCCTCTTTTAATTTGCTGAAAAATCCTGCCATCAGTCGTCCAACTCCTTATCTATCAAATTTACGCTCACCAGTGTGGACACCCCCTTTTCCTGCATGGTGATTCCGTAGAGCCGGTCCGCCTTTTCCATGGTGCCCCTTCTGTGGGTGATCACAATAAACTGGGTGCTTTTGGTAAGCTTATGTAAATATTTCGCAAAACGGGCTACATTGTTTTCATCCAGCGCCGCTTCGATTTCATCCAGCAGGCAGAAAGGGGACGGCTTCAAATTCTGGATTGCAAACAAAAGGGCAATTGCGGAAAGGGCCTTTTCCCCACCGGAGAGCTGCATCATATTTTGCAGTTTTTTCCCGGGAGGCTGGGCAATGATACGTATCCCTGCCTCCAGGATATCCTCCTGGTCCATCAGTTCAAGGGTTCCCTTTCCTCCCCCAAACAATTCCTTAAATACCTTGTCAAATTCCCTGCCGATTTCAGCGAACTTTTCCTGGAACTGCTTCCTCATGGCGCTGTCCAGCTCCACAATTATGCCCTCTAAGGTTTTTTCCGCCTCCACCAGGTCGTCATGCTGGGTCTTTAAAAACTGATAGCGCTCCATGAGATTTTTGAAATCCTCAATGGCGTTGACGTTGACGTCACCCAATTTTTTGATCTGGTCTTTTAAAGCAGCGATTTCCTTTTTCATGGTGTTTAAATCTGTCATTGCATCGCTGCGCAGGGCGGCGGCATCGGAGAGCGTGATCTCGTACTCATCCCACATATAGTTGATCTGCCCCTCCAGGGTATCCTGCAGCTTTTCCTTCTGGGCATTCAGACGGTATACTTCCTTGTCCAGCCCGTTCATCCGCTCCGAGAGGGATTCCCTGTCTTTGAAGAAATTTTTCTGTTTCCCGGCAAGCTGTTCTTTCTTTTCCACATCCTCCCTGAGTTTCTTCTCTGTATCCCCCTGGGATGTATGGGATGCCAGAAGGGTTTCTTCCAGGGCTTTCATACGGTTTTGCCTCTCCACAATGTCCTCGCCGCTTTGCCTTAGCCCTTCCTGTATTTCCAAAAGCTCTCTTTGGCAGCGGTTGATCTCCCCGTCAATACGGTCTACATTCTGCTGGTGGAAGTTTTGCTGCTGGCGCATCTTCTCCACTTCCAGGTCCCGCTCCGCAACCCCTGCCGACTGGCCGGATTCTTCTCTGCGGGCTTCTTCCAGCTCCATCTGGAATTTACGGATTTTTTGTTCCACCTGCCGCTCTAAATCCTCGGAGGCCTCCAGTTCCCTTAAGATTTCCTGCTTACTGCTTTTAATTTCCTGAACCTGGCTTTCAATTTCCCGCTCTTCCCCTTTCAGCTCACGGGAGCCTTCCAGTGCCTCTCCCTTACGCTCCTGGGCCTTGATCACATTCAGCCGGGCAGTGTTCTGTTCAATAAACTTCTTCTGTAATGCTGCCTTGTCCTCTTCCAGGCTTAGGCGGAGCCGGTTCCTCTCCCCCTTGGTCTTTTCTATTTCATTCAGCAGCAGGTCTATGTCCTTTAAAAAACTTTTTACTTTTCCCTCCAGCTCTTCCATTTCCCTTCTCCGTCCAAGAAGGTTGCTGTTGTTTTTAAAGGCTCCCCCGCTGATGGCGCCTCCCGGCACCAGAAGCTCTCCCTCCAGGGTCACCATCCGGATACTGTAGCCATACTTCCTTGCAATCTCTGTGGCGTGGTCTACATGGTCCACCACCAGGATCCTTCCCAGCATGGATTTTGCCACGTTTCTGTATCTGTCTTCCACAGACACCAGGCCGTCCGCTGTGCCAATCACGCCCTTCTCCCGCAATGCCTCCTGGTTTTTAAACTGTCCCGGGCTGGTAATGCTGGTAAGGGGAAGGAAGGTTGCCCGCCCGGCCCTGGCCTGCTTTAAATAAGAAATCATCCGCTTTGCCGTCCCTTCATCCTCTGTGACGATATTCTGGATGCTGCCCCCTAAGGCAGTTTCAATGGCAGTCTCATATTTTTTTTCTACTTTAATGATATCCGCCACAACCCCAATGATTCCTTTTTCCCGCTCCTTGCATTCCATCACCCTCTTTACGCTGCCGCCGTAGCCTTCATACCGCTCGGTAAGGTTGGTAAGGGCGTCTAACCGGGATTTTTCCTGATGGTAGCTTACCTGGGTGTCCCGGAGCTGTTTATCTTTGCCGGAGAGCTCTTCCCTGATCAGCGCAAGCTTTTCTTCTTTTTCCTCCTGGGAATCATTCAGGGCGTGGATTTCTCCGTTGATACGCTCAAATTCTTCCTGGAGCTTATTGATGGCTGCCTCCTGCTGGGCCTCATCCGATTTAATCCTGAGAAGCCGTGAGGTCAGTTCCGCCTTGCGGATATTAATCTGCTCCATCATAGTATCATACCGCCCCAGCCGGGATTTGATGGTAGCCCTGGCATTGAGGGCATCAATTATGGTATTTTTGCCGGACTCAATCTCATTATTAAGCTGTTCAATCCTGCCCTGGACCAAAAGGAGCTTTTCCTTTGCCTGGTTCCTTGTGTTTTCGATTTCAGCTACCTGCCCATCGATCACCTGTTTATCCGCCAGAATGCTTTCCTTATCCAGAAGCTTTGCATCCATTTCCCTTGTAAGGGTTTCCTTGCGGGAATTAAAATGCTCCTGGTTACTTTTGGCAGAGTTTACCTGCTCCTTTAAAACATTGATTTCCCCCTCCAGCTTTCCCCGAAGGACACTGGCATCTGTAAGGGAGGTGCGCTGGCTGTCAATGGCTGCGTCAAGCTGTTCTATCTGTTCCTGAATCTGCCCATACTCTTCTTTAATCTTTTCATACTGCTGGGTAGTCCGGCCAAGGTCCCCCTGGGCGATCTCAAATTTTTCTTCCGCATCCTTTAGCTGCTCTTTTAAGCGCCCGTTTTCAAGAAGGAACATATTTACATCCAGGGCCTTTAGCTCTTCCTTCTTTTTCAGATAAGCCCTGGCTGTCTCCGACTGCCTCTCCAGGGGGCCGATCTGCTTTTCCAGCTCTGATAAGATATCGTTCACCCGGACCAGATTCTGCTTCTCGTCCTCCAGCTTCTTCTGGGCCGCCGCCTTGCGCTTTTTAAATTTCACAATGCCAGCGGCTTCGTCAAAAAGCTCTCTTCTCTCTTCCGGCTTGCCGCTTAGGATTTTGTCAATCTGCCCCTGCCCGATGATGGAGTAGCCTTCCTTCCCGATACCTGTATCATAAAAAAGCTCATTCACGTCTTTTAGCCGGCAGGGAGCGCCATTTAATAAATATTCGCTCTCGCCGGATCTGTAAATCCTTCTGGCAACGGTCACCTCTTCAAAACTGGTGGCAAGCTTATGGTCGGTATTGTCGAAGGTAATCGACACATACGCATACCCCAGGGGCTTTCTCAGCTCTGTCCCTGAAAAAATAACGTCCTGCATAGACGCCCCCCGGAGCTGTTTGATCCTCTGTTCCCCCAGCACCCAGCGGACTGCGTCCGCCACATTGCTCTTGCCGCTCCCATTAGGCCCCACGATTCCCGTGATGCCGTTATGAAATTTAAACAATATTTTATTGGCAAAGGACTTAAAGCCCTGGATTTCAATGCTTTTTAAATACATATTACCTCTACTGCGCAGGCATCCTCAAAAGCAGCGCCTGGTAAGCCGCCTGCTGTTCGGCGGATTTTTTGTTCCGTCCCTGCCCTTTTCCCGCAGCCACTCCGTCTATCGTCACTTCCACAGTAAAAATCTTGTCATGGTCAGGCCCCATCTCGCTGACCAATTCATAGGCCAGGCTGTTCCCATCCCTCTGTACCATCTCCTGCAAAATGGTCTTACTGTCATAGAAGAGCTGCTTGCTTTCCAGGTCGGAGAGAATAAACTGCTTAATAAACCTGTCCGCACAGGAAATGCCGCCGTCAAGATAAATTGCCCCTATGACGGCTTCCATCACATCTGCTATGATAGAATCCCTGGTCCTTCCCCCCGTGGCTTCTTCCCCTTTCCCAAGAAGAATATAATTTCCAAGAGCCAGGTCCTTTGCACAGAAGGCAAGGGCAGGCTCACAGACCATGGAAGAGCGCAGGCGCGTCATCTGTCCTTCCGACATTTCGGGATAGGTCTCAAAAAAGAACTGGCTGGATACAAGCTCTAAAACTGCGTCCCCTAAAAATTCCAGCCTTTCATAATTTTTAAACTTATTGATCTTCTGTTCATTGGAAAAAGAACTGTGGGTCAATGCCTGCCTGAGAAGCTTCCTGCTTTTGAACGCATAACCGATCCTCTCTTCCAACGATTTTAACTCTTCCTGTTTATACATACTTCACCTTCTGAAAATGGATACATAAGAAACCGTCACGTGAAGCGATTCCGTGATAGCGCCTACCAAAACCAGGCGTCATAAAAAAGCCCATGATGGGCTTTTTAATTGACAGCATTTTTGATAAGATTAACTGCTTCTTCAACATTTGTAATTTTTTCTGCTTCTTCAGCCGGAATTTCAATATCAAATTCTTCCTCAATCCCCATAATGATCTGGAACACATCCAGGGAATCCGCCCCCAGATCGTCCACAAAGGTGGTATCCATGGTGATCTCATCGGGGTCAACGTTGAGCACATCCGCAATTACCTGTTTTAATTTTTCAAATTCCATAGCAAATTTCCTTTCTACTCTTCTTCCATTGTTATTTTTTCTTTTATTTTTTGATTGATATTCTGTTCTGTAAATGTGATGCACTGCAGAATAGAATTTTTAATTTCGACTGCTTTGGAGCTTCCGTGGGTTTTCACCACAAGCCCTTTAAGCCCCAGCATGGGCGCTCCCCCATATTGTTCCAAATCAAAGGCTTTTAATGTATTTTTCAGTGCAGGTTTTACCAAAAAAGCACCTATCTTACTGCGTAAGGAAGCCATCATGCCCTCTTTGACTTTTTTGATCAGCACGCCCCCTACACCTTCATACAATTTCAATATCACATTCCCCACAAAAGCTTCGCAGACCACCACGTCCGCATACCCCGCCGGAATGTCCCTGGCTTCGATACTACCAATAAAATGGATATCAGGGCAATTTTTCAGGAGGGGGAAGGTTTCTTTCACAAGGGCATTACCCTTTTCCTCTTCCGCACCGATATTCACTATGCCGACTTTTGGATTTTTCACCCCCATAACGCTTTCCATATAGACGGAACCCATTTTGGCAAACTGGACAAGCTGGGAAGGCCTTGCGTCCACATTTGCACCGCAGTCGATTAAAAGTGCGCATCCCTTTTCCGTGGGGATAAGGGGAGCCAGCGGAGGCCTTTCAACTCCCTTGACCCTTCCCACAATCACCTGTCCTCCTACCAGCGTGGCACCGGTACTCCCGGCAGATACATAAGCGTCGCAGATGCCATCCTTCACAAGCAGGAGCGCCTTTACAATAGAGGAATCCTTTTTCCTGCGGATTGCCATGACCGGGGGTTCCGACATCTCAATTATTTCTGATGCGTTAACCACCTCCACCTGCTCCTTGCCATATGTATATTTGGAAAGCTCACGGCGGACGGCATCCTCTTTCCCTACCAGGAAAACCTTCACATGGCTGTTTTCATTAACCGCTTCAATGGAACCCTTTACAATTTCAGCAGGCGCATGGTCGCCCCCCATGGCGTCCACCGCTACATTTATAAATTCTGCCATTACTTATACCTCCGTCCAAGTACTACTATACTATACTAAACCATATAACAAAAAGCAAGGGAAAAATCGTACAGGGAAAATTTTTTCCAAATAGAAAAAGCAACCCTTAAATGGATTGCTTTGTCACTCGCTGATTAGTCAACACTGATGATTTCTTTCTTATTGTAAGAACCACATCTTTTGCATACTCTGTGCGGCATCATCAGAGCGCCGCATTTGCTGCACTTAACTAATGTAGGAGCGCTCATTTTCCAGTTTGCTCTTCTTTTATCTCTTCTGGATTTAGAAGATTTATTCTTAGGACAAATAGACATCGTTACACCTCCTTACTTGCATTAAAGATATCTTTAATCGCTGCCATCCTGGGGTCGGGTACAAAAGTATCGCATCCACAGTCCCCCTGGTTTAAATTGTGCCCGCACTTTTTACAGATTCCCTTACAGTCCGGTTTGCACAAAATTTTAACAGGCATGTTAATTAAGATTTCACCATTTATAAAAGCTTCTGTGTCAAGCCCGTAGCCCTGCATGAATGCCTGGCCATCCTGGTTATCCGCCTGCCCTCCCGCCTCAGGGGAAAGTACCTCCTGCCCAAAAGCAATTTCCAAAGGCGTCCGTACATCCTGCAGGCATCGGTCGCAGGGAATTTCCAGGACTACCTTTATGTTTCCCTGTACCAGGACTTTCCCAATCCCAATATTGGTAAAGTTCATGGTAATGGGAGATTTTTCGCAGATACGGTAACAGTTTCCCATATAGGAAAACTCTTCCGGCTGGTAACAAAGGGTTTCCCTTCTGTCTTTTCCCTCAGATGTAAATACATCCGTCAGATTCATTAACATAATTAGCTCCCTATCATTTGAACGGGGCAAAGACAGGCTATCCCTTTGCCACACACTTAAACAATTATAACGGCGAAAGGGGGGTTTGTCAATAGGCTCTAAAAGTGATTCTGAAATTTCTGGTAATCCTGATAAGTTACAGTGACCCACCCATAATAATAATTAAATCCAATCTCCATCCCCACAGGGGTATAGGCAATAATCAGGCTGGTATCATTGGTAAGCAGGTCGGTAATGTCCTGGTCGGTAAACAGGGAAAGAACCTCAATCTCCCCATTCTGCTTCTGGCACCTGTTCCTGAAATCAATAGAAAAAGCATCGTCAATGTCAAGTATCTGGGAATTAGTCAGCGCCATATTGTTTTCCATATCAACATTGGCCGTGATAATATAAGTCTCATAAATCTCATCATTCAAATACCCATATTCCACATAAGCCACGCTTAGAAGCTTCTCGTCCATATAAGTGATATAGCTTTCTGCTTCAAATGTATAGCGCTCCTCCTCCGAAATGCTCTCTGCCACAGAATCCGCATACTCTGTAATCTCTTCCAGTTCCTTTTGGATCGCATGGTTGATAACAGACAGCTCGGAATCCTCCCTGCCGGAAACCACAGGATAATTTACCTCTACCCACACATTTTCATTTTCCCCTAACTGGCTGCTGTAATTTTCAAAGGCAACCTGATAAGACAAATCTCTCCGGATAGCGTCGTGGAATTCGTAGTATTCCGGGTTTTCAGAAACGCCACCTCCCGGCGTTTCCTTTTCATCACCATAACCCTCCTGGGGATCCCCGTAAGAAGGCCCGTTATAGCCATCCAGCCAGCCCTGTGTTCCTTTACCGGCATCCTCTTCCCTGCGGGCCTTTCCCTCCGCCCTCTCCCTGGAAAAAACCTGAAGCTCCCTTGTAAGCTGGATGGCTCCTATGTAAAAAGACCCCAGCAGTAAAAAACCTGCCCCCACACTTCCAAGTACCACCCCCGTTATTTTCCCGGGGCTCCATTTTCCTTTCATAGGCAACTCTCCCTTAACCCTTCGCCGCCGGAGTGCCCGGCGGCAGTTTCACCAAAGCCCTTCTACTGGAAAAGGCAGTCCAGCAACAGCGAAAGCGCTGCCTTTGCAGCCTGCCTCCTGATTTCCATACGGCTTCCATGAAATTGATTTTCTGTTACGCAGACTTTTCCATTTACATAACAGCCAATATATACCAGCCCCACCGGCTTTTGGGGCGTCCCTCCTTCCGGGCCTGCAATGCCCGTAACCGCAACCGCCGCCTGTGCCCCCGCTTCCCGGGCCGCCCCCCGGGCCATCTGCTCCGCCACCTGGGCGCTTACCGCCCCCCAGGTCTCTAATGCCTCCTTTGAAACCCCAAGAAGCTTTCCCTTGGCTTCGTTGGAATAAGTGACGTAGCTTTCCATCAATACATCGGAAACCCCAGGCACATCTACCAGGGCTGAAACCACCATGCCGCCGGTGCAGGACTCCGCACAGGCAACCTGCCAGTTTTCCTTCTTCAGTTTCTCCACAATCCTGCCCGGATTGCTGCCAATATCCGTTTGCCGGGTCCTAGGCTCTTCTGCCGCCATTTATTTCCCTTCTTTCATTACATCCTTATTTTTGGCCAGATAATCGATCAGGGATACTACTGTGAGGACCACTGCTCCCCAAAGGGCAATCTGCGTAACCACATTCAGGGCAGGAATATCCGCAATTAAAAGGCACACCGCCACCATCTGGAAAGTGGTCTTGAATTTTCCCCAGTAGCTGGCTGCGATCACCCTGCCATTGTCTGAAGCCACCAGCCGGAAACCGCTGATAATAAATTCCCTGGCTATTATGATTATAACCATCCAGGAAGGGATCTTATTCAATTCAATCAGGCAGATCAGCGCGGAACATACCAGCAGCTTATCCGCCAGGGGATCCATAAACTTCCCGAAATTTGTCACCAGATGATATTTCCTGGCAATCTTTCCGTCCAGCAGGTCCGTCAGGCTGGCAATAATAAATACGGCAAGTGCAATCCACTTATCATAAGGCGTAATGGGGATAAGCAAAAACACAATAAAAAAAGGGATCAAAACCACCCGGAACATTGTAAGTTTATTAGGTAAATTCATAAAATCATGCCTCCTCTTCCAATTCCCCTATAAGATCGTAGGCGTTGGAACCTGTGATTGTTACCTCCACAAAATCGCCGCTTAAAAGCTCCCTGGAAGTATTGACGAACAGATAACCGTCCACCCCCGGGGCATCCTTGTAGGTACGGGCCACGTAAACACCTTCCTCCGGCATCTTTCCCTCAATGATGGCTTTGAGGGTCTTTCCTACCATTCCTCCGGCAGCCTCGAAAGCGATTTCCTGCTGCAGCCCCATAATTTCGTCCCTGCGCCTTTCCTTTGTCTCCTCCGGGACCTGGCCTGGCATCCCGGCGGCAGGGGTATCCTCCTCCTGGGAATAGGTAAACACCCCCAGCCTGTCAAATTCCATCTCATCCACAAAGGCAAGGGTATCCTGATGGTCTTCCTCCGATTCCCCGGGGAAACCTGCTATCAGCGTAGTGCGCAGGCAAATATCCGGGATCTCCTGGCGCAGCCTTCCTGTTATGTATTTTAACTGCGCGCTGTCTGTTTTCCTCCCCATGCGCTTTAAAACGGCATCGCTGCCGCTTTGCACAGGGATATCAAGATAATGGCAGATTTTCTCTTCCTCTTTGATTACCTGTATCAGTTCCTCCGTGATTTCTTCCGGATAGCTGTAAAGAACCCGCAGCCAGCAAATCCCCTCTATCTGGCAAAGCCTTCTAAGAAGCTCCGGCAGGGCCTTTTTTCCATACAAGTCCACGCCATACAGGGTAGTCTCCTGGGCTACCAGGATCAGCTCCTTTACGCCCCCTGCCGCCAGTTCCCGGGCTTCCTGCTCCAAGGCTTCCATGGGGACGCTGCGGTAATTTCCCCGCACTTGGGGAATCACACAATAGGTACAGTGCTTATCACAGCCCTCTGCTATTTTTAAATAAGCATAATAGCCGCCGGTGGTGACAATACGCTTCTTTCCAAAAAGCGGTGGAAGATCCAGCGCCTCCATGTGGTTTAGGGGTTTTCCCTCCTGGGCCTTGGTTAGCGCTTGCGCTATCTGGGAGATGGCGGTGGTCCCCAAAATGGCATCCACCTGGGGAATTTCCTCCTGTATCTCCTCCTGGTAGCGCTGAGCCAGGCAGCCTGTGACGATCAGTGCCTTGATCCTGCCATCCTTGCGAAGCTCCGCCATTTCCAGTATGGTATTGATGCTCTCTTCCTTTGCATCATTAATAAAGCAACAGGTGTTGACCACCACTGCCTCCGCTTCCCTTTCATCATCGGTAAAGCAATGCCCCTGCTCCCTTAAAATCCCCAGCATCACTTCAGAATCAACCAGATTTTTATCGCATCCCAGCGATATGAACAAAATTTTCATTCTTCCGTTTCTTTCTCCGGCATTTCGGTTTCCTCATCGGATAAGATTTTAATCTTGCCCTGGTTCAGTTCCTCCACAGCAATGGATAAAGGCTTTGTATCCCTGTCCCTGATATTCACAAGGGGGTCGTCACCCCCGATAATCTGTCTCGCCCTCTTAGAGGTTGCCATTACAATGGAGTACCTGCTGTTGACCACAGGCGCTTCCCCCGGTTCAACCTCGCTGTTAACTACCTTCATTAAATCAGAATAAGATGGATGAAGCATTTTTTCTCCTTTCAACTGCCTTATTGCAGAGCTTCCAGCTCTTTTCTCATATTTTCGATAAATTCTTTGTTTCTCCCGGGGGCATCATGGGCTGCCTGTATCAACGAATGCATTTTCCCCACACATTCCTCCAGTTTGTCGTTGATCACAATAAAGTCATATTGTTCAATGCCTTCCGCCTCTTCCCCAGCGCGGGCAAGCCGCCTGGCAATCACTTCCGGGCTTTCCGTCCCCCGCCCTACCAGGCGTTTCTTTAATTCGGCGGCGCTGGGGGGCATTACAAACATCAACAGGGCTGTGGGAAATTTTTCCTTTACCTTAAGGGCACCCTGGATCTCAATCTCAAGAATAACGTCTTTCCCCTTTTCCAGTTGTCTCTCCACATATTCCCTGGGTGTCCCATAATAATTATCGCAGTAGCGGGCATATTCTACCAGCCCCTCCCGCCGGATTTCCTCTTCAAAAGCCTCATGGGTGACAAAGAAATATTCCTTTCCTTCCGTCTCTCCCAGCCTGGGCGCCCTTGTGGTCATGGAAACCGACAACGCATAATGATCATAGGCGCGGACAAGCTCTTTCATCAAGGTGCCTTTTCCCGCCCCTGAAAAACCTGAAACTACAATTAAAATCCCTTTACGTCCCATCTTCTTCCCTGCTTTCTGCCTGTGCTCTCTGGGCAATGGTTTCAGGTAGAAGCGCTGAGAGCACCAACTGGCTGCTTTCCATTACAAGCACGGCTTTTGTTTTTCTCCCCTGGGTAGCGTCAATTGCGGTCCCCTCTTCCTTTGCCTTTTGCACCAGGCGCTTTACCGGTGCGGAATCAGGACTTACAATGGCGATGATTTTGGCAGAATTTACGATATTGCCAAACCCGATATGAATCAGTTTTCCCATAAACGTTAACCCTGTTTACTCTATATTCTGAATCTGTTCCCTTACTTTCTCAATTTCTGTCTTCAGTTCTATGGCATGGCTTGATATTTCAAGGTCTGTGGACTTGGACAGGATGGTATTGGCCTCCCTGTTCATCTCCTGGGCGATAAAGTCCAGCTTGCGCCCGATACTGCCCCCCTTAAGAAGAGCCTCTTTGGTGGTCTGGATATGGCTTTTTAAACGCACCAGTTCCTCATCCACACATACCCTGTCCGCAAAAACCGTAACCTCCATCAATAGCCTGTTCTCGTCTATCCTGGTATCTTCCAAAAGCTCCCTGACCTTTTCCCGGAGCTTTTGCCTGTATTCTGCAACAATAAGCGGAGAACGCTGGGTAATGGAATCCACATGGGCAAGCATCCCCTCCAGCTTTTCCAAAAGATCCTTGCGCAGATGCTCCCCTTCCCTGGCCCTGGTTTCCACAACCCCTTCCACAGCACCCTTTATGGCTTTTTCCAGAAGATCCCACAGCGCCTTCTCGTCAACGCCCCCTTCCTCCATGGTAAAAACCTCCGGGAACCTGGCCAGGGTGGACACCTTTACATCGTTTTCAATGGAAAAATCCTCCCCCATCCGGCCCAGGTATTCCATATACGCCGCCGCCAGCTCTTTGTTATATTTTACGCAGACATTGGTTTCCGAATAATCCTCATAGGTGATAAATATATCTACCTTTCCTCTTTGGATATCATTTTTAAGCCCGCTCCTGATAGCCGCTTCAAAATAGTTCAGTTTCTTAGGCATCTTGATGTTCACATCCAGGTACCGGTGGTTCACTGACTTCATTTCCACAGTAATCCTGCCTTCGGCCTCCTGTACCTCACATCTGCCAAAACCTGTCATGCTCCTGATCATGGCATTCCTCCTGCTTTTGCAGCCCCTGTCTGTTTTTTATTTCTATTGCATACTGGTTTTTATTATAGGCGAAGCATGGAAAAACGTCAAGGATTTCCGTGACAGAAAACGGGATATGCTTGCGAAAGCCCTATGCCTGTGTTAGGATAAAAGAAAAATCCATTTGAAAGCAGACAGGCCATGAGAAGAAAATTTAATACCACAGGGTTATGCGTGCCGGACAAACATTATATGGTGGATTTAGGCAGCCGGCTGGAAGAAATCAAAGCCCTGGTGGCGGACGGGGCATACTTCACCATCAACCGGGCAAGGCAATACGGAAAAACTACCATATTAAATGCGCTGGCAAATTACCTGTCAAAGGAATATCTGGTGGTCAGCATGGACTTCCAGGCAATCGGGAATGACTCCTTCCAAAATGAAGCAGCCTTTTCCAGGGCTTTTGCTGTCCTTTTTTTGAAGGAAATGGCTTTCTTTGAGGACACCCTTTCAGAACAGGAAAAAAGCGCCCTTGCACAGATACAGGATATTGCTTCCGGGCAGGGGAAAGAAGTTTTGCTCATTGACCTGTTCAGCAGCCTGATGATATTCTGCAAACATTCTTCCCTGCCAATCCTGCTGATGATAGATGAAGTAGACAGCGCTGCCAATAACCAGGTCTTTTTAGATTTTCTGGCCCAATTGCGGAATTATTACCTGGACCGGGAAAAAAAGAAAATAAAGACATTCCAGTCAGTCATTCTGGCTGGCGTCTATGATGTAAAAAACCTGAAACGGAAAATACGCCCAGAAGAAGGCCGGAAGTTTAACAGCCCTTGGAATATTGCTGCGGATTTTAAGGTCAGTATGAGCTTTACCAAATATGATATTGCCGGAATGTTAAGAGAATATGAGTCAGACCACCATACCGGAATGCCTGTGGAGGATATGGCGGGTTTACTTTATGATTACACCTCTGGCTATCCCTTCCTGGTATCCAGGCTGTGCAAGCTTATGGATGAACATGTCAGCCGGATGGGAAACTTTCCTGGCCTGAAATCCGTCTGGACAAAGAACGGCTTTTTTGAAGCGGAACGAATGCTTCTGGCTGAGAAAAATACACTTTTTGAATCATTCACAGGAAAACTCCTGGATTATCCGGAATTGAACCACATGTTGAAAAACATTTTATTTACAGGCTCACAAATCATTTATAACGCCGACCAGCCGGATATTGATATGGCTTCTATGTTAGGGTTTATTATAAATAAAAATGGCCTTGTGGCAATGGCAAACCGTATTTTTGAAACCAGGCTGTATAATTTATTCCTGTCTGAGGCTTCCTTGCTTACCACCCCCCTTTATCAGGAATCCCAGAAGCACAAAAGCCAGTTTATCGCAGACGGCAACCTGGATATGCGGAGGATCCTTGAAAAGTTTGTAGAACATTTTCATGATATTTACAGGGAAAACTGTGAATCCTTTATAGAAAAAGACGGCCGGAAACTGTTTTTACTGTATCTGCGCCCTATCATCAACGGGACAGGCAACTATTATATCGAGGCGCAAACCAGGGATTTAACCCGCACTGACGTAATTGTGGATTACCGCGGCAAGCAATACATTATTGAAATGAAAATATGGCATGGGGAGGAATACCACAAACGGGGCGAGCGGCAGCTTGCCGGATATTTAGATGCCTACCATGCTTCAACAGGATATCTGCTGAGCTTTTGCTTTAACAAAAAGAAAGAAACCGGCATAAAAGAAATAATTGTAGGGGATAAGATTCTGGTGGAAGCCGTAGTTTAACACAAACCACCAAAAAGACATCATGGCTACGGCGCAGAAAGGAGCACGAAATGGCATTTGACGGAATTACGATTGCAGCGGTTGTAAAGGAATTAAAGGACACCCTATGCGGCGGGAGGATCTACAAAATTGCCCAGCCTGAAAACGATGAATTGCTGCTTACCATAAAGACAAACGGCGGCGGGCAAAAAAGGCTCTTGATTTCCGCAGGGGCTGCCCTTCCCCTGATTTACCTGACAGAGGAAAACAAAAAAAGCCCTATGACCGCCCCCGGTTTTTGTATGCTTTTAAGAAAGCACCTGCAAAACGGCAGGATTACGGATATCACCCAGCCAGGCCTTGAGCGGGCCGTGCAGCTCCATATAGAGCACTTAAATGAAATGGGCGACCTTTGCCGTAAAAAGCTGGTTGTGGAAATCATGGGCAAACACAGCAATATTATCTTTGTCAATGATGAGGATATGGTCATTGACAGCATCAAACACATTTCCGGCATGGTAAGCTCTGTCAGGGAGGTGCTCCCTGGCCGGGACTATTTTATCCCTATGACCCAGGATAAGAGGGATCCCCTGTGCCTGGATTTCGTCTCGTTCCAGAGGGAAATGACCTGGAAAAACATGCCCCTTTATAAAGCGCTCTATGGCACATATACCGGGATTTCCCCGGTGCTTGCCCAGGAAATCTGTTACAGGAGCAAAATTGACGGGGATATCTCCACTTCCTTTTTTACCCTGGAGGCAGAAGGGAAGGATGCCCTCTGCCGGCTTTATGAAACCTTTGCACATATTATGGGCCAGGTAAAGGCGGGAAGCTTCCAGCCTGTTATCGCTTACCAAAAGGGGCTGCCTGTGGAATATGCTGCCCTGCCCCTTACTATTTATGAAAATGGGGAGAGCCGGGCGTTTACTTCCATCAGCAATCTGTTAGAACAATATTATGCGGAAAAAAGCGCCATTACCCGCATCCGCCAGAAGTCCTCTGACCTGCGCCGGATTGTACAGACAGCCCTGGAACGGAACATAAAAAAATATGACCTGCAGCTGCGGCAAATGCAGGATACGGAAAAAAGGGATAAATACCGGATTTACGGGGAACTTCTTAATACCTATGGGTATGAAGCGGCTCCCGGCGCAAAATCCCTGGACGCCCTTAATTATTACACGGATGAAATGGTCACCATCCCCCTGGATCCCCTGATGTCCCCCTCAGAAAACGCCAAAAAATATTTTGACAAATACGGGAAGCTAAAGCGCACATGGGAAGCCCTCCAGGATCTCACTGCCCAGGTAAAGGAGGAAATTGACCATCTGGAATCCATCCAGACAGCCCTGGATATTGCCCTGGCGGAGGAAGACTTGGCCCAGATCAAGGAAGAGTTAATCGAAAGCGGCTATATCCGCCGGAAGGGAGGGGGCAAGAAAGTGAAATTCACCAGCCGGCCTTTCCACTACCAGAACAAAGACGGGTTCCATATTTATGTAGGCAAAAATAATTTCCAGAATGATGAGCTTACCTTTAAGTTTGCCTCCGGCAATGACTGGTGGTTCCACACCAAAGGGATTCCCGGCTCCCATGTAGTGGTAAAATCCGGCAATAACACGCCTCCTGACAGCGTCTTTGAGGACGCTGCAAGGCTGGCCGCCTATTATTCCAAAGCAAGGGGTCAAGACAAGGTGGAAATAGACTATACCGAAAAAAAGAATGTTAAAAAACCCGGGGCAGGCAAACCTGGATTTGTAGTATATTATACCAACTATTCAATGATGATAGATTCGGACATTTCAGGGCTTACGCTGTTGGAGGGATAAGGCAGGAGCCATGGCCAAAAACGGGTTAAAACAAGGCAGGGAAAATCTCCCTGCCTTGTAATGCCAATCCCTCTTATCCCGGCTTCGCCGGATGGTTCCCCATCCTTTAATTAAAGTACGCTGCTGGTAAACAGGCTCTTCACATGGTCAACCTCTTCCTGGGTTGCTTTAGCCGCCGGCACATAGTAGGATTTTTCTCTTGCAATCTTATAAAGTTCTTCCTGGGACTTCTCACAGGAATTCCTGAACTGTTTCAGGGTCTGTTTCAGCTCCTGGTTTTCTGTCTGGGCGATCATTTCGCCGAAACGTACCAATTCCCCGTTTATCCCCGTTAAAGTATCCGCAACCATAGTCTTTTCATTCATCTGCATCTTCCGCTACCTCCTGATATCTAATTCCACATCTGCCTACTGGAGAAATTTCATTAACTGGTTTTTGTTTTCCATAGCTGATTTCGCACCTTTTTCAAAGAACTGCTTTACCTCTGAGTCTGTGGCGCTGGACGCATAATCCTTCATTTTGCAGTGGGTTACATCGTAACCGCCAATTAAATGACGAAGATTCTGTAAATCAAGTTCTGATAAATTTGCCATAAAAAATACCTCCTGAAAATATTGTCGTATCTGACGGTTTTATTATTTCCAGAAGGTGTTTTTCTATTCTATAAAATAAGCTTCATTTCTGTAAAGGTTTTCTCTGCCTTACAAATATTGGCAAGGAATATTTTATCCGGAAAGAAGATGGGAATTAATCCAGCCATAAGCCATCATCCTCTTTTTTGGGCTTGGAGGGATTTTTTTTCTGCTGCACAGTTTTCCCTTTTGCGCCTTTATTACTCTTTTTGCTACTTTTCCCTGTGGGTTTTCCGCTTTTCTTTTTTTGAGGCAAAGCGCCGGATTTTTTCTTTCTTGTTTTTTTCTTCTTTTTCTGTGAACCCGGTTTCATAATGCCTATTTTTCTGGCAATTTTTACCAACAGGTATCCTTTGGGCATACCAGCCAGCTCTTCCTCAGTTACCGCCTGCCAGTAGATGGCCAGCACAAAGTAAACCGCGCCCCCCGCCATAATGGCCACAGCCAGGGCCAGAATATTAATCTTACACAGATAATACAGCCCGTGGTAAACGCCAAAAGCCACTGCCCCCATAATTGCCGCCGCCCCCATGGGCTTTAAGAATGTATCCACAGCTTCCTGGCTATAACCCAGGTGCCGGTGGACGGCAATCTGGTTGAGAAGGCACAGAAGAAACGAGTACAGTACTGTGGAAAACACATAATAATACAGGCTGTATTTTTCATCCAGCAAAAGCATCATCCCTATCATTACTCCTGCATGGATGACCACCGCCGCTGAGGCATTGATAATAGGCGCATTCATTTTCCCGATAGATTGAAGGATTGCCTGGGTAAGGGTGGAAAGGGCATAAAAGATAATACTTACTGCCATGCAGGATAACAGGGCGGAGGAAATCGCCAAAGTGTCCGGCTGGTGGAATATCACTGTCATCACAGGCCTGGCCAAAACCCCAATCCCCACCGCTGAAGGGATGGAAATCAGCATGGTGACCTTTACCGATTTCGCCACCTTGCTTTTCACCCCGTCCAGGTGGCCCTGGACAAAATCGCTGGAAATTCCCGGTATCAATGCCGTGGCCATAGCCGAGGCAATGGCAATCGGAATATTGGAAATCTTGGTTCCCTTGGCAACTGCACTTAAATCCACAGATACCGCCGCCTCCCCCGCCTTTTTTACCCCCATCATGACCTGCTGGTAAATGGTATTGTCCAGAAAGTTGTTAATATTGTAAATACCAGTACTTAAAATAAAAGGAGTCACCACCATCAGGATCATTTTAAAGATTTCACCGTAAGATTCATCCCTGTGGCCGGTGTCCCGTTTGATCCTTTTGCGGATGGTCTTCCCATTCAGGGCATATACCCCAAGCATGAACAACAGCCCTGCCAGCACCCCTGCCCCGGTGCCAATGGTCCCTCCTGCCGCCCCATAAGAAGCAATTACAGAAGGCTCCTTTCCTTCCGCCGCCTTCACCATTACCCAGGCCATGAGAATGCTGATGCCGGCATTTACAAGCTGTTCCAGGATCTGGGACACAGAGGTCTGGACCATGGTCTTATGCGCCTGAAAATACCCCCGCAGCACCCCGAGGATGCCGCTGAAAAAAATCGTAGGGGCAAGCACCTTAAGGGGAAAAACCGCACTTTCCATCCTTACCAGCAAACCTGCCCCAAAAAACACAAATAAGCTGGCAATACTACCGACTACCAGCACATAAATAAATGCACAGATAAAAATCCTGTGGGCATTTCTGTATTCTTTTGTGGCAAGCCTCTGGGCAATCACCTTGGAAACCGCCGAGGGAATGCTGTAGGAGGAAATCAGGAGGATAATGCTATAGGCATAATAGGCACTGTTATAGTATCCGTTCCCTTCGTCCCCAATAATGGCAACCAGCGGCGTATTGTACAAAAGCCCTATAATGCGGACGATGATTCCGGCCGAAGCCAGAATCCCCGCCTGCAGTATAAAACTGTCTTTTTTTTTCTTTTTTGGCATTGCTGCTACGCTCCCAAACCTCTGCTTCTGCCTATGGACAATACTTCGAAACCTGGGTTCTGTAGTAGAAAACAGTTCCCCTGTCCCTATCCGATCAGCCAGTCATACATCTCCTGATATTTCGCTGCCGAAACATTCCAGGAGAAGTCCGCCGCCATAGCCCGGTCCACAATCTTGTTCCACTCCCGCTTCTTATCATAATAAATGCGCTCTGCATAACGGATAGCCCCAAGCATTTCATGGGCGTTGTAGTTCACAAAAGAAAAGCCTGTGCCTGTGTTCTCGTATTCGTTGTAAGGCTCTACTGTATCCTTCAGCCCTCCTGTCTCCCTGACAATAGGAACCGTGCCGTAGCGCAGGCTCATAAGCTGGCTTAAGCCGCAGGGCTCAAACAGGGACGGCATAAGGAAAGCGTCACAGGAGGCATAAATCTTGTGTGACAACGCTTCTGAATAATAAATATGTGCGGAAACCTTATTATTATACTTCCAGTCAAAATGCCGGAACATATTTTCGTAACGCTCTTCCCCTGTGCCAAGGACCACAATCTGCACGTTATCCTGGCACAGCTCATCCATAACATGGGCAATCAAGTCAAAGCCCTTCTGGTCTGTGAGCCTTGAAACAATGCCTATCATGAATTTCTTCTCATCCTGCTCCAGCCCAAGCTCCGCCTGGAGGGCGCGTTTGTTCTTCACCTTTTCCTTGCGGAAATTCACCGCATTGTACTTAAATTCAATATACTTATCCGTCTCAGGGTTGAATTCCTCATAATCAATCCCGTTGACAATGCCCCGCAGGGAATTGCTCCTGGCACACATCAGCCCGTCTAACTGTTCCCCATAGAACTTGGTCTTAATTTCGTCCGCATAAGTACTGCTTACGGTGGTGATGGCATCTGCATACACCAGGCCGCCCTTTAACAGATTGGCATCCTTAAACAGCTCCAGTTTGTCCGGGGTAAAATAATATGCCGGAAGGCCTGTGATATCCTGCACCTCCTTGATGCTCCATTTGCCCTGGAATTTCAGGTTATGGATGGTCATCACAGACTTGATGCCCCGGTAAAAATCATTGCCCTGGAAACGCTCTTTCAAATATACCGGGATCAGGCCTGTCTGCCAGTCATGGCAGTGGATCAGGCTGGGCCGGAAATCAATTACAGGAAGGATGGACAGCGCCGCCTTGGAGAAAAATGCATATTTCTCAATTTCGAAAAGCGCATTGTCCCCATAGGGCTTAAAACCGCCAAAATACATTTCATTGTCAATAAAATAATATTTCACCCCATCCACTTCTGCATACATAATACCCACATACTCATTTTTCCAGTGAAAATCCATATAGAAATGTGTCACATAGCTCATCATGTCCTTCATCTGCTGGGCCATGCAGGTGTATTTGGGGAGGATCACCCTCACATCAAAGTATTTTCTGTCAATACATTTGGGAAGAGAACCTACCACATCAGCCAGCCCTCCCGTCTTAATAAACGGAACACCTTCGGATGCGACAAAAAGAATATTTTTCATTACTTACCCTCCAACGATTATTGTTAAAGAATATTATACAACATTCCTACGTCCAATTAAAGGGAAATTTGCAAAAATAATAACCCGCCGGAATTTTCCGGCGGGACCATATACATTCAACGGTGCTGCAGCCTGATTTTGTCCGCAATCAGGGCAATGAATTCTGAATTGGTGGGCTTTCCCTTACCTGTGTTGATGGTATAGCCAAACATGGCGTCTAAGGTTTCCATCCTTCCCCTGTTCCATGCCACCTCTATGGCATGTCTTATGGCGCGTTCCACACGGCTTGCAGTGGTCTGGTTTTTGCGGGCTATGGTAGGATACAGCACTTTTGTGATGGAGCCAAGCATTTCCGGATCTTCCACGGACATCATGATCGCTTCCCTCAGATACTGGTATCCTTTGATATGGGCAGGGACGCCGATTTCATGAATCATATCCGTCACATCTCTTTCCAGATTATAGGACGGTTTTTTGCCAGCCACAGCCTTCTCCTCCTCCAGGGAAGAGCCGGTCCCGGATGGCACCGTGATCATAATCTGAAATTCTCTGTCCATATGTATCAGTTCTCCCAAAATCTTATATACTTTTTCCGGGTCTTTTATTGCCGTTAATTCTAACTGCTCCATCATATTCCCTCCATTTTTCACAAATATTGCTATGAATCTATTATAAAGAACATGATACGCCACTTCAACTGTCATTTATCGCGCAAATTTCGTCCGGCCATCGTAGTTTTGGTAAAAACTTTATATAATTTGGCTGATATACAGGTGCGGGGTCAAATTTCCGCCCCTAAGGCTGCCTTCCCGCATAGGATGCTGTTTTGCCCTGCCCCCGCTTACCTGAAATCCATGGCTATCTCCAATTTTCCGCCTTCCGCCTTTATCCTCGCCATGCTGCCTGTA
This sequence comes from uncultured Lachnospiraceae bacterium, assembly GCA_910579495.1. Classification (GTDB taxonomy): domain Bacteria; phylum Bacillota; class Clostridia; order Lachnospirales; family Lachnospiraceae; genus Suilimivivens. Next base: position 64,865 of record CAJTVD010000010.1, read on the forward strand.
ACAAGGGGCATCATAGGTGGCAGATGCCCCAGGTCCCCGTCCATGACCACCGGGACCTTGTGCCGGGAGATGACGGGAAGGACCGCACTGTACTGGTCAAGGCCCATCATCTCCTGCCCATGGCACAGGGGGCGCCCAAAGAAAAACCCTTTCACATAACGGAACCAGCCTGCCTGTTCCATCTGCCACATAGCCCTCCGGATCGCAAATACGTTCAGGTCACAGGCTTCCAGGAACCAGATAAAACCATCCTCTTTGTACTTTTCTACAAATTCCCCTACCCTGTCAAACCGGGTCCCTAACAGGTTCACCAGGCAATCCATACAGCCGCCAAGAAGCCTGCCTTCCATCCAGGCGCCGCTCCCCTCTTCCATGGCATCCTTCCCTGGTAGGAAAATTTTCAGATTCAAATCTTCTGTACAGTGATAGGGCGTTAAAGGGTTCTCTTCATTTTTCAGGCTTTCCTTTTCCCATTTCCCATAGCTGTTTATGGTACTTTTCTTCCCCTCCAGCAACGCCATGGCATCCCCAAGGGACGGGTGGGGCGGCTCCATGCCAAAGGCAGCGGCACATGGCCCGTAAACTGATGCCGTGTCACAAAGGGTGGCAAGGAGAAAGGTCATATTGGTGTTGTCCGAATAGCCCATATACCACTTAGGGGGCGCATTCCTTATCGCTTCAAAATCTACATGCTCCAAAATTTCGCACATCAGCTCCCCGCCGCCACAGGAAATCAGGCAGTGGTTCCGGCCGCTGGTATAATATTCCGTAAGCTCCCGGCCGCAGGCTTCGGGGGTATTGCTGATGCCAATGCCACAGCCAGCATAGCAGTTAGGGCCTAAATCAATGCCATAGCCCTGGGCCTGCCATCTGGACAGGGCGTTTTCAAAGGCGGTACGGTATGGCTCAATGTTGCAGCCAAAGGATGGGGCTACAAAGCCTATTGTACCGGTTGGGGGTAAAAATTGGGGGTATTTCATTGTTTTCTCCTTTTATGTGTTTGAAAGAATACCAATCCATTGCTACATTAACAGGCCAAATCAAAAAAAGGCTTTTATTCTCCAGTCTTTTTCAGAATGGTCTCCCTGACCTTTTCTATGGAAAGCTCCAGCAAATCCGCTATGCTTTCCGGCGACAAGCCTTTGGAATGCTTTTTCATGATCAGCTCCTCATTCCTTTGTTCGATTCCCTTTTCAATTCCCTGCTCAATTCCTTCCTCCAGTACGCTTTGCCCTAAGCCACTCATATTCTCCGCCTCCCTCCATAATTCCTCATTGACTGAAAAGTCGATGTATTCTGAGATGGTTTCCATGAAATCTTCCCTGTGGGGATACATGACAGCATTCAAAAAACGCAACAGGCTGTACCCCTCGTCCCCTTCCCCACCTTCATATGTCTTTCCGCCAAGCTTGACTACCACCAGGTTCAGCAGGTCATAATTCCCCCTCTCGCTGGCGCAGCCCCCAATATTCTTTGTATTGCACATCCCATAAAATGATATGCTGTAGCGTTCCTTCTTAGGAATATCATCCCTGCATATCCAGATGCTGTAACATTTCTCCAGCCTTCCGTAATCTACTGTGTCCGTTGCCAGCGACAGTTGTGAGGACAGGCTCCTTGCCAAGTAATATATCCCCCGCTTCTCTATTGGGTAGCCAGGCCTGTATGTCTTCTGTGGCTCCACGTCTATATGCAGGTTCACTACCACGCCAACTCCTGAAAGGCGCGGGTTCCTGGCCCTGAATGCCACATCAAAATTGGATGTCTTCTCCCCAAGCTGCACAAACTCCGCACTATCGCCCTGGATCTGCGCGTTTGTCCTCCCCGCGGACACTTCCTTCGCCCCAGTGATGGAATCTGCTTCTATGAATTCCATAATTTCCTTTCGGCTATAACCCTCATATTCTTCCACTGTTCCCTGGAGGATTACCGCCAGCACCTCTTTGCTGTGCAACAACGTCTTGCTCTCAGCATCCAGCCCTTCCATGCCCGCTGTCAGCTGCATAGCATTTAAAGCCTCCAGGCTTCCTTTTACTTTGTCCATTGTATCCTCTCTGTATCATGGGGTGTGATGTCTATGTTATATAATAGCTACCGGCAAATAAATCTGCCCTTTATCATCAGCCCTCCGTGGGATGCATTTCCAGCTTTTCTATCACACAGCTATGGGGCTTGCCTGCCTTGTTCTTATCGTAGTTTATCCCCACAAGCAGAATTTCACCCACATAGCCTTCAAGCACCTGGGGATATCGCCTGTCCTTTATCTGTTGTATCGCTGCCTTGGCAGATTGGCCATACTTCAGTTCCACTACAAGGGCAGGTTTTCCTGTATGCGGGAGCGGCAGAAATACCACGTCCGCAAACCCATGTCCCGTGGGAAGCTCCCTGACAATCCGATAATCTTTCCTGGCACTATAATACGCAAGGCCAATGGCACAGCTTAAGGCGTTCTCATCATTATATGCCAGTATAGACGCTGCTTCCCTATGAGCCACGTCCAGCCCTCTGGCAACCTGTTCGCCATTACATGCCAGCGTATCCAAAAGAAGCTTTTCCGATGCTTCCAGGACACTCATAACCTCTTCCCATCCCCCTGTACTCATAGCATTTTCAAATTCCCTTACAATTTCCTTATTAGGAATAAAGGCTTCTTCTTTCTTTAAATCGTAGGCAAGATATCCCAGATGGATCAACAGTGTAAACACATCATCTTTTGTCCGGAAGCTATGCATATCATTCTGAAAGCTTAAGGTATTCACCCTCACACCAACGCCGCCAAGCATTTGTACAATCCCAGAACGGAGCCCGTCAAAATTCATATCCATATAAATCTTCAATGCATCATAGGTTTCTGTAGACGTCCAATAACTTGAAAAGTCCCGAAAACTCATAGCTGCAACAACAGACCTGGGGTTATAGACATGCCGGAATTTTCTGAACATATACCCATCATACCAGGCACTGGTTTTGCCAAAATCCATTCCAAAACGCTGGCATAATTCTTTCACCTCATCTTCGGTAAAACCAGTATACTCCTCAAAAATGTATTGGTTTGTCATGGAATATTCCCAGAACATATTTAGTGCAGAATGCTGCCCGTACTTTTTTACAGGCAGGATACCTGTCATGTAGGCTAACGCCACATAAACCTGGTCTTTTAACAGATTACGCAGGAAATCAAGATACTGTCTTTGCATTGTTTCCATTTCCTGGCGCTCCCGCATCACACAGTCCCACTCATCAATTAGAAAAATAAACTTCTTCTTTGTTTTAATATAAATTTTACGTAAAGCGGCGGCAAGCCCTATGCCCTGCTTTGCCAGGTATTCCCCATATTCCTCCCGAAGTTCCTCAAGTACTTCCTGCTCTAAGTATTCTGTTATCTCCTGATTTTTTGATTCTATCAAAAACTGCTGCATGTTCAATAAAATCACATCATACTTGTTCAGGTATTTTGCAAATGATTTTTCCTTTTCTATCTTGCGTCCTGCAAAAAGTTCCCTGGAATCACAGCCGCAGCTATAATAAGCCGCAAGCATTTTCAGCGCCATTGATTTTCCAAAACGCCTTGGCCTGCTGACACAGGCATATTTTTGCTCTGTATTGATCAGCTCATTGGTACATGCTATCAAACCGGTTTTATCCACGTAAATTTGGGAACCGACTGCTTCCCAGAAGCTGTCATTTCCTGGATTTAGGTATATCCCCATAGACGATTCCTCCAGTCTTTTTTGAATGGCCACAATGGCTAATGGGCATGATGTGGCCAATGGTCCCGTTAATCCACTCTATGAAAAGCGTTAGCAGATCCGTTTTAATCCCCGGCACCAGGCCCTTTGAATGCTTTTTCATAATCCGCTCCCTGGTGCAGGGATTCAAGCGGAGCGGGCTAGTTTTTTTTGCATATGCCGCCAAGATTTGCAAGGTAATCCTGCGTTTACATGTAGCAAAAATCAACGCAGCCAACGATAAAAAATTTTTACCGTTGGCTATCATTATATTTTTGATTAAATAAAGTAATGCCAACAAGGCTGCCTTGTTTACTGACTGTCAAAAATCTTATTTACTTCATCCTCTGAAATATTTTGTCTTTTTGCTATTCTGATGATTGCCTGTTTGGGCATTCCCTCTGTTTTCATTTCCATCAACATTGAGAGTCCTGCCGTTTGGGCGGCCTCTCTTGCTATTTGTCTTAACCATGCTTTCCACTCCCTCCATAACCACCTGGTAATCTTTCATTGCATACCGGTTTGTTTTCTGGATTGCTTCTAAAATAACGTTGCGTTTTCGTCAATGATTATCTGATTATTATTGTATGCATCCTCAATACAGCTTATCATTTTTTCGTAATTCCCTAAAACTTCCTGTTCTGGCAAATGCTTTTTGCCTTTCATGTCTGCCACAAACTGTAATGCCATAAACGGGTAGAACAGCCACAATTTTTTATGGTTAATCTCATCAAGCCCATAATCCTGCAGGCGTATGGACGGGACTTTGTATATAATACTCTGCCCGTCCTGGAAATTGATTTTTAATACCAAGCCATCCTTCGGGTAATTACCATTTCTTGCTACATAAATGACACACGACCTCGGGAAATCAAATTCCATCCTCCCTTCATTGAGTTTATGATCCCTAACCGCTAATTTAACATCATATTCCCACATCCTAAATGCCATCGTCCCATCATTCGTATACTGACATTCAAAATGGTAGGTAACACCTTTGGCCAAAAACGCACCAGGCCGCCATCCACATTATATAGGGAATGGTCTAACGGCACAATATCCTCTTTCTTATATGCTACATGGAACACTCCCTCTATCTAACGGCAAAAACAAATTGGGCGTTTCCTAGAAAAGGGTTTTAAACGTCCTGTCCCATATTTTATCCTTATCGTCCGACATAGTATAGCTCCTAATTTCTGTACTTTATTATACTATAGCACGCCTTCAAATCATACGCAATCTTAAAATAAAACAGCATTAGATTTTTCGTAAATTTATATTTTTTTTATCGTATATACCAATGCACATCTTTGCCAAATAATTAATGAAAAACTTAAGGAAATCCCAAAGTACACATAAATATAGTTACTATTCATAGCAACCATTTGGAGATTCCAAGTTTTGCTACACAAAGATTTCCCCTCATACCTGAACCATGTTTTCACGGAATGCGCAGTATATGCACATTCCTCACCCTTGAATAATAACTAAACATTATCTGATAAGATAAAATTTTCGCAAAATTTTTGTAACAAAGTTATGCTCCAAAACATACTTCCACATTAAAGAACCCAATAACCCTGTTACCAAATAGACAAGCCACCATCCATTGCTAGTATAATAGGTGGGAAAATCTACAATTTCTTTTATGCCAGCATCAAGAAAGATTATTTGAATTATGATAGCTACTTTGAATGCGAGAAAATGCCAAATCACAATATCAAAAGAATTTTTACCTAAATAAATAAGTATTTTTACAAAATAAGTATCCTTTTTTCCGTCTAACATTTTTGAAACATATAATGAAAAATATGTTGCAAGCAACGCACCAAAAATAAACAATCCCTTATATCTATATATATTATCGCCCATATTACAATCATTAACATTCGCAATAAAAAGATAAAAGGATATAGATACTCCAGCTAATATCGGTCGCTTTCCAGAAACCATTCTTTTATGTATATATTTTTCGCAAATGTAACCTGCCACATAAAAAAGGCTACAAATCAATGTCCTGCTTTGCCTGTAAGGCAATGTTACCCGAAAATACATAAATTAAAAGAAATCAGCACTAAAGCCAAATCGCAGTACCTGCTTTTTCTGAGAAATACAGAAACTGCTTTTGTTAGAACACTAACCCAAAACAAGGAAGCTAAAAACCATGTGGCACCTAAAAACGGTACTTTATTCAAAGTCAAAAGAATTTCTATAATCCCCTTTATTAACTGATATATGTCCCATTTCCGCCAATAATATAAAAGATAAAATATGGGGTTGACGCACTAAGTAATTAGTGCGCAGCTCCTTTTCCATGCAAAAGATAACTGCCAGACCTCGAAAGTATCCGGCAGTTGGTGTAAAATTAATGTATAGCCAAACACATTAACTTACAGAAAAATTATAGCCTAAACCAAAGCGGATATCAATTAAAACTTCCGCTAAATATTGAAACAATTATTCCGGAAGATGATTCTGTGCAGTTACTCAGTCAGTTTGTGGAGGCAATGGATTTGGCTGACTTATATTCTACTTATAAAAGAATAAATTCAGTATCCCCAAGAACACTTCTTAAGATTGTGTTTTACCCTTACATGAATGGGGATTATTCTTCCCGTTCCATGGAGTTAAACTGTAAAAGGGATATTAATTTTATGTTTCTTCTGGAAGGCGCATCCGTGCCGGACCATGCGACAAGCGCATTCTTGCTGAAATGTCCAATGCACTTTTGGGCTTGGGAGAAATTTCAGGCGAAACCGTTTTCATTGACGGCACAAAAATCGAAGCAGCCGCAAACAAATACACTTTTGTCTGGAAGAAGGCCGTAACCAAAAACCAGACAAAGCTTCTGGTAAAACTTGCTGATTTTGTGGCGCAGTGCGAACAGTCATTGAAACCCTCGGAGATTATCTGTCCCGATTCAAAGAATATAACCATCAAATACATATCTGTGGCGGACACAACAGTTATTCCAAGACAGACCACGATGCCACTTTTATGAGGATGAAAGAGGATGCCATGGGAAATGGACAGTTAAAGCCGACATATAATCTCCAGCACGGAGTGGATTCCGAATATATTACATGACTCGCCATAGACCCACAGCCAACAGATACAACCTAATCTCCCGAATTTGTTATACATAGGTCACCTGACTTACCTATGGAATCCTTATAAAATCAATGTTTTTGGCTTGTTTTCCTTTACATTCATATGTATAATTGATATAATTATATTTAGTGATTATACATATGTCTGGAGGAATCGGCGTGGCATCTCTGGTATATTTGAAAAGCAAAAATGGTACTACATACGTGTATGAAAACATTTCTTTTTGGGATAAGAAAACAAAAAAGCCCAAGTCAAAGCGCAAATGTATCGGACACCTTGACCCTCAAACCGGGACAGTGCAACCTAACGGCATGCGTGGCGGCAATAAAAAGAATTCC